>JAZKZO010000001.1:0-1970 GCA_045612665.1 Eubacteriales bacterium
TAGAGGATGAGGCAATAGAATTTTTACCTTCAAATCTAAAGAGTATTTATTTTGCGTTTGATACAGTAAAGAAAAAGAGAGAAAAGCGCAAACAGGTCGAAAAATAATTTTTTAAAAATTTCAAAAAAGTGTTAAGTCTCAAAAAACTTTTTCGTATATACAGGTGTAAAACAAAAACGAAGGAGAATTTAAAATGAGAAACACAATTTATTGCAAGCCAACAGCAAAAGGAATTCACAGCTTTTATCTTAAGAATGATGGAAATGAATATTTTCTTTTCTCTCAGGATTATCGAAAGGGAGTTAACGACTACTACAAGTCAGGAGTTAGCTTAGATAGAGCGGCAGACTTTACAAAAAGCAAGTTTGATAATGCTATAATAAAAACAATGACTAAAATCTTTATGTATATAAAATACATTGAAAAGGAGTATGGCATAGAGGTTTTAAGGCAAACAATGAAGAAAAACAAAAAACACAGCAAAAGCAGAATGTATGCTTAAGGAGACAAAATGAAAAAGATTATTATTTGCAACATTCCTATGAAGAAAGAAACAAACAAATGTGCATATACAACAGATGACCTCTCCCTGAATATTTCAGGAAGAGAGGTTATTTACCCTATAACTGCTTTTTTGGAAAAAAATCTTGAAAGCACTGACGAGGTCAAGCTTCTACTTTTAATCAAGAAGGATGAGGCAGGTCACTATCAAAAGAATTCAGCGGATTTTATCGAGGAAATTCTTTGTATAAACAAGGAAATCGGTGCAAAAATTGAGCACAAATATATCGAAACCGATTTTTCCGAGGAGCAAAGTGTTCACGAGCAGTTAATGGGCAGAATTGTTGATGAGCTTGACAACGGCGCTCATATCATCGCCGACATTACCTATGGACCAAAGGACTTACCAATTGTGCTATTTTCGGCTCTTAGCTTTGCCGAAAAGTTCCTTGGATGCGAAATAGATAACATCATATATGGACAGGCAAGCTTTGTAAACGAAAATCCTGTAAACACCAAGATTTGCGATATGGTTCCCTTGTACTATCTAAATTCGGTAACAAGTACAATTAGATGCGAGGATCCTGACAAGGCAAGAAAAATGTTAAAGTCACTTCTTTCACTTTAATTAAGAGGTGAAATATGACAAACAAAGAGAAATACGAACAGCTGATACTCGCTTCGCCGTTGTTTTCTCTTGAAAAAGAGACAAGTGCATACAAAAAGGAAGCACGCAAAATGGTTGAATACCTGTATCTATATATGCTGTCAATAAATGAGAGCAAATACATTGAATACGGTCTTGAAATAACTGAAACTGCAAACAAATGTATTTCGAGCTTCAAAATAGAGAACGGAAGCTTTCTTAACTATTTCAATGTGTCTATGGCAAAGGAATACCGCAGAGCAAGTGCAAAAAAACAAATTGAGGAAATGCGCGGCGGCATACATATTGCAGAGGAAGATGAAAGAAACATCCGAAAAATAGTAAAGTATATAAATTTACAAGGAATAGATGAACCAACAAAAGAGCATATAAGACTTATAGCAGAGGCTTATGAGCTAGATGAGAGCTATGTTGAGGAATTAATAAGAGCAAATAAGGAGGCGGTTACAATCTCTCCAAACTCTTATAATGATGATGGGGAAAGCGTAAGTATATTTGATATGATTCCCTCAACCGAATCGGTAGATAGCGAGCTTTCTGACAAAGAGGGCTGTGAGGAAATTTTATCAAAAATCGAAGAGTGCTTCTTAGAATGCCAAGAAAGGCAAAGACCTATCATTTCCGAGTCTATAACAAGGCTTATTTGTGAAATCATTGTTCAGTACGAAATAAACATAGGCAAGTATAGCTTCATAAATGCACAAATGGTTGCGGAATACATAAAAATCGGGAAAATACCAACTCAAAGAGAAATAGCAGCTAAATTCGGTAAAAACGAGGCAAGCATAAGCCGAACAATAAA
>JAZKZO010000002.1:0-5613 GCA_045612665.1 Eubacteriales bacterium
CAGTATTGCGAAGCTATCAAGGCTTGAAATTAATAGTTTTCTGCGTGAATTTCAAAATACGCCTTAGGATGTGCGCAGGTTGGGCAAACTTCAGGAGCCTTTGTGCCAACAACGATATGTCCGCAGTTACGGCACTCCCAAACCTTAACCTCGCTCTTTTCGAATACCTGTGCGGTTTCTACGTTCTTAAGAAGCGCTCTGTATCTTTCCTCGTGGTGCTTTTCTACTGCTGCAACCAAACGGAATTTCTTTGCAAGAACGGTGAAGCCCTCAGCCTCGGCATCCTTTGCAAATTGCTCATACATATCGGTCCATTCGTAGTTTTCGCCATCAGCTGCGCTCTCAAGGTTTTCAGCGGTATCACCGATGCCGTTAAGCTCCTTGAACCACAATTTTGCGTGTTCCTTTTCGTTTTCAGCGGTCTTTAGGAAAAGGGCTGAAATTTGCTCATAGCCTTCCTTCTTTGCAACAGAAGCGAAATATGTGTACTTGTTTCTCGCCTCGCTCTCGCCTGAAAAGGCTGCTCTGAGGTTTTGCTCGGTCTTTGTGCCTGCGTACTTGTTTTCTTTCATAATTAGTTCTCCTTCTTTTAGTTATGTATTTGTATTTGTTTTATGCTAGCTTTGCTTCAAGGCGCTCTCTTATTGCCTTGATAAATCCGATTGTGTTAACGGCTGTTGCCTTAGTGCCCTCGCTTACAAGTCCAACGAGGTCCTTTGTCATAATTCCGTCGTTTAGAGTGTCAATGCAAGCCTCTTCAAGCTTATTTGCGAAATCAACGAGTGCATCAAGGCCGTCAAGCTCTCCACGCTTACGAAGCGCACCGCTCCAAGCGTAAATTGTTGCCATAGGGTTTGTCGAGGTATCCTCGCCCTTAAGATAACGGTAATAGTGTCTTGTAACTGTGCCGTGTGCAGCCTCATACTCATACTTTCCGTCAGGAGATACGAGCACGGACGTCATCATAGCGAGTGAGCCGAATGCGGTTGATACCATATCGGACATAACGTCGCCGTCGTAGTTCTTGCAAGCCCAAATGTAACCGCCCTCGGAGCGAATTACACGAGCTACTGCGTCATCGATTAGAGTGTAGAAATATTCAATTCCGAGCTCGTCGAATTTAGCCTTATATTCGGTGTCGAAAATCTCTTGGAAAATGAGCTTAAAGGTTTGGTCGTACTGCTTTGAAATTGTATCCTTTGTAGCGAACCAAAGGTCCTGCTTTGTATTGAGTGCATATTGGAAGCAGGAGTGTGCAAAGGAGCGAATTGAGCTATCCTTGTTATACTGACCTTGGAGCACGCCTGCGCACTCGAAATCATAGATTTCCTTATTAAAAATCTCGTTTCCGTCCTTGTCGGTAAATACAAGTGATGCCTTGCCCTCGCTTGGCACTCTGTACTCGGTTGCCTTGTAAACGTCGCCATATGCATGACGGGCGATTGTGATAGGCTTTTTCCAGTTGCGAACAGCCGGCTTAATTGAGTCGATAAGAATAGGTGCACGGAATACTGTTCCGTCAAGGATTGCACGGATAGTTCCGTTAGGGCTCTTCCACATTTCACTGAGGTTATATTCCTCAACTCTTTGCTTGTTAGGCGTGATTGTAGCGCACTTTACGGCAACACCGTACTTTTGAGTTGCATAAGCGCTATCAAAGGTAACCTTGTCCTTTGTCTTTTCTCTTTCGGGCAAGCCGAGGTCGTAATACTCTGTTTTAAGGTCGATGAACGGGAAAAGAAGCTCATCCTTAATCATCTTCCAAATAATTCTTGTCATTTCGTCGCCATCCATCTCAACGAGAGGAGTGGTCATCTTGATTTTTTCCATGTTTTACTCCAAAAATTCATTTTATTTTTATTTCAGTATTATTTTAACTCATTTACTCGATTTTTTCAAGAGTGTAATCTAAAAATATAACAGGATTTTTATACTTTATTTCTTTTTTAAAAATTTTTCTAAAAAACTATTGACAAGGCAAAAAAACTATGTTAAAATAGCAATCGTCGCAAGAAAAGCGACAATAAAATGCTGGCGTGGCTCAATGGCAGAGCAGCTGATTTGTAATCAGCAGGTTGATGGTTCGACTCCGTTCGCCAGCTCCATACGGGAGAATAGCGAATCGGCAAACGCGGCGGACTGTAACTCCGTTTCCTTCGGGAACAGTGGGGTCGGCACCCACTTCTCCCACCAAAAAACGACAGGTTGTTACCTGTCGTTTTTTTATCCATTGCGAAAGCGATGGCATATCATCAACCTTTGGTTGTATATCATCACACATAGTGTGTATATCATCACCGTTAGGTGTATCCCCTTTCGCAATGATGATATGCAATTCTTACGAATTGATGATATGCAAGGCGTTGCCTTGATGATATACACGCAAAAGCGTGATTAAATTAGACTTTTTATTGACACACCGCAAAAAAGGTGGTATTATTTTTATATATCGGTTATTAAGGAGAAAAAGAATGACTGAAAGCTCTGCAATGTGGTTAAAAAAAGCCCTTCAAATAATCGCCGTTTCTGCCTTTGGTGGTTCAATTACTCGGGAAACTGAAGAAGAGCTGTGTAAGATACGACGCATAAAAAAACAGTTTAATAACATCTCCTCAAAAAAGGATCGTACTCTTGTTCTTTATTGCATTGACACCTTGCTCGAAATTCGAGAAGAAAACGATGCGAAAAAGCTTGCCGATTTTGCCAAGGCAATAGAGAATATGCCCGACATTTTTTTGGAAAATAGAAACCTGTATTCTCTTTCGGGCGATTTTGATGCTTTCAAGCAAAAATATGGGCAGGAATATTTCAAAAAGGTAGAAAAGGTATATCCTCGCTTCACCAAAAAAGCACCGAAAAACGCACTTTCATTCTTTAATCCTTCATCGGACGATGATTTCAAAAGAAAGCATCCTATCGGCTATCCGTTTCTGGTTGCCCTCGGAATATTTGCTTTTCTTCTCCCTATGATAGGCGTTATCATCTTCACTTCCGCCTTTGACGAAAGCGAAATTGCAAGCGTGGCTTGGATGTTTCCCATGCTTATCGGCGCCATAATAATGGGAATCGGATTTTTCAATATAGTTTCAGCCATAATCCATCAATATTTGGGACACAAGGTAACGTTTATTTGCATTTTCGGGGGCTTAGCCATCATTGCGATATCAGCGTTTTTTTGCCTTAGCTCCACTGTGGCGCAAATTTTCAAGCCTGAGCTTGTAAGCTACTCCTTTATATCTCTTATTTTGTGTGTTGGCTCGCTTATATACTTCTACATAAGTTTCCGTTTTGGAGTCAGCCATTATTTGAAAAAATCAAAAAAGCTGAACGGTGCAAGTGAGAGAAAGCTAAAAAAGGGCGGATTTTTCAAAAATTGGCTTCTTTATAGTGAAATTCACAAAAAAGTGAATATGGGCGCAATATACTACCTTAACTTAATTTACATTTCACTTCTCTTGTTCAATACGGCGTTTATTGTAACGCTTGGACTGATAAAGCCCCTTTCGTTTGTAATTTGTGCATTGTGCGTTTTAATGCATCTTTTAAGTGGCATTATGTCGATTTTTGCAAAAGTTCAAAACAATTTAGAGGATCACGGAAAGCCGTTTATTTTATTTGCCAAGTCGTCAAACGGTGGAATTGACTGCTTCCTTTTTGACTTAATATTTGTGTTGCTTCCTCTCGTTTTCGCATACTGCCACGTTATGCTAACAGGCGATTTGTGGGGAATTGACCTTCGATTTTTTTAGGAGTTTTTAAATGACCGATTTACTATCGCTACAAAAGAGCTTTATATTGTCGCATTTGAAAGAGGGCGACACGTGTGCCGATTTTACAATGGGCAACGGACACGATACTCTATTTTTGTCCACTACTGTTGGCGAAAAGGGCAAGGTTTACGCCTTTGACATTCAACAGAGTGCGCTTGAATCAACTCGCGCAAGGCTTGAGGCCGAGGGCGCACCGAAAAATTACACGCTCATAAGAGATAGCCACTCTAACCTTGGTCTTTATATCAAGGAAAAAATCAAGGCGGGAATGTTCAATCTTGGATATTTGCCAGGAAGTGGCAATAAAGCACTTACCACAATGCGAGAAACGACAATTCCCGCAGTAACGGGCGCAATAGATTTGCTTGATGCCAAGTCCATTTTGCTTGTCGCTATTTATCCTGGACACGAGGAGGGCGATGCCGAGGGCAAGGCGCTTGAGGAAATATTTAATAAAATCGACCGACACGCAATAAGCGTAATGAAGATAAAAATTATAAATTCACCCACCTCTCCGTACTTTTTCGTGCTTGAAAACGGAAAAATCTCAATTCAGGAGTACAAGGAAAGATACGGAAGCATTTTTGAAGAGGAAATCATATGAAAAAGCTAATTTGTCTTACCCTGTGTTTGATTTTGAGCATTTGCACCGTCGCTTGCTCACGCGAAAAAACGCTCGATGCACCTACCTTGACTCTCTCCGATACGGGTAATGCCGTTTGGGAGTCTCAAAAGGGTGCGACGGGCTACGAATACAAAATAAACGACTCTGCTCCTGTAAGAGTTGACGCTGACGTTACGGCAATTGCCATCGTACCGGGCGAAACAATCGTTGTACGCGCGCTTGGCGACGGAGAAAATTATTTTGATAGCGTTTGGAGCGCGCCACTCAAAAATGAAAACGCAAAAAAGCTCCCCAAGCCTGTGATTACAAAGACCGTTATCGGCTCTCAAATTGTGCTTTCTTGGGAAAAGGATTCGAGGGCTATCTCGTACAAGATGCGCATAAATGACGGCGCAGAGGAAATTATCACCGACACTCAATATATGATATACGAAACCGATATTTTCCGTCTTCAAGCCGTTGGAGATGAGGAAAATTATATCAGTAGCGATTGGGCTATCGTATCCCCTACTCCGACACATTAATGCCGAAAGCGAGCGGAAATCTACACCTCATCAGTCAACTGCGTTGACAGCTTCCCCTCCGTTCAAAGGGGAAGCCTATATTGCGATTGGGCAATTATCTCGCCAAGTCCGATACACTAATGCCGAAAACCGCTCAATGCGTTCGCTTTTTCAAAACACACTGTGCAAAAGCACAGTGTGTTTGTTTTTGTACAACTTGCATAAAATTTCTAGTTTCGTTTTCGTTTTTTGTGCAAATTGTATTGACAACAACCTTAAAAATAATATATAATCAAATTGTACAATTATATATTAATTTATGAAAGGGCATTTTATGAAAAAAAGGTTTTTTATCCTGACAGTAGTAATTTTAGCTTTAATGTGTCTTTTTGCCATTTCGATAAGTGCGGATGCTGTCAACATTCCTAACGTCGAAAACGACGGAATTCCCGATTGGGACCAAAAGGTTTATATTGGTGGCTCCGAATATGCTCT
Source organism: Eubacteriales bacterium (assembly GCA_045612665.1). GTDB lineage: Bacteria > Bacillota > Clostridia > Oscillospirales > CAG-272 > RGIG2000. Next base: position 5,394 of record JAZKZO010000002.1, read on the forward strand.
ATGGGAAATTGACGGGGCCGGAGTTTATCATCCGCTTATTTGGTACAATAACGGCACCTCTCTTGCCTCTGTAAGAGCTGACAATGTAAAGGACTACGGCGCCGACACAACAATTCCTTATGTTGCTTACGGAGTTTACTCGGATTCCACATACGCCGAGATGCAAAGTGTTACAATTTACCTTCCTAACAGTAGCACAACATTCGATGGAAAGGCAACC
>JAZKZO010000003.1:0-96083 GCA_045612665.1 Eubacteriales bacterium
TTTGGTCTGAGTAGCGGGATTTGAACCCACGGCCTCTACCACCCCAAGGTAGCGCGCTCCCAGCTGCGCTATACCCAGATACGCTATGTATTATATCACGCGAAAATACACATGTCAATAGTTATTTTCTATATTTTTGAATTATTTATAACTGTTTGCGCAAACTAAAATCGAAATCTTTTGATTTCAATTTTTTATCAGGGAGTTCATTATGGAAAAAAAGGCAAATCATTGTATTCATTGCACAGTTAAGTCGTGCGCACATCACGCTAAAACAACCAACTATTGCGTTCTTGATACCGTTTCTATCGGCACACACGAATGCAATCCAACCGCTTCTCAATGTGTTGATTGCGAGTCTTTTGTGCTCGACAAATGTAGCGACGGAAAGTGCTCCATTAAATAAAGAATTTTTAAATTACAAAAAATCACCTGTAAGGGTGATTTTTTGTTTTAACAATTTTAGAATTTATAAATTTTAAAATTCTTATTTTCCCAATTTATATACTTCTACTCTACGGTTTGAGGTTTTTTGATGCGATTTTTTATCTTTATTTTTTGTGAATTTTATTTTTTTAAAATATGGCTTTATTTTCGAATACAAAAACAAAAATGGCTTCGAAATGAAAAACACAATATATAAAAAGAACGCTCTTATTAAAAAGCTTATACATTCAGAGACCGATATAACTAGTCTTCCAAGAGTTACGTAATATAATAAAATTCCAACGATTGCACCGCCAAATATATACCACCTCACAACGCCTGAATTCACATGATACGTATAAACAGTCATAACTGCCGTTATTACTAAAAAATACGCCATATCCGTTACAAAAATCATAACATTTTCGGCTATTTTTCTCTTTGATTTTTGAAAATTGTAAGGATTTTTTATAAAAGGAAGCTTTACCTTTTTCAACCTATCGCTAAATTTATTTACATAGCTAACGCCAAGTAACGTGCGAAATATCCTTACAACGTCATAAATTGCTCCAAAAGCAAGTCCCAAAACAACGGACATTAAAGCCACATTTATTTGCTCTGAAAAGGAAACCTCCATTTATATCCTCATTTAAAAATATCCATTATTGATTTTTTCTTTTTTTGAGAGGTATTGGTAAAATAAAAAATCCCGTTTATTTGACCATTTAAGACAAATTCTCCGCTTTCGGCATTGAATTTTTCGATTTTCAAATTTTCCCCCTCAATAGAAACGCCGAAATCCTCGCTTTGTGCCATTATAGTTCCATCATCGAAGCTTGTAACATCACTTATTCCTGTCATTTCCGTTCTTTTTCTTCCCTTTATAATCACGTCGTGCTTTATAATTTGCTCTTCCGTTTGAATATTCATAATAACCTCCAGCAATCTTCATATAAAATAATATGAAAAAGTGCCCGAGTTTATTACTCGGACACTACCTCATAAAGCTCTGAAGCATCATTTTTTCTAACAACCTCGCGCACGTCAAGGACTCTAACCTTCAATTTCTTTTCTCCAAAGGCTATTTCTATAATATCTCCCTCTTTGACATCATACGAAGCCTTTACAGTCCTGCCGTTTACGCTCACATGAGCAGAATCGCACGCATCGTTAGCAACGGTGCGTCTTTTTATAATTCTTGAAATTTTAAGAAATTTATCTATTCTCATATTATCTCCAAAAACAAATCCTGCGAAAATCGCAGGATTTATTTATATTAGACTTATGCGTTAACCTTATCTTTAAGAGCCTTACCAACTGAAAACTTAACTGCCTTCTTAGCTGGGATTTGGATCTTTTCCTTAGTTTGTGGGTTGATACCGGTCTTAGCAGCTGTAGCCTTAACCTCAAATGTACCAAAGCCTACGAGAGAAACCTTGTCTCCTGCTACGAGAGCGTCCTCGATAGCTGCGATAACAGCTGAAACTGCGATTTCAGCATCCTTTTTCTTAAGGTCTGCCTCTTTTGCTACTACTTCAATAAGATCTGTCTTGTTCATGGTTTTTTCTCCTCTTTTATTTTACTGAAATCCTGTTTTCGGTTTTCGTACCTTTATTATACCATTATAATACACTAATTTCAAGTCTAAATTAGAAAATTGTTACAAAAAAAGATGTTTTTTTATTCAATTTTTATACATTTTCACTTTTTTAGGGCAATATTTTTGTTTTTTTCAAAATTTTCAAAAGCTTTCCATTGCCAAAAATCATTTTTATCTCGCCCTCGGAAACGGTTCTCGTTCTCAAAACTAGCAATAAATATAAGAAAACAGCTACAAAAATAGACAAAATTGTAGCAACCGATGCAGGAATATATAAAGATGCAAATCGGTATAAAAATGCAGCTGTACCGATAGAAGCTGACGAGCACAAAAGCGGCATAATAAGCGTTTTAAAAGTGCCCGGTAAATCTCCAACATATTTTACAACAAATATAAGATTTATGCTAGATGCCGTTAAATAACACAAAACCGTGCTTATAGGCGCTCCCACAACTCCTATTTTAGCAAGCAAAATATAATTAGATATCAATTTAACAGATGCACCTGCAATCATAGAAATTATCGGAAGACGTTGCTTGCCGACCGAATTTAAAAAAGAATTAGTTATTGCTATAATTCCCAAAAACAAAACGGATGCCGATGCGATTGAAAGCCAAGGACCTGCGCGTTCAACCGAGTCCGCTCTAAACATTAAAAGACGCAATATTTGCTTTGAAAAGACTCCTAAGCCCATAGCACATGGCAGAGCTATTATCACGATAAATCGAAGGCTAAAAGACCTCATTCTTCTCTGCGCGTCTATATCCTTTTTTTCATATGCCGACGTTATCATAGGAACGAGCGCATTAGCTATAGGATATAAAATTATCGTTGGAAGATTGAACATTGATATAACGAGCGACGTATAATCTCCGTAATATATTCTTACCGCAATTTCATTCATTCCATACACAAGAAGGCGATTTTGCACCATTATCGTATCCAATATAGTTGTAAGAGATAAAACCGATGAGCTAACAGTTACAGGAATTGCAATAGATAGCATCTCCTTTAATATTTCCTTTGTTGTTCTCTTGTCATCACTTATACTTTCTCCAATAAAAAAACGATCTTCTCGAAAAAATATCTTTCTTAAATATAAGAATATCATTCCTAAAAGAACGCCTGCTGTAACGCCTAATATTGTATATGATGCGACGATATTATCTGCGCATCCCTTTGATTTTGCCCACAAAGCAAGAGATATACCGACAACAACCTTACATATAGCCTCGATAAACTGAGAAATTGCCGTTGGAGCCATTAGCTGATAGCCTTGAAAATATCCTCTCATACAACTGCTTAAGCATATAAAAAGCATGGTTGGAGCAATAGCCACAATGCAAAGTGAGGTTTCGGGCGCACCGATTAACAGGGCTAGCTGTTTAGAAAAGGCTATCATAATAATTGAAAACGAAAATCCAATTATCAAAAACAAAATTATCGCTATATCAAATATTTTTTTGGTTTCTAAAAGTCGCCCCTTGGAGCGACTTTTAGCTATCATTATTGAAAGTGCAACCGGAAGTCCTGCAGTTGATATTACGTAAAGATACGCATATATCTCATATGCAGAGCTATAATAGCCTGCACCTATACTTCCGACAACTCGATTAAGCGCGATTTTAGATATAAGTCCCACTGCTTTAACAAGAAAATTTGCAAGAGTCAGCACTAAAACTCCCGAAAAGAATAATTTTTTTGCGCTTTTTGGTTTTTTTCTTAAATCACACTTATTCAAGGCTACTCCTCTTTAAGTTATTTTTTGCCAAGAAACTCTGTATAAAGCGAGTTCTTAGGAACATAGTCATAGCTTATAGAGTCAAGCTTTAAGAACTTTTGTTTAAGCTCATTTGCTTTATTATAATATTTACTGTTTTCTTCAACCTCATTCAAAATATCTATTATATATCCCTTCAAAAGGAACAATTCATAGTCGATAAATGAATTGAGTTGAATTTTACAAATATCGTTTTTGTTAGGATAAATGCTTTCATCCTCGTTTTTACGCACCTTATCCCAAAGGAAAAGTGTAAATTCGGCATTTGCGCCACGGAATTTATAATCTCTTACCAAGCGTCTTGAAAGTCTTATGTCATCACGCTCAAAGACTACTCCATTAACACAAACGTCCTCGTCGACGTTTATAAAAACGCCCGCGTAGCTACGATTCTTGAAAAGTCTTGTGATTTCAGGATATACGGCTTGAATTCCCTCAAAAATGATAACACCGTTTTCGGGAATGTCAAATCTTTCGTAATGAGAGGTTTTTTGTGTAATAAAATCATAAACAGGCATATCAACGGACGTGCCCTGTCTTGTTGCATTAACACAACGCTCGAGAAGTCCAAGATCTAGTGCGTTCACGGAATCGTAATCGATGTCGTCATTACCTACAACCGAACGCTGTTCAGTTCTCTCTTTAAAGAAATTATCGAAGGAAACGACGGTAACCGGCCTACCACTCTTTTCAAAATCACTGATAATTTTATTTGCAGTAGTCGTTTTACCGGCACAGGTAGGGCCCGAGAGTAAAAGCGATTCAACGCCTGTGTTTTTTACGCGGTTTGAAACATCGCAAAGGCGCTTTTCAAATTCTGCTTCACACCTATTAACGAAGTTTATTTTGTCCTGTTCGTTCAAAAAAGAGATATTGATATGTCTCATATTTTCACCTCCTATCAAAAAACTCCTTTATTTGACCATCGGTTTTTTTATTCTCTCGCAAATATTCATATGGGTATTTTTGCGAAAATATTCTTAAAATTTCCGGCTTTTCCGTGCCGTTTTTAACTAGCTTTGTGGTTGCGCCTGCACCTATACCAAAAACGGTATGAGCATCGGACATCATAAACACGTTATAAAGTCCGAAATATTCAGGTCTTGCATATCCTATATTTTCAAGGTTTCCAACGGTATTTTTTTGTCGATACATATAATACGGCACATATCCGTTAGAGGTGAGCGCATTATATGCATATTCCACACTACCTCTTGCCTCCTCATCGCTCATATTATAGATTTCGCCATTCTCGTTCAATATTCGTGCCGATTTTTTCACACAAAATGTATGAACGGTAACGTTATCGGGCGAAAGGTCTATAATCTTATCAACTGTTCGTTTAAAGCTATCGAGGTTATCTCCGTCAAGACCCGCGATAAGATCGGTATTGATGCTTCTTATTTCGCTATTCTTGACCTTTTCAAAGGCGTCAAAGAACTCTGACACGGTATGGTGTCTACCGATTGCAGTCAAAATGTCATCGTTTAGAGTTTGAGGATTGACGCTAATTCTATTAACGCCGTACTTTTTAGCAATTTTTAACTTTTGCTCGGTTATAGTATCGGGACGACCTCCCTCGAGAGTAAATTCATCAAGAGATGATACATCAAGTATCTCGGCAATAGTACCAAGAACCTTTTCAAGCTGTTCCTCATTAAGCATTGTAGGTGTTCCGCCACCTATGTAAACGCAAGAGATTTCTAAGCCAATCTCGTTTATTAGCTTGACGGTTTCCTTGATATCAACGCAAATTCTATTAACATAATCAGGAATCAAGTCAAAAAGCTTCTTTCCTGCGTACGAAATAAACGAGCAATAATTACATCTAGATGGGCAAAACGGAATTGACACATAGATACTGCATTTATTATCGTTTGTCAAGGACATGATCGAGCCCTCGTTTTTAGCAACGGCTATGGCAAGATCTATTCTTTGCTCCGACAAAAGATATCTATTTTTAAGAATTTCTCTCGTCTTATCCTCTCCAACGCTTTTTAAAAGCTCATAGCAAACCTTGGAAGGACGAATTCCTGTAAGGAGTCCCCATGGAATATCCTTGCCTGTGAGCTCCTTGCACGCTAGATAAATAGCCTGTCCTATTGCGGTTTTTGCAGCTCTTTCCTCGCTTTCACAAGCATTCAAGAGATAAGTAATGCTTTTTTGCGTTTCAAAATTATCAGTGCACAAGCGAACGCTAGCAACCATTTCGCTCTCGCCCTTTGTTAAAGAGGCATAAAGGGACATTTTGTCAACGTCCTCGTCTTCACTTTCAGGAAAGCTAATCCCGTGAAAAAACGCCATACAAAGGCTTTGAACATACGTTCTATTAATGCATCCGTCTAAAAATATTCTCATTTTAGCACTTCACTATCCATTACTATCGTAACAGGACCATCATTTAGAAGCTCTATTTTCATATCAGCACCAAAAACTCCCTTTTCGGTAGGAACTGAAGTAGAAATACAAGAGCAAAAGTATTCGTAAAGCTTGTTCGCTTCATCGGGCTTTGCGCCATTCATATAATCGGGACGATTTCCCTTCTTATAATTTGCAAGCAATGTAAAATTAGAAACGACAAGAACTGAACCATTAACATCCATAACGCTCAAATTCATTTTATCGTTTTCATCTGAGAAAATACGAAGCTTTGAAATTTTATTTGACAAAAGCTCTGCATCTCTTTCCGAGTCTCCGCCCTTTACACCCAGCAAAATTAACAGACCACCGTCGATTTTACTGTGCAACGCCCCGTCAATTGAAACGGAAGCATTCTTTACTCTTTGAATAACTGCTATCATTACGATGCTCCTACAAGTCTTGTTACTCTTATTACGTCTTTAATCGATCTAATTTTAGCGATAATCGAATCAAAGTGTCCTATATCTCTACAAGAAATCGTCATATTGATAAGTGTCGTATCCTCGATATTTCTTGTGCTGATAGAAACGATATCTACACGCATATCGGCTAATGCAACTGAAATTTCGGCGAGCATTGACATACGGTTATTTACAACAATTTGAATTGCCGAATCATATGAGGATTTATACGATGATGGCTTATCCCACTCTGCCTTGACAAATCTATTAGCATTTTCCTCGTTAGCATACGCGTTGCTAATATTAGGGCAGTCCGCCTTGTGTACGGAAATTCCGTATCCCTTGGTGATAAATCCGATAATCTTTTCTCCTGGAAGAGGATTACAGCACTTTGCAAACTTAACTGCGCATCCGTCTTCTCCGTCAATTATAACGCCACCGTTTGATTTTTTGCGCTTTGTATTTTGAGGAGTTGGCTCAATAATATTGAGGTCTCTTTCGCTATTTTTGTGATTTCTTTCGTATTCATCGCGAATTTTAAGCTCGATTTTAGAAAGTGTTATTCCACCGTATCCAAGCGCATTAAACAGGTCGTCCGCTTCATTCATTCCAAAGCGCTTTCCAACGATTGAAACGATTTCAAGCTTTTCGCTTTCTCCGCACACAAGTCTATGACGGGCAAAAAGCTTATCAATTTCACTCTTACCAACGACAATATTCTCTTGGCGCTTTTCCTTTTTAAACCATTGACGAATTTTATTTCTTGCTTCGCTCGTTTTTACGATGCTAAGCCAATCTCGGCTTGGTCCTTTCGATGCGTTTGAGGTAAGAACCTCAACGATATCACCGTTTTGCGGTGCTGAATCAATAGGTGCAATTCTACCATTGATTTTCGCGCCAACCATCTTATTTCCAACACCGGTATGAATGGAATAAGCAAAGTCGATAAGCGTTGCTCCCTGTGGCAAAGCCACAACGTCTCCCTTTGGTGTGAAAACGAATGTTTCGTCGTGGAAAATATCTATTTTGAAGGCATGCATAAACTCTTCTGAGTCGGCAGCCTCGGTTTCGGTATCAATGAGCTTCAAAATCCAAGCAAGTCTTTGGTCAACGTCAGCGGAAGTCTTTTCTCCACTCTTGTATTTCCAGTGAGCAGCGATACCGTATTCAGCGACCTGATGCATCTCACTTGTTCTTATTTGAACCTCGAACGGAATACCGTCCTTACCGATAACAGTGGTATGAAGTGATTGATACATGTTGGGCTTCGGTGTTGAAATATAGTCCTTAAAGCGTCCTGGAACACTCTTAAACATTTCGTGTATCATACCAAGCACGGTATAACACTCAAGCTCTGTGTTTACAATGATACGAAGCGCATAAAAGTCGTAAATTTCATCAAACGATTTATTTTGGTTGTACATTTTACGATATACGCTATATACGGTTTTTACACGACCTTCAAGCTTAAATTTAATATCCGTATGCTCAAGCTTTTCGGTTACAAAGGTCTTTAATTTTTCAATGAAATCAACGTTTTTACCGTATTTTTCCTCTATATGACCCTTTATTTCCTTGTATCCTATCGGGTCAAGATATTGAAGGGCATAATGCTCAAGCTCCTGCTTGATCTTTTGCATACCGAGACGGTGTGCCAAAGGTGCGTAGATATGCATAGTTTCAAGGGCGGTTGTTCTGCGCTTCTCGTCCTTTTTAACGTACAAGGTACGCATATTATGCATTCTATCGCAAAGCTTGATGAAAATTACACGAATATCCTTTGACATAGCAAGAAGCATTTTTCGAATGTTCTCAATATGCGTTTCTTCCTTGTCTGTGATATTGATTGATTTGATTTTAGTAACGCCGTCAACGAGCAATGCAACATCCTCGCCAAACAGCTCTCTTACCTTTGAAATGTTGGTTTTTTCAGGGCAATCCTCTACTGTATCATGCAAAAATGCGGCACAAACAGAATCTGTATCAAGACCGAGAGTGGCAACAATTTCAGCAACGGCAATCGGATGCGAAATATAAGGCTCTCCGCTTTGTCTTAACTGTCCCTCGTGCATTTCATCGGCATACAAAAAGGCTTTTTTAATTTTTTCAAGATCGTATTTTTTGCCATTGTTAGCTAAAATTTCAAGTAGCTGTTCAATTGGCTTTAATTTAACGTTATCCATTAATTACTCCTTAATTTGCCGAATAACTCGATTTAATCTTCTTTAAAATGTTAGATTTTTCAAGATTTGTTTTATTTTTAGAATAATTCACCTTGAAAGCAAACGAATAATCATCAATTTCCTCGATTGAAATAATGTTAAGCTCACGGAAAATCTTTATCATAAGCTTTATTTTTATGTAGTTAGCAGTAACGCCTGAATATTTGCGCTTTATGGCCTTAAGAAGCTTCACGTAAGAATATTGCTCCTTGCCTTCTCTTGCTTCCTTTGTCAAAAAGCTATAAAGAAGCGCAAAATCCTCTCTTTGAGGGACTACGTCATCGTAAGAAAGATCGCTTTCTCCGTTTTTAACCTTAATAAATTCGCTCTCTAGGGCAAGCTGCTCGTTATAAGCGCGCTCGCTCATTCTTATATCCTTAATATTAAATTGAACTGATTTTGTGTTCAAAAACTCGTTTATTTCAAGGTTAAATGCAACGTCAACCTCATCGTATATCTCATAAGGGAAATCCTGCGATGAAACGCAAAACAGCATTCCGATAAAGGAAATTCCGTCCTTTGAGAGTGTCAATTTGAGATGTCTATTCATTCCGATAGGAACGATGTCCTCTACTATCATATTACTGATAGCAAAAACAGGAACAGGGTTTGAAACTCCGTATGGCTCAAGAATTCCTATTTCACCGGCAAGAGAAAGGCTTATTTGCTTTGGAGAAAGATAGCAATCTATGTCAAGCGCTGTGTCAGGCGCTTGATCCTCAAAACACTTTCTTGCATATTCATCCATTCTAGCTCTAAGCTCATCAAGGAATTTTCTCTTTACAGTAAGACCTGCTGCAAGCTCGTGTCCACCAAACTTTTCGAGAATGTCAGAGCAAGATGACAATGCATCAACAAGATTCATTCCCTTAATGCTTCTGCCAGAGCCCTTTCCTATCGCTTCAGGATCGTTTGGATTTTCATTTCCTTCAAAGGAAATAAGTATTGCAGGGAGCGAATATCTTTCAGATATTCTCGATGCAACAATTCCTATTATTCCGTGGTGCCAAGATGCATCATCAAGAATAATAACATTATTATTGGCGTATCCGCTTTCTTCAATAATTGCATATGCCTGCTCGGCTATTTTGTTCTCCTCAAGCTGTCTATCCTTGTTTATATCACAAAGCTTCAAAGCAAGCTCCTGCGCATATTCCTCGTTCTTTGAAAGGAATAAATCAACTGCAATAGAGGCATCACTTATTCTGCCGGCTGCATTTATTCTTGGAGCAACGGTAAAGCCGATGAAGCCCGAGGATGCTTTTTTCTTTGTTTTAGCTCTCGATCTCGTTTCATTAGAGCGACAAAGCTCCAAAAGCGCGCTAAGACCGATATTTTTAGTTTGATCTACCAAGTTAAGACCGAGTGATACTATGAGCCTATTTTCATCCTTTACAGGCATAACGTCAGCGATTGTACCGATAGCGGTAAGATCCGCATAATCCATAGAAATACGTCTTACGCAATCAATGATTTCGTCGCCTGTTCTCATCCTTTCAAGAGCGCAAAGAAGCTTAAAAACAACTCCTACGCCTGCAAGAGATGGGAAAGGATAGGTTGAATCCGTTCTCTTGGGATTTATTATAGCAAGCGCGTTAGGAAGCTCGGGACGGCATTCGTGATGGTCTGTAATAACAACGTCAACACCGAGCTCTCTTGCAATTTCAACCTCAGCATTAGCTGTAACGCCCGTATCAACCGTTATAACAAGCTGTGTTCCTTCCTCGGCAAGCTTTCTAATAGCTCCCTCAGAAACTCCATAGCCCTCGCCCTTTCGGCTTGGGATATAATAATTAACGTTTGCGCCAATCCCCTCAAGATACATAAAAAGTATGCTTACAGAGGTAACTCCGTCAACGTCGTAGTCACCGTAAATAGATATTTTTTCGCCATTTTTTACAGCGTCAAGTATCCTTTTGCATCCTTTTTCCATATCGTTTAGCAAAAAGGGATCGTGCAAGGTTTCTGCACTTTTAGATATAAAGGTGCTTGCATCCTCAACGGTTGTGTAACCTCTATTGATAATAAGCGCTGATAAAACGTCGCTTATTCCAAGAGCTACGGATAGCTCCTGCATCAAAGAGGAATCAACTGAGTCGCCCTTTATATTCCATTTCTTTCTGTCTTTTTTCAATTTAACACCTATATTACTTTCTTAAAATTGCCAACGCGACGTTAAGTCCGTCAACTGCGGCACTCATAATACCGCCTGCATATCCTGCACCTTCTCCGCACGGATAAACGTTCGTGCTTGCAAAGGCAGTATAATTTTCGTTTCTTAAAATGCGAAGTGGGGCTGACGTTCTTGTTTCAACGCCTGTCAAAGGCACATCCTTTGCATCAAAGCCCTTTATTTTTTTGCCAAATTCTACGAAGCCAAGCTTCAAATAGTCGCACACAAATTTAGGCAAAATTCCGTTAAGGTCGCAAACACTCACGGAACCGTTCATATAAGATGGGATGATTCTAGATGGCTCACAAGACGCCTTTCCTTCATAGAAGTCCCCTAATGTTTGCATAGGAGCATTATAATTAGCGCCCGCGCATACAAAAGCTCTTTTTTCAAGCTCTCGTTGGAATTCGATAGCCTTACGGGGATCAGAGCCAAAATCCTCCTTGTCAACCTGAACTGCAATAGCAGAGTTGGCGTTTTTTCCACTTCTAGCATAGTGGCTCATACCGTTTACAACAACGGCATTTTCTTCGCTTGATGCGCAAACAACCTCTCCACCCGGACACATACAAAAGGAATAAACTCCCTTTCCGTCCTTTCGGTAGGAAACGTTGTAGTCGGCTGCACCAAGTCTTTTATCCTCAGCATATTTGCCGTACATTGCCTCGTTTATATCGCTTTGAAAATGCTCTACACGCACACCGACGGAAAAAGCCTTTGGCTCTATTGCCATTCCCTTTTCCATCAAATAGGCATAGGTATCCCTAGCACTATGACCAAGAGCTAAAACGATAGAAGAAAATTTGATTTCTCCGGCAGTAGTATTAGCAACACTATCACTAAACGAAAGAAGCTTCGTGTTATAAAGAATGCTTCCGCCAAGAGCTCTTATTTCCGCATCAATGCTTTTTACAACACCGCGCAAATAGTCAGTACCGATGTGTGGCTTCGCCTTGAATTTTATATCCTCGGGCGCGCCGTGCTCACAAAACGTTTCCAAAACGAAAGCGCATTTGGGATCGTTTATTCTAGTGGTAAGCTTGCCGTCAGAAAATGTGCCTGCTCCGCCAGCACCAAATTGAATATTGCTTTCAATATCAAGCACTCTCGTCTTATAAAAGGAGCTTACACGCTCTACTCTAGTATCGACGTCAGCACCACGCTCGATAACGATGGGCTTAAGACCGGCTCTCGCAAGAGCCAAGGCGCAAAACATCCCGGCAGGACCAAAGCCAACGACAAGCGGAGGAGCCGAAAGAGGCTCGCCCTTATATTCAAACGAAAGCTTCTCATCGGAAAGAATTTTAATTCCAAAATTCAAAAGTCTTTGCTCCGATATTTTCGTTCCATCAACCTCGGCACACACGGTGCATACAAGCTTTATATCGTTTTTGTTTCTTGCATCAATTGAGCGCTTGTGTAAATAAAGGCTTGAAATACGCGAAAAGGCACGCGTTTTAATAATGCGCGCCTTTGCTATCTCAAAAATATCCTCATCTGTGCTAGATATAGATGCTTTTATTTGTTCTACTAAAATTCTCATTTTTTAGACACCGAAACGACAATAGAATCATCGGTAGATTCGTTTTCGATTATATAAGCATCCGCCTTATTTCCCTCAAGAGAAACGATATATTTATCCTCGGCACTCTTAATAACCTTAAAATCAGATGCTTTAAAATCAACAACTACTCTACGGAGTCCCTTAACGGTAATTGTAATAGAATCAACAGCCTCAACGTCGGTATAGGTTGAATATACACCAACATTATCAAAATCTCTTTGGAAGACGTCGGAATCAGCCTCCATAACACCCATCCAAATAACGATTGCAATAAGAATACATGAGATAAGCGCGATTATGATACTTGCTCGGCTTTTTTGAGGAGTGTCATCCTCTATCGCTGCAGCAGCGATTTCGGCAGTATCAATTTCTGTGGTTTTAGAAAATCTGTCCATTTCGCCCTCCTTATCTTCTCTTTTGTGTCATTTTTATCTTTGCGCCATGCTTCTTTTGTGAAGTCTTATCCTGGAGCAAATATTCCTCGAGCTTCTTTTTCATTGTAGCTCTTGTAAAGTTTCTATAAATATGTCCCTCGTTTGCAATAGAAACAATTCCTGTTTCTTCGGAAACAACAACGGCAACGCAGTCGCTATTTTCGCTAACACCGATTGCAGCGCGGTGTCTTGTGCCGAGGTCCTTAATAAGGTCAGGGTTAGTAGAAAGTGGCAATAGACATCCTGCGGAGTAAATTCTATTATCACGAACGATAACCGCTCCGTCGTGAAGCGGAGCTTTATTGAAGAATATATTTCTCAAAAGGAATGTACTAACCTGTGCATTAAGGATAGTTCCACTCAAAATAAAGTCTCCAAGCTTAGTATTTCTTTCAAAAACTATAATTGCGCCTGTTTTGGTCTTAGCAAGATCGAAAACTGCATTAGAAATCGTATCAATCATATCAATTGTTTGAGTTGAGTTTTTAGCCTCACCTATGCTCTTAACACCCTTAATTGAGTTATCACCGAGCTTTTCGAGCGCGGAACGGAATTCCGGTTGGAAAATAATAACGATAACGATAATGCCGAAATCAAAGAAGTGGGACAAAATAAACTGCATAGAATGCAAGTTAAGAAGATTGCAAAGAATCATAAATGCAAACAAAAGTCCAACACCAAGTGCGAGCTTTCCTGCACGTCTTTCCTTCAAAAATTGGAAAGCAACAAACAATACGAGCGACAAGCACAAAATGTCAAGTATATCAAAGAATGAAATGACAGTAAAATGCCTAAATATGTGAACAATGAAATCCCATATAGCTTTCATAGTATATCTCTCCTTAAAAATATGTATAAAATGCGCGACATCCGCGGGCAAAATCTTTAGTTTATATAATTATAACATAAATATTTAGCTTTGCCAAGAATTTTTTGAATATTTTTCGTATTTTTGGTGTAAAACGCAAAAAAATCGCCATTTTTTAAAAAAATAGCGATTTTCAAGGTCATTTTTTCATGTTTAAAATGTTCTTGCACCACCAAAATCAAACACATCCTCGCACGAAATTGAAAATTCATTCATTTTTAGCGCCTCAATTGCCGCGTGGATTTTATCATAATTTTGATGTTTTGTTATGTCTCCAAAAAAGTAAACAGTATCGTCTAAAACGCATGAAGCTCCGCCTATAAATCCATAGTCGTAGCCGTCTAATTTTATTTCGCCTTGGTCTATTAAGATGACTCTCTTCCCTATCTTGGTAAGAGCTTCAAAAATACTTTTATCGGCGGTTATTGCAGTGTTATCGTCAAGAACAAGGGTTGAGCACGCGCTGTATCCTTGCCTGACGTCAATCAAGCTTAAGCCCAAGAAATTAGCATATTCAAGAATTTCTTTTGCAACATATTTAAGATTACCAACAAGAAAATTACCGATTTTAAACACGTTAAGAGCAACGTCGTTTGGATATTTCGAGTCAATCGGTGGAGAAATCCTTACAATTTCATAGCCGTCATCTTCAGCCACGCCAAAAATTCTTCTATTTTTATTATAATAGTCATCATAACAAAAAATTCTTTTACCAAGAACGAAAACAAGCATGTCGGCATGTGTTGCAACGGGAAGGTCGAGCTTGTCATACGCTTGGAGAGGTAAAACCTCGTATTTAGTTGCCTTGGTTAGCGCATTCGAAACAAAGACGCTTGCAAACAATTTCATTTTTAACTCCTATACTATGAAAAAAAGACCGCCATAGACGGTCTTTATTCTCAAATTACTCAGATTGCGCGAACAACCTTGCCTGAACGAAGGCAACGAGAGCATACATTAACAGTTTTGTTTGAGCCGTCAACAACAGCCTTTACTCTTCTGATATTAGGTTTCCAAACTCTGTTAGTTTTACGGTTTGAGTGTGATACATTGTGTCCGAATGTAACGCCTTTTCCGCAGATAGCACACTTAGCCATTTTTTACACCTCCATTAAAGTAGAAAAGATACCTACCAAAATTCACGATTAGTATTATAGCACAGTATTTTTTCAATTGCAATAGTAAATTTCAATTTTTTTAAAATTATTTTTTATTTATTTTTTCAAGTATATGTTCAAGGGAAATTCCGTACTTATCCGCTATGTCTCTAGCATAGCTTTTTCCGTCAGGCTTAGCCCTTGTAATCTTGAAGCTTCTTTGACCCTGCTCCATACCGGCAACAAGCGTATCAATCCTTGCTCCACCGTCCTTTGAGCATTTTTCGTTTATTTCATTAAGCATAGACGAAAGCTCGTGAAGGTGAGTTGAGAAAATTCCTCTACAACGCGCCATTGAGAAGCCACAAAGCACCTCAGATGCAATATATGCACCCTCGAAGGAGCCTGTGGATGAAAGAGATTCATCAAGCAAAACCAAGCTGTCTTCGGTAACCTTACCGAAAATCTCGTCAAGACGGGCACATTCCTCACCGAGTCTTCCCTTGTCTATTGTATCCTCAGAGCCAGTTGGGAAATGAGTAAAGATTCCGTCAACAGGACTAATTTCAGCGCTTACGGCAGGCACCATAAGTCCAAGCTGTGCAAGCGCAAATGTCAAGCCGACTGCACATGTAATAACTGATTTTCCGCCTCTATTTGGTCCTGACAACACGTAGAATGTTCCGTTTTCATCAAAATCAAAGTCGTTTTCGACCATAATATCATTGATTTTTGATGCAACGACAGGATTATATATGCCTTTTGCGCTAAATTTCTTTTCACAAACAGGCAAAATTGTTGGGATACAAAGCGGATTTCCCGTATCACGAAGCGAATTTATAAGCTCTGTTCCCTTTACAACGAATTCTATTTCAGGCAAAAGTCTTATAAGGAAATTTGCGTTTTCAAGAACGTAAGACTGAACTGCCTTTCTCCAAGCGCGCATTGAAGACTTAAAAACATCGTTGAGCGCAGTATTAAAGGCGTTTGTAAGAGCTATTTGTTGGTTTTCCGATTGTGATTTCTTAAATGGTACAAGCGGAGCGATGCAGGTGTATTCGTCATTTTTGAAATCAAGACGAAGGATCTTATCAATAAGCTCTCCTGACTTGAACTTTTCATTATTAACACTTAAAACTCCTGCAGCATCAGGACGAAGTTTGGAGTCAAGATTAACACCGATTGTAACGCTCTTTATTTCTCTTACTCTAGATGTAAGCTCTTTGAGCTTTTTATTGAGATCGGTATAGTACTCACTTTGTGTAAGCTCTTTAATTCTTGTAGCAAAGGTAATGAGAGCCTCGCTTTTGAAATTATCTATCATAGGATAAAGTCCCTCTGAAAGAAGCTCCATAGCAGATATATAAAGCTCAACCTCGGTTATGCTATATAGATACGCCTCGGATGGATCAGTATCACTTGAAAGACGGCGAATTTCCGCAATATCAGACAAAATCGGGCTAACGCTCATAAGAACGTCGCAAAGCTCGGGATTTTCAATCATATCGGAAAATACCATTTGACGGTATTTAATAACCTCGGGATCGGTTGTGAAAAAGTCGCTCAAAAGGCTATTTTTCAAATCCAATATTGTGTCAAGCTCAAGCTCGCTCAAAACCTCGCTTGAAATATCAACTCTATTTTCTCCGCTTTCCTCTCTTTCAAGAGCCTCGCTATTGGGATAAAGAAGACTTATTTCTACGTTTTGCATTTTATTCCCCTAAAAATCTTTATTTTAAATTATAATATCATAAAATGAAGCTTTTGAAAAGCATTTTTTCAAAATTTCTGATTTTATTCCTTGAAAAGAGGTTTTTTGTGTGATAAAATTTCTTTTGAGGTGATTTAATGAACAAAATCTACTGCTCTACCGGCACTCTTGTAGGAAGAGTTTGCAATTATGATTACACGCTAATAAAGAAGCATTTGCCAAGACTGTACGAGGGCGGAATAATAGACGGTATGGAATTTATGATGATACCGTTTTATTACGACGTTTTAGAAAAAGTGATTTCCACTGTTATCGACTCGGGCATTCCCTCGCCTATTATTCACTGTGAAAAGGACGTAGGTGTTTTACTCTCCGATTGCGAGGACGAATCTACTAGGCGCGCATTTGAGCTTTTTAAAATCAACTGCGAGGCGGGAGAAAAAATCGGTGCGCAAAAAATGGTCTTTCATTTATGGGGCGGGCCAAAAAGCGACGCCCACGTCGAATACAATATTTCATTTCTTGAAAAATTCGTAAAAATTGCAAATGATTTCGGCTTAAAGCTACTAATTGAAAACATCCCGTGCACTACATATTCAGGGCTTGAAAACTGGAGAAAAATTAAAAGCTTCTTGCCACAAATAGAGTTCATTTTCGATTCTAGATTTGGCGCTTTTCACGACGAAATTAACGAAATTTTAGCGGATGAATTATGGAAATTTGTTTCCCACATTCACATAAGCGACTATTCCTCATTCCCTCGTGATTTTTCAAAAATAAGACCTATTTTACACCCGGGCGAGGGAGTTGTAGATTTCGATTTGCTTTTTGCAAGGCTACTAGAAATTTCTTACTCGGGAACGTTCACATTAGAATCGCCCGTTATGATCCCTAACGGTGCTGATATCGAGAAATTAAAATCCTCTTTATTGTTTATAAAAAACTATTTAAAATAAATTAACAAGGTGGTAAAATCCTTTTGCCACCTTGTTTTTTTACGTATATTGAATTTTTCAATTATCGAATTTAAAAATTCTATAATTCAACATTATTTTAATTTTTTAGCGTTTTCCTTTTTAGCATTTTTAAGAGCACTTTTTTGTTTTTTAACCTCTGCCTTTTTAGCTGTTGTTATAGAGTTTTGTTCCTTTATAAGCGAGAAAATTGCATCAAACATGGTCTTCTTGCTTGAGTTTTCGGTTTTCAATAATGCAACGATAAATTTGAGCTTTTGAGAGTTGATATCAGTCAACGTCGAGGCGTCGCTCGAGGTTACCATTTTATAGAATGCATCAACGAACTCGTGCCGCTGCTGTATTGGCATTTTATAAACCCAAGCCTTAAGTAGCTCATGGAAGTTATCGCTCGGCTTTTCAAAGCAAGGAATCTCAACGAAATCAGTACCCAAAATTTGCCACGTGAAAGCATCGTGTTGCATAATGCCCTTATTAGAGCTTTTAACGATTTTTGAGTCCCCTACTATCTCGAAAATTCTTCCAACAACCGACTTAGACGGCAAGATAGTTTTGATTTTTTTGACAATATCCTTGTCCCTATACGGTGCAATATATTCTTCCATAAAGCCAGGACCGTCAAAGCTATAAACCTGTTCTATTCTCTTGTATAATTTTTCGGAACAATTTAACGCCGAATAAAT
The DNA here is from genome assembly GCA_045612665.1 of Eubacteriales bacterium. Lineage (GTDB taxonomy): Bacteria > Bacillota > Clostridia > Oscillospirales > CAG-272 > RGIG2000. Next base: position 18,355 of record JAZKZO010000003.1, read on the forward strand.
CGCAATATTTCCGCCCTTCGAATGTCCGGTTACTATAAGCCTATCGCGAGTTTCCTTAGCAATGCCTTCTAGGTATTCCACACCATCCTTTTGTGAAGGAACAGGTGTGAAAAGCGACATATTAAGATCTTCCTTCCAACCGATTATGGTATCGTCAGTTCCTCTATAAGTAACGTAGGTTAGCTTGCCACAAGAAAAACAAATTGCTGAAAACTGCTTTTCCATATCCAAGCTAGTATCACTTTTATATCCCCAAAGAGAAACGCCGGAAAATCTTTTACTCTCGGCCACCTTTTTTAAAAGGACCAATATATCGGACGGAATAATAGCTCCAAGTGAGAATTTTTCTCCATTGATTTCAAAAAATCTCTCAGCCGCCTCGGACAAGGTGATTGTTGCACTTGTGCCAAGCTCTGGAACAATTTTTTCAAATGGAACGTAAGAAAGCTCTGAAAAAACAAGCGCATCTATTTCATTCGGCTCTGCTTTATCAAAGGTAAGGTCAGAGCGCCACAAAAGATAATCGAAAATATTAGGCATTTTTTCACCACCCTTCATATATATTTTAACATACTCGCTCGGTATTTACAATACACAATATCAAAACCAAAAGAAAAGTTTGCCGTTCATATATATAAAATTGCACTAAGAATAACAAAAAATAGATAGTTTTTTATGCAAAAACTATATTTTTTAACGAATACCGTCAATATTTAGATTGACAATCGCTATATATTGTGTTAAAATATAATATATAATGCGAGGGGAGGGCTTGCTTTGGCGACAAAATTAACCTTTAATCGTCTTGAAAAAAAGTTTATATTGACCGAAGAGCAATACCTTCGTATAAAGGAAGAAATCGACAAAAGATTCGATCCTGACGAGTATGGGGAAACAACCATTTGTAACCTATACTATGACACACCCGATTATTTGCTCATTACCCGTTCTGTAGAAAAGCCTGTTTTCAAGGAAAAGCTAAGGCTTAGAACCTATGGTATACCAAACGACTCCTCTACCGGCTTTATTGAGGTAAAAAGAAAGTTCAACGGTACCGTTTATAAGAGACGTATGACCATGCCTTTGGCTAATGCCTTAAAATTTTTAAAGGGCGAGCTTGAAATCGAAAATCCCAACCAAATAAACAAAGAAATGCAACATTTTTTGAATTTTTATAAAAATTTAGCACCAATGTTCTTCGTTTCTTATGATAGAAGTGCGTTTTTTGGCAAGGATGACCGTGATTATCGAATTACGTTTGACAGAAATCTAACCTGGAGAGGATACGACCTTGATTTAACCAAGGGCGTATACGGTGAAAGTCTTCTTAGTGAGGGCGAGGTTTTGATGGAAATAAAGGTTCCGACTGCTATTCCCCTTTGGCTAACCGATCTTTTATCCGAAATGAAGGTTTATACTAGATCCTTTTCAAAGGTTGGAAATGCATTTATGAGATTGATTAAAAATGATAGGAGTTACATAAAATGACAAAACTACTACAAAGCATATTTTACACTTCCTCATCGGAAAATCCGGTGGGAATAAATCCCGGCTATGATGCGTATACGGGTTACAAAAATGCAACAATTGAAGTAAGCGACTTTTGGATTTGCGTAGCAGTAGCAATCGCTCTTGGATTACTTATTTCTTTTTGTTATATGTACAAAAGCGAATTTTCAAAGCATCTTGTAATTTCAATCGCTCTTCTCCCTGTTATCGTTGCTGTGCTTATTATGCTCGTTAACGGAAATATCGGTGCCGGAGTTGCTGTCGGTGGCGTATTCGCACTTACAAGATTCCGTTCCGCGCAAGGTACCGCCAAGGAAATCACACACATTTTTCTTTCAATGGCTGTTGGCTTGACTCTTGGTCTTGGATTTGTTTCAATTGCAGTTATTTTGGTGGTTTTGGTAGAACTACTCAACTTAGTATTTGCTCTTACTAAATTTGGAACAATTACAGACAACAGAAGAACACTCAAAATTACAATTCCTGAGGATCTTAACTATACATCGCTTTTCGACGATATTTTCGAAAAGTACACCAAATCCTTTACTCTTGATAAGGTAAAGCTTAGAAATCTCGGAACTATGTTCCGTCTTTCGTACTCAGTTACTCTTAAGGATCCAAAGCTGGAGAAGGATTTCATTGACGAAATAAGAACAAGAAACGGCAATCTCGACGTTCTTTGCTCAAAGCTTCAAACTAACCCTGAGGAACTCTAATAAACAACAAAAGCACTGTATTTACAGTGCTTTTTCTTTTGATTTAAAAAGAAAAACGAGAAGGAAAAATCCTTCCCGTTTTTTAATTATTTTACCTTGTTGTACTTTACAATACCGATCTTGATGTACTCAGTATCGCCCTCTTTGCCTTCAGCAAAAGCGAACTCACCTTCATACTTATCAGCGTCTTCAGCATCGTCGCCAAAGGTAAAGATGATTACTTCTTTATCATCATCGTTAGTAGTGATTTCATACTCGCCTTCGATTGTCTTTTCAAAGCCAAAAACTGTATACTTAATGGTAACCTTGCTACCCTTGAAAGTATAGGATGTTCCAGCAAGATCTCCACCAGCAGCATACTCTCCAGAAAGCTTCTTTCCGCAAGATGCGAGTACGCATACAGACATAGCAAGAACGAGCACTAAAGCAACAATTCTAAGTGTTTTTTTCATTTTGTTTTCCCTCCTTGGATTTAGTGATATTATTATATCACATGTTTTTTAAAAAGTCAACAATTTAATTTTTTTACTTCAAAATTACAAGCTTATGTAGGCTAAACGGACTAAGCTCAAAGGAAACCTCGTTTCCGTTTTGAGTAAAGCTGATGCTTTCGCCATCCGGCTCGCTAACAACAGAGGTTATTTTTTTGTCAACCTTTACTGTGATTTTTACATTGTGAAGCACAGGGAAATCCTCAAGCAAGCAAACGTTTCCGCGATTTACAGGTGGCGCGTAAAGAATATGAAGTGCGAAGAAATTCTCTTTTTCACTCTTTCTAAATCTTACACGTCCACAGGATGGAAGATTTTCGGTTTTAATACCCTTTTCATAAATTGAATCAAAGGCTTTTTTGATATATCTTTCAAGAACATAGCTTCCTGATTTATCATAAGCTTCAAAAACAGGATGTGCAAAGCAAAGCACGTTTCCTTGCTTTATAAGAGCTGGATAAGATGCGCTTTCAGTCTTGAAAGGAGTGTTTTTGTGTCCGCAAAAATGTCCATAGGTACGGTTAAAGTATGGCTCGTGAACCTTTGCAAGAACCTCGCCATCACCTTCAAGAACATATGCGCTTGAATAAGTAAGGAACGGAGTTGTTATTTCATCAATTTCGCAAGAAATAAAGTCATTGTCAGAGCCCGAGTGTCCTTTGAGCTTAATTCCGAGCTCGTCAAAAATGCTCTCTGCACTTGCAATAATCTTTCCACCGTTATTTTTGAACTCTACAAGACGAGCCTTATCCTCGCAAGTCAACTTCACTCTATCCGGCAAAACAACGCATTGGTATTTTGAAATATCCTCTCCGCTCTCAACCACATCAAATTCAAGGTGCATAAGCTGAAGCATCTTTGAGCAACCCATATCTGATGCGTTATTATGGCTAATCCAAAGCGCAATATCAGTATATGCCTTTGTATTTTCGGAGAATTTCTCTATTTTTGACACGTAATCAAAGGCATATCCGATTACGGAATACGTGCTCTTATCAAGCTTTCCGAGAGGATGAAGCTGATCACCGACTGACATTGATGCACCTATACTAACCATATCGGCACATTCATATTTAAGGGCGTCCTTGTTTTTAAATCCACCGAATTCTCCCCATGCGTGATGGAACTTTCCTGTCATTCCCCAAAAGATTTTTCCATACTTTTCAAAGTATTTAGCGCGCAATGGCATAAGGTCGTATCCACCCCATGCGGTTGGCAAATCCTCTAACTCATAGTGAGTTTGATACGGTGCATACACAGGACGGTTCATATCAGCGCCACCATTATAGAAAACAGTTGCGTTCGGTGCGTATTCGTGAACGATACCTGTAAGATCCTTCATAAGCTCAATGCGCTTAATTTCATAATATTTTCTTGCATCGTCATAATTTTCAGGGTCAAGTCCCATTTCCTTCATTCCGGCAACGCAAGAATCACAAACGCAGGTATCTCTCATAAAGCAAATGTCATAAAAAATACCGTCTGAAACGTCAAACTGCTCACAAACCTCTCTTGTTATATCCTCAAGATACTTTTTGTATCCTCCAACAGGACAAAGAGTTATCCAAGAGCAATCGGACAAGGGAGTGTCGGCAGGCTCATCAAATTTTCCACCGTTAAATCCCCAAGCAAGCTTCTTTTTTGTCCAAAAATCAACGTGATGCCACTCAGGATGCTCGTTTGCATCCTTTTCGCTCCAACCCATTGTGATATAAATAGGTGCTATTGCTCCTGCATCATGTATAGCCTCTATTTGCTCCTTTAAAAGGTTGAATTTGAGGTGTGGATGCACTTTTCCAACCTTAGTTGGATAGTAGCAATATCCGTGATGGCATTTAGCAAAAACTGTTATTAGGTCAACCTTGGCGTCCTTTAAGGTTTTAGTAAATTCCGCCTTGTTGAAATCAGCTCCTATATTTTCAATATAGGGACTTGTATGAAAATCAAGATGCACGCATTTCATTGTTCTTTTTCTCCTGTTTGATAACAAAAAATTTTATATATCCTTTTTACATTCTCTACGTTATAAAAGCCTGCCATATTTGTCATTCTCGAGCGAGATGGTCGCCCGTCTATGAACGTGGTTGTACCAGATTTGGATATGGCAAAGGTTACAGCACCAACGCCCTGCTCATCGCAACCAAAGCTGATATTATGAATATCGGAATAATTAAAGGCGTTAAGCGTTTTGGTTTTTCCGTTATTGAAAATCAATATTCTCTTATTTGTCAACGCATATTCAACATATTTGCGCTTATTCATTATTCTAAATGGCGACAAAAATACAAGATATAGCCCTACGAATGAAAACGGTATTCCAAAATATGGAAATATTTTCATCATAAGCAAATCCTGCTCGTCAAACTTTTTAACTGTCGAAAAGGCGAGCACCATCCAAAATATAGAAAATACTATCCAAAATATGCCAAATATTATGTTGAATTTTTCTCCCGGCAAAAGCTTAATCGGCTTTACAGGCTTTCCTGTCCACAAAAGCTTTTCATCCTGTAAAACGTAATCCTTAACAGAGGCACTGCTTTGAAAATCCTGTTCCATATTTCCTCCTGAATTTGTACTATTTTAATTTTATCATATTTATATAATAAAAGCAAGGAAAATTTACTCTTGACCTACGCCTTTTTTAATGATAAAATATATTTAAGCTAAGAAAGGAGATTTTTTATGAATATTGCTCTTATAAGTGGCGCATCACGCGGTATAGGCTTGGAATTTGCCAAAATTTTAGACACATATAATCTTGACGAGCTTTGGCTTGTTTGTGGCAAAAACGTGCCTTCGTTCGAGTTTAAAACACCTATTCGCATATTTCACACTGATTTGAGTGAAAAATCGCCTTTCAAAAAGTTAAAAAATGCTCTTTCTGATAAAAATCCAAATATAAAATTCCTCGTATGCTCTGCCGGTGTTGGATTTAACGGTCCTTTTGAGAGTATTTCCGAGGAAAACATTCAAGATATGATTATCATTAACTGCTCTGCCTTATCCTTACTTACTAAAATCGCAATTCCGTATATGAGTGATGGTGCGAAAATACTTGAAATTGCATCCGGTGCGGGATTTTTACCACAGCCCGATTTCGCAGTTTATTCAGCCTCTAAATCATATGTTATAAGCTTTTCAAGAGCGATAGGTCGCGAGCTTGAAAAAAACGGCATTTCAGTAACTGCCGTTTGCCCGGGTCCTGTTGACACCGATTTCTTTTCGGGACTTGAAAACGTCAAGGAATATAAGAAAAAACATGTTATTTCCGCTGAAAAGGTCGTTTTTGGTGCTCTTAAAGCATCAAAAAAGGGCAAAAAAATATATTCGCCCACCTTCTCTATTAAAATGGTACATTTGGCATCAAAGCTTTTACCAACAAATCTAATTTTAAAATTTTACAAATAAAAAAAGCACTCATTTGAGTGCTTTTTATTATAGATAATGACGGACCTGATCGTATAGTTTTTGCTCTATTCCTATCAAGCGATTTGCAATAGATTTGGCTTCATTTGTAGCTCTTTTGTACTCGTTTAAATATTTTGACAAGGATTTTACTCCCATATTGCAGCCATCTGTCATAAGTGAAGCTACTGTTTTATCCTTTTCACTCATCATAAGCTTTCCTTTTATTTTCATATCGCTCATTGCTCTTGCGATAGGATGAGGCTCTTTGGTTTCCGCTTTATATTTAAGCAAAAGCTTGTGTGCCTCATCGCCCAATACTGCGTGCTCATCCTTAGACGCATTAAGGGCGGATTTGAGCTGTTGATCCTTGACATACGGCATAACTCGATTGATTGAAGAAACGCCCATTTTTATGCCCGAATTGCACTCTCTTAACAAATTCACGGTATCGCTATTCATTTTAATCACCTCATTTTTAATAAATACAGTGTGATTGTTAGCAGTTTTTAGAAAAATATTCAAAAAAATACATTATTGTGTGCGAAATAAAGAAAAAAGTAGCTGAAATCAGCTACTCTTTTTGTTTGTTGATCACTTATTGATAGCAAAAGAATAAATTAACACCATTCCAGAGCTAAAAAGCGCTCCACCGATAATATCCGTTATCCAATGCACGCCCGAAACAAATCTGCCCACAACCATAAATAAAGCAAAAAGTGTAATTGCGATTGTAATGCTTCGCCTAAAAACAACGCTTTTTATTCTTTTGTTTAGTTCTATTGCAGCCGTTGGCATCACACACATAACAAGCATTGTCGTTGAGGACGGATACGAGGCTTCAAGACATCCATTTATGTATATCGGTCTATAATTTATTACCATTATTTCAAAAAACGCGTATGTCATAATTAGAATGATGTAAAAGACACCCAGTGCAAGAATACTGTAATCCACCTTTAAGGGTGATTTGCGTTTAATTAATTGTAATAGACCAAGAATAGTAAATCCCGCCATTACTGTTATAGGAATAATGCTTAACCAATCCGTAATTGTGTAAAGCGACATATTCACACCTGTAAGATTATGAATATAGGCGTTCAATTTGGCAAATCCGACGCTTGAGTCTTCAGGTCCAATTTGTTTAACATCAATAAAGCAAATCAATACCGTCCATATTATGAACAACGCAAGCAAGGAAATTCCTAAAATTAAGAGTTTTTTATTTTTGTGTTTCATTATTTTGTACCTTTCAATTTATATATTGACTTTCGTCTAAATACATTTTAATAAAACACAAAGCAATATACAAGAAACGCCCCTTCACATTTGCGACACGTTTCGTATCATTATCTTTTTATGAGCATTAATGCCTTGATTATCAAGAGTGCAAAGGAAAATACCGCCGCATACGGTTGAGAGCTTACAATAAACACAAAAACAGCAATTGCTCCAATAGAAAGCGAAATTATCCTCTTGCTTTTTTCCCAAGCAAATAATTTACAGTTTTGCAATGCAAGCGTCAAAACGCCCATAAGAATCATAGAAATAACAACTGCAAAGTATGATATTTTTAAATACGGTTGAACGAAAGTGAGTGCAATAAGGGAAAGGCTTTTAATCCTTCCATCTACTATTTCAGCGAAAAAAGGGAGAAAAAGAAGCATTGCGAAACAAAAATCGAGCAAGCCAAACGCCAAATCGCAAAAATGCTTCTCTTTTTCCTTGCTTTCTTCCTCTGCAATCATTAAAGCCTCATCGGTGGATAGTAGCTCGTCTATCGTAATCGAAAAAAACTTGGAAATTGCTTTTATCGAATCTATATTTGGATATCCTCTACCGGATTCCCATTTTGAAATTGCAGTTCGAGATACGTAAAGCTTTTTTGCGAGCTCCTCTTGTGTAATCCCCTTTTGTTTTCTTAATTCTTGAAGCTTTTCATTAAATTCCATTACAACACCTTTATAAAAATATAAATTGCTTATCAAATTTATTATATCAAAAAAGCAATAAAACTTCAAGGCATTAATTTGTATATAAAAAGAAAACTCGACTTTAAAGGTCGAGTTTTACATTTTTAATTTAAGCCTTACAAGGACACACTCTTTTTAATAAAGTGTTTTTCCGTATGTACCGTTTGCCTGAAGCTTCAAGAACTCCTCTTTAACGGCATACTTATCCTCGCCATAGGTAACGCCAAACCACTTATCGTTAGTGTGAAGAACCTTTACAGATGCCTTACCGCTCTCTACAAGCTCACCGATAACGGATGGGAGAAGGTACTCGCCCTTAAGCTGATTGAGATTTGGATTAGAAAGGAATTCGATAAATCCGCCCTCAAGAACATCGATAAAGTCAGGTGTCAAGCCCCACATATTCATTGATACATAGGATTCAGGATCAAGAGGTGTAACCTCTCCGTCCTTTTCAACGCCTGCGCCTGTTGCGGTCTTAACGATATCGGTTGTTTCAACAACCTTTGTAAGATATTTGTTATCGTCAACCTCACAAACTCCACGAGTTACGCCACCATTGTCGCTAAGTGTATTTTTAAGAATGAAGCCTGCCATACAGAAGTTATACTGCTTGATTTGCTCCTGGTCGTTTACGAGGAAATCGTGAACAGTTGAGAAAGCCTCTTTTCCATAATAGTCATCAGCGTTGATAACCATAAATGGCTCGTTTACAATGCCCTTACAGGAAAGAATTGCTTGACCTGTTCCCCAAGGCTTCTTTCTCTCAGGTGGATTTGTAAATCCTGCAGGAAGATCCTCGATATTTTGATATGCGTAAGCAACCTCACAAATACCTGAAATCTTATCGCCAACAACCTCCTTAAAGTAGTCCTCCATTTCCTTTCTGATAATGAAAACTACCTTATTGAAGCCTGCCTCAAGAGCGTCGTGAATGGAATATTCCATTATAACCTCTCCGTTAGGTCCAAGAGGCTCGAGCTGTTTAATACCGCCGCCAAAGCGTGAACCGATACCAGCAGCCATTATTACAAGTGCTGTCTTTTTCATCTAAATTATCTCCCGAAATTATTTGTACATAGGACCGTATGCTGCACAAGCACGGTAGTCCTGACCTTCCTTATCCATACCAAATGCGTTCCAAGCTGCAGGACGGAAAATCTTGTCCTCAGGAACGTTATGCATACAAACAGGAATTCTCAACATTGAGCAAAGTGTGATAAGGTCTGCACCGATGTGTCCGTAGCTGATAGCACCGTGGTTAGCGCCCCAGTTTTGCATAACCTCATAAGCTGTCTTGAACGCACTTCCATCCTTGCCATCGCATCTAGGTGCGAACCATGTGCAAGGCCATGTAGGATTGGTTCTTTCCATAAGCTTATCAGAAACATCATCAGGAAGCTTAACAGTCCATCCCTCAGCAATTTGAAGAACAGGGCCAAGTCCCTTAACAAGGTTAAGTCTAATCATTGTACAAGGCATTTCCGCTCTTGTTGTAAAGTGGCTAGAGAATCCGCCTCCTCTAAAGTTATCAAAACCTGCCTCGCACCAAACAGTAGCATCGGTCATCTTCTTGATATCCTCGTCGGTAACCTCCCACCATTTCTTCATAACTGCATTTCCGTTTTCGTCTGTGCATTCTCCACAAGCGTCAAGACAAGCAGCACCTGAGTTGAGAAGGTGAATGATGCCGTTGCATTCCTTAGCCTTACCCTCAAACTTATAGCCTGTTACTCTTTCGGTAGCCTCGCCCGACCAATATGTACGAACGTCTGCGAAAATCTGTGCTCTATGAGTAAGAAGTCTCATAAACAACATACAAATTCCGTTAAGAACGTCATTTTCGGTTGCGAGAGTATATGGCTCTCTTGCTCCGTTATGGTCAAATGTTGAGGAAAGAAGCGCCTCAGGATAGTCGCAGTTTGGCCAGTGGTCAGTCCACTGTCTTTGTCCTTGGAATCCGCCTGCAATTGCGTTATGACCGGCTTTTTCTTCTACAAATGCGTCAGGAAGATCGTTGTTTCCTGCCATAAGATCCTTTATAATGCAGTACATTTTAACAGTGAATTCCCACTGCTTATCCTTTTCTTCCTTAGTAAACTTAATTTTTCTATCTTCGCCAAGGAATTGTACGGAATCGGGGTTATCGTCTCTACCCTCTTTGCAATGCTCACGAGTCCAAGCAAGAGCCTTTTGATACTCTTCCTCGTTGTAAATGCCCTCTTCCATTCTTCTGAGGATTTCAACCTCGTCAACGGACTCTACTCTCATACCGAGATAGCTTTCCATAAAGTCTTGATCCATAATAGAGCCAGCAATTCCCATACACTGAGAACCGATTTGGAGATAACTCTTACCTCTCATTGTAGCAACTGCAACAGCAGCTCTTCCAAAGCGAAGGAGCTTTTCCTTAACATCCTCAGGAATTTCACCAACGTCTCCAACATCCTGTACGTCATGTCCGTAAATACCGAATGCAGGAAGACCCTTTTGTGCATGACCTGCAAGAACAGCTGCAAGATATACAGCGCCTGGACGCTCAGTACCGTTAAAGCCCCAAACACCCTTAATTGTGTTAGGATCCATATCCATTGTTTCGGATCCGTAGCACCAGCATGATGTAACGGAAAGTGTAATATCAACACCTTCTCTTCTAAACTTTTCAGCACATGCAGCAGCCTCAGGAACTCTACCAATGCAGGTGTCCGCGATAACTACCTTAACAGGTGTACCGTTTGAATAGAAAAGATTTTCTTCAAAAAGCTTCTTTGCAGCATTTGCCATTGCCCATACTGTAGGCTCAAGATTTTCTCTGAGCTGCATAGGACCACGACGTCCGTCAATACAAGGACGGATTCCGATAACCGGATATTCTCCAACATATCTGTTTTTTGCCATTTTTGTTTCCCCTTTAATAATATTTATTTGTTAATTTAATTATAATATTTTAACCTTTCAAAATCAAGGGATTTTGGAAGATAATTGAACTTTTTTTATTTTTCCAAGAATTTTATAGCAATATCTATGTCGCTTGGACCGTGCGGATGGTGATCTACGCCGATTTTCTTGTCAACAAAGAGCAAATTATCAAGCCCGTTTTCGAAATAGATGCGTTCAAGCGCAATTCCGTTTTCGTGATAAGGAACTGTTTTATCGCTATCTCCATACGCCATATAGACCTTTATTTTGTTCTCTACGAGCTTATCAAGCTTATCAATGGGATGACCTCTGAAAAGCAACAGCTCACTTTTTGTCATATGCCAAGCATTTTCAAACTCCGTCCACATTCCGTCTGTTACGTCGGTTGAATCAACAAAGCGTCCGGGGCAGCTAAGATAATTCATAACAGGTGCGTCGATGTATAAAGCATCAATGCATTCGGGATGAGATGCCGCAAGATGCACTGACATCATTCCGCCACAGCTCATTCCTATTGTAATAACCTTGTTTGAAATACCAAGCTCATTTGATGCGTAATTTATGAATTCGTATTGATCCTCGATTTGCTCGGGAGTGCCCCAACGATTGCGATTTTCGATAAAAATAAGAGTATAGCCTCTTCTTACCATTTCATTTTGAAGATCGGGAAAAGCGGCAAAATACTCGGTTTTCAAAACCGTTTTTCCGTTTCTTTTGCTCTCATCCTCGAGCGCTATAGCAATACATTTTTTGTTTTTAAAATAAAATTCGATATGACGAAAGCCGTCATATTTATATTCGGCAATAATTTCCATAAATACCTCTTTAAATTTATTACCTTTATTTTACAATTTTTTGCGCGTAAAGTCAAGAAAAAAAGCACGCAATTGCGTGCTTTTTTGTTAGTTTTCTTTTGTAAGAAGCTTTTCTATTTGAGTCGAAGACATAAGAAAAACTGCGATTACGAGAGTAATTATAAGCTCGGGAAGCATATATTGACCGTTATAGAGCAAGGAATAAAGGAATTTTCCCATTCCGTCAGGTGCCCACTGTCCCCAAATTGCAACTCCAGTTATGTAGTGGCAAACAAAGCGCGCTGTAATGATTACACCAAAAGTAACGGAAGCCTTAACAATCGAGAGCTTCTCCCCTTCCTTTGGCTTTGCAAAGGCGGAAAATCCAAGAATTCCAAACGGAACTATATAATCGAAAAGTGCGCAAATCAAAACTGTGCCGAAGGTCGTGCAATAAACAAATACATCACCCTCGATTAAAGCTTGTGAAATCTGAATTAAGGCGAAAATGCCTGATGAGGCAAAGCCCCATTTGTAGCCAAATTTCAAGCCTATAAAAAGAATTGGAAGCATGCTTGCCAAGGTTACAGAGCCTCCCATAGGCATCTTGTAAACCGGCAAAAAGCTTAGAACGGTTGCAAGCGCGATAAAAATTGCGCTTTGTGTGAGAGCAAGAATTTTCTTGCTTTGCTGTGATTTTGTTTCCATAAGAAACCTCCTAAAATATAAAATTACCGCACAGGAAATATCCATGCGGTAACAATATTTTAAGATTCAATATTATCTTCCTACGCCGGCATTATCCGTATCAGGTTAAAGGGTTTGGAATATCCATCTCAGCCATAACAGCACCCCTGAATATTTAATTGTGCGATGAGAAGATTTTAGCACTGTTTTATTTTTTTGTCAAGTGCTTTTCATAATTTTTCTTTGAGGTATACAAAATAAGTGTTCCGTTTTGCACGGAAATTTCAGATGGCACACCGACAAATTCGTTGCTTACTCCAAGAGGCTCCGTGCTTTGTAAAATTGCATTGTCAAGCTCGTATAAAAGTCCTTTTTCAAAAACGCCCAAAGCCTTATCACAAGCGGAAAAAACAGATATTCTACCGCTTGCATTTTCATCAAAGCAAGCACCTGAATTCGTAATAGAAAATACTACATTTTCACCGTCATAAAAGGCTATTTCTATGCCCTTGGATGCATATTTAACAAGCAAAGAAAGGTTGGCAATCGTATGGTCAAGAGATCCGCCGATAGCACCAAAAATCCTTATGCTTTTATACCCTTTTTCAAGCGCGTGTTTTATAGCAAGCTCGCTATCAGTATAGTCCTTTTTGACAGGAAATCGGACTATGTTTTCACACTGTATCTCTCCCGTGTATGAGTCAAAATCGCCTATTACGAGATCGGGCTTTATTTTGTTTTTTTCAAGAACCAAATATCCTCGGTCTGCGCCTACTACGTAATCGGTAGAATCGGGCTTAAAGTCAAGAGTGCAATCGAGTGCACATACGATATAACAAGTGTTCATTTAATCGTCCTTCTCTTTTAGTTTAGTTTATGATATCACAAGTGATTAAAATTGTCAAGGCTATTGATTTCCCTAAAATTATATGATAAAATCAAATTAACAATTTTCAAGGAGAATATTATGTATTTTATAGACGAAACAAATAAAATCCCTCTAATAGCGGATGTTGACGTTTTGGTGTGCGGTGGTGGCCCTGCCGGAATCGGCGCTGCTATTCGCGCAGGACGCGAGGGTGTTTCTGTTATGCTGGTAGAATCACAGGGCTGTCTTGGTGGAATTGCAACTGCAGGTATGATGTCCCACTGGGGTGGCAGGTCATCAAGCAAGATAATGCAGGAAATTTTTGCATTAACCTATGATAAGGCTAAGGACATCGGTTGGGCGCACGAAAACGGTTGCGGAACTGACGCAATTTATCACGATATACAAAAAATCATCCTTGAAGAGATGATGACCAAGGATAATATTAAGGTTTTGTATTACACCTTGGTTTGTAAGGCTGTGGTAGAAAACGGCACTATTATCGGTGTTATTGTTGAAAATAAGAGCGGTAGAGGCTTTATCAAGGCTAAAAGAGTTGTAGATGCAACAGGTGATGGAGACGTTGCCGCATCTGCCGGTGTTCCCTATTTTAAGGGTCGTGAAAGCGATGGCAGAATGCAACCGTGTACGATTATGTTTAAAATTGGTGGCGTTGACTATTCAAGAGCTGTTTTTCCACCGTCATTTGAAACAACAATTGAGCTCCCAAAAGGTGAAATACAAGCACTTGGCAAGGAGCATTTACCTTTCCCTGCCGGGCACGTACTTTTGTATTCTCAACCAACTCCCGGTACTGTTTGCTGCAATATGACTAATGCTATCGAAATCGACGGTACTAATGCCGAAAGCTTAACCAAGGGTGTTTTCACTTGCCATTCTCAAATTATTCCTATTATTAAATTTTTGCGCGAGTTTGTTCCAGGCTATGAAAATTGTTGGCTTATGAGCAGTGCTTCTCTTATAGGAATTCGCGAAACACGCCATTTTGAAGGCTTGAATTCCTTGACTAAGGATGATATTTTAGAGGCAAAGGTATACGACGATTGGGTTGTTAGACGTGCTTGGTTTAATTTTGACGTTCACAATTTGACCGGCGCAAGCCTTGACAAAACTGGTATTCAGCGTGGTTGGAAGCAAAAGAATGACTACACCATTCCTTACGGTTGCTTGCTTCCAAAAAATATTGATGGTCTACTCCTTTCAGGTCGAAACATCAGTGGCTCTCACCTTGCACATTCAAACTTTAGAATTATGTCTGTGTGCATAGCTCTTGGCGAGGCTGCCGGCGTTGCCGCTGCTCTTTCTGTTAAGCAAGACAAGCGACTCATTGACGTAGACGTAAAGCAAATCCAAGCTATTGTTGGAGAATAATAAAAAGCAGGCATATGCCTGCTTTTTTATTTGGTGGACCAACAGGGTCGGCTCACTATGTGAGCTATTTTTGCCAAGTCTTTTACTTGCAAGCAGATAACGACTTTCGTCAAAAATGCGAACCCCTTTCGTGTACAACACGAAGCAAGTTCGAGGCGCGTTGAGTCGCCAAAACAAAAAGCACCCCTTTTGGAGTGCTTTTGTTTTGGTGGACCAACAGGGACTTCGCTCTTGAATTTTGCAAAGACAATCTCTCAAATTTCTAGTATATGCTTTCCAAAATACTTCGGTCACCGCTACAACTCGTTCCCCGAAAGAGTTGCTTAACGCTGCGTTCGAGTCCCTGTATTTTTAAATCGTGCAAAACAAAAAGCACCCCTTTTGGAGTGCTTTTGTTTTGGTGGACCAACAGGGACTCGAACCCCGGACCAACCGGTTATGAGCCGGTTGCTCTAACCAACTGAGCTATTGGTCCTCTGCGCAACTTATAAGTTACGCATTTTATTTTACACATTTATTGTATATTTGTCAATACCTTTTTTTAAAATTATTTTAAATAATTCAACTTTGGTATACAGGTTCTTCGTTTTCCGAAAGCTTTGGAGCTTTTATCCTTCTTTTCACCTTTTTATAACAAATTACGTAATTAATTATCAATGCTATACTCGTTATAACCCAAGTAATTGGATGAACAAGATAAAGCGTGCTAAGGGACGGATACATTTTAAAAATTGTATATATCCAAACAATTCTTATTCCGCAAGCTCCGAATATAGCAATTAGCGATGGCGAGGTGCTATATCCAAGTCCTCTTACAGCTCCCGGTAACACGCCCATAATTCCAGCGAGGAAATACACGGGGAAAGTAATTTTCAGTCTATCAAAGCCATACTGAATTGCCACAGGATTATCCTTTATAAATATTGAAAGAATAGGATCTGAAAGGGCAAATGAGCCAAGTCCAAGCACGAGTCCAAGCACGGCAGTCATTGAAATGGTTGTAAACATTATTTTATTTACTCTTTCTATCTTGCCTGCGCCAACGTTTTGGCTAATGAAAGTGGTTGCTGCGTTGACAAACGAGGTAAGCGTTACCCACAAAAGACTTTCAACGGTTGCAACAGCTGTGCTTCCTGCGATAGCATCGTTTCCAAACGAGTTTACTCCTGCTTGAAGGAAGGCGTTTGAAAGGTTCATAGCGCATGCTTGAACACCTGCTGGAATACCGATTTTTACGATTTTACCAAGCTTTTGCCACGAAAAGCTTATACTCTTAAACGTAAACGAGAATAATCCCTCGTTTTTCATTAATCTTATCATTATAAGAAATGCTGAAAGCGCTTGTGAAACAACTGTTGCAACGGCAACTCCCACTACTCCCCAGTCGAAGGCCGCGACGAAAAGAAGGTTCAAAAGCACATTCACAACGCCTGAAACCGCAAGATAAATAAACGGTCTTTGAGTTTCTCCTGCGGTACGGAAAATCGCAGCGCAGAAATTGTATATCATTGTAAACGGTACGCCTAAAACGATTATTTTTAGGTATGTCGCTGCGCCTTGAAGAACTCCGTCCGTTTCAGGTGTGTTCATAAGTCTTAAAACAGGCTCAAAGCAAAAAAGTCCTATAATTGTAACTATAAGACCAAGGATTGGCGCTGTCAAAACCGTAGTGTCTATAACCTGCTTTACGCCCTTTTCATCTCTCATACCATGGTGGAACGAGGAAACGACGTCAACGCCTGCGGAAATGCCCATAAAAAGGGCGACAAGAACGTTGAATATTGCACCCGTTGCACCAACTGATGCAAGGGCAATATCTCCTGAAAATCTACCGACAATAACAAGGTCGGCAGAGTTATAAATGCTTTGCAAAATCCCTTGTAGCATAATGGGAATTGTAAACGCGATGATTTTCTTCGCACAGCCCCCGTTAAGCATATCTATTTTTTGTGACATAATCTCTCCAAAAATGCAATATCTATGATATTGATTTCATTTTAGCACTATATTTTTCAATATGCAATAGATATTTGAAAATAATTAAAAAATGCTCTCAAAAGAGAGCATTTTTTATGAGTATTTGTAAATTCTTTTGAAAACCTCTTCCTTTGCATACGAGGTTGAGTACATATAAGTTACAAAGAATATGATAGCCCACAAAACCGTGGTAACCGAAATAGTCTCATCAGACGGTCTAAAAAAGGCATACATCACCGACCAATGTGCGCTTATTGCGGTAAAAATTACTGAAAAAACAAAGCGTTTTTTAGTTGTTTTTCTAAATTCCTTTACATAGCCTTCCACGCTATATTCCGAGAAGAATCTTGGATTTTCATACACCTTATCTATCGCATATTTGTTTATCAGATAAAGTCCCAGGATTGCAATCCCAACAAACGAAAGAGCCTCGAAAACGGTTGCAATGATAACGGGAATATATGCGAGCTGTGCTTGTGGATTTCTAAACGCGGATTCTATATAGTGGTTTTTGTTGAAGGTCATTGTAAAAATCGTGTTAAGAACGCTCGACACAAAATGAACTCCAAGTGATGCAATAAGCCATTTTTCATGCTTTTGCACCTTAATATATCCCTTTTTCACGAGGAAAAAGAATCCTATTGCAAATAGCGGCGCAAGCAATATATCGCTCAAAAATTCTATTCCATCAATATAAAAATCAACATTAAATAGCATAGCTATTGCCATAATGCCAATTGAGAATATAAAATCCTTTGAGAAAAATACGCTTTGTCTATCCTTCATTTCCTCGACAAAGTCGAGGCTTATCTTCTCTTTTACCGCATCTGTCAACGTGCGTTTAAAGAAGCAAATAATTCTTATAAGCCATACAAGAGCTATAATGGATGCAAAAATCGTGAAAATGAAGAAAAATACGGTTCTAAATCTAAACATCCATTCCTTTTGAGGATTGCTCAAGAAAAGAGCGCAAAAATCAGGAACGGTTGAGCATACGACTCTTGTAAGAAAGAAGAAAATTGTAAATCTCTTTAATCTTTCGCTTGTAGCGACGTATCTATCCTCGCCACAACGCATACAAATAAACGAAATACTGTCAAAAAGCTTTTGATAAGCACCAAGACCGAACACAACCTCGATTACTGAGAATGAGAATGAGAAAACAAGTGCCATTGTAGCATCGGTAAACGGAACGATTATCATACTAATGAATTTAAAAAGTGTGATAAGTGCCATTTGTCTGAATGCTTCCTTAGTCTCCCCTGCATTATCATAAACATACGATGCCTCGGAAAAGGCGCGCATTAAAAGCAAATAGCCTATAAAATCGGGAAAAACATCAAAAACGCTTACAACAGGATTAAAAAGGAAGATAGCAGCCCATATGAAATACCGTTTTTTCATTGTTTTTTATCTCCTTTATCGTTTTCGTCCTTTTTTAAATCTCTTTTTTCCTTTGGAGTCATTGCATAATTAAGCTTATCGTTAAGGAAATCAAGAGGTGCGTTGCCTGTTTTCTTATCCATATCCTTATCATCCTCATAGCATATACGAATATACGAGTTGGCAACGGTAACAAGCACCATTATCGAATACAAAATTTGCGAAATAAATATGATAAGCGAAAGCCTTGACATAGCAAAATCACTATCTTTGAAAAACGCATTCAACAAAATCACGCAAATTGCATAAATTGCCATAAGAATATAGGTTATTACAACCTTTGCCTGTATTGAAGGAAGCTCGACCTGCTTAGCCAATAGATAAATTGACGTAAGTGCAAGAGCGCAAAATACGACGTTAGATATCGAAAGGAGAAGCGACATAGCACTGATAAGAGCTTGATTTGACGAAAGAACGTATATAAACATATATGTCATAGAGGCAAGAAACTCAACGACAGTTATCACTAAAGTGATAAAAAACATTTTATTTTGCCTTATAAGCTCCTTTAGGGAGTACATAATTATAGCACTTCCTAAAACATAGGTAAAGGGGGCGAATGTTGTAAATGCTCCTAAAAGCATAAAGCAACATCCGATAAACATTATTCCAAATCCCATTTTTATTCTCCGCTTTGGCTAGCGCCACAGCATTTTTTATATTTTTTGCCACTTCCGCAAGGGCAAGGATCGTTTCTTCCGACCTTTTGCTCAACTCTGATTGGTTGAGCTGTGCGAACAACTCTCTTCTCGCCTGATCCAAATTTCATAAAGCCCTCATCGCTTGGTCTTGCGACTTGAACACGCTTTATCGGCTGAGCCTTTGGAACGGCGCTCAAAATACCTCTTACAGTATCATCGCGAATTGCAAGTACCATTTCATCAAATAGATCGGCACCGGCGAGCTTATACTCGTTAATGGGATTTCTTTGTGCATAGGATTGAAGACCGATGCTATCTCTTAAATCATCCATTGCCTCGAGGTGATCCATCCATTTTTCATCAACGTTGCGAAGCAAAATAACTCTTTCGATTTCTCTTGCGCCTTCCTCACCGAATAGCTGTTCCTTGCTTTCCCAGAGCGCAATTGCTCTCTCAATAAGAGTATTAAGGATAGCTTCTTTATCCTCATCACCTGTAAAATCATCCGAGGAACAAAGAAGTCCGAGATATTTATTTCTAAGCTCTACGAGCTCCCATTCAGAGCGATCACCAACGGTATGCGCTTCGACTGCGTCCGTTATGGTAGAGCAAATCATATTTTTGATTTTTTCCTTTAAATCAACGCCATCAAGAACGTCTGCGCGCTGAGAATAGATAACGTTTCTTTGTTGGTTCATAACGTCATCGTATGAAAGGACGGTTTTACGTCTTTGGAAGTTGCGGTCCTCAAGGCGCTTTTGCGCGTTTTCAATAGTTCCCGAAAGGATTTTTGCATCAATAGGAGTATCCTCGTCAAGTCCAAGACGGCTAACAATACCGATCATTCTATCGCTACCGAAAAGACGCATAAGATCATCCTCAAATGAAAGGAAAAATCTCGATTCGCCAGGGTCGCCCTGACGTCCTGAACGGCCTCTTAACTGGTTATCGATACGACGGCTCTCGTGGCGCTCTGTTCCTATAATGAAAAGTCCGCCTGCTTCTCTTACCTTTTCAGCCTCAGGAGCAATTTGTTGCTTATACTTTTCGTTAAGATCGGAAAATACACGTCTTGCTTCAAATATTTCCTCGGAAACTGATTGAGACGAGCCTGTTGCGAGCATTATGGTTTCGTCATCGTATCCGAGCTTCTTCATTTCCTTTTTAGCAAGATGCTCTGCATTACCGCCAAGCATAATATCAGTTCCACGTCCTGCCATATTGGTCGAAATGGTTACTGCACCGTATTTACCTGCATCGGATACAATTTCAGCTTCTCTTTCATGATGCTTTGCATTAAGAACGTTATGAGGAATACCGGAATTTTTGAGCTTTTGAGAAAGCGCCTCGGACTTTTCAACGGATACTGTACCTACAAGCACAGGCTGTCCTTTGTCATGGCACGCCTTAATTTGTCTTATAATAGCTCTATCCTTTGCAGCCTTTGTTCTATAAACGACATCGTTATAGTCTTCTCTTATCATAGGCTTGTTAGTTGGAACGACTACAACGTCAAGGTCGTAAATTTCTCTAAATTCAGACTCCTCGGAAAGAGCTGTACCTGTCATTCCGGAAAGCTTTTTATACATTCTAAAATAGTTTTGGAAGGTAATTGTGGCAATAGTTCTATTTTCTCTTTGGATTTTTACTCTTTCCTTTGCCTCAATTGCCTGATGCAAGCCGTCAGAATATCTTCTACCGGGCATAAGACGACCGGTAAAGGTATCAACGATGATAACCTGACCGTCCTTTATAACGTAATCGGTATCTCTATGCATTGTACCGTGCGCCTTAATTGCCTGTTGAATATGGTGATGAAGCTCTGAATTTTCAGGCGAGGTAAGGTTTTCAATATCGAAATATTTTTCAGCCTTTGCAACACCGTGCTTTGTAAGAGTTGCGGTTCTTGCCTTTTCGTCAACGATATAATCCTGCTCAATGTCCTCGTGCTCTACCTTTAAATCAAGCTCTTTGATAACGAATTTTGAAAAATTACGAACGAGAGCATCGGTTTTGTCATAAAGCTCGGTGCTTTTTCTACCCGCGCCCGATATAATAAGAGGAGTTCTCGCTTCGTCGATCAAAATTGAGTCAACCTCATCGACAATAGCAAAAACATGTCCCCTTTGGCACATATCCTGCTTATAGATAACCATATTATCACGAAGGTAGTCAAATCCAAATTCGTTATTAGTACCGTAAGTTATATCGCAATTGTATGCCTTTTGCTTTTCTTCTCTTGACTGTCCGTGAACAACAAGACCTGTTGTAAGTCCCAAGAATTCGTGAATTCTTCCCATTTCCTCACAACCAAGGCGCGCAAGATAATCGTTCACGGTAACGACGTGAACGCCCTTTCCTGTAAGCGCATTAAGATACGACGGCAATACGGCAACGAGAGTTTTACCTTCACCAGTCTTCATTTCGGCAACTCTGCCCTGATGGAGCAAAATTCCGCACATAAGCTGAACGCGGAAGGGTCGTTTACCAAGAACTCTATCCGATGCCTCTCTTACAAGGGCAAATGCCTCAGGCAAGATATCGTCGAGAGCTTCTCCATTCGCAATACGCTCTTTAAACTCGTCAGTTTTAGCTCTCATTTGACTGTCGCTCATGCTTGCATACTCGTCGCCAAGAGCTTCTATTTGATCAACGATAGGCTCAATTTTTTTGATTTGCTTATCGCTATACGTTCCAAAAATTTTAGAAAAAAGTCCCATTTTTAATTCCTTTCGGCTTTTTTTCGCATTTCACTTTCTATATAATAACACACAAATTTCTTAAAATCCATAGTTATTTTAAAAAAATATCTTGAAATTAACTTAAAAAAGATTGTTTTTTGACATTTTTAGTGATATCATAAGAGCATAAAGTTTTTTAAGGAGCTTTTATGAGCAAGCTAAACATTGTATTACTAGAGCCGGAAATTCCACAAAACACCGGTAACATTGCACGTACCTGCGCTGCATCGGGCGCTTCTCTACACATGATAAAGCCTTTTGGGTTTAAAATTGACGATGCCAAGCTCAAGCGTGCAGGTATGGATTATTGGTATCATCTTGACATTCATTATTACGAAAATCTTGATGAATTTTTTGAGAAAAATCCTAACGCCTGCTTTTATTTGTTCACAAAAAAAGCATCTAAAAGGTACACGGATATCGAATATCAAGACAATTCATTTTTGTTTTTTGGACGAGAAAGCTGCGGTCTCCCCGAGGAGCTTTTGGAAAGATTTCCTGACAGGTGTCTTCGCATTCCGATGCGTGAGGGATTGCGCTCTCTCAATCAATCAAATTCGGTTGCAATTGCAGTATATGAGGTCCTTCGTCAAGGAGATTTCGAGGGGCTTTGCGAGGACGGCGGTTGGATAAAAAATTCATAATATTTTGAATTTTTGAATTTAAAAATTGTTAAATTCATATCAATCGACATATTCTTTATAAAGAATTCCATAAAAAAAGTGCTTCATTGAAGCACTTTTTTGTTATATAAATAACGGTCTTAGCTGTCTTGCTCCGAGAGCATAAGACAAGGTTTGTGAAACGAGCGTAAATTCGGAAATAAGAGAGTGTGGCTTTCTAGTTGGATCATCCTGCTTCATAGGCACAAAATAGACGCATTTTCGCTCTAGCAAAATGCTTATATTTTGTAAATTTGCACTCAATGCATCGTTAGAGCAAAGAGCTATCACAAGAGGTCTATCTGCGCGCAAATGCGCCTTTGCAGTCATTGTAACTGCCGTATCGGTTATTCCTCTTGCAATCTTAGCAAGAGTGTTTCCTGTGCACGGGGCTATTATTAGGGCATCGAGCGCTATTTTAGGTCCTAGTGGCTCTGCATCTACTATCGTATGAATAACCTCTCTTCCTGTTGTTTGCTCTACCTTTTTTATAAAATCCTCGGCGCTACCAAAGCGTGTGCTTGTCGTATACACGTTTTCACTCATTATCGGCAAAATATCATATCCTTGATTTTTCAATTTTTTAAGTTCCTCTAGGCTTTGCGCATGAGTGCAAAAGGAACCGCAAAACGCGTATCCTATCATATCAGTTCCTTTCGGTTGAAATATATTCGTACACAAAATCAAATATTGCTCTTCCAGCGCTTTCGGGCTTCATTTTTCCCGGTAATGCAAGCGCCCTCTCGGGAAACTCTGTATCCTCAAAGCCACCCGGAAGCGACGCCAAGTCAAGGACAATGCTTTGCTTTGAGATTTTCTCACTTTCCTTTTTTGATATAATCGGTGATGGGGCTGTATTAAAAATCACGTCATAATAACCCTTGCAAAGATTTGATATAGGATAAGCCTTATAGCCTATTTCAATAGCATCTATCCTACTTTGCTCTCTTCTTGAAAAGACAGTAACCGATGCACCGAGCGATTTTGAGAGCTTACAAAGATGCTTTCCTATTCTTCCGTAGCCTATTATAGCTATTGAAGATTCGGAAAACGTTTTTAAAAGCCTTCCAAGCGCTATTGATATCGCGCACTCGGCAGTTATATATGCGTTTCTATCAAGAAGCTGTTCGCTTTGCGAATAATCAATTATTTTTCCACCGAAAAATTTTCTTACTCTATCACTATCACCACAAAAAACAAAAGCACTGCTTTTGAGTCCTTGGAAAATCCTTGAAAATTCCTCGTCGCAAAGAGTGCTTTTAATCGGTAATATGAGTATATCAGGGCTTTCAACCGTATTTGGAGTGCAAATACTAGATTTAAAGCCCTTTTCGTTTAACATACCGTTAACAGTCACATATCTTGCATCCGAGGAAACAATATTAACTTCGTTCATATACTTTCCTTAAATGTTTATTTGAGAATCAATTCTCACTTATATAATATGCGACTTTGAAAATTCGGTATTATTTTTTATTTTTAGCAATAAGCATATTTATCTTAAAGCCCTTTTCGGTAAAATTGCGTTCATATTCGGTTTGAATATTAGTTGCATTCATGTCCGATGCGTGTAAATCGTAGGTCTTGTATTCCAAATCGAAGCTTGACTCTTCAACCTGTTCAACGGAAAAATCAAACAATTCTCTATTATCGGTTTTAAAGAACACCTTTCCACCATCTACAAGTATTCTTGCATACATATTCAAAAAGTTGATATGTGTAAGGCGACGCTTTGCATATCCCTTCTTACCCCAAGGATCACAAAAGTTTATGTAAATTGCATCAACCGAGTTGTCAGGGAAATCACACAAGATTTGTGATGCATCTCCTACTGTAAAGCGAACATTTCCTCTTTGCTCGTCAGTAAATGGCACGCTATCTCCGCCGAGAGGATACTTTGTTCCGTCAGGTGTTAGCCATCCACCGTTTGGTGCAAGTCCACCAAGTCCTCGAGACGTAGCATAGTTTTCAACTGCCAAGGTACAAACATCGGCAATTTTTTCTATTGCAAGATAGTTGTAATCCTTTTCTTGAACGCTTTTTCCTCTTACGAAATCGCCCTTTCCACAACCGATTTCAATACGAAGAGGATTAGAATTTGCGTATTCCGCCTCTACGTTTTTAACGAGCTCACTTGGATTTTGAGTCATAAGAGCTGAAAGTAATGATAATCTTTCGCCACCGTGGCGCTTTTTTTTCATTCTCATATTGAATTTTTCTCCGTTTTTTGATAAAATAAGTTTAACACACTATATATTAACACATTTCTTTCGAAATTTGTATAATATTTTTGATAAAAGGAGAATTTTATGAAATATTCTTTTAGAACTAGGGGCGTTTGCGCTAGAAATATAACCTTTGACCTTGAGGACGGCATCGTTAAGGACGTAAGCTTTATGGGCGGCTGTAACGGTAATCTCAAGGCTATCTCAAAGCTTATTGAGGGTATGGACGCTCAAAAGGTTATAGAAATCCTCAAGGGTAATGATTGTGGCGGACGCGGAACCTCATGTGCCGATCAGCTCGCTATTGCTTTAGAGGAAGCTATGAAGGCTGGTAACAACGAATGAAAAAGCTTCTTATTGTAGACGGTAACAGCATTCTCAACCGTGCTTTTTACGGCATAAGACCTCTTTCCAACAAGGAAGGAATTCCTACGAATGCAGTTTACGGAATGCTCACGATTTTAAAAAGACATCTTGATAGCTTGAAGCCCGACTATGCAGTTGTGGCTTTTGACCTGCGCGCCAAAACCTTCAGACACAAGGCGTGCGACTTCTACAAGGCGAATAGAAAGCCTATGCCCGAGGACCTTGCTATTCAGCTTCCCTATGCCAAGGAAGCGGTAAAATCGCTCGGATTTAACGTTGTAGAGCTTGAGGGATACGAGGCGGATGACGTTATCGGAACTGTTTCTCGCATCGCTATGAAGGATATGGACGTTCACTCCTATATTCTTACAGGAGATAGAGATTCTCTTCAGCTTATAAACGCGTCCTGCTCCGTTATTCTCGTTAAAACTAAAGAGGATATTCTTTACGATACGGACAAGTTTATCGAGGACTTTGGAGTTACTCCTACTCAATTTATAGACGTGAAGGCTATTATGGGTGATTCCTCTGACAACATTCCAGGAATTGCTGGAATTGGCGAAAAGGGAGCTTTCAAGCTTATTTCCGACTTTGGCTCACTTGATGAAATATACGAAAAATATAAAGATTCGTCCATTTCAGAGGGCTTAAAGACGAAAATTGAAAACGGAAAGGAAATGGCATTCGTTTCAAGATTTCTCGCTACAATTATTTGCGATGCGCCTATTGGAAAGGAAATTCCCGATTTCGAATATCGCGGTATCGACGCTGAGCTTGCCTCTAACCTTTTCTTAAAGCTTGAATTCGAAAGCCTTTTAAAGAAATTCAACATAGAATTTGATCCGTCTAAAAGAAGCGAAATTCGCGACGGAATTGATAGCTCATCTATGAAGAATGCATTCTCTATCGGTGCGCTTGACGACATTAAAAACGAGCTTGTATCGATTTATTATCACGATGAAAAGCTCTACATTTATACTAATAAGTATAACTTCTTCTATGAAGGCGATGATTTCGCACAATTTTTAAAAAATAACAAAATCATTTGCCATGATATTAAGGCTTGGTCAAGGGATTATAAATTTGACTGTGTATTTGATACTATGCTTGCATCGTATCTCGTATCGCCCTCCGACTCCTCATACGGTCTTGATAGCCTTTGCATTAAATATCTTGGCACTGAATTCAAGCCTGAGCACGGTGCACAGCTCATTTACGAGCTTTATCGCGTGCTAGACGAGGAGCTTGAAAAAATAGATGCAAAGAAAATTCTCACCGATATTGAAATTCCTCTTGCAAGAGTCCTTTCTTCAATGGAAAAGGAAGGCTTTTTGGTTGACACCGAGGGTCTTAAGTCATATTCCGAGGTGCTTTCCTCAATGGCTGAGGATTTTAAGCAAAGAATTTATATGCTTGCCGGTGAGGAATTCAACATAAATTCTCCAAAGCAGCTTGGCGAGGTTCTCTTTGAGAAAATGGGTCTATCCCACGGTAAAAAGAACAAAAACGGATACTCTACCGATGCCCACGTTTTAGAGGAATTGCGCTCTGAATCGCCTATTATAGACGAGATTTTGGAATATAGACAAATTATGAAGCTCAAAAGCACCTATTGTGAGGGACTTTTGAAGGTTGCCGGCTCTGACGGTAGAATCCACTCTACATTCAACCAAACCGTTACTGTTACGGGCAGACTTTCCTCGTCCGAGCCTAATTTGCAAAACATTCCGATAAGAACTGAGCTTGGTAAGCAATTTAGAAAATATTTCATTCCCAAAAATGATGATTACGTTTTGATTGATGCCGACTATTCTCAAATCGAGTTAAAGGTTCTTGCGCATCTTTCCGGTGATGTAAATATGATTTATGCCTTTAATTCGGGCATGGATATTCATACGATGACCGCCTCACAGGTGTTCAATATACCTGCCGAGATGATTACTCCTGAGCTAAGAAAGCGCGCAAAGGCGGTAAACTTCGGTATTGTTTACGGAATTGGCGACTTCTCCCTAGCAAAGGACCTTCATATTACTAAAAAGGAAGCAAAGAATTACATTGACAGTTATTTCGCAACTTATCCCGACGTACACGCGTATATTCAAGGCTTGATTGAGGGCGCAAAGGAAAAGGGATATGCTGAAACTATGTTTGGACGTCGCAGATATATTCCGGAGCTTCAATCTAAAAACTTTAACATTCGTGCCTTTGGTGAGCGAGTTGCAATGAACTCCCCTATCCAAGGAAGTGCAGCCGATATAATTAAAATTGCCATGATAAGAGTTCAAAAGGCTCTTGAAGATGCTAAAATCGATGCAAAGCTTATTCTTCAGGTACACGACGAGCTTATAATCGAGGCACATTCATCCTGCGCCGATATTGCAAAAGAAATTCTTCAAAGAGAAATGGAGAGCGCAACCAAGCTTCTTGCCCCATTAACTGCCGATACCGGCGTTGGCAAAACTTGGCTTGACGCAAAATAATATGAAATATACTATTTTAGCCCCCGCAAAGGTCAATTTGTATCTTGACGTGCTATCAAAGCGCGAGGACGGATATCACGAAATTGAGTCTGTTATGCAGTCTGTATCGCTATGCGATAAGATTTCTATTGACATATCCAAGTCAAGCGAGCTTAAAATAAGCATAGACGGTACAAGTGATGCTATTGCTTGGGATGAAAAAAATCTCGCTTATAAGGCCTGTAAGCTCTTTGTGAGCGAGGCAAAAATAACAAATTCTAAAATTGACATTTTCGTTGAAAAAAACATTCCGATTTCCGCAGGAATGGCGGGTGGAAGCACTGATGCAGGCGGTGTTTTGATACTTTTAAATAAAGCCTTTGGCGAGCCTTTTTCAAGAGAAAGGCTATGTGAGCTTGGTGCAAGGCTCGGTGCTGACGTGCCGTTTTGCATTGTAGGTGGAACTTATCTTTGTAAGGGAGTTGGCGAGGTGCTCTTGCCTCTTACTCCGTTCAAGGACAAGCTTTTGGTATGCGCTATTGATTCATCAAGCGTTTCTACGCCTGTTGCCTACGGTATGCTTGACAAAAAATATGGTACTGATGCCACTTCTTCATCGGACATTAACGCATTTTTGACATATGTAAAAAATGATGATTTAAAAGGGGTTAGTTCCTCTCTTTTCAACAAGTTTGAGAGTGTTATAATCACTGAAAATCCATCAATTTTAAAAATTAAGGACTTGCTTTTGGAAAACGGAGCGCTCGGCGCTTTAATGAGTGGAAGCGGTCCGTCCGTTTTTGGTCTGTTCGGGAATGAAACCGACCAAAAAAGAGCCTTTGATGCTCTACAAAAGGAAAAAATTCAAGCTTTTTTATGTAAAACTCTTTGATTTTAGATTTTTTTCGATTTTTTTGTTGACAAATCTTTAAATAAGATTTATAATAGAAAAAATATTTTATATTTTCGTGATACTTACGGAGGAATTCAAAAATGTCTGAAAATCTTTTTGATTACAAGTTTGGACGCGAGGGTATTACATTTGATGATGTATTGCTCGTTCCTGCTAAGAGTGAAATCGTTCCTAAAATGGTTACACTCGAAACTCAGCTTACAAAGAAAATTAAGCTTAACATCCCACTTATGAGTGCAGCTATGGACACTGTTACCGAGTCTGCTCTTGCTATTGCAATTGCTCGTGAGGGTGGTGTTGGTGTTATCCATAAAAACATGCCTATTGAAAAGCAGGTTGAAGAGGTTGAAAGAGTTAAAAGAAGTGAAAATGGAGTTATTAGAGATCCATTCTTCCTTGCTCCTGACAACACTGTTGCCGAGGCTGACATGCTTATGGCGAAGTATCGCATTTCCGGTGTTCCGATTTGCGACAAAAAGGGCAAGCTCGTTGGCATTATCACTAACCGTGATATGAGATTCTTGACCGACCTCAATGTTCCTATTAAGGATCATATGACAAAGAAGAATCTTATCACTCTCAAAGAGGGTGCTTCAATCGATGATGCAAAGGCTCTTCTCTGCAAGCATAAGATCGAAAAGCTTCCTATCATTGATGATAACGGAATGCTCAAGGGTCTTATCACAACAAAGGATATCGAAAAGGCTACAAAATATCCAAATACTGCCCGTGATGAATTCGGCAGACTTCTTTGTGGTGCCGCTATCGGTGTTACCGATAACGTAATCGAGCGTGCAGGTGCTCTTCTTAACGCTGGTGCTGACTTCCTCGTTCTCGACTCCGCGCACGGACACTCAAAGAACATCGTTGATTGCCTTAAGAAAATCAAGAACGCTTATCCTGATGCACAAATCATTGCAGGTAACATTGCTACTGCAGGTGCTGCACGCGACCTCATCGAGGCTGGTGCTGATGCAATCAAGGTTGGTATCGGTCCTGGTTCTATTTGTACAACTCGTATCGTTGCAGGTATCGGTGTTCCACAAATCACAGCAATTTTCGACGCTTATAGCGTTGCAAAGGAATATGGCATTCCTGTTATTGCAGACGGTGGTATCAAGTATAGTGGAGATATCACAAAGGCTGTTGCAGCAGGCGCTAATGTAATCATGGTTGGTTCTCTTCTCGCAGGATGCGAGGAAAGCCCTGGAGATAGCGAAATTTACCAAGGACGTCAGTTCAAGGTATATCGTGGAATGGGCTCTCTTGCTTCAATGGAAAAGGGCTCAAAGGACAGATACTTCCAAGAGGGCAACAAGAAGCTTGTTCCTGAGGGAGTTGAGGGCCGTGTTCCTTACAAGGGACCACTCGCTGACACTGTTTATCAGCTTATGGGCGGTCTTCGTGCAGGTATGGGCTATTGTGGTAGCCAAACCATCGAAGAGCTTAAGGTTAAGGGTCAATTTATTAAGATTTCCGGTGCTGGTCTTCGTGAATCTCATCCTCACGACATCAACATCACAAAGGAAGCTCCTAACTATAGCACAAACGGCAACTAATATTAAAATCGGGCGAAATTCGCCCGATTTTTTTATTTTATGTGAATTTATTATGAAAATTTATTTTAAAGTATTGACTTGCATTTTAAAATGGTTTAAAATAAACTTGAAAATTTATAGAATGGAGTATGCCGATGTTCAAAAACTTTAAAAAGAACGAAAAGTACCTCACCATTGCGTTGTATGCTTTTGTCGTTATGGCACTTTTGATTGCTCTTATTTTTGCATTCATTAACCTCGACAAAATAAACACCGCAATTAGTGGCTTTTTCAAGGCTATTTCAGCATTTATATACGGATTTGTTATCGCTTATATTTGTAATCCTATCTATAAGGTTATAAGCAAATACGTATTTAGATTTGTTGATAAAAATAAGCCTAGACCTAAGCTTAAAAAGGCTCTTTCTCTTCTTTTAACCTATATAATTCTTTTTGCAATAATTACAGTTTTGATTTTTGCAATTGTTCCCGCTATCGTTGATAACCTGTATAACCTTTATACAAAGCTATCCGAGGCAAGCATTTCAGAGTGGTTTAACAATATAATTGATTCAATTAACGCAAAGTTCCCTGATCTTAACATTAGCATTGACGTAGATGAGGTTTCAGCAAAAATATTTGCTGCAATTCAAAATATCTTTATCGATGAATCCGGTGACCTTAAAATTGAAAACATTGGAAACTGGGCATCTGCCGTTGTAGGCTTTGTAATTTCATCAATTGACGTTATCTTCTCTATTATTGTTGGCATTATACTTTCAGTATATTTCTTAATTCACGGCAAAAGAATTGGTGCAAAGCTTCGTAAAATGCTTGCTGCTACATTCAAAAAGGAAAATTACGATAAAATTATCGATTTTGCAAGATATTCGGATAAAACCTTTGGCAGATATCTTATCGGTACATTATCCGACTCGGCGATTGTCGGAATCGTTGTCGGTATTTTGACGGCAATTCTTGGTATGCCATATGCGCCACTTATCGGTGTTATTGTAGGTGTTACAAACATAATTCCTTTCTTTGGTCCGTTTATCGGTGCTATTCCGTCCGCTCTTATCATTTTGATTGCAAGCGGAGAGATTTGGAGAGTTATCGTATTTGTTATTCTTATCGTAATAGTTCAACAGCTTGACGGCAACATTCTTGCTCCACATATAATCGGTGGCTCAGTTGGCTTAACTCCGATTGGAGTAATTGCGGCAGTAACAATTTGCTCGCACTTCCTCGGTGTTCTCGGTATGGTTATCGGAGTTCCGCTTTCGGCTGTTCTTGCTTACATTCTCAACAAGATTATTGATAAAAAGCTCAAAAAGAAAAATCTCCCATCCGACACTACTCTTTATGAAAACGCCGACTTCTTCCAAAGCGAAGAATTCATCAAGGCATCCTTCGACGTTGAGGCTCAGTCCAGACTCGAAATGAAGGAAGCGGTTGAAAAGGCGAAGGAAAATCTTGAGCTTCACCAAATCGGTATTCACGAGGCCGAGGAGCGTATCACAAACGAAAAGGGACAGGTTGCAATGGAAGCGCACACCTCTCCTGACGAGGCTTACGTAAACACCGCTGAAATTGATGTTAACACATCTACAAGCGACAATAAATAAAACAAAAAAATCGGGATTTTCCCGATTTTTTGTTTCGAATTTATAAATTTTTGAATTCAAAAATTTGAAAATTTTCCATTTTTTGAAAAATTCGCTTGTCAAAAGGATTTGTATAATTTTTGTTCTCTTGAAAACAATATTTTTAGAATGTTTTTAGGAGATAATTATGAGTTTAAAAATATGTAAAATAAATGCAAGAGAAATAATAGATTCAAGAGGAAATCCAACCGTCGAGGCAACAGTGCTTTTAAGCGACGGTGCGAGGGGTGTTGCCTCTGCTCCATCCGGTGCTTCAACCGGAAAATTCGAGGCACACGAGCTTCGCGACGGGGGCAAGCGATATATGGGTAAGGGTGTGTTGAGAGCGGTCGAAAATGTCAATACCGTTATTGCATCAAGCCTTTGCGGATGCGATGCCGACTTCAGAATTGCCGATAATATTATGCGGTCAATAGACGGCACGGATAACAAATCAGCCCTAGGTGCTAACGCGACTTTGGCGGTTTCGTTAGCTATTGCAAGGGCTTGCGCAAGCTCCTATAAGCTTCCGCTATACAAGCTTTTAGGCGGATCTTTTGCCAGAAGAATTCCTGCACCTATGATGAACATTTTAAACGGTGGCGCACACGCGTCAAACAATCTTGACATTCAAGAATTTATGATTGTTCCGATTGGCTTTGAGCATTTCAAGGACGCGCTCCGTGCCGGATGCGAAATTTATCATTCGCTAAAAAGAATTTTGTCCTCTCATTCTTATTCTGTGTCAGTTGGTGATGAGGGTGGCTTTGCTCCAAATCTCTCAAGCGAGGACGAGGCGATTGAATTAATTCTCTCGGCTATAAAAACCTCGGGATACACGACTGACAACGTTAAGATTGCGCTAGATATTGCATCGAGCGAGTGGGTTAAAGGAAGCAAGTATTTTTTACCAAAGGCAAAAGTGGAGCTTTCGAGCGATGATTTGATTGAAAAATGGAAAAGGCTCGTTAATAGCTATCCTATAATTTCAATTGAAGATCCTCTCGGTGAAGAGGACTACTCTGCTTGGCAAAAATGCACCTCGGAAATTGGCAAGGACACGATTTTGGTTGGCGACGATTTGTTTGTAACTAACGAAAGACGCCTAAAATACGGAATCGAAAACGGTCTTGGGGGCGCTATTCTTGTAAAGCCAAATCAAATAGGGACTTTAAGTGAAGCAATCGACGTTATAAGGCTCGCCAAGGATAAGGGATATTACACTATAATTTCTCACAGGTCGGGCGAGACAGACGACACATCTATTGCGGACATTGGAGTTGGATGCGGAACTGAATTTATAAAGACCGGTGCGCCGTGCCGAATGGAAAGAGTCGCAAAATATAACAGACTCCTTGAAATAGAGGAAGAATTTTAGGAAAATTCTCAATAAATTTAAGGCAAGAAATTAAATTCTTGCCTTGACTTTATTATATAAGTATGTTATACTATTAAAGAATTTAGCGCGAGAGCGTTATTTTTATAAAATTTGCGAAGAAAACAAGTTGTGATGTAAGGTCATACTAGCTGGGGCGGTAGCGGTGCCCTGAACCTGAAATCCGCTATATGCAGGGGTGAACGCTAATCTGAGGACTGTTTTTGTGTGGTCTAGCGCCTTAAAGGGGTGTGTTGACGGATGAGTCTTGCGCAATTTTCGGCTGTGAACCGTGTCAGGTGGGGGACCAAGCAGCACTAAGCAGTTTTGAAAATGTGCCGTGAGGGCGCTTGTTCTGAGCATCCGTTTCTGGTTTGCGCATGTAAAGGCATTTCGAATTTTGGATGTATGATCTTACATGACAGCTTGTTTTTATTTTGAATTAGGGGGTTACTATTATGCATCAGGCTTTATACAGAAAATACCGTCCTGCCGTTTTTACTGACGTTTCAGGACAGGAGCACATCACTTCTATACTTAAATATGAAGCACTTCATAATTCCGTATCCCACGCTTACCTTTTTGCAGGCTCGAGAGGTACAGGTAAAACAACCTGTGCTAAAATTCTTGCGAAGGTAGTTAACTGTCTTAATCCGATTGATGGCAATCCATGTAACGAGTGCGAAAATTGTCGTTCCATTGATAACGGAACTGCAACTGACGTAATCGAAATGGATGCGGCGACAAATACGGGTGTCGATTACATAAGAGATTTAAGAGATAGCGTTGTTTATACTCCCGCTATGCTTAAAAAGCGTGTTTATATTATAGACGAGGCACATATGCTCTCTGACAGCGCGTTTAATGCTCTTTTAAAGACAATTGAAGAGCCACCGGAGCACGTTCTCTATATTTTTGCGACTACCGAGCCACACAAAATCCCGGCGACTATAATTTCAAGATGCCAACGCTTCGATTTTAGAAGAATTACAATGTCCGACCTTGCCGCAAGACTTACTTATATTGCCGAAAAGGAAGGAATTGAAATAACAAATGACGGTGCGCAGCTCATTGCAAAGACTGCACAGGGCGGAATGCGTGATGCTATCAGCCTTATGGAGCTTTGCGCAGGCTCACACCAGCTAATTGACGACCAGCTTGTAAACAATATTTTGGGTACAAGCTCCTATGATAAGATTTGCAAGGTTGCCCAAAACATTAGAAAGGGCAATTACGGAGAGCTTTTTGAGGTTATAAACGACATTGTTGTTTCATCAAAGGATATTTTGGTCTTTTTCGCGGATCTTACAGCTTTTTATAGAGATATGATGGTTCAAATTTCGTGCAAAAATGCCGATTATCTTGACCTTGTTTCTCAAGAAAAGGAAATGCTAAAGCAAACTGCGGCGCTATTTGATATGCCGACTCTTCTCTATCATTCGAGATTGCTTGACGATGCGTACAACAATATGCTAAGAAATCCTACAAACAAGCGTCTTTGCGCTGAAATGACACTTATGAAAATGTGTGATTCGAAGCTTTCCGCATCAAACGACGCAATTTTGGCAAGGCTTTCATCTCTTGAGGATAGAGTTACACTTATGTCTAAGGGCGTTGTTCCCGCAAGCGAAGAGGTAGCTAAAAAGGACTCGGGTGAAGCGATGTCTGCGCAAAAGAAGCCCGCTTTTACCGAAAAAGAGGAAGCTCCTAGGGCATCTAGCGAGCATTCGCTTGAAAATTGGGACGAGGTTATCTCGAAGGTTGGCGAGTTTGACCACGCAGTTGAAAGCTTTTTGAAAAATTGCGAGTGTATTTACTCTGCCAAGGACGACAAATATTATATCATTTCGGGCAACAAGCTTATGGCTACTATGCTTGGAAGCGATAAAAACAAGAAATATATTTTTGATTCTATGATTTGTTGCGACGTCGAAATCTCTTCTCCGTCCCAAATCGAGGTTATTTTAAAGACTATCAAGGCTGAAAAATCAGATCTTGACGATTTTATATGATAAGGTGGTATAGATTATGAAGGCTATGGTTCCAAAGGGCCCAAGCATGAATGAAATGCTAAGACAGGCTCAAAAAATGCAAGAGGATATGCAAAACAAGCAAGCAGAGCTTGAAGCAAAGGAATATGACGTTTCCGCAGGTGGCGGTGTTATAAAAATCAAAATCAACGGCAAGCGCGAGATTCTTTCAATCGACCTCGCTCCCGAAATCGTTGATCCCGACGATATCGACACATTGAGCGATATTATCGTTGCAGGAGTTAACGAGGCTATTAAGAAGGTAAATGCCGATGCTGACCAAGAAATGCAAAAGGTTACAGGTCCTCTCGGTGGCCTTCCGGGTATGTTCTAATGGAGCTTTTACTCAAGCCTTTACAGGACCTTGTAGACAAGTTTCGTTCGCTTGACGGTGTTGGTAAGAAAAGCGCTGTTAAAATGGCTTTTTCCGTGCTTAATATGAGCGAGGATGATGCAAAGGCGTTTTCCGATGCTATTATTGCGGCAAAAACCAAGATTGGCATTTGCAAATGCTGTCAAAACATCTCCGCATCCGAAATATGCACTATTTGCGACTCTAGTGCGCGCGATCGCTCGGTTATTTGCGTTGTTGAGGATGCACAGGGCGTTATGGCGCTTGAAAAGGTTAAGGAATTTAACGGTGTTTACCACGTTCTTCACGGTACTATTTCTCCTATGAAGGGGATCGGTCCTGACCAGCTCAAGATAAAGGAGCTTCTTGCGCGTATAGATAGTGAGGACGTTTCCGAGGTTATTATTGCCACAAATCCCACGGTTGAGGGTGAGGCTACCGCAATGTATATTTCAAGGCTTTTAAAGCCCTTTGAAATAAAGGTTACAAGAATTGCCAACGGTCTTCCTGTTGGCGCTGATTTGGAATATGCCGATGAGGTTACTCTCTATCGTGCAATTCAAGGAAGAAGAGATATTTAATTTTTTGTTAGGTAGATAATGAATTACATTTTTTTCGACATTGAATGCGCCAACTGCTTTCAGGGTAAGGGAAAAATATGTTCATTTGGATACGTTATCACAAACGAGAGATTTAGAGTTTTAGAAAAACGCGATATCGTCATAAATCCACGTTCAAAGTTCCATTTGGCAGGACGAGGAAATCATCCCGGTATCGTTTTAGCCTACGATGAGGCTGAATTTAAGTCTGCTCCGTTGTTCTCCGCTTATTATGAAGAAATAAGAGAGCTTTTACAGGACGAAAATAATATTGTTTTCGGATTTTCAGTTATGTCCGATGCAGGATTCATTAAAAGTGAGTGCGAACGATATAAAAAAGAGGTATTTGACTACAATTTTATAGACGTTCAACGAATATACACGGATATGCACTCTCTTACAAATACTCCCGGACTTATAAAATGTGCGTCCGAATACGGTGTAAAGGAATCACAGGAGATACATAAAAGTGATGACGATGCCTTCTTTACTATGCGAGTTATGAAGGGCTTATGTAAGGAATCAAGGCTTTCTCCACTTGAGCTTATTGAAAAGTATCCAAACTGCAAGTGTTGGTGCAAAAACGGAGAGCTTGATAATGAATTTATCAAATTCAAAGCCATTCAAAAGGCTAACAAGCTCTCAAAAATGGAAAAGCTTACAGGTAGTAAGCGTTCAAACTGGATGTATTCCAGAAGTGAGAATCACAGTGAATTTGTAAAATATGCGTCAGGCGTGTTTGTGCACTATTCTTCCCCTTCTCCGCTTAGCGGTAAAAGAATTTGCTTTAGCAATCTATATGAGGAATTTCATTTTAGCGAAATGATGAACATTGTATCAGAGCTTGCAAAGCGCGGTGTAAGATATACTCACAAACCTTATACTTGCGATATATTCGTAACATATTCGCTAAAAAATAAAAACGACGAGGAATATGAGTGCTTCCGTTTAAATAAGGCGCTAAAATGTGCCGAGAGCGGTGAAAGAAGCATAGAATTCATCTCGATTGACGAGCTAATTGAAATGCTCAATTTAAATAAGGACGAAATAGCAACTCTTGACAGGAGCAAGCTTTCTGCTCTTTGGAAAAAGACCCCTGCTAACGTTTAAAATCAAAACCCCCGACAAGAATCGGGGGTTTGGTTTTTTATTTGAAAATTTCTAGATCGGATTTAAGAATTTGCTTTCTTAAAATAGAATAATATTCTTCAAGAGGCGAGCCGTTTAAAAGCTCGCTATTTTTTCTTATTGTATCAACAAGGAGCTCAGGATTTAAGTTTTTATCTCCGCCTGCGCAAAGCACGGTGCGAATAACAAGCTCACCGTCCTCGATTTTAGCTGAAAAAGAGCTTATGTATTCCTTAATATTTATCTCCTTTTCGCTTCCCTTTGATTTTTTAATAACAAAGAGGTCATTTGCGAACATATTTTCGAGCTTTTCGCAAATTCCGTCGCTTATTTTCTTTGAATTTATGCGAATTTCGTAATCAATATAAGCGATTTCTTTAATTTTTGTTTCGGGGAAATAAACCTCGAGCGCTTCCATTTCCGACGGGAAATTATCGTTTAAGCGACGCTTGATTTCATCACATTCCATAGGGGAATTGATTTTTATATCCATAAGCTCGCATTCGCTTTCAACTCCAACAGGAAGCGGACATGCAAAAACGATTCTCGGCTGAGGATTAAAGCCCTCACTATACCAAATATCAATACCCGATCTTACCATTATTCTCTGCATTGTACGGGAAAGATCGAGATGAGATATATACATAAGAGAGCCGTACTTTTTGAATTTGATTCTGACCTTTATTGCTTCATTTTCGGACACCATGTCATATCTCCTCCAAGCTTATTTGCTCCGCAGCCCGAGCATTTTTCCTTACAGTTAGGCGTTGTTGCGCTTTCGTAAGCCTTTTTGCTCTCGCTCATCATAAATTTCTTTGAAACACCGATGTCGATAACATCCCAAGGAAGAATTTCATCATAGCCCATTCTTCTATTTGCATAAAAATCAGGGTCAATTCCACACTCGTCAAAGACCTGCATCCACTTTTCATAGTCGAAATGCTCATCCCATGCATCAAAGCGCATTCCTTTTTGTTGAGCGCACAAAATTGCCCTTGAAAGGCGTCTATTACCCTTTGAGAAAACTGCCTCAAGCCTTGAAACCTTAGCCTCGTGCCAGGTATATCTTATCTTACGGTCAGTAATCTTCTCGGCAAGGAACTGTTGCTTATCGCAAAGCTCCTCAAGAGAATTTTGCGGTTCCCATTGGAACGGTGTATGTGGCTTTGGAACAAAGCAAGAAACGCTAACGGTTACAGTAACAGGCTTTTTTGAACGGTTTGGAGTATGATAATACTCGTCGACAACTCTTGATGCAAGAGTCGAAATGCCCTCAATATCCTCGTAGGTTTCTGTTGGCAAGCCGTTCATAAAGTAAAGCTTAACCTGACTTTTACCGCCTTCAAAGGCAAGCCTTACTGCGTTCATAAGGTCTTTCTCATAAAGATTCTTGTTTATGGCATCACGAAGGCGCTGTGTGCCTGCCTCAGGGGCAAAGGTGAGTCCCGACTGACGAATCGAGCTTACCTTGTTCATAAGCTCCTTGGTAAAGCTATCAGCGCGAAGAGACGGAAGCGACAAATTTATCTTGCTTGGATTTGTCCATTCAAGAAGCTTATCGGTTGCCTCGTGCAAGCACGAATAATCGCTAATAGAAAGTGAGGTAAGGGATATTTCGTTATATCCCGTATTTTTAAATATTTCGCGCGCCTGACAGTTAAGCACCTCTGCGTTCTTTTCGCGCACAGGACGGAACACCATACCCGCCTGACAGAAGCGACAGCCCCTTATACAGCCACGAAACGTTTCGAGCATTATTCTATCGTGTACAACCTCGATAAACGGCATAATGGGCTTTGTAGGGAAATAAGAGGTATTAAGGTCCTTGATTATTCTCTTTTCAACTCTTTTTGGCACGTCGTCATATTTTGGCTCAAAGGAGCTGATTGTGCCATCCTCGTTATATTCCACATTATAAAGGGACGGTACGTAGAAGCCCTTTAAGTGAGATGCCTCTCTTAAAAAGGCTGTTTTTGTATAAGTTCCATTCTCTTTCATTTGCATATAGAGCTTGGAAAGCTCAACAAGAGCCTCCTCGCCCTCGCCTATGCTGAAAATATCGAAGAAATCAGCAACAGGCTCGGCATTGTATGCGCAAGGTCCGCCACCTAAAATTACAGGTGCATCCTCTCCTCTTTCGGCACTTAGCATCGGAATTCCTGCCAAGTCGAGCATATTTATAGCAGTTGTATAGCAAAGCTCGTATTGGAGTGAAAATGCTACTATATCGAAATCCTTAACTGCATCCTTGCTCTCGTGAGCGAAAAGAGGGATTTTATGCTCTCGCATTTGCTCCTCCATATCAGTCCAAGGTGCATATACACGCTCGCACCATATTTCAGGTACTTCGTTAAGCGCTCCATAAAGGAGTCTTACACCTAGATTTGACATTCCTATTTCATAGGTATCGGGAAAGCAAAATGCGATTCTGCATTTTATATTCTTTTTATCCTTGATAATTTGTCCGTATTCTCCACCCGTATATCTTCCGGGCTTTGAAACGGATTTTAAAATTGAGCTTAAATTTTGCATTTTTAATTATTGTAAAAGTGTTATTGTGGTAATAAGCATTACAAGAAGCCAAATTGCGTAATATCCAACAATTAAAAGCGAGCTTATAAAGGAGATAGCTCCAAACATACTCATACCGATAAGCACCGCTCCGATAATGGAAGCGATTACACTTACAACGAGTCCAACCTTTCTAATTTTTGAAATGTTTTTACAAACAGGGATCGCCTTAATAAGCGACTTTGAGTGTCCCTTTGAAACGACACCGCTATCAGCCTTTTCAAGGACAGCCGGAATTTCATCCTGCTTTGTGAGTCTTATAACACGCAAATCCGCCTTTTTGAGGCTCGACTGACGTCTTATAAGGTCATTGTTTATGTTAGGGTCAAAGGTTCTAATACCAACACAAACGTCGTTTCTATTAAGGTTTTTGACGGTTTGAGTAAAATCGTCATCCATTTCATATTTAATATGCATTCTCGCACAAAGCTTACCGTTGCAAGCCATATACATTATGCTAACGTCCTCGTCAAGCTCCTCTCTTTCGTTTGGAACGTCAATGCCTTGCGAGGTGATGCCGTATCTATCGGCAAAAATTATCGTATCGTTATCAACCTTTACGCAAAGATAACTTCTACCCGAGCATACAAATCTAGAACGCTTGCTTTTTGTGAAGGCCTCGTTTGTAGCAAGCTCAAACACCTCGGAAAGAGGTCCTCCTACTGTATTAAAGCCGTTTGATGCGTAATAAAGAATTTTTTCGAGTGTGTAATCGTTATATACATCAAGATTTTGAAGCTTTACGTTA
The DNA here is from genome assembly GCA_045612665.1 of Eubacteriales bacterium. GTDB lineage: Bacteria > Bacillota > Clostridia > Oscillospirales > CAG-272 > RGIG2000. Next base: position 58,520 of record JAZKZO010000003.1, read on the forward strand.
TACGGTGGGAATGCGGTTGTATCGTTTACGGACACTGCCTTAGAGCCGGAATATTCGTCGATAGTATCCTCACCGACGATTGTAGTTTCCTCCTCGTAAAGGCGTTTATTTCCTATAAGGAAAGGAACGCTAAACATAAATAATACGCCAACAGGCATAACCATCATAGCGCCCGAGAACCAACTTGACATAGCTAGCATAAAGGCTTCTCCACGGAAGATGGAGATAATTGACATAATAAGAGGAACGCAAATTGCAAGCACGTAATAAGGATACATAACCTTCATTGTGCTTACGCTTCTATTGGTTCTTGCAAAATACTTCTTTACAAATTCCGCCTTGTCAATTCTAATAAGGTCTCCGACAAAGTCCTTTGAAGCGGTTGAGAAAGCCTCGGTTTCAGCCTCGGAATCATCGGTTGAAACCTTATTAAGAACGAACTTTGAGTCCTTAGAGGAAACGATGCTAAAGCTATATCTTTCTCTTACAACGTTTATGTAGGAGAAAGCAATTGACATAAGACAAATTATTGCAACCGGGAAGTTAAAGAATACGGGTGCAATTGAGTTTGGAATATAGTAGAAAGGAATAAAAATTATTGTGAATATCGAGTAAAGAATGCTTGCGCCCACGGCAAATACCGATATTGCCTCGGGAATAAATTCTTTTGAAATAATAGATTTCACTCCGTGATAAAGCTGCTCATATGCACAAACCGCGGAAAGCACTACGAGCACGAAATCAACAAGAAAATGCGCATAAGGGTGTGCTATCGCGCTAAAGATACCGGTTGGGTTTTTAGAAAAGAGCGTTATGTTTTCAACAAAGAGTAAAAACAGTGCAATTATGCCCGAAAGAATCATCTTTGTTCTTATGCTTCTCTTGGCATATTTGTACATTCCCATTATTTCTTTTCTCTGCTGACGGTCGGTGTACTCATAATAATCAGAGTGAATATCTCCCTGAAGAGATTCAATTTCAGCAGTTGAAGGATTAAGAGAATCGTCTATATTAAGAGATTTACCCGATTTATCGGCAATTCCGAACGCCTTCATAAAATCGTGCTCTCCACGAGTGGTATTAGCATAAGCCTCATCATATTCGATTTGCTCGTGCTCCTGTGGCTTGAAGGCGTGCTGTGTCCACTCTGACATAGGAGTTTTTTTCGCCTTTTGAGATTGAACTCCCACATCAGATGCGCGCTCAAAAACCTCAACGTCAGGAGAAATAAGCTCAACGTCGTCCTCTATTTCCTCAAAAGCTTCAATTTTTGAAGCCTCTGGTATGTCTTGAATTTCCTCTTGATACTCAAGCTTCTCAGGCTCTTCTCCAAGAGTAACATCCATTTCTATTTGGTCGTACTTTTCTTCCATTAGTCCTCCTTATTTATCCCCTCTTTGCATTCTTGCTGCGTGGCAAAGAATTACCGATGCGGCAGTAGAAACATTAAGAGAGTTAACCCTTCCATACATAGGGATTGATATAATAAAGTCGCTTTTATCCTTTATAAGCTTACCAACGCCGTTTCCTTCAGAGCCAAGAACGATGGCACAGTGGCAATCGTAATCAACTGCATAATAAGGCTCTCCACCAGCCTCGCAGGAGAAAATCCATACGCCCTTTTTCTTTAGCTCCTCAATAGTTGTAGCGATGTTCGAAACCTTGGCAATCGCCACGTGCTCAATTGCACCGGCAGAGGATTTATAAACGGCAGGTGTAATTCCTACTGCATGGCGTTTAGGAATAATAATTCCATGCGCGCCCGCGCATTCTGCGCATCTAATAACCGCGCCAAGGTTATGAGGATCCTCAATGCAATCGGCAATAACAATAAACGCCTTTTCGTTTCTTTCTCTTGCTATTTCAAGAATTGTATCAACGTCAACGTAATCCTTAAGCGCTGCCATTGCAACAACACCTTGATGGTTAGCGCCCGAGCTCATAAAATCGAGCTTAGAGCCCTCAACCTCAACAACGGGAATTCTCTTTTCAAGCGCTTGCGCAACAATCATTGTAAGAGATCCCTCGCGAGAGCCTTTTTTAACATAAAGCTTATCTATTGTTCTATCGGATTTCAAAAGCTCGGAAACGGCATTTCTGCCAATGACAATACCGAGCTCGTCAATCTCGTCTCTTTCCTTAAAGATTTTCTCATTTTTTCTTTTAAAATCGCCCTTGGGAGCACCCTTCTTGTCAAATGAATTTTTGCCCTTTGGACGGTCATATCTTTTATTTTCCATAATTACTCCGTAAATACATAAATATACAGTTACTATTATTTTAACATAAAGGTTAGAGTTTGTACAGTATTTTTCGCAAAAAATACAAAAAACAGACCGGTTTGGTCTGTTTTTCATAAATCTCAAATTAGTTTACAAAATATAATGCTTTATTTCATAGATAATCATTGATTTTTCATTTGAGCGAAGCACTCACTGCAATATACAGGTCTGTCGCTATTAGGCTGGAAAGGAACCTTAGCTTCCCCACCGCATTGTGCACATACGGTAGTGAACATTTCCTTAGGAGCTTTAGCGGCATTCTTTCTTGCGTCTCTACAAGCCTTGCATCTCTGAGGCTCGTTTTGGAATCCCTTCTCCTGATAGAACTCCTGTTCACCTGCGGTAAACACGAACTCCTGTCCACAATCCTTACATGTTAATGTCTTGTCCTGAAACATCTCTCTTCTCCCCTTCAGGTATAAATTTATACCAAGCTTTCGCTGTAGTATTCTCTCTTTAAAGTCCGTTCAATTTTGCCTTAATCCTACAAATAGCGTTATTTACAGATTTTTCAGTTTTGCCAATTTTAGATGAAATTTCTTTTCCCTTTTGTCCGGATGAATACATTTCAAATATCAAATATTCATAACTCGACAAATGCGTCTTTGCAAGCTTATATAGCTCCTTTTGGTGCATTCGCTGTATCGCCTTATCCTGGATGTTTGCGGGGGTGGTTCCTTCGATTAGGGGATCAGTTTTTTTAAGCCTCTTTTTTGAATTCAGCTCTCGAATACAAGAAACAAGTTTGTTTCTAACACAGACCTTTGCATATGCACCAAAGGTTCTGCCCTTGCTTTCGTCAAACGTCATAATAGCGTTATAGAAAGCAATTTTGGCCTCTTGAAGAAAATCCTCTCTATCCTTCAAGACCTCATGACACATATCCGAATATTTTTTGGACATACTAGTAAGCAAGCCCTGATATCTATCAAGCAAAGCCTCGAAAGCGGGATTATCGCCGTCCTTGGCAAAAGCAACAAGCTGCAAAATTTCGTCCATAAATACTCCATTCATAAAAATATTATAACACAAAATATATACTTGTCAAGAAGTTTTTTGCATTTTTTAAAAAAATTACACAAAAAATGCGATTTTTTTGTGTAATTTTCACAAATTGTAAAAAATTCTCATTCAAAAATATAATTTGTTTCTCCCGAAACGAGAGCAAGAGTTCCTCTAAAAACTATTTCAGGTCTTCTTCTAAAGTTGAATAGCATTTTATCCGCCTCAAGCTTCGAGTCAACCTCAACGTCAATATTTAAAACCTTTCTACCAAACTCGGTTATTTCACAATGCACCATATATTTGCCGTTTTCCTGAAGTCTATGATAGCAATCGAGTCTTGCGCCACGCTTTTGGAACGAAAGGTGTCTTATAGCGCTTCTATAGCTTGACTCTCTTATACTTGGAAGAATTGTATCGCTAAGCTCAACGGCAATGGTCTTACCCGTCGAGGAAACCACGTAAAGGCTCTCTCCGAGCTCATCCTTGGCAACCTCAAGCACGTGTCCTGCATCAACAAGCTCACCAAAGCAGTCTCCACCGTCAAAATAGCTAACTACGTTTTCTTGGTGCAAAATGCTACACACATCAGAAAACTTTACAGGATAACCTATTCTCTCCATAAGGTACAAAATAAAAATTTTTATTTCGTTTTTATCAGTCATCGGAATGTCCATTTTCATACTCCTATCCAAAACGATTTTATATATGATACCATATTTTTCGCATTTAATCAACTAAAATTTTTATTTTTTACATATTTTGACAGGTGGTAAGTTATGGAATGCGAAAAAAGAACGGATTTGGCGCTTGATAATGCTTCGGTTTTAAAAAATCAAAAAAGCAAGGATTGGGAGATGCACAGTTATTATTTACATGGAGTTGAATGCATAAGAGTTGACATATTGACCAAAAAAGGAGAAAGTGCCTACAAAAGGAAAATAGGCACTTATATCACTTTAGTATGTGGCAAAATAGAATTTTTGGACGAAACGAATTTGGAGAATGTAGCGCAAGCCTTATGCGATTGCATCAAAGAATTATACAAATCAGAAACACAGGATCGGTCATTTTTGATCGTGGGGCTTGGAAATAGGCTTATGCGCTCAGACTCTCTCGGTCCAAGCTGTATAGAAAAAATAGGACTTTACGAGAGCAAGGGTAAGCTTTATTTGCTCTCGCCGGGCGTAGCCTCTCAAAGTGGAATTGAAAGCAAGGAACTAATAAAATGTGCAATTTCAGCCACAGGTGCGACTAATTTAATATTAATAGACTCACTTGCAACAAGCTCTATTGACAGGCTTTGCTCTACAATTCAAATTTCAAGCACAGGCTTATGTCCGGGCTCAGGCACAAACGGCTCACGCGAAAGGATAAGCGAGGAGGAGCTTGGTATCCCTATTATATCGATAGGTGTGCCCACGGTGATTAGTGGTACAGGAATAATTTTAGACGCAATTAGCGAGTGTAATATAGAAAAAGTGCCCACCTGTGTTTATAATTTTGCAAATAATCACTCTTCTCTTTTGGTTTCTCCAAGCGAAATAGATATTATAATTTCTTCGGCTAGCGAGGTAATTTCAAAGGCAATCATTGAGTCAACAAAAAATCCACTACAAGCGTAGTGGATTTGTTTTTAGATATCGGGGCTATCGTTAAAGCCGATTATTCTTCTTGTAACAGTTACGGAAACATCAGCCTCATCAGCTAAGATTTTAACGAACACGTGCTCGTAATCGTCGGATTTTACAGTATAGGTAATTTCAGAATTCGCATCAAACTCGGCGAGAATTTCGCTCTCCGAGGTTATTACAATTTTAGCATCGTCCTTAGACACATTACTTTGTGCTTTTATTGTTAAAACAATATAAGCATCCTCAGCATATGAAGCGGAAACGGTTCTTATTCCGCTCATATTTGTAGCTTCAAAATAGCATTCGCCATAATCGTACGGTATATAATCATAATCGACCTGGCTATAATCATGGCCGTTAGTGATAAACTTATAAGAGGAAGCAATACAGTAGCTATCTTTTGTGAGTATTTGCTTTTCGGTTAAATCGGAAATTTCAAAGCTTTCGTCAATATCAATTTCCTCTTCTTTTGTAAGAAAATAATCCATCAAGGCTATTCCGCCAGCCAAAATAAGACACGCAGTATAAAAGCCCGCCAAGCACAAAAGAACGATATACCAAACCTTCCATTTTTTGCGCTTTTTCTTAAGCTTTTCTTTTCGTGCAAGAGCCTTCTCGTCCAAAACAGGAGCTTCGGAAACTGACTCCTCTACATTCAAGGAAGATTTCTGTTCTAAATTCTCTTTCAAATCACTTTCTTGCTCGCAGGAAGCTACTTCTTCAATTTTTTCTTTTTCGCACTCGAGAAAATTCTCATTATCCATAGTAAGCCTCCTTAACAAAGCTCTTTTTTTATATTTTATCACAAAAAATCGACAATGTCAACAAAAAAGCACCTTTAAACGGTGCTTTTCATATTTATGAAAAAATAGAATTGAGAATACTCATAAATAGTGGCATTGTAGCCATAGACAAAATAGACGACATTCCTGCACAAACCGCAGCTCTCTTCTTGTCTATTTCATACAATTCCCCAAACATAACAGCCGAGGTGGCGGTTGGCATTGCGAAAACGATTGCCATGAAAAATACATACGTTGTGTCAAAGCCAAGAAGCCAAGTGATTACGGTTATAACGGCAGGGGCAACGATTAGCCTTAAAAAGCATACATAGTAAACCTTCAAATCGCAAAATAGGTCTTTAAGGGAAACGGTAGCTATAAGAGAGCCCGTTATTATCATAGAAAGAGGTGTACAAATTCCACCGATATAAGAAACGGCAGTTGATATAAATGCAGGCATTTGGAACGGCAAAACGAACAACAAAATTCCTATTATACAAGGCAATGTGCCAAAATTAAGAATAAGGGTTTTGGGATTTATCTTTATATCTTCTCTTTGACGGGCAAGAATGATAATTCCCCAAGTCCACAAAAACAGGTTAAATGAAACCATAAAGAAGCTGGCATAAAAGAGTCCCTCTAATCCTAGCGCGCTTTCAACCAAAGGAAATCCAACAAAGCCACAGTTTCCAAAAATAATGGCAAATTCGGATATTTTCCTTTCATCAAGCTTTTTAAACTTGAAAACGGCAAAATATGCAATCACTGCAACGATTGCGTGAAACACTATGCCGATTCCGAGTGTCATAAGACCTGTTAGAAGTCTTTGCGGCGAATATTCGACACTTATCATAGCACCGATAATCATAAACGGCTGTCCAATTTTTATAACGATTGTAGACATAGCCTTCGAGACGCTCTCGTTTATGATTTTTGTTTTTCTAGCTATGTAGCCAACTGCGAGCATTATAAGCAACGCAAAAACAACCACATAAAATGCTCCTAAATTCATTTTAGCCATCCCTTTTCTTAGTTTTCAATTGATTGTATCACTTTTACTTTAAAATTACAATAGATTTGACAAATTTTCAACAGGATTTTTTTCACATATCTGCTGACATTCCTCCTCAATTTTAGAAATCAAGGTGTTTTTCATTTTTTCTCCGTACTCGCCAAGAAATGCATATTTTATATCCTTTGGATATATTCCGACGAGCAAAAGATAGTATTTTCCGTTATTTTTATCGTAGTAAGCTTTGGCAAATATATTATATCTGCTATTTTCAAGACGTCTGCAAAGCAAGCAAAGATTATGTAAATTTTCAAATAGATAAAGCACCATTTGTGATGCTTCCTTTTTGGATTTTTGCACATTTGCTTTAACTTGTTTTGTAACAAAAATATCACATGCTCCGTCCTTGGCAATGAAAATCTCCGTTGACACTTTATCTCTTTCGAAATCTATTTCCGACCTTAAATTCGACCGTAAAAGAAGCGTTTTGACGCTATTGCCAAGGCTTTCGCCCGAATTTTTTGATATTTCAAGCTTTTGTGCCTCCTCTACTGTCAGCGATATTTTAAAGGAATCGCTTCCTATTTTTATTATTTCCATACTATACCTCGCAAAACAATGCTCTATATCATTATATATTTTTGGTATGTTTTTGTTCAATGCAAAAATTATGGATTTTGTGGTTACTACTGCCTCAAAGGCTTGTTTTTTAGATTTATCAAGGTAATTTGGTATTTTTTGATAAGGCTTCAAATATGATTTTAACAAAGAAAAAATTTGGAGGTATTATGAAAAAATTTTTATTTTTCCTTGTGATTTGCGTTTTTGCTCTTTCAATAGGTACACTAGCTCTTGAGGGAGTTTCTCCGGCAATTGATATTATAGCAGGTGAAAACGTAATGATTAAAAGCGACACAGCGGCAAGCAAAGAGATTTGCTTTGACACAAATGATTTTGACAAGCCAACCGGTACAAACGTAAGCTCTATTAAGGTAACACAAATACCGTCATCCGAGCAGGGCAAGCTGATGCTTGGTAATCTTTACATAGTAAACGGTCAAGTGATTGAGCGCGAGGATTTCTCCTCTATTAGATTCATTCCAAGAAGCAAGGATACCGAATGCACATTTAAGTTTTCGCCAAACGGAGCAAGCTATGAGCTTGAATGCATCTTAAAAACCATAAAAGAGGTAAACTTCTCTCCTGTTTCCACAAACGGAGCTTTAATTTCTGTTTGGACAGGGACAGACATTTCTCGCTTTGGAGTCCTAGACGGACACGACCCCGACGGAGATGAAATAAAATTCGAAATTGTTTCCTTGCCCGAAAAAGGACTTATTGAAATAACGAATGCCAAAACAGGCGATTACAAATACACTCCGTTTGCAGGTGCAAGAGGTAAGGACACATTTACATACAGAGTTATGGACGAATACGGCAATTATTCAGCTGAGGCGACAGTAAACATAAAAATTGAGAAATTAAAAACTACTCTCGTCTTCTCGGATATGAGTGGAAATAAAGCCTTGAACGCGGCTTGTGTCGTTGCCGACAAATATATGAGCGTTCAAAAAAACCAAGACGGAACTTACTCATTTGAGCCATCAAGGACCGTAACAACCGAAGAGTTTTTAGCGCTTGTTATGGACGTTATGGGTGCGAAAAACGTTCCTGTGCTTTCAAAAACAAGATTTGCTGATGACGAAAGCATTGATGCAAAATACAAGGGTTATTTTGAAAGCGCGTTTGCCTTAGGGATTATCGAGGGCGAGAGAAAAAACGACGGAATTTACGTCAACCCAAAAGCCGAAATAACCACCGCAAATGCCTCTGTAATCATCAATAAAATAATAGGTGCAAGTGGCGAAGGAGCAAGGGCTACCTTCTCAGACGGAGAGGAAATTCCCGACTGGGCAAGAGAGTCTATTACCTCTCTTTGTGAGATTGGAATTTTAAGCTGTGAAAACGGAAAAATAAATCCGAATTCTCCGTTAACTCGTGCTCAAACTGCACAAATTTTAATGTCTCTTTTAGAATATAGAGGAAAGCTAAAACACTGATAAATAAAGAAAAAAGCGTTGTTTTGTGCAACGCTTTTTAGTTTTTATAATTTTCATTTTTTGAATTCTAAAATTCGAAAATTTTTAAATTCAATTCTTCACTTGCATTTCTGATATTTTCTTCTCGCTTGGAGTAACGTAAGCGGTCCAATTTACGTGGTAAATTACATATCCCGGCTTTGCGCCCGCGGGCTTTTTTACATTCTTTGCAGGTGTGTAATCAACGCCTATATTATCCCCCTGTGCCTTGGAGTAAAATGCGGCAATCTCGGCAGCCTCGGTGAAGTCAATTTCAGGTGGCTCTTCTCCGTCCGTTTGCATAAGCACGTGAGAGCCCGGAAGTCCCTTTACATGAAACCACCAGTCAGTTTTCGAGGCAAGCTTTGTTGTGATATAATCGTTCTGCTTATTATTCTTTCCACAAAGGACAGTGTAGCCGTTAGTTGTAACGAATTTCAAGGGTCTTGGTGCTTGCGACTTTGATGCGCTGTAATTTTTCATTCTAGACGCATAGCCACTGTGATAAAGCTCATCTCTTATCTCGGACAAATCCGCCTCTGTTTCCGCCTTTTCAAGCGCCTCAAAAACGGTATCGATATATTCAAGCTCCGCGCTTGCGAGTTCGATTTGCCTTGCGAGTTCAATTTGCGCCTTCTTAGCCTTATTGTATTTTTTGTAATATCTTTGGGCGTTTTGAGATGGAGAAAGTCGCTCGTCGAGCTCAATTTCAACAGTAGGACAGGACTCCTCATAATAATTTATCACATTTACGCTCTTTTGTCCTCGCTTAAGGAGATAAATATTTGCCGTAATGAGGTCGCCCATTAGCTTTAGCTCCTCGCTTTTTGCACAGCTTAAAAGCTCCTCGCGCTGAATTGCAATTTTCCTTGTAACTCGATTTTGAGCGTTTGCAAGAAGTCTGGTTATATCGGTTGATTTTTGACGAATTCTTTCGTTTTTGCTCTTTTTGGCATAAAACGCATCTATCAAGGCAGAAAAGCTATCCATTTTCTCAAGCTTATACGAGCTACCGTAAAAGCTAAACGGAATATACGAATATTCAACGGGCGCACCGTCAACGGATGAGGTAAGGTACGGCTCGCAAGCTCCGCTTTTTATACTCTCGATAAGCTCAAAAAGCTTTTTAGAGAGCTTTGCTCTGTCAAGCTGTCCAAGCGTTGCATCAATGTCGCCTGTGCATTCATAGACAACCTGTCTTGCAACGGACAGTGCTATTCCCTGAAGCCTTGAGGTAATGAGCTTATCGCACTTGAGCTCGGATGATGCACTAAATATAATGCCCTCAAGCTCGTCATAAGAAATTTCCATAGTATCAAGCTTATCCTGCTTTGGCGGAAGCTCGTATGTCATTCCAGGGAGAATTTGTCTTTGAGTGCTTGTTGAAAAATCTATCGTTTTAAGAGCGGAAATGATTTTTTTAGAGCTATCTGCAAAAATTATGTTACTGTATTTGCCCATAATTTCGCAAATTAGATACTTTTTGGATTTGAAGCCCATTTCATCATATGCCTCAAACTCAAGCTCGCACGCGCGCTCGTATCCGTATTGAGTTGCGCCCAAAAGCTTAGCCCCTGCAAGATGCTTTCTCAAAAGCATACAAAACATCGGTGCTTTTATTGGATTTTCGGTTTTTGAGGCCGTGAAATTCATTCTTGGATAGTTAGAGCCCGCATTTATCAAAAGCTTATAGCTTTCTCTACCTGCATGGAGTAAAATAACAAGCTCATCATTTACCGGTTGATATATTTTTTCAACCTTACATACTCCAAGCCTATTTATCTCACCGACAACCAAACGAAGAATACCCGCATCGTATGCCATATCATTTTCCTTTCTTAAAATCGTATTACAGTACCTATTTTACTACAAAAACCACGCCAAGTCAAATATTTTTATAATATTTTATAAAATAATGTGGAAATTTTATTTTATTTATGTTATACTAAACTGTAAACCTATGGCATTTTGTTGCCAAATACCCCTTATGGAAGGATAAAAAATGATTACATATAACGAAATATGCGAAAAATATACATTACCGCTTTTGCCGATGCGCGGAGTGATTGCATTCCCCGAGGTTTCAATTAGCTTCGAGGTTGCGCGTTCTTTTTCAAAGACTGCACTCGAAACCGCACAAAAGCTTGGTTCATACATATTCCTCGTGGCTCAAAAGGACCACTCCGAGGAAGAAAAGATAATTCGAAATGTTGAAAATGTTGGTGTTATCGCGAAAATCAAGCAGGTTATTGCATCAAGTGATGGCAATTTGAAGGCGGTTGTTGAGGGCATTGCCCGTGCCGAGGTGGTTGAAGTTTCAAGAGCATCAGGCTATTACATCGCCGATATTAACAAGAAAACCATCGAGGTAGAAGGATATTCGGAGTCAAAGAAGGAAGCGCTTTTGAGAGCTATCAAGTCAAAGGCAAGCTCAATCGTTTCGATGTTCCCTACTCCGTCCAAGGACTTTATATCGAAAATCACTCTTTGCGAGGATATCGATTTTCTTTGCGATTTTACCGCATCAAATCTCCTTGTAAAGCTCGAGGACAAGCAGGCTGTTCTTAACGAATTCGATCCATATAAGAGAGCCGATGTTCTTGTAAAAATTCTTGCAAAAGAAGCTAAAATTATAAAAATCGAAGCCTCAATTCAAAGAAAGACAAAGGAAAAAATCGACGAAAGTCAAAAGGATTACTACCTACGCGAGCAGCTCAAGGTTATTCAAAGCGAGCTTGGCAACGATACGCAAAGCGATTCCGAGGAAATTTACGAGGAAATCATGTCTAAGAAGTTCCCAAAAGAGGTCGAGGACAAGCTTTTGAAGGAGCTTTACAAATTCAATAAGGCTCCGTTTGGCACGCCTGAATCGACTGTTTTGCGCGCTTATCTTGAAACCTGCCTTGAAATTCCTTTCAACAAGTACACAAAGGATGCAACCGACGTTAGCGTTGCAAGAAGGGTGCTTGACGATGACCATTACGGTCTACAAAAGGTAAAGGAAAGAATTCTTGAATTTATCGCCGTAAAGGAGTTAAATCCTGAAATTAAAAATCAAATTATATGTCTTGTAGGCCCTCCCGGTGTTGGTAAGACCTCTCTTTGCTCGTCTATTGCACGTGCGCTCAAGCGCAAATACGTGCGTGTTTCTCTTGGCGGTATTAGAGATGAAGCTGATATTCGCGGACATAGAAAAACCTACGTAGGTGCTATGCCTGGACGTATTATAAATGCCCTTATTGAGTGTCAAAGTGCAAATCCGCTTATGGTACTTGATGAGATTGACAAAATGGCATCGGATTCTCGCGGAGATCCCGCTTCTGCTATGCTTGAGGTGCTTGACAGTGAGCAAAACAAGTCGTTTAGAGATCATTTCGTTGAGATGAGTGTTGACCTCTCGCACTGTATGTTTGTCGCTACTGCTAACTCTCTTGATGGCATTCCAAAGCCTTTAATTGACAGAATGGAAATTATCGAGCTTTCCTCTTATACCAAGGTTGAGAAGCTCAATATTGCCAAAAATCACTTGATTCCAAAGCAAATCAAAAGACACGGACTTACAAAGCGCAACTTCAAAATTTCAGACTCTGCAATTTTGGAGATAATCGACTCATATACCGCCGAGGCAGGTGTTAGAAATCTCGAGCGCGAGATTGCTTCTCTTTGTCGCAAGGCAGCAAAGCAAATTATTGAGGATGGCGCTACTACGGTTAGTGTAAGCGTTAAAAATCTTGGCAAGCTTCTTGGAACAAAGAAGTTCGAGGCTGAAAAAATTGACGAATTTAATCAGGTTGGTGTCGTGAACGGTATGGCATACACCTCTATTGGTGGAGATTTACTAAAAATCGAAGCCTCGATTATGAAGGGCACAGGAAAAATTCAGCTTACCGGTCAGCTTGGTGAGGTTATGAAGGAATCCGCCGAGATTGCAGTAAGCTACATTCGCGAAAATGCGGAAAAGCTTGGAATCGATCCTGATTTCTATTCAAAGACCGATATTCATATTCACGCCCCCGAGGGTGCTATTCCAAAGGACGGACCAAGTGCAGGCGTTACTATGACCACTGCCCTTGTAAGTATTCTTAGCGGTCGCCCTGTTCGACGCGACGTTGCTATGACAGGTGAGATTACCTTGCGTGGCAAGGTGCTTCCTATCGGTGGTTTGCGTGAAAAAACTCTTGCAGCCTACTCCGCGGGAGTAAAAACCATTCTCATCCCCGAGAAAAACATAAAGAATTTGGACGAGGTTGAGAGTGTTGTCAAGGAAAACGTGGAATTCATTCCTTGTAAGACTCTTGACGATATATTTGACGTTGCTTTTGCAGGTGAGGAAATTATAACCGCATTTATCGGACACTACGCAAACGCATAACGAGTATAGGTGATTTACATGAAAATTAACACAAATAACGTTTCTCTTAAAATAAGTGCTGGAAAGCCATCTCAATTTTTGAAAAATCCTATTCCGCAAATCGCGTTTTCAGGACGTTCAAACGTTGGAAAGAGCTCTCTTATCAACACTCTTTTGGGAAGAAAATCTCTTGCACGCGTAAGTAGCGCGCCCGGTAAAACAATAACCGTTAATTTTTACGACGTTGACTCAAAGCTTTTCTTGGTTGACTTGCCCGGCTACGGCTATGCAAAGCGCACGGCACAGGAGCAGCTTGTGTGGTCAAGCCTTGTTGACGGATATTTTACAAACAATCCTAATTTCGACCTTTTGAAATTGGTTGTTCAGCTCGTTGATTCAAGGATTGGATATACCAAGGACGACATTGATATGATTTCGTTTATGAACGAGATGGATATTCCTTACGTGATTGTGGCTACAAAAACCGACAAGCTCAACAAAACCGAGCGCAAAAAATCAGTTGAAGCACTTATTACTAATCCGGTATTAAGACCGGAAACAACTATAATTCTCTTTTCCTCTGAAACTCGCGAGGGAAAGGAAGATCTTTGGAAAGAAATTTTTAGATACGCTGAATAAAATGGATAAAATAATAGAATTACTCATATCAGTACCGATTATTTTAATTGCACTCACCTTTCACGAGTGCGCTCACGGCTTTGTTGCATACAAGCTGGGCGATCCTACCGCAAAAAGCCTTGGTAGGCTTACACTCAATCCTATCAAGCACATTGATATAGTTGGTGCAATTTGTATGCTATTCTTCCGTTTTGGTTGGGCAAAGCCTGTTCCTATCAATTCAAGATTTTTCAAAAAGCCAAAACGAGATATCGCACTAAGTGCGCTTGCAGGTCCTTTGGCAAATCTTTTGCTTGCGTTTTTCGGTTGCTTTATTTATTCGATATCGCTCAAAATTTTTGCAAGCATAGCCTTTACCGAAACAAATTTTGCATTTTGGCTTTACTACGCATGGAATCTATTCGTTTTCAACTTTGCGTGGCTTAATATTGCTCTTGCACTTTTCAATCTAATACCGTTGCCACCGCTTGACGGCTCACGAATTTTCTACGCTTTCTTGCCTGAAAGGGCGTATTTCAAGGTTATGAAATACGAGCGAGAAATCGCGGCAGGATTTTTCATCCTTCTTTTCTTGGATTCGAGATTTTTAGGCGGTTATATAACAGGTGGACTTTCATTTGTTGTAAATTTCGTTTTCAACGCTATGATGTCCCTATTCTCTCTTATCTTCTGAGGTTAAAATGGAACAAAATCAAATCAACACTGAAATTGACGAGCTTGAGGAAGAGCTTAACTCGGACGAAATAATCTACATTCTTGACGAATTTAGAGGACCGTTGTCAGTTCTTCTTTCACTTGTTACAAAGAATAAAATGGATATCAAAGATATCCAAATATCAGTTCTTTGCGACCAATATATGCAATATATTGAGGATATGCAATCTATGAATATCGACCTTGCAGCCGAGTTTATAGTTATGGCATCTCACCTTATGCATATAAAAAGCAAGGTTCTTTTGCCAAGGCCGTCCGAGGATGAGGAGGACCCACGCGAAGCGCTTGCTCGCGCACTTATGCTCCAAGCCGAATACGAGCGCGCAAAGGAAGCATCTCAAGAGCTCAATGCTATGTTTACTCAATTTAGCGGACGCTTTGTAAAGGATACCGACGAAATCTCCGCGGACCGTTCATACGTTGCTGAGCACGACGTAAATTTGCTATCTGCCGCCGTTATGAAGATAATGAGTACTATTCGTGTTCAAGATGAGGAAATTGCCTCGGAAAAGATAAAGCCTCTTATTAGCACAAGAACCGTTTCGGTTTCCGAGCGCGTTTACTATATTTTGAGGCTTTTGCTTGAAAAGAACGGTAGAATTAACGCTCTCGAATGCTTTGCCGATAACAGGACAAGGCACGAGGTGGTTGCCACGTTTATGGCGATTTTGGAAATGCTAAAGGCAGGACGTATATCCATTATGGAAGACGTAGATGCAATACAAAGGGATGGCGTTATTGACCTTGCAAACAACATTTATTTAAAGCTTTATCCCGGAAAAATCAGAAACACTGAGGAAGAACAAAATGGATAACATTCAAAACAACGAAGAAATAAAGCAAATCGACAGTAAAAATCTCGAAAAGGCGATTGAGGCTATTCTCTTTGCCGCAGGACATCCCGTTACGTATGCAAAGCTTGCAGAGGTGCTTGGATATTTTGAGGCAACAATTAAGAAAAAGGTTATCGCATTTGCCGAAAAATATAACGATAACGAAAGACGAGGCATTATGCTTCTCGCCTTTGAAAATTCCTGCCAGCTTTGTACAAGAGAGGAATTTTTGCCATACATAAAGGCTACTCTTGGCATAAGAAAGGGCGGAAATCTTTCCGGCTCTTCTCTTGAGGTGCTTGCGATTATTGCATACAATCAGCCAACAACAAGAGCTTTTGTTGACGAGGTAAGAGGTGTTGACAGCTCGTATATTATGGGAAGCCTTCTTGAAAAAAATCTCATAGAGATTTGTGGCAGACTTGACGTGCCCGGCAGACCTAACCTTTATAGAACCACTCCTACATTTTTAAGATGCTTTGGAATCGAAACGCTTGAGCAACTGCCTTACGTTGAAATTCAAAGAGCCGAAAATGAGGGTGAAATCATTCCTCTTGACATTGAATTTATGCCATCAGAGGATGTTGCACCTGCCGACGGGGAGCAAAGCGAAGAAATCTAATCCTGAAGGGAGACTTTTATGCCTGCTATCGCAATTTGGGGAATAGTTTTAGGCGCGATTGCCTTAGTTATCGCGTTTATTCTCTCTATTCGCATAAAAGTTATTGTAAGCTTCAAGGATGGAAAGCTCTTAGCGCATAAAAAAATCCTATTTTTTAACAATCAAGTATATCCCAAGCTAAAAAAGAAGAAAAAAAGGCATCCTGGAATTTTGCGAGAAACAACTGACCAAATAGTTGAAAGCGAGGATCCAAGACAAATTGCCAAGATGATTATCGCTCTTAAGGAATTTATTGCAAAGGTTCTTTTTGACTTGCTTGATAAGGCGAATATAAAGGTTGTAAGAATTCACGCATCTATTGGTACAAGTGATGCAGCTACTACCGCAATTGCACATTCTCTTGTTGTACAGTGCGCTGCATATCTTGTTGAATTTTTGGACAATTATTCTAATATTGATTTATCGGGAAAGGCCGACATTGATATAAGACCTGACTTTTTATCTCAAAAATCTTGGGCTGAAATAAATTGCGTTTTTCATTTGCGCGTTATTACTGCTCTGTTTTTGAGACTCGAAACTATTATCACATTACTTAAAATTGAAAACATTGAAGAAATTTTATCGGAGGTTATAAAAAATGGAACAATCGAGACAAAGTGAAATCATTAAATCTGCACTTGAAAACGTTAAGAGCATGGTTGATGCAAACACAGTTACCGGTACTCCAATTACTACCGACAGTGGCGCTGTAATCATTCCTATTTCAAAGGTATTTGTTGGAATGACCTCAGGCGGAGTTGACTATTTTGGAAAAAGAAATGCTTCTGTAAAGAACTTTGGCGGCGGTGGCGGAACTGGCGTTACCGTTTCTCCCGTTGGATTTTTGACAATCAGCCCAAAGGGAAAGGTTTCCTTTATAAACGTTGAAGCAGCAAAGGATCCTGTTACAAGAGTTGTTGATTTGGTAGAAAGCACACCTGAGCTTATCGAAAAAATCAAGAAGCTTTTTGAAAAAAAGGAAGAAGCTACACCTAACGACAAATAAAACCACGCTAAAATCGAATTTTTTAAGCATAATATTCTTGACGATATTTATTTTAAGGGGATTTTTATGCTTAAAAGGATTTTGCTTTGCTTTTTATTTCTATTTTCTCTTGCGCTTTTCAAAACACAAGGGAACGCATTAGAGGTTTCTGCTAAAAATGCTATTTTAATAGAATGTGAAAGCGGAGATATAATATTTTCAAAAAACTCATCATCAAAAGCGCCTATGGCAAGCACTACAAAGATAATGACTGCCATTGTTGCAATTGAAAACGGCGAGCTTGACAAAAGGATTAAAATTCCTTTTGAGGCAACGGGCGTTGAGGGCTCGTCGATATATTTGAAGGACGGCGAGGAGTTAACCTTAAGAGAGCTTCTCTATGCTCTTCTTTTGGAGAGTGCCAATGACGCGAGTGTAGCAATTGCAATTGAGATAGGTGGAAGTATTGACGGCTTTGCCGAAATGATGAACGACAAGGCCTTAGAGCTTGGACTTGAAAGCACTCATTTTACAAATCCGCACGGGCTTGATGATGAAAATCACTACACTAGTGCACACGACCTTGCACTCATTGCAAGATATGCTATGCAAAATCCTTGCTTTTGCGAGATTGTAGGCACTAAAAAAGAGATGATTCCTTCTCTTGACGGACAACGAGTTCTCGTAAATCACAACAAGCTCTTAAAGAGCTTTGACGGTGCTATCGGCATCAAGACGGGATTTACGAAAAAAAGCGGACGGTGTCTTGTTTCCTGTGCGGAGCGTGAGGGAGTTAGGCTTATTGCTGTAACGCTTAATGCACCAAGTGATTGGAATGACCATACTCTTATGCTCGAAAAGGGCTTTGATGAATATGAATATTTGAGCTTGGCTGACATTGGCGATTATACTCTTTCTCTACACTGCGTCAACGGACGCAAAAGCGAGGTTTATTGCGGAAATTTATCCTCACTTGGGATAACTCTAAAAAAGGGACAAGCCGACAAATTAAGCGCACGCTTTGAAAGCGAAAGATTTATATTTGCTCCTATAAAGCAAGGCACGCGCGTTGGAAAAGTCGTTTATTCTATTGACGGCAAGGAAGTCGCATCTCTTGATATATGCGCACTCGAAAGCGTGCAACCAGCACAATACAAAAAATCTATTTTCGAAAGAATTTTAAGTAAACATGGAAAAAATTAGACTTCAAAAATTTTTCACTGAAAACAATATTATGTCTCGAAGAAACGCTGAAAAGGTAATCGAGGCAGGTAACGTTAAAATAAACGGCGTTATCGCAAAGGTCGGCGACAAGGTTGATCCCGAAAATGATACTGTTACCTTCAATGGCAGGGTTATAAAGCCCTTGCCAAAAAGCGATAAGCGCTACATAATGCTAAACAAGCCACTTGGATATGTTTGTACTGTAAGCGACGAAAAGGGACGCGACACCGTTATGGAGCTTGTTAAGGACGTAGGACAACGAGTTTATCCCGTTGGACGTCTTGATATGTATTCGGAAGGACTTCTTCTTTTGACAAACGACGGAGAGCTTACAAACCGTTTAACTCATCCAAAGGGAAATATGGCAAAGACTTACAGCGTTGTTATAAAGGGCACTATTTCCCCCGAGGTGCTTTCCCGTCTTACCTCTCCTATGGAAATTGACGGATACAAGATAAAGCCTGTTAAGGTGAGAATTTTATCGGTAAAAAATGGCGCTACAAATACTCTTTTCACTCTTAGTGAGGGCAGAAACAGACAAATTAGAAAAATGTGCGATGCCTGTGGTCTTACCATTATGCGTCTTACAAGAATTTCAATAGGCTCATTAAAGCTTGGAGAGCTTGAAAGAGGAAAATGGCGCGATCTTACGCCAGAAGAGGTTGCATATTTGTCAGGAAAAAGCAATAAAATTTAAGGAGAAAAAATGCTTACTGTATTACCAATTCAAGATAAAAACGTTCAAAAGGAGCTTTGCGAGCTTTGCGGGGCTTCATTTGATGCACATTCCTTTGCATATAGAGCTGATGACGGTGAATTTTTGGGGGTTTGCCAATTTAAATTCGTATCAGGCGTAGGCGAAATCAGCGCCTTCAATTACGCGCCTAACACAAGCGACGACGAGGCTATGATAATTATGCTTCGCACCGCTATGAATTTTATGCATAGATGTGGACTAAAAAAATCGGTTTTCCTTAAAGATTCCGCACCTGAAGCCCTGCTTAACATTTCATCATACGGCAAAAACGAAGGTGGAATTTACGAAATCGACCTTGACAAATTCTACATATCTCCGTGTCATTACAACAAATAAAAAATGCCTCGATTGAGGCATTTTTTTATTTATTATTTATCTCTACTGTGAGAGTATCGTAATCAAGCGTAAGTCTTACAGGATGACCTATGCTTGCCATTATCTCATACAAGGTAACATCATCGACAATTATATCCTTTTCGATAGCCTCGCATTTATAGGTACTGTTGCCGTAAAGAGGAATAACATTTTTACCATTTGATTCGTTTACAAGCGTTTTATTTGTTAAATCAAGAGTATAGGTGCTTGTTAATCCGGCAACGAATGCTTGAGTATCACTTTGCCAGGAAATTACATATCCGAGTCCCTCAAGAACGGCTATCAAGGGAAGCTCTGCATAGGTTTGATATACTGTAAAGGTTGCATCAACCTCGTTTCCGTTTATTACAAGCTTTCCCTGTCCGCGCTCGCTTTCCTGTGTGCTACTTGAAGAGCTTTCCTCGGAAAATTGAGACGAGGTGTCATCGTTATTACATGCACAAAGGGAAAAAGCCATTATTATACATAGTATAAAAGCCAAATATTTTTTCATTTTGAAACCTCTTTATTTAGTATTTTCTTAATTTTAATTGCCACAAAAAATGCTACTATTACAAGAATTATATCCTTAAATATATATGGCAATGAAACGCTCAAAACAGAAGCCCAAAGCGTTACTCTTGACACGAGCATATATTGAATTGAGCCTATAAAATGACAAATTATAACGGAGATTATTCCTGCCGGAATAGCAAGCCTTGTGTCAGCGAATATAGCGCACATAAGAGCTACAATAAAGAATCCCCATATAAATCCACCTGTATGTCCCACAAGAGCTGAAATTCCACCGTTAAAGGACGAAAATACAGGCAAGCCTATTGCGCCGATTGCAACATATAAAAATATGCTTAAAAATGATTTTAGAATACCAAGCACATATCCTGCAAGCGCCACCATTAGAATTTGCAAAGTTATCGGCACGGCACTTGGCATTGGAATCGCAATTTGCGATACCACGCATAGCATTGCGCTAAATATAGCAACGAAAACTATCGTTCTTAGTCTTTTATTGCTCATTTTTGCGCGCCCTTGCCTCTCCCGAGCTAAACGCTACCTCGCCCTGCTCGGTTTTTAAAATAAGCCTTGCGTTATCGTCTATATCCAAAACCACTCCGTTAACTACATCGTTTCCACGATAAACACAAACGCTCTCACCTATCAAATTCGAGTGTTCTCTATACGAGGCAATATAGGACTTATTTTCAATACTTCTATAATAATGAAGAAATTTATCCGTGGCAAGTGCACAAAGAGCGCTCTTGAAGCCATTAGGGGCTTTACCATCATATATTGATGTCGCTATATCCTTAATTTCAACGGCAAATCCGTTTTTAGGCGGTGTTATATTGATACCGATACCGACGATTGCAAAATCAAAGCATCCGCTTTCAACGTTCAATGCGCCCTCGGTTAAAATTCCGCACACCTTTTTGTTACCGATATAAATATCGTTTACCCATTTGATTGAGCATTTTTTGCCCGAAAGCTCTTCGATCGCATCAAGAACTGCGACCGCACAGGCTACGGTGATATTAACGCTTTCGCTCGCTTGGATTTTAGGGCGAAGAATGATGCTCATATAAAGCCCGTTTTCCTCGTTTGAAATAAACGATCTGCCCATTCTTCCCTTGCCTGCATTTTGTCGCTTTACAACGACTACCGTACCCTCAGGTGCGCCTTGCTTGGCTAGCTCAGATGCTACATTGTTTGACGAATCGGCATCGTCGATTAAAACGACACTTATATTGTTACTTGATAAATGCTCTATTCTCGAAGCGCTAAAAACATCCTCTTCGCTTGATAGAAGATATCCTGTGTTGCTTTGCGATATTATCTTATGCCCTTCCTCTTTCAAGGAATTTATTGAGCGCCAAATACAATTTCTTGTAACTCCTAATTTTTTGGCAATTTCCTCTCCCGAAATGCATTCTCCCTGTCGTCCTTCAAGAAGAGATAAAACCTTTTCCTTAATTTTCATATTACCTCTTGTCACTTTTTCGAAACGGTTTGGTGACATACAATCTAAATCAAAACGGCAGTTACCTGCCGTTTTTGTTTATTACTCTGCTGGTGTGTAAAGAGCGGTTTGAATTTGTGAAACTACTGCTGAATAGTCAGAATATGTTACAAATCTAACACTCTTGTACCATGTTTGTTGCTTAAGATCGCTACCGAGGTTGATTGTAACAACGCCGTTTGAGCCGTCCTTAGACTTGATAGCAACCTTGAGAAGTGTTGAGAAATCGTCTCCGTCAGTTGAAGCAATTGCGTTTTGTGTAAGCTCGTTAACAAGGCTATTAACACCGCTAACGCCCTGGCTCAAAGCAATCTTTGTTACCTGTGCGAGAATGTTAAATACTGCTATTTCACGGTTACCGTCAACACCACGGATGTAAGCAAGAGTTTGAACACCGTTAAGGCTTACTGTTGCGCCCTTCTTAGTGATTTCAAGAACCTCTGCATCAAATCTCTTATTATATGCCTGAATTGCGAGGTTAAGGTTAGCAACCTCCTCATCAGTCATAGCAAGCTCAATACCGCCAACTGCATCTACCATATCAGCTGCGCCACTCATCTTCATTTCAACGTAACCGTCAATGTCAACGCCGAAGTTTTGAGAGATTGTTCTAGCGAGCAAGTTAGATCCGCCAAGCTTATAAGCATCCTTAAGAGGACCAACTACGTCTGCATAAGGAATTTGAACAAATGAAGCTGCATCGATAAGAACGTATGTAAAGCTTCCTGTGTCCTTGTTTACAGATGCGATAACGATCATACTTGCATGAGGATTGTTAGGATCCTCGTTTTCAATACCGAAAATAGCATAGTTGAGAACGTTCTTTTGATCCTTAATGTTGTTTACTGTTGCGCTATGGTTGCTTGAAGCGTTGTAAGCGAACTCGTAGTAGCCAGGATATCCTGCAGCTGTTCCATCATAGAAAGGACTGTTCTCCTTGTATGATTGAACAATGGAAGGAAGTGTATCCTTGTAGCTTCCGTTAGGTGCAACCTTACCTGAAATATTGTTGATAAGGAAATTTATAGCTGTAAGAGCCAATGCAACGAGTGCAAAAGCAATAAGCACTGCAAGAATGATTCCCTTTACAGCAGAAGGCTTTTTATTTTGTGGAGCAGCAACAATGCTCGCACGTCTTTCTTGGGGAACATTTGCAGAAGCGTATCTTCTTTCAATAATCTTTTTGCTCACTTTTAGATTCTCCTTTACCGGTTGAGTAAAAATTTATATTTTTATTATATATCAAATTTGGTGGCTTGTCAACACCTTTTTAATATATTTGGGCGCTTTGTAATAAAATAAAATTTCTTTTAGTGCACGCGAGCGTTATTTTGTGAACTCGCGAAGAAAATAAATATTAGCCTTATCGACCTCAAAGACTCTTCCGTTTAGGTACGAAAGACTGTCGTTCACATCGTTAAATGCAAGCTTATATGAGTAAAGCGCCTGATGCTTATAGGAGTAATTTTTATCCCTTGAAATATTGCCGTATTTTCCGTCACCGAGAAGCGAATGACCAATAGATGCCATATGCGCTCTTATCTGATGTGTTCTTCCGGTTAAGAGTTCAACCTCAAGAAGCGAGATGTCCATTCTAGGATTATAGTCTAAAACACGGTACTTTGTAACTATTTCCTTTGCCCCGTTCTTTTGCTCCTTCAAAACCTTAACCGTGTTGGCTTTCGGGTCTTTTATAAGAAAATCCTTGAGGATGTGGCTGTTTTTTTGAGGTTTGCCGTGAACTGCACAAAGGTATTTTTTAGAAATACCGGACTCTTTTATTCTTGCGTTCATATCGCGAAGAGCCTGTGCGTTCTTAGCACCTATCACTATTCCGCCTGTGTTTCTGTCTATTCTGTTGCAAAGTGCAGGAGCGAAGGAATTTTCCTTTCCGGGGTCATATTCTCCCTTTTGCGCAAGATACGCTTGCATATGATAAACCAAGGTGTTTCTATCCTCGCACGCGCCCTCGCCACTTGTCTTTCCGTCTCCGTCTCCGCTGTGAACCAAAACTCCCGCAGGCTTATCGCACAAGATGATATTTTCATCCTCATAAAGAACGTTTATTTTAGGCTTTATCGAAAAAAGCTCGTTATCCGTAATTTTTTCGGCAAACAAATCCTCGCTCAAAAACATTTGCACGGTATCGCCCTGTACAAGAATTTGCTTTTGCTCTGCCCTTTTGCGATTAACCTTTATTTTTTTGAGGCGTATCGCCTTATACATAAGAGAAACAGGAATTCCCGTTACTGTTTTTTGAATAAATTTATCAAGACGTTGTCCTGCGTCGTTTGCATTTATTTTAAACTCTCTCATCGATTTACAAAATCTCCAAAATTCTTTTTCACCTTTAATTATATAAGCAAAGTAGATTTTTTTCAAGTATTATTTGACTTTTTGTCGTTTTTCAATTTACATACGAACAAAAGTGTGCTAAAATAGGTTTATCTTGTTATAGGAGGTGTGTTATGAATAAAGAAATCAAGGCGTCAATTCTTACTCTCGGTTGCCGTGTGAATCAGTATGAAAGCGATGCAATTATGCAGGAGCTTGCAAAATACGGCGTTACCATTTGTCAAAACGACGAAATATGCGACATTTATATCATAAACACCTGTACTGTAACTGCCGAAAGCGATAGAAAATCAAGGCAATTTATTCGCAGATGCGCTTCTAAAAATCCTAATGCCATTATTATTGTAACCGGATGTTACTCTCAAATTAATCCAAGCGAGGCCTTGGCAATCGAGGGCGTAGATTTTGTTTGTGGAAACAACGGAAAATCAATAATTGCAAAAAAAGCACTCGAGCTACTTGATGGCAAGCGCGAAAAATCCTTATTTATGCCTGACATTTACAACTCGAGCTTTGACAAAATGGAGGTCGGCGCACCGCTTACAAGAACGAGAGCGTTTATCAAAATTCAAGACGGATGTGAATCAAAATGTGCTTATTGCATAATCCCAAAAGCGCGTGGTAACATTCGCTCCGATAGCCGTGAAAACATTTTAAGCGAGGTTAAAAGGGTCGTGTCCGAGGGTTGCCTTGAGGTTGTTTTGACAGGAATTGAAACCGCATCCTACGGAAGAGATTTCAAAAACGGCTATTCTCTGCTTGATTTGCTTTGTGAGGTAAACAAAATTGAAGGGCTTGAAAGAATCAGGCTCGGCTCGCTTGATCCCGTTGAGATTACAAAAAAGTTCGTTGACACCGTAGCATCGCTTGATAAGGTAATGCCTCATTTTCATCTCTCGATGCAAAGCGGATGTACAAAAACACTCAATTCAATGCGCAGAAAATACAATATCGATATGGCAAGGGCTAATATAGAGTATTTGAAGGATAAAATACCAAATCTCATGTTAAGCGCCGACGTTATAACTGGCTTCCCGGGCGAGAGTGATGAGGACTTCGAAAAGACAGTTGAATTTTTCAAGGAGCAAAGGTTTATGCGCCTTCATATTTTCCCATATTCAAGGCGCAAGGATACAGTGGCTTACGATATGCCAAATCAAGTTGAGGAGCAAGTAAAAAAGGACAGGCTAAAATGGCTATCACAGGTGGCAAGCGACGTAAGGCGTGAGCTACTTTGTGAGTATGTTAAGCGCAACGAATGTGTTAAAGTTCTCTTTGAAAGCTTCGATGGCGAATTCAACGTCGGACATACTCCCTCTTTTGTCGAGGTTAAAGTAAAATGCAGTGAAAATTTAAGTGGAAAAATCGAAACCGTAAAGTTAAAAAGCTCCGATAATGAGCGCGTTTTCGGAGAAATTTAAATTTTTGAATTCAAAAATTCACAAATTAAAAAAGACCCTCGTTATGCGAGGGCCTTTTCTTCGTTTTTAAGATTGTGTGAAACGGAAAACGACTCGTTTATTTGTCTTGCAAGCTCGTCAGGAGATTGGGCATTATAGCTCGTCATCCAACGCTTTATAGTACATACAAAGCCATCGGCAAAGAATCCGATTTGAAATCTATTAAGCTCTTTTATTCCAAGCTCGTTTTTAAAAGTGTCTTCCATTAAAGCACAGCAAAAGCTATAAAGATGGTCGGAAAAGGAGTTTTGACCCTCTTCTTTTAAAACCTTTTTATAGAAGCTCTTATTTTCGTAAAAATACTTTATAAGAGTGTCAATTACTCTTGTTTTTTCCTTACAAGCCTCTTCAAATTCCGTGTCAAAAATCCAGCTTATAAGGTCTTCCTTATCCTTAAAATGATAGTAGAAGCTTTTTCTACTCATAGAGCAAAGGTCGCAAATTTCTCCTATGCTGATTTTTGAAAGAGGCTGTTCCTTTAAAAGTGCCTTTAACGACATAGCGAGTGTTCTTTTTGTGTTTGTTGAATCCATATTTCTCCTCCTATGGCAGAGGGGAAATAAAAAAGCGAGCCCCATCTGCCTAACAGATAAGTCTCGTCATTTAATATGAAGCCAGACATAAGTCGATTGTTGACCTCATCGCACCGCCTATCGATGCAAACTACTCCCTTATGTGATATTATTTTACCACATTTTCACTTGAAAGTCAAGAGATTTTGGTTTGATTATTAAAAAATCCACTCTTTCGAGTGGATTTTGTTATTATTTCTTTGCGCTTTCCGCAACTGCGTTTACAAGTCCTACAACGCCTTGAAGGTCGCTTGGAACGATTATCTTTGTTGCTTGACCGTCTGATACCTTCTCAAACGCCTCGAGCTTTTTAAGTGTGATAAACGCTTCCTCAGGCTTTGCCTCGTTGATTAGACGAATTGATTCAGCCTGCGCCTGATTGATTTTAAGAATAGCCTCGGCTTCCGCCTCTGCCTTTTTAATTCTAGCTTCCTTTTCAGCCTCTGCAAAAAGGATTGCAGCCTGCTTTTCAGCCTCTGCCTCAAGAACCTTAGATTCCTTTTTACCTTGTGCTACAAGAATATTACTTGCCTTTTCGCCCTCGGCACGAAGAATAGCCTCTCTTCTTTCACGCTCAGCCTTCATTTGCTTTTCCATAGCGTCTTGAATTTCGTGAGGTGGCTTAATGTTCTTAAGCTCTACTCTGTTGATCTTGATGCCCCAAGGGTCGGTTGCTTCATCAAGGATTGAACGGATTTTTGCATTGATTGTATCTCTTGAGGTAAGAGTATGGTCAAGCTCCATTTCACCGATGATGTTACGAAGAGTTGTTGCAGTAAGATTTTCGATTGCTCTAATAGGATTTTCAACACCGTAAGCATAAAGCTTAGGGTCTGTGATTTGGAAGAACACAACGGTGTCAATTTGCATTGTTACGTTGTCCTTTGTAATAACAGGCTGTGGGTCAAAGTCTGCAACCTGTTCCTTCATTGAAACCTTCTTTGAAATTTTATCAACGAGAGGCCAAAGGAAGTGAATTCCTGTTTCCCAAGTTTTGTTATACGCGCCGAGTCGCTCAATTACATAAGTTTGAGCCTGCGGTACGATTTTAATTCCTGCAATAATTGCCAATATAACGATAAGAGCAATTACAACAATAGCAATTACAATTCCTGTGCCGGCGCCAGCGAGCGCCATAAGTGCGAGTGATGTCATATGTTTTCCTCCTTATTTTTCGAAACGATAGCTTTATTTCCCGAAACCTGCTTGAAAATTACAACCTCTCCCTGCTCGATTATCGAGCCGTCATCCGAGCGTGCCGTCCAAACAAGACCGTTGATTTTTACAGCTCCCGTTTCCTTTATGTTATCAATTGTTTCTGTTACAACTGCAGTTTTGCCTATGTTAAGCTCCAAATTTGTCTTTGCATCCTTTGGCTTGCCTGTTATTTTTTTAACAAGTGGCTTAGTTGCGACGAGCGCGATAATGGAAAGGGCAACAAATATAACGATTTGCCAAATCGATTGCATCTCATCAAAAATAGCAACGACAACGCCCGTTATAAGCGCCGAAGCCGAAAACCAAATTGATACAAACTGTGTAGTAACAAGCTCAACAACAAGCAACAAAATTGCAAGTGCGAACCAAATCCACATCATATAAATACCTCCTTATACTTATATCATATCACAATTTAATCCTTGTGTAAATAAGTTCAAAAGAACTTTTCTTTTCACAATTTTCGGATTTTGTCCAAATAGATACTAACATTTTTGGGCAAAGCATTGTCAATTTTATATTTTTCCAGGTCGTATTCACGCTTTCCAAGAGCGGTTTTTCTTACAAGAGCAACAAATTCCTCTTCATTATTTAATGAATATAGCTGATCGCTTGTCAAAAGGTCGCGCTGTCCCTTGATATCGCTCGCCACAATAGGCATTTTAGCACTCATAGCCTCCATTATATTAAATGGCAAGCCCTCGATTGTAGATGCCGACACATATATATCTGCGCTCTCCAAATGCTCCTTTACGTTTTTTGTAAAGCCTGTTATTATAACTCTATCTAAAATGCCGTTTTCCTTGGCGAATTTTTCAATTGTCTCTCGCTCATCTCCGTCGCCAACCAAGGTAAGAATCGCGTTATTGAGCTTTAAAAGCGATTTTACAAGAAAAATTTGATTTTTTCTCTTACTTATCTCACCAACGTAAGCAAGCCTCAATTTGCCGTCAAATTCGTGCCTTTGCGCATTTTCAGTACGAGATAGGTTTACGCCCATTCCGTCGATCAAAAACGGCTCGTTTAGGGCGAGCTTGTTATCCCTTGCGATAGCCAAATCGTCCTTGTTCATAACGGCAATATAATCGGTTTTTTTGCGAACAAGGCGCTCTGCCATAAGATAAATTTTTCTTTTCAAGGCTGACGAATGCTCCGAGAAAAGATATCCGTGCACTGTATTTACGACGGTAGGACGGCTTTTTATTCCTTTAAGGGCAAATCTAACCCAAAAGGCGGCAAGAGTTGTATGCAAGAAAATTGCATCGAACTTTTCTTTTTTCAAAATTCTTTTTATTAAAAAAGAAAGGCGCAGGTTCTTAAAGGAAAAAGCCCTTTTCTTAAAGGGGATATTAAAATCCGCCCCTTCACCTGACGCCATAACCGACACCTCGTGCCCCGCGTCTCGGAACGCCGAGACGTAAGGTAGGTGAAAGTTCTTTATATGCACCATATTAGATGCCACTATCAATATTTTCATTTTTTCTTTTTACGAAATTTCTCGTTTCTGTTAATTATTTTAAACGGAGTTGCAAAAATGATTTTTATATCGTTAAAGAGTGTCCAGTTTTCAATATACTTGATATCAAGCTCTATTCTTCTTTCAAGAGAGGTGTTATCTCCGCGGAAGCCGTAAATTTGTGCAAGTCCTGTAATTCCCGGCTTTACCTGATGCTTTACCATATAAAGAGGGATGTTTTTTCGATATTCATCAACGAATTTGGGGATTTCCGGTCTTGGTCCTACAAGCGACATAGAGCCGAATAAAACGTTAAAGAATTGTGGCAACTCGTCAATACCTGTTTTTCTCAAAAAAGTGCCAAATCTTGTTTTTCTGCTCTCGTCATATTCATGGGCATCACCAAACATATCAATCGGTGCGTGTCCCTCGACCTTCATTGAACGGAACTTATATATTGTGAATTCCTTGTTATTTTTACCAACTCTTACCTGTTTAAATATGATTGGTCCTTTTGAGGAAAGGCGCACGCCTATAGCGGCAAAAATCATAAGAGGTAGAGTAAGAATTATCAAAATAAGCGAGCCAAAAATGTCAATCGCCCTTTTAATTGCAGCGTTTGCTATATTGTCAAGTGGGATTGCTCTCGTATTGATAAGTGGAAGGTTTCCAACCATATCAACCTGACATTTTGATTTAAAATACTTATAAACTACAGGAATAATCGACGCACGAATTCCGTTTTGGTCGCAAACAGTAACTATCTTTTGAGTTTTTGTTTCTTCCTTTGGCTCAAGCGCAAGCACAACCTCCTGTGGGCGATATTGCTTAATAACGCTATCTAGGTCGGCATAAGAGCCGAGCTTCTTAAAGCGAGGCTTCTCCGCATCGGAAACACAGCCTATTATACGGTAACCGAAGTGAAGGTTATCGTTTATTTGTCTTGCATATTCAACGGCACCGTATCCGTTTCCGACAATGAGAACGTATTTCGGATTTTTGTTTTTTATACGGATATAGTGAAGAATTTTGGTTGCAATAATCTTTTTAACAGTAAGCACGCCAAGAGAAATAAGGCATATCGAAATCGTAAGAACAAAATTACGAGAATCGTTTTCGTTATCTATGATAAGCGTTACGGCAACGACTGCAATACCCATAACAACAGCCTGTGCTATTATAAGCTTTACAATTTGGGACATAAGCTTTTCCCAACGCTTCGCCGAATACAAATCAAAGATGAAATACGTGCCACTAGCGAAAATCACAAGAAGCGCGCCTATCATTACAGATTGGGCATTTATGTTATAGCCAAGCCATGTGTCAGCGACAAAAAACGATGCCGACATAACGCACGCGTTCAAAAAGAAATCAAGAAAAGCACCAAGGTATTTAATTGACGTCTTATTGTTTTGTACCATAATTCCCTCTCTAAAAATTTAAGCAACTATTGCTTATTCTTTGAATATTCCTGATATTTGTCGCAAATTTCCTTTGAATCGCCAAATTCAACGATTCTACCGTTTTCAATCCAAACGGCACGCTGACACAGCTTCTTAACCTGCGACATATTATGTGAAACTATAATAAAGGTTACTCCGTGCTTTTGAAGCTCCTCTATTTTTTGTGAGCATTTTTGTCTGAAATTTTCATCACCAACGGACAAAATCTCATCAACAAGCAATATATCCGGTTCAACGTCTATTGCGATTGCAAAGCCCAAGCGAGCTACCATTCCCGATGAAAAGTTTTTAAGGGGAACGTCAACATAATTTTCAAGCTCGGCAAATTCAACGATGCTTGAAAACTTGTTTTTTATCTCCTTTGGTGTATAGCCTATGATTGCGCCGTTAAGAAAGATATTTTCTCTTGCCGTTGCCTCATAGTCAAAGCCTGCACCAAGGTTCAAAAGCGGAGCAACGCTACCGTGCACCTTAACGCTACCTGTCGTCGGCTTTATAATGCCTGTTATTATTTTAAGTATTGTACTCTTACCTGCGCCGTTATGACCGATAATTCCAACGCTTTCGCCCTTGTTTACGGAAAAGGTGATCTCCTCAAGAATTCTTTTTTTGGTTTTCTTGATTTTTCCCTTTACAAGTCGAATAAAGAACTCCTTCATATTATCGACCTTTTCGGTTTGCATATAGTATTCCATAGCAACCTTATCAAGCTCGATAATCGGCTCTTGCTTCGGTGTATTATCCTCAATTGGCAAGGAAGCCTCTTTTATTTCTTCCATAATTCCTCTTTTAGATGCTAAATATGAAATTTTTCTTTGTCAAATAGAACAAAATCGAACCGGCAACCGCAAATGCGATTCCCCAAAGATAAAGCGTTCCAAGACCGCTGTAAACCGATGCTTCAGTTATAGTGCCGAGCTTCATACGGTAAACTATATCTCTAAAATACTCTACGAAATGCGCCATTGGATTTAGCTTCATAACTACTCTAATCACAAGAACCTTCCAGCTCTCGCCAAGATTTTGAAGCTTATAGAAAATAGGCGTTAGATACATCCAAAGAGTCAGGAACACGTTGTAAAAATGCATTACGTCTCTAAAGAACACATAAAGTGCCGACAATATAAGGGACATACCGTAGTTGAACAAGAACAATGCGGGAAGCATTAGTATTGTCAAGAAAATTGTTGGACTGAACACCGGTGTCTTAATGCTTACGAAAAGCATAACGGCAAGAAGCGCGATAAACGAAAACAGGAAGTTTACTATTGCGCTAACGTTACATGACAGCGGAAAAACGTTGTACGATATTTTATTTTTCGTAAGTAGTCCACGATTATAAACAAGTATCGGAAGCGACTGTGTTGTTGCGGCACGCATTGTGTTGAAAATAATATTACCGCACAAAAGGTACAAAAGATACGTGCTGTCATCGTTGTATTTGAATATCGTACCGAAAACAAGGTACATTACGAACATATTCAAAAGTGGATTAAGAATAGTCCACAAAACTCCGATTGCGGAGTTACGGTACTGTAGCTTAATACCACGCTTTACAAGCTGAACTACAATGTTTTTATTTTTTATCAATTCTCTTTTTTGCTTTACGTAGACCTCTTTTGCCTTGGTCTTAAAAGCAGAAAATTTTGGTGATTTAAATATATTCATTGAACTTTCCTTGCTTCATTTTTTGCCAAATTTGCCTATGTTATTTTAATATTATATCAAATTTCTATTTATTTGTCAAGAGTTGATAAGCCATCAATTCTATCAAGGCACTCACAAATCTCGGAATACATATAAAGTGAGCCGACACAAAGCAGTGCTTTTCCTTGCTTTTCGGATGCTTTGACTGCTCTTTCAAGCGCATCGAAAACGGACGCACACGGATATGCGACAACTCCGTTTTCCTTGTAAATTTGAGAATATTCGGTTGCATCTAGCGCCCTTGGATTATCAGGCCTTATGCAATAAACCTCGTTTGCAATAGAGCCTATTTGCTCGGCAATATAGCGATAATCCTTATCCGCCATAACTCCGCTTATAACGTTGATTTTTTCGTCCTTAAAATAGCCCTTTACGCTATCAACTGCGCTTTTAACTCCCTGCGGATTGTGTCCGCCATCGGCTATAATCAACGGATTTTTTGAAAGAATTTCAAATCTTGCGTGCCACTTAACAAATGCAAGTCCACCGTAAATAGCCTCGCTTGGAATTGAGATGTCAAGTGAGCGAAGAATGTCAATCGCCGTCAAGACGTTTGAGGCATTAAACGGCTGATACTCGCCAAGGAGTGGAATGTATATGTTTTTGTATTCCCCAAAATCAAACACCGTACCGTCCAAGGTAAACGAACTTATTTGAGTTTTCGAGTGGTCAACGACGAAAAGCTCCGAGCCAAGCTCTATAGCGCGCGCTCTTATCACTCCTTCGGCTAGCTCGTTTTCGCCACACCAAAGGCAAGGCACGCCTGGTTTTATAATTCCCGCCTTTTCAAACGCAATCTTCTCTATTGTGTCTCCCAAAATTGAAACGTGGTCAAAGTCTATTCCCGTTATGACGGTTAGGACAGGTGTATCAATTATATTAGTGGAGTCAAGACGGCCACCAAGTCCACACTCCAAAACAACGTAATCACAACCGTTTTGAGCGAAATATTCGAATGCGAGGGCTGTTATAAGCTCAAATTCGGTAGGCTTTTCCGCCATTTTATCGGCAATCGGCTTTATTTTTTCGACAAGAGCAACGAGCTCGTCATTCGAAATCATTTCTCCGTTTATCGCCATTCTCTCGTTGAATTCCTTAACGTAAGGAGAGGTAAACGTGCCAACCTTATAGCCCGACTTTTTAAGGACCTCGGAAAGCATTGCGCAAAACGAGCCCTTACCGTTTGTTCCAGCAACGTGAATGAATTTAAGGGAATTTTGAGGGTTTCCAAGAGCCTCGCAAAGCTCATTTATTCTTTCAAGCCCGGGATTACAAAAGGTCCAATTGATTTTATGAATGTAATCTAGTGCGTCATTATATGTCATTTTAGTTGCTTTGGGCTTGTTAACATATCCCACAACACCTGCGAAGCTTTTTCTTTTAAGCAAGGTGCAAAGAAGCAAAATTTCAACAGGTGCGATGAGCATATAAAGCGGAATTCGCAAAAGCACAAGTGCACCGTAAAACTGATAGAGTCCTATCGGCTTTACAATCATTGAGCCGACAATGTGAGCAAGTGCACCACTTACTACAATTTGAAGTGTTCCATTTTTGCGAACTATGAGCTTTGATGAAATTCCCGACATAACACCAACAAGCGTTGCACCGAGTGTAACTATCAAGTTTGGTGGATATACCTGACTTGAAAGCAAATAGCTTACAAGATCGGAGCAAGCGCCCACCACTCCACCGACAATAGGTCCGTATAAAATGCCTGAAAGAATTATCGGCAGATTTTCAAAGGTAACTCTAAAAAGTCCACCGTCAAAATTCAAGGCAGTTTTACAAAAGATGCCGATTACTACGCTTATAGCCGTAAGCATTGCCGAAACGGTCAATGCACGAATGCTTCCAAAAAGCGCAACTTTTTTAGAATTTTGCATAAAAAAATACCCCCTCGATGAATACAGATTTTCAGCAACCATCTTGGAGATAAGTCCAGCGGGATGCAACGAATGCACCGCAACCTAAGTTTTCGTTCGAAAGACAACTCCCCGTTCAATCGACACTTGACGCGCACTCATTTACTCTGTAAAATCTTAAATTATGCCTATATAATATCACATAATGCGCGCATTTGCAATACTTTTTAGAAAATCGCAAAATTTTCGCGCTTTTTGTATTGACATTGTTGGCGGTCGGGTGTATAATTTAGTTGTAATTTGATAATTATTCTCAAATTGATAATGAAATTGAAAATCACTTGCATTTTAGAAACGAGGCTTAAATGACATTTTCGGAAGCTTTGCACGTTCTCCTTCATGCGCTTTTGGAGACTGCTAAGAGTATTCCCTTTCTCTTTATTGCTTATTTGCTTATGGAATTTCTTGAGCATAAGGCGTCGGAGAAAATGGAAGGCTCGCTAAAAAAATTGAATAAGGCAGGACCTGCAATCGGCACGGCGCTCGGCTGTGTTCCACAGTGTGGATTTTCCGCATCTGCGTCTAACCTTTATACAACAGGACTCATCACCGAGGGCACGCTTATTGCGGTTTTTCTTGCAACGTCGGACGAGGCCATTCCACTTTTGATTAGCAATCCTAACTCCCACGGAGCGATTTGGAAGTTAATTCTTTGCAAGCTTGCTATCGGTGTTGTTGCAGGCTTCACAATAGACGGAATTTATAAGCTTTTGAAGATAAAAAAAGCTCCTGTTGACCTTTGTGAGGACTGTGGCTGTGATGAGGAAAAGAATATATGGATTCCTACTATCAAGCACACGGTAAAAATAGTTATTTTTATTTTGATCGTTAATATCGCCCTTGGCTTTGCAATGGAGCTTTTGGGACACGATAGATTAAACGCAATTTTATTGAGTGGAAGCCTAGCTCAGCCTTTTGTAACCGCGCTTATAGGTCTTATTCCCAACTGTGCGGTATCGGTTGCGCTAACTGAGCTTTACGTTGGTGGCTCGCTCTCATTTGGCTCTGCGGTTGCGGGACTTTGCTCCGGTGCAGGGCTCGGTCTTACCGTACTATTTAAAGCCAACAAAAATTGGAAAGAAAATTTACGCGTGGTAGGCATACTTTATCTTATATCAGCGATATTTGGATTTGTGCTTATGCTATGCGGAATGTGAGGTGTTTTTATGATAAGTGTTAAAAAAGTATCAAAGCATTTTAGAAATGAAACCGCCATTGACTACAAGGATATTATTTTTGAGGACGGCAAATCCTATATGCTTCTCGGCGCTTCGGGCTGTGGAAAATCTACGCTTCTCAATATGATAGCAGGTATTCTCTCCCCTGAAAGTGGCGAAATTGAGATTGACGGTGATATAATGTCATCTAAATCTCAAAAGGAAAAGGACAAGTTCAGAATCGAGAAAATCGGATATATTTTCCAAGATTTCAAGCTTATTCCCGAGATGACCGTCATAGACAATATAAACATTTTAAGGCTTGAGGGCGTTGACACCTCTGGTGCGGACGAATTCCTTGAAAAGCTCGAAATTCTCGACAAAAAGAACAAAAAGGTTAAAAACCTTTCAGGTGGAGAAAGACAACGAGTTGCAATTGTCCGTGCTATTGTTAAAAAGCCTGACATCATCTTGGCAGATGAGCCAACAGGCAACCTCAACTTTGCCATCGGTGAGCAGGTTATAAAGGAGCTTGTTGAAATTTCAAAGGGCAAAACTCTTATTGCCGTTACTCACGACGAGCGTCTTGCAAAGTATTTCGACTGTGTAATTGATATGAATGAAATGACAGGGGGACGACGCGATGTTTAAATTTGCCCTTAAAAATATGGCGATAAAGAAAATTCAAATTATTCTTGTCGTAATTTCAGTTGTCATTTCCGCCGGTGTTGCTATTCTCGCTTTTAACGTTGCTTCGCAAATTGACGACGGAATTTCGGGAAATGCCGGATATTATTCACTTATTGTCGGTCCTGCCGGTTCAAATACGGACCTTGCAATGAATTCGATGTATTTTACAGGTAATCCAACCGAAACAATCCCCTATTCTTATATTGACACACTTTATAAGGACACTAACGTCAAGAGGGTTATCCCTCTCGCTATCGGTGGTGGAACTTACAAAAATCAGTATAAGGTTGTAGGTACGTCAGCCGATTTATTCGCTTCTAACAACTTTGAAGCGGGCGATGCGTTTAATGATAGCGTTGACTGTCAGGTTGTTATAGGATATACCGTTGCGCAAAGAAACAACCTAAAGGTTGGAGATAAGATAAAAATCGGGCACGGAACTGAGGACCACGGACACGACCTTGAGGTTGTAGGTATTCTCTCTCAAACATATTCTTCCTATGACAATGTAGTATTTACACAGGTTAAGACTCTTTGGCATTTGCACGAGCACGAGGGTGAGGAGCACGCTCATCACAACGTTTATTCGTTCCTTATAAATACCAAGAATTTAACCGGAGCTTCAGTGCTTGTAAACAAGCTTAATAACACGGTTATCACCGATGAGCACGGCACTGAATATCCTATTCAAGCAATTGAGCCTATGAACATTGTTCGCGGTGTGCTTGACGACCTAGGAGATACAAAATATATCACCTTTGTTCTATGCGGAATTATTCTCGCTATGAACATTTTGATAATTTCCATTATCACTCTTCTCAACATGTACAACTCCAAGAAGGAAATCGCGCTTATGCGTCTTATCGGTATAAGCATGAAGAAAATCAACCTTCTCTACATTATTCAAAACAGCATAATCGGTATCGTTTCAACAATTCTTGCCTTTGGCGCATCAAGGCTATGCCTATTGTTTATGAGCGATTACGTGCAAAGCATGGGAGTTGTACTCAATTACGGTAAAATTTACGGTCTTGAATTTGTAATTCTCGTAGCAGTATTTGTTATAACGGTATTACCTACGGTTATTTGCACCTATTCAATGGCAAGAAAGGATAGCTTGGAGCAATGAAAAGAAACATTATAGTAAAAGTAATAGCAGTTATTCTTGTTTGCATTCTTACTCTTGCTCTTGTATCCTGTAACGATGTAAATTATGACAATCCAACGAAAATAAGCTTCAAGAGTGCGTTAAGCTACGACTATCTTAAAACTCTTGACGGAACGCCTATAACAATTAACGGATATATGGCGACAAGCTCCCCTGTTGACGGCTCGTATATATACCTTATGAATCTTCCATATCAAAGCTGTCCGTTCTGTCTTCCTAACACAAACGAGCTTTCTAATACCATGGCGGTTTATCCACAGGATAAAAAGAAGTTTGAATATACAACTCAAGCCATTAAAATCACAGGTATTCTCGAGGTTTCAAGAAAGAAGGATGCGTTCTTTACCGACGATTACGGATACGAGTTCAATTTCAGAATTGTCGATGCTTATTACGAGGTTCTTGACGAAAGTGAGCTTGGAGATAACTCGATTTGGACAAAGATTGCAAGCAGCGACCTTGTAACCGATATTTATGCAATGTACGATTACCTCTACTTCTCTACACACTGGTTCACATACACGGCAAGATTTGAGGGCGGTGAGGATTATCTCTATCCAACCGATGCGGTTTATTTCATTACCGAGGACGGCGCGCAGTTCAACTACGGATATCAGAGCGGATATTTCGATAGCTTGAGAAAATCCGTTAAGGATATTAGTGAAACTGAGCTGGGTGAGCTTCTCGATATAATTGATAGAGCCGAGACTCTTTCAAAGCTTGCAGTTTCCGAGCTTCAAAGAGGACTTAACAACACAAGCGTTTATAAGCCTGTTGTTAAATATTCCGAGCAATTCAAGGAAAGCAGGACTCAATACGAGTACCTATCCGACGATTTGCAAAATCAATACAACGAGCTTTTCTCCGACTTCTCCGAGTGGATGTCAAGCTTCGAATATTAAAAATACGGGCAGGGACAAATTCCCTGCCTTTGTTTTTGAATTTTTTCAAAATTCGCCTTGACAAGTCATATTACATATGTTAAAATGTAGTCGTTAAAAGCATTGACGGAAAGAGTAACGAGATTTTTGCTTTTCAGAGAGGATGGCG
>JAZKZO010000004.1:0-68495 GCA_045612665.1 Eubacteriales bacterium
AAGGGCTCTGTCAACCTTTGGCTTGCTTATAACTCCGAAAATGAAGAATACAAGTGCAGCGACAATAAGAAGTCCTGCGCTAAACCATACGATATGACGTGTTGTGAAGATTTCCTTTGTCATCATAATAGTACCGAGTGTTACAAGACCAACCGAGAAAACAAGCATCCAAAGTGGATATTTGTCGGTCTTTTCGTGCTTGCAAAGGTACGCCTTAACTATGTATACAAAGCCTCTTGACCAAATAGCCGCGCCGACAATTGTGCAAGGACCTACAACGCTAACCATATTGAATTGCTCCATAATACAACCAATTGCAATAGCGAAGAAGAAGCCTGCCTCGAATACGGTAAGAATCTTAATGGTTATCTTTTTCTCACGAATGATTTGCTTGATAAGATATCCTACAATGTAAACGATGATTATAAAGAACAAAATCATACTGATAAGATTTGTTCCAAGGTCCTTCCAAACAACGTCGGTCTTTTCCCAAACAGGAAGAAGAGCAACACCAAGCACAAGAGATATCAAGCTGAGAAGATAGAAAGCCCAGTAGAATCTCTTATTTTTGGGAATTCTGGATTTTTTTGCGTTTTCAGTCTCAGTAGCCTTTTCCTTTTTTGCCATAATATAACTCCTATTTTTTTGAAAGTGAAACTAAATTTTTTCTAACCTTGCCAAGATATAGAAGAAGCTGCTTTTTTTCTTCCTCGGTAAGTCCCTCGGCCAGGGCTAAAGAAAATTGACGTCTTGTTTCAACTGCCTCGGAAAGTAGCTCACGAGCGCTGTCGCAAATGTGAAGATATATGCTTCTGCGGTCGGTGCCCTTGCATTCTCCCAAGATGAATCCGCGCTCCTCAAGTGCGCGAAGAGAAATTGAAACAAGAGATTTTGAAAAATTTAATTTTTTTACAACGTCCGAGGCGGTTGCCATGCTCGGATTATCGTTTAAGAACATAAGGATATCAAGCTCCTTATGCTTAACTGAATATTTTTTGCATATTGGCTCCATCGCTTTTTCATAAGCGGATAGAGCAACAAGCGTGTACTCATACGGTGTTAACATTTTTGCGGGGTCTCCAATAGTTTAATTTTGAACTGTTTGTATTTTACCATATGAGCACATACCTGTCAATGATTATGCTGAAAAACTATGATAAATTCTTATTTTTTGAACTTCAAGGTAACAATCTCGAAGCCCTTGATATCAACTGCTACCTTGCCGTCCTTGATTTCAAGCTCCTCAAGCTCATTTTCAAGAAGATCGCAAAGGTAACACTTGCTTGCCTCGAAACCGATTTCGAGTGTTGCAACGCTTCTTACGTTCTTTGTTTCGTAAAGACGAACGATAGTGTCAAGAGTTGACTCAGCTTCCTTTACGGTTTCACAAATTACGTTTTCCTTGTCAAGCTTCAAAGCGGAGTAGCTTGTAGGAATTACGCTTTCGTTGCCCTCAGCTTTAATAGCATACATAGGATAGTTAATGAAATAAGCACGCTTAACAGTATCACATGTAGCAAGAGAGCCTGCGTGAGGACAAATAGAGTATGTAAACGAATGCTTTCCGTGGTCGCTTCTCTTAGATGGATGAATACCGCACTTGAGAAGTGAAAGCTGGATAAGTCCGTCGTGAATATCGTGTCCGTATTTGCAATCGTTAATAAGGCTCACACCGTAGCCACCCTCGGAAATGTCTGCGTATTTGTGTGCGCAAACCTCGAATTTAGCGGCATCCCAGCTTGTGTTCATATGAGTAGGACGCTCAATTGTACCAAACTGAATATCGTAAGTTGCCTTGTCGGTGTGAATATCAACGTCAAACGCGCATTTGAGCATTTGGCTGTTTTGATGCCAGTCAAGCTCGGTGTCGAAATCAATTTGCAACGAATCGTCGTAGAACCAAATTGTTTGTGTAATCTCGCTCTCCATAAACGGACGTACAATCTTAATTCCAAGTCTTGCACCGTCGTCAACAATGTCAACCGCACTGAAATCAGTAACGGTTCTATACTTGTCGCAGGAATAAGCCTGCCACTCCCAACAGTCGTAAACGTCAGGATAGTCCTGATATATGCGAAGCTCGTTGCCAATCGCGCCTTCCTTCAAAAGCTCGCGCTTGTTCACCTTGTCGTAAATAGAGGTGATTTGCCAGAATTTGTCGAATTTAACCTTAAGCACATTTGTTTCAACGCCGTCCGCTGTAACGATTATAGAGTTAGAGTCCTTGTAGCTCTTGACACAGGAGTAGCCCTTTGGCGCAACGCCTGAAACGAGAACACTCTTTCCGTCGATTTTAACTGCTCCGTCGCCAACGAAGGAGTGAGGGTTAAATACAACGTAGCCCTCGCGCTTGTCAAGCTTGCTTGCAATATCGCCTCTTATATCGCCAATTTGCTTGTGAGCGATGTCTTGAACCCAAGCATAGTCAATGTCGCTTTGGTCGTAAACCTCATCAATAGATGAGCCGGGGATAATATCGTGGAACTGATTTGACAAAATCATTTCCCAACCACGGCGAAGAGAAGCCTTGTCAAACTCCTTGCCAAGAAGCTCCTTGCCGATAGTACCGAGAAGCTCAGCGTCAAGATACAAAAACTCGCTCTTGCGGTTGTTTTTCTTATTCTTTGCAACAGATGTATAAGTTCCTCTATGGAATTCAAGATAAAGCTCACCGTTCCATTTTGGAAGAAGCTTCTTGTTATCCTCAATTTTACCCTCAAGACGCTTCAAAAAGTCGCCTGCGAATTCTATCTTTACATTAGGAATTCCCGGAATACCC
This sequence comes from Eubacteriales bacterium, assembly GCA_045612665.1. Classification (GTDB taxonomy): domain Bacteria; phylum Bacillota; class Clostridia; order Oscillospirales; family CAG-272; genus RGIG2000. Next base: position 2,780 of record JAZKZO010000004.1, read on the forward strand.
TTTGTTTGACGTCTTAAATATTCAAGATATTCGATTGTAGGTCCGCCACCGCCGTCGCCAAAGCCAAAGGTGTCGATTGCCTCGTTTGAAAGCATTTTGTGCTGATATCTGTAACGAGTTCCCTTAATCATATTTGGATATGTACGGCCGTTGTAATGCGTTCCCTTTTGGAAGCCGTCGGAGTAGTTTTGCGCGGTAAGGAAGTATGTGTTGATGCCCGTGCCGTCAATTCCGCGCCATTCAAAGGTGTCATATGGCATAACGTTGACGTCATTCCAGCTAATCTTTGAGGTTACGAACCAATCAACGCCTGCTTTCTTAAGAATTTGTGGAAGCGCAGCAGAGTAGCCGAATACGTCAGGCAACCAAAGCACACGGCTTTCAACACCGAATTCTTCCTTGAAGAAGCGCTTGCCGTACATAACCTGTCTTACAAGGCTCTCACCTGATGAAAGGTTACAGTCGGCCTCAACCCACATAGCGCCCTCGCATTCCCATCTGCCCTCTTTAATTCTTTGCTTGATTTCCTCAAACTTGTCAGGTGCTTCTTCCTTCAAGTTCTTGTAGAGGTGAGCCTGTGAGGACATAAACTTGTATTCGGGATATTTTTTCATAAGGTCAAGCACTGTGCAGAATGAGCGCTGTACCTTTTCACGAGTCTGCTTAAGAGTCCAAACCCAAGCGCAGTCTATGTGTGTATGACCTATACAAATAACTGTTTCGGGCTGAGTTTCGCAATACTTTCCGTAGAATTCGTTAAGAATATAATCGTTAGCACGGCGAACACTGTCAAAGAATTCCTCGCTCTTCATATCGTAAAGGTCGAGAATTGAAACTGCCTCGTCAAGATATTTGAGAATCATCGCATATTCGTGAGTTCTGTTGTCAAGAAGCTCAAGCACCTCGAACGGCACGCGAAGATTGTACCAAAGCTCCTCAACCTCGGCATTCACGTTGCGAAGTGTAAGGAAAAGACGGGATCTTTCAACTCTTGCGCCTGTGTAAGCATAGAGGAAAATATCGTTTTCGGCATTCGCATCAAGCTCAATATACTGATGGTTGATGTCCATACCCTGACGAAGCACGCCGTCAATATAAATCAAAAACTGTGGATTGTTTGGGTCCCAGCCGTCAGCATAATCTGTTCTTGTATGAAGCTGAACAGGCTTGCCCTTCATATTTTCGGGAATATCAAGCTTAAAGTGGAACCACGCGTGTGTGTCCCAGCCCTCGCCCCAATACTGACCCTCGGCAAATGGCATAAACTTGTCAAGGGAAGGTAGATCGTTGCTTGTCTTGTAATCGCAAGGGAAATATTCAAGATTTGTAACCGAGATGGTGTTGCAATATCTTGCGTTATTCTCAAGCTCCCATATGTATTTTGTTACTTTTCTTAGTTTGTTTTCCATTTCAAGTCTCCTAACATAAAGATACATTTTAATTCTACCATAAATTATATAATAAAACAAGAGCATATTGACAAAAACACGCGTGTGTGCTAAAATTATTCTATTCTAACTACTGGGCACGACTTTTTTATGCTATGAAAGGAGCTTTATGAAGAAGTTATTTATCTTTATTGCGATAATGGCATTTGCGATTTGCCTTTTCGCAGTTTCGGTAGGTGCTGCAACAGTCTATAAGGACACAGAGGGAAACACCCTGTTTACTTATGAGATGAATAGCAGTAATATCATTTCAATCTATACAGGAGAATTCCCTAAAACCGACAGTCAGGGAAATGCGCTTACTTGGTATGTTACCGCAACCGCCACCGAGGGCTCAAATACAGTTAAAACAGTAAAAAGCATTTTGACCCTTGATACAAACTACTGCACATTTGTTGAAGGCGTATATTCGTATAGCACAGACACTGTAACTCCGTTAAATGTAGTGTCTGCAAACTTTCCAAATGATAAGGGAATTGAGAAGATTAGCTTCCCTCACGGCGGATATAGATTTGACACCATGTACACATACAATCCAAACGGCTCGGAGATTTTGTTTGTTTATTTGCCAAACACTCTGACAGAGCTTCCTGAGCGTATTGTACAGGCATCTAAGGCTCTCGTTTGCGATATGCCATCTGATGCAAAATTCACAACAATATCCCACGTTAATTTCCACCATTCAAAGTGCTTAAGAGAAATTAACATTCCAAGCTCGGTACAGACAATTCAATCTAAAGATGCCAACGACGGATGCGCATTCTATCAGTGTGTATCTCTTGAAAGAGTTACATTTGGCGAAAATTCCGTTTTGACTGAAATTCAGTCCGAGGCGTTTAATGGATGTACCTCTCTTAAGGAAATCACCTTGCCCGATTCGCTTTTGACTCTTGGAGACAAGGTGTTCGTTGGAACAAGCATTGTTAACTCTCCGTTCACAAAGAATTCGCAGTGCCAAAAAATAGGCAATGCGTGCTTTGGAAATGTTAAAACCCTTAAAAATCTTGTCATTCCAAACGGCATAGTAGAGCTTGATTTGGTGTCAATTATCACATACAACGAAAATATTGAGCGCGTGGAATTCGGTAATAATCCTAAGCTCAAGGTAATCAAGAAAAACTGCTTCAACGGTGGCTCGTTGCAAAACGGAAAGCCTTATTCGAAGCTTGTAGTTGATACCTTGCCCGACTGTGTTGAAACAGTAGAGGACTTCGCATTTATTCAAACGGCAATCGTTAATTCTCCGTTCTCACCAACCTCAAGATGCACATACATCGGTCATCAGGCGTTCAGCACCTGTACTTCCTTAAAGAACATTATTATTCCAAAGGATGCCAGATTTGCTACAGATTTGACAGACTATGCTGCAGATAATCAAAAGCTTGGAGTTTTCTTCGGCTGCACATCTCTTGAAAGCGTTACCTTCCACGAGGATTCTACAACAGAGGTGCTTCCAACATATATGTTCGCATCCTGCTCGTCGCTTAAAAGTATTAAAATTCCAAATAGCGTAACCACTCTTTCCGCGCGTATGTTCGATAGATGTGTAAAGCTTGAAACTATCGTTCTCGGCGCAAATGTTACCTCTCTTAACCACGGTAGAAGCTGGTCGGACGGACATAATAGCTTCACATATGGCTGTACATCTCTTAAATATGTGTATATCTCAAAAAATCTCGATATGTCAACAGGACATACCGACGCGTGTCATGTTTTCTCAACCAAGGATTATAAGGGCACCTTCGCTAAGCTTACACTTTTTGTAGACGGTGACTACGATGATGCAAAGAGAATTCAGGACGGCTTTAAGGCGGTTTCATCGTGTAACTGCAATGACCGTGTAAACGATTCTGAAATCATATCCTTAGAAGAATACGAGGAGCTTGCATCCGTAACTAAAAATTATATAGTTTACGGCGTTAATACCTGCGATGCATTCTATGAGGGACAGCATACCTTGACAGGCGGCAACTGTACCGTTGCCGACAGCTGTGAGCATTGCGACTACGAATCCGAGGCTCAGGCAGAGCATACAATCGTTGAAACCCTTACATATGCAAACGGATTTACTAAAAACGGCATTTACCTTTGCGATTGCACATTTAACGGCTGTACAGTGCTTGATGTCAAGATTGGCGATTCCAAGTCCGTTGCTTCACCTCTTTTCGGTGGTGGAGATGGCTTCTCAACAAAGGGAGAGGACGGAATTGCAGGCGGTTATTCAATCAATGTTGCGGCAGTAGCTGAGTATAAGAGAATAAACGGAAATATCACTATCGGAATTATAGCGGTAAATCCAAACTTCCTTTATGGCAAGGATTCCTTCCTTGATGCAAACGGAAGAGTAAATACAAGCGGCGGTGCTATGCAGGTTTTGATGACCGATAATCAATACGAAAATGTAAGCGTGTCGATTACAGGCTTTGTAGGCGATGCGGCAGACCTCTCACTCGTAATTGCACTTTATGCATACGATGAGGTTGAAAATGTTGAATTCATTCAGTCCACAACAACAAAGTGCGCTGATAAGAATGTAACCGTTGGCGAAACAACTCTTTATACCGTAACTCTTAACTCTGTTAAGGCGGAAAGCAGTAGCGTTTCAAATCTTGGCGATTACATAATCCCAAGCAATAAGGAAAACTAAAATAAAATCCACACTCAACCGAGTGTGGATTTCTTTATTCCTTGTTAAATGTCCTTGAATAGATAAACTGTATAAGCTCCGCCAAAACAATAAGAATTGCACCGATAATTCCGCCAAGAAGCGTATAAGCGCCTGAAAGCATTGCGGAAAGAGAGCCGAGAAGCGCAACCCAAGGCAAAGCGCAAAGCACAGCGTAAAAGGCTTTACTTTCAGTTATAAAAAACGAGAGCAAAAGCAAGCTGAGCATAATTACGCTTACAATAGCACAAATGAGTGGACCGACAACCCCGCGTCCCCACGGAATAGACTCAAAATACGAGTGATACGAGGTTGAGGACATTCCGCCACTGTCAACCCAGTTTAGCTTTATACTAAACGGTATAAGCTCAAGCACTATGAGAAAAACCGTTGTAATAATACTTGTAATTTTTAAACCCTTCATAAATTAAAGACCTGTAATCATTGTTATAATAGCGAAAATAGTGATAGGCGCACTTATCGAAATCGAAACAATGGAAAGCACAAGCTTTTCCTTTCTTATAAGTGATATAATAGCAATAACCGTGGAGATAGCTCCGAGAATAAGACCGGGGATAATCAAGAAAATAAGACCTGCAATTATCAGCCCCCAGTTGTTGTTAATTTGACTTAAATAAAGTATGCAAACAAGACCGAGGATTATAAGAAAAAACGCAAGCGCTGTGCAAGAAATCGAAATTATAGCAAGAACAGGGCGTTTCCTTTCATTTAAGCTTTGGTTCATGTTATCACCTCGAGTATATTTTATCATATCAAAGGAGCTTTGTCAAATAAAATTAACGCATAAACATCGTAATATATATTGATTATTTTTCTAGCGTGTGTTAAAATATAATAAGTAAATAAATTTCCTCAAAGGAGAACAATATGATTGCAAAAACCGCACCTATGGGCTGGAATAGCTGGGATTGCTACGGTGCAAGCGTAGACGAGGCAACAGTTCGCAAAAATGCCGAATATATGGCGAAAAATTTAAAGCAATACGGTTGGGAGTATATCGTTGTAGATATTCAATGGTATGAGCCAACTGCTGATAATAACGACTATAACGATTTTGCCGAGATATGCCTTGACGAATATTCAAGAGTTATCCCTGCCGAAAACCGTTTCCCCTCATCTAAAAACGGAGCAGGCTTTAAGCCTCTTGCCGATTATGTTCACTCACTTGGACTAAAATTCGGTATACATATTATGAGAGGTGTGCCGAGAATTGCCGTTCACGGTAAGGGCAAAATCAAGGGTACAAGCAAAACTGCACGCGATATTGCAAGTGTTTGGGTACAAAGACCTGGCGAGGAGTTTAGAGTAACAAACTCGTGCTTCTGGAATACCGATATGTACGGTGTTGACACCACCAAGGAGGGCGCAAAGGAATACTACGACAGTATCTTTGAGCTTTATGCATCCTGGGGCGTTGACTTTATTAAGTGCGATGATATTGCAAGAGAATTGCCTCATCACGAGGAGGAGCTCAAAATGATATCAAACGCAATCAAAAATTGCGGACGCGATATGGTATTTAGTGTTTCTCCCGGACCATCACGCCTTGAAAGAAGCGAATTTTATAAGCAATACGCAAATATGTGGCGTATTACCGACGACTTTTGGGATGAGTGGCATTTCCTTTACGAAATGTTCGAGCGTGCTGAAAAGTGGAGCATTCACTCGGGCGCAGGACACTGGCCTGATGCCGATATGCTTCCAATAGGCCCTATCCGTCAGTGCTATGACAAAAACGAATGGACTAAGTTTACGCACGATGAGCTTTATACAAATCTAACCCTTTGGAGCATTATGCGCTCACCGCTTATAATAGGTGGAGAGATGACAGGCTTCGATGACTTCACCTTGAAGCTTGTAACAAACGAAAATATCCTTAAAATGCACAAGGACGCGCGCCACTCTCATCAGGTGTGGAGAAAGGAAATTGACGCATCAGAGTATGTATTGTGGACCGCTGTGTCAAAGGAAGGACAGTATGCCGCTATATTCAATATAGGCGAGAGCAAGGGCAAAATCTCAATTCCACTTTCCGACCTTGAAATCGACGAGAGCGTTAGCGCACTTGAGCTTTGGACAGGCGAAGAGTGTACCTTCGATACCGAAATCACAGTCGAGCTAGAGCCACACGCAACAAAGGTATTTTTGCTTAAATAGACATAAAGCGCGTCTTGTGTTGGGACGCGCTTTTTAAAAGCAACAAAAAGCTTAACTTGTGTTGTTCAAATTTGAAATTTTCCTTGGTATAATGAGCTCGTAAAAAACAAAAAGGGAGGTTCAAATTATGAACACAGACAAAATTTACGCAGAATCAATCGCAAAGGAGTACGCTCCAAAGGACAACTCAAAGGTAATTGCACTTCGCAAGCTTGATGCAAAGGCTAAAATGCCTGCAACAATCTTCACCTACACATTCGGAATAATCAGCGCACTTGTGCTCGGACTCGGTATGTGTCTTGCGATGCAGGTTATCGGCGGAACACCACTTATGGTGGCGATCGGTATTGTTATCGGTATCGTTGGAATAATCGGTGCATCCGTTAATTATCCTATGTACAAAAGAATTCTTGAAAAGGGAAAGAGTAAATACGCAAACGATATCGTTGAGCTTGCCCGTCAAATAAGCGAGCAGGAATAATAAAAAAGGGGGGGACGGAAGTGAACAAATCGGAGAGCAAGTATTTTAATACTGCCATAAAAATGGATAAGGCGCTTCTTGCCTTGCTTGAAAAAAAGGATTTCGAGTATATCACAATAAAAGAAATTTGTGCAAAAGCAGAGGTAAACCGTTCTACCTTTTATCTTCACTACGAAAACACAAGAGATCTTCTTACAGAATGCACAAGATATGTAATAGACGGATTTCTTTCTTACTTTCCTCAAACTCCCGAGAGCTTTACAAAAAGCCTTAAGGGAACAAATCACAGCGAGCTTATATTCATAAACCCCGAATATCTTACTCCGTATCTTACCTATATAAGGGATAACAAGCGCCTTTTTAAAACGATGCTTAAGCATATAGGTACAATGGCGTTCGAAAAGTCGTACGATAAAATGTTCAAATACATTTTTGACCCCATTCTTGCAAGATTTGATTATCCTAAAGAGGAAAGAGCATATGTTATGAAATTTTATCTTACGGGAATAACCGCCCTTTCAATGGAGTGGATTGCAAACGACTGTAAGGAAGAAATTGAAAAAATGGTTGGCATTATAAGAAAGTGCATTTTCGGCAATGAAAATAAATAATCTAACGCTTGTATCAACAAAAATAAAAGCAGTCCGTTTGGACTGCTTTTTGTTTATGCTTCTTTCTTTTTGAGCTTTCCTGTTGCAAGGTAGTATATGTAATAGAATCCGATGATGTAGATAAGGAAAAGTCCAACAACTATCATTGGATAGAACACAGGGCTTCCGTTTACCATATTGTAGAAAATATCGTAAGGAGTTCCGTCGCCTCTCATAAGGAACATATAGTTGTAATCGATAATTACATTGACGATATATGCCGCGATAGCGAATCCGCCGAAGATGCAGAAGGTAATCCAAATGTTGTTTTTCTTCATGCTTGTCTTTGCCATTCCCGAAAGAACAATGTAAAGCGCGCAGAAGCCGGAGATTGCGTGAGTGATTCCCGATACAACGTTAGGGAAGGACAAAACGGGATACGAGCCGTAGTTTTGACCTGCACCGTAAGTGCCGAGCACAGCGCCCAAAAGTCCGAAAATGAACACGAAGTCAAGTGATGCTTCCTTGAGTCTGCCCTTGCAAAATGCTGCAAGAGGAATAGTGATAAGTTGAATTGAGCAAAGGAAGAGAGGCAAAGCTCTTGTCCAATAGTCAGGCTCTTCAATAGAACCCATTATGATTTTGAAAATTTCAAATGCATCAATTGCGATAGCGCTAACGATAAGAACCTTGTTTTTGATCTTCGTATCCTTGTCCTTGTTGCGTTTTCCGAGGAAAATTGCAAGGGCAACCATGATGATCATAAGCGATGTAACAAAGGTGAGGTGTTGCCAGGACATAAAGCCCTCCGGCTCACGGGTGAAGCCGCCGATTCCAAAAAATTCTTTCATGTTTAAGTTTCCTTTAAATAAAATTTAGGTAAAATTTAACTACCTGTCATTATAGCAAATAATTTTCTATTTGTATATAGATTTTTCAAAAAAATATTAAAAATGTTGAAAAATGTCGAAATTATATTCGATTTTAAAGAAAAAGGACGGCCATAGACCGTCCTTGATTTTAATTAGCAAAGCTTATAATAACGTCTCCTGTGCTGGTTTCGCACTTGAATTTTCCGCCTGTTGTGGATTCGGGAACGCTAACCTTACCTGTGTCCGTGTTGACAAAGAAGATTTTGCTTGAAAGAAGAGTTCCCTTAACGTCTCCTGTCGTTACGTTGATATATATTTCGTTTGCATCGGAACGGTCGAAATCAATGCTTCCCGTTGAAAGGTCAAAATTGAAGCTTTCGCTTGCAACCGTGTTTTTGATGAGCATATCACCGGTAGAGCCGTTTGCACTTAATTTTCCGCACACTGTGTCGATAATTTCAACATCGCCCGTGCTAAATTCAAGTGAAATATCGCCACTGCATGCCACGTTCTTTATGCTAATCTCACCTGTGGAAACCGTAACGCCAAGAGAGGTGGGCGTCATACCATCGATGGTAACGTCGCCTGTTGAAGCCTCTATTTTGGCACTTCCGTTTGTTTTCGCACGTATGCTTGTGTCGCCTGTGGAAAGTGAAACATCTATGCTTTCAAAGCTGAAATCGCTCGGAATGCTAATATCTCCTGTGCTCGCATCGATTTTTAGCGCACCGTATGCGCCCTCGGGCAAGTATATGGTGATTTTCGGAGAGCTTATATTGAACAAATACTCCCACCATTTTTTCTCGTTTTTAACGCTGATGACAAGAGAGTCGTCTGTAACCGATACCTGATGCTTTTCGTGCCTGTGCTCGTAAAACGAAGCCGCAACCTTTCCGTTAGTTGAAGGGAGAAAGGTGATGTCAGCCGTTTCTATATTTATAGAAATCCCTTGGAATGTGTCTGTAATTTCATATTCTGCACTTTCATATCTTGAGCTTTGAAGTCTCCAACCGTTAGAGCTTAAGGCTAAAATAAAGAGAATTCCGCCCACAACTATAAGTGAAAGCGCCAAAGTGATTATCATTTTTGTTCCCTTTTCCATCTTATTTATCCTTTCTTACAAAACAACGCTTGATAATAGAAGGTATCTTCCTTGAAATATAAATCATGCCCTTTGTTGCAAGCTTGCATACAAAGAAGAAGAAAATCGCAATTCCCGCAACCGCAAATGATGAGCCAAGCGTAATAAGACCTGTGGTAACGTCGCCTGAAATCATAATAGCTATGCTTGAAACAATTCCAAAGCCTGGACTCAAAACAAATGCAAGCTCGCTTGCCCAAAGGGAAACAACGATAGCCCAAAGCGATACGTAAAGAGAGAAGATCACGGCAAGAGCGCTAATAAGGAGTGAGCCCCAAATAGGTGAGCCGACAGCCAAAAGCACAATCTCCCAGGTCTTGCGTTTCCTTGTACCCTTGATTTTGTTGCTTATTATTTTTGGAAGAGGAATTTCATCTGCTATCTGCAATGCGATTTCGTCAACGCTTCCAATAGCCTTGATGGCTTCTTCCTCGGATAGCCCGTCCTCGATGCGGTCGTCTATCATCTCGCAAAAAAAGTCAATTCGTTCGTCAACCTCTTGCTTTGGCAGGGCAGAGAGTCTTTCTCTTAGGGCATAAATAAATTGCTCCTTGTTCATTCCTCATCCTCCTTTATTACAAATTGATAAATAGTCATAACCTCGCGCCACTCATCTTTAAATTCCTCAATTCTGTCAAGACCGAGCTTGGTTATGTGGTAATATTTTCGAAGCCTTCCGTCGTGCTCCGAGGTGCGCACGGTTAGCATTTTCGCAAGCTCCAAGCGCTTTAATATAGTGTATAGAGTAGACTCCGACATTTCGATATAAGGCTTCATATCCTTGATTATCTTGTATCCGTAGGAATCCTCGTTCTTGATTGCCCTTAAAACACAAATGTCGAGCAACCCTCGTTTGAGTTGAATATCTATATCTTCTCACCTCTCTAATACTGCATCTTACATAATACATCATATCACGAAGTATGCATCCTGTCAATACCTTTTCGAAAAATTCAAAGAGAAGTGCGCTTGCTCCGTAATATTGTCGGTTTATGTAAAACGATTTTATAATTTTTTTAAAAAAGGTGTTGACAAACAAAATTTACTATGATATAATCTAAACGCTTGATATGCCGATGTGGCGGAATGGTAGACGCCACGGACTTAAAATCCGTTGAGAAGAAATTCTCGTACCGGTTCGAGTCCGGTTATCGGCACCATATATCGCGGGGTGGAGCAGCCTGGTAGCTCGTCGGGCTCATAACCCGAAGGTCGTGTGGTTCAAATCCCGCCCCCGCAACCAAAAAATCCAACTCGAAAGAGTTGGATTTTTTCATTTGTGCCATTAGGCACAACATCATTTGCGTGCAACGCACGCAACATCATTTGAGCGTCAGCTCAAAATCATTCCGCCGCAGGCGGACACAAATGAACGATGTTGCACCGTTGGTGCAAATGAAGTTGCCTTCGGCAAATGATGTGGGCTTGCACCCAATGAAGTTGCGCTACGCGCAAACGGAATTGAGCCGTTCGCTCGGTTCGCCGAAATATAGTTGATTTTTGGTCGAAAGTGTGATATAATAATACAAAAGGGGGGATCCACTGTGAGGGAAACTATTCTTGAAAAGCTTAACGAGATAGAGAAAAGAGAAAATATTAAGATTTTGCACTGCATCGAGTCGGGAAGTCGGGCGTGGGGATTCGCATCGCCTGACAGCGACTACGACGTACGTTTTATATACGTTCGTCCCAAGGAGTTTTATCTTCGCCTTGACAAGACTCGCGACGTGATAGAGTGGCAGTTGGATGATACGCTTGATATCAACGGTTGGGACGTTCAAAAGGCTTTGACTTTGCTTCACAAGTCGAACCCCACATTATTCGAGTGGAATTCCTCACCTATAGTATATAAAACTACGGATGAATGGCAGAAAATATCGATGACGATCAATCGCTATTTTATGGCTAAGTCCGGGCTTTACCACTATCTCAGTACGGCAAAGAGTAACTATCACGAATATCTGAAGGGCGAGACAGTAAGGCTTAAAAAGTATTTTTACGTGCTTCGTCCATTGCTTGCGTGCAAATGGATACTTGCCGAAGGCACACCACCACCGATGTTGTTCCGTACCTTGATGGACAAGTATCTTGACGAAAATCTGAAGCCGGATGTTGAAAAGTTGCTCGATATGAAAATGAATATGCCGGAGATTGGAGAGGGCAAGCGATTCGAACGTGTGAACGATTATTTAGATCGTAATATAGAGGAAATCGAAGCCATTATCGCAGGATTGTCGTCAGAGGGGGCTCTTGATTGGGACGAACTAAATGAGGTATTTCTGTCTTTACTTTGATATAATTGCCTTGACATTTAGATGCCTGAAAGTTCAGCATGCTTTTCCGGAACAATTCATAATCACACACCTTTTTACTGTTCTTACCTACATTTACACACCTTTTAGTCGCTCTTAGGCAAATTAAACCTAAATTGAACCACGGTTCAGTTTAGGTTTTTTATGATTTTTGAGGGACGCGCAAAAAGCTCATTTTACATTTATCATGGTATGTGGATGTTGAGGGCTTCTTTCTTTTACACTTTTGTAAAAGCATTTTTAATATATTGGATTGAAAAGCGCTTGGCTTTATGGTATAATTGACATATCAAGATAAAGGTGGTGAATTTCCCATTAAGGGAATGCGAGATATGAAATCAGCTTATGAGCACAACAAAGATTTAATTCAAGGTGTTATACCGTCAATGTCTTATGATGGCGGTGATTTCCAAGAATGGAAGGCGGCGGCAAGGGAAAAGCTTTCAAAGCTTCTTGGTTTGGATAAATTTCAGAAGGTACCTTCTGAATTCAACGTGGAATATAAAAAGAAAATAGACGGGGCGACTGAGATTAGATTTACATATCAGAGTGAACTCGGTTACTGTGTGCCTTGTCATCTTTGGCTTCCCGATGGGGTTAAAAAGCCACCGCTGATGATTTGCCTGCAAGGACATTCTAAAGGAATGCATATTTCCTTGGGCAGACCTAAATTTAAGGGGGACGAACAATCTATAAGTGAGGGAGACCGTGATTTTTGCGTAAGAGCCATTAAAGAGGGGTTTGCAGCAATTTCGTTGGAACAAAGAAATTTTGGCGAATGTGGCGGAGATGAAAACGGACCAAGATGCTATGAGTCCACCATGACAGCACTTATTATGGGCAGAACAACCATTGGCGAAAGAGTATGGGACGTTTCAAGACTGATTGATGTGATTATGGACAAATTTGCTGATGTAATTGACACAACAAAAATTTGTTGTATGGGGAATTCCGGTGGTGGCACTGCCACGGTGTATGTTGCAGCTTTGGAGGATAGAATTACCCTGGCAATGCCATCCTGTGCAATGTGTACATTTAAGGATTCTATTGGTGCAATGACTCACTGTTCCTGCAATTACGTGCCTAAAATATCGGAATATTTTGATATGAACGATCTTATGTCAATGGCATATCCAAAGTATTTTATTCAAGTATCTGGAATTGAAGATTCAATTTTCCCATTGTTTGGTGCTGAACTTGTGTTTGAAAAGGGAAAGAAAGTCTATGAAGCATTTAATAAAGATGACCGTTGCACGCTTGTTAAAGGAAACGGTGGACACAGATTTTATGCCGATGACGCTTGGCCGATTGTACACAAATATCTTTTTGATTAGCAATCTTCCTGCGACTTGATGATATACAACACTCCGTGTTGGTGATATGCAATGCTCTGCATTGATTATATACACGCCTTTGGCGTGATGAAGCACGAGAGTTCAAATCACGTACGCACTCCCCCAAAAATATCTTTTTTATAGCCCTTTTACAAAAACGAAAGCAGTCCAAACGGACTGCTTTTATTTTTTATCAAGACCCAAAATGTAGTCTGATGAAACCTTATAATAATTGCATAAAGTAATAAGGTGGTGAATAGGGAGCTCGTTAGCACCTCGCTCGTATCTTGCATACATTGTTTGAGATGTGCCAAGTATATCTGCTATTTCTTTTTGAGTCTTATCATTATCCTCGCGCAAATCGCGAATTCGCTTTAAATACGAATGCATTTTGGCACTCTCCCTTCATCATTCTAATGCTATTATATCAAGTAAATAAATTTACTTATCATAATAGTAAATATTTTTACTAAAAGTGTTGACTTTAGTAAATAAATGTACTATAATGTTTTTGTCTAAATAAGAAAGGAGAATGACAATGAACAATTTATTAAGCATAGACTTCATAGACCGAATGAGAAGACTCATGCGTGAAGCCTTCAAGATCAAAAAATACAAGGCTATGAATAAAGCCTTGGCGGTATTCAGCATTATAGCAATGCTTCCAATTATTATCACCTGCTTGGTTTTTGCGGGTACATATTTTTGTTGGGCGTTTTTCTACAAGGTGATGACAGACCCGATAAAAGCACTTCACGGACTTGTAAACAGCGAGGGCAAGGATGTAAGGCACGCGCCACAAACAGTAATTTACATAATCTCTTGGCCTACAATATTTTTGCTTTATTGCATAGAAGCACTTATGATTCCCGTGCTTTCAATGATTTATGCAGTAACATCCGTATTGAGCTATATTTGGACACTCGGTGGATACAAATTCCATATATTCCCCGAAAAAGCAGAAAATATTGAAATAACAGTAGAGGGAAAATACGAAAACTCGCTCCCGCTTTTCTACGTGCTTATGTCAGGGGCAATCCTTGCAGTAGTTCCGCTTTTACATCTCTTGATCGACTATATGAACTTCATTAGTGAATACGGCTCGAAAATGGCTTATTATTACTATTTCCCATACTATCCTATATATATTGGAATTAGCGTAGTATTCTCAGCTATTTTTTCAATCCTTTGTCTTTCTAAATTGCCTAAGGATAAAAAATCAGAGAATAAAAACGAAGATAAAGAATGATAAAAACGCACCATATGGTGCGTTTTTCATTTTATGTGCTTGAAAAGCAATTAGAATTGTACTATAATTAAAATATAGTTTCTTTGAGAGGTAAAAAATGAGTAACATTTCTAAAATTGACAAGAATTTTAAAATAGAAACCAAAATTGCAAAAAAGGATATTGAATTTTTCGATATAAGGCAGTCGCCCTTCAAAATATACGGCGTTTTTTTCGAAAACGGTAAATTTAGAAGAATGCCCGAGACAGTTGCCAAGAGTGTAAGCGACGGTGTTGCATGGCTACATACAAATACAGCCGGCGGTAGAGTGCGATTTAAAACAAATAGCCCTTATATTGCCATTCATGTCAAAATGGCAAATATAGGTAAAATGCCTCACTTTGCTCTTACAGGCTCGGCAGGCTTTGATCTTTATGTAAAGGATAAAAAGCCAAGCTATGTTGGCTCGTTTATTCCACCTTATGATATGACCGACGGCTATGAAAGCGTAATCGAGCTTGGCTCGCGAAAAAACAGAGAAATCATCATAAATTTCCCTCTTTATAGCGACGTGTGTGAGCTTTATGTGGGAGTAAGCAACAAATCGACTCTCGAAGCTCCGTCCTCATATAAGCTTGAAAAGCCAATTGTATATTACGGCTCATCTATAACACAGGGCGGATGCGCATCTCGCCCCGGAACCTCGTATCAGGCATTCATCTCGCACGAGCTTGATAGCGATTATATAAATCTCGGATTTTCGGGAAATGCAAAAGCGGAGAATGAAATTATAGAGCACGTAAAAGGGCTTGATATGTCCGTATTTGTGTACGATTATGACCATAATGCGCCTACGATAGAGCATCTTGGGGCAACTCACGAAAAAATGTTCAAGGCGATAAGAGAGGCGCATCCGAGCCTTCCTATAATTATGATGTCCCGTCCGAAATATAAATTAAATAAAGAAGAGAAGGCTCGCCTTGATATTATTAAGACAACCTATAATAATGCTATATCAAACGGTGATAAAAATGTTTATTTGATAGAGGGAAGAACTCTTATGAGACTTGCAAAAGCGGATGGCACAGTTGACAACTGCCATCCTACTGACCTCGGCTTTTATTCTATGGCAAGTGCAATTATTCCTGTACTCAAAAAAATATTGAATTAAGGAGCACGTATGAAAGCATACAACTTTAAAGATGCACCAATTAAGCTTTTCGGTGCGAAGCTAAATAAAGATAACCGAATTGTTAGAATGGACGAGGACGTTGCAAAAACGGTAAATGATTTTACAGCAGTTCGTATTTTTTCAGGTGCGGGAGTTAGAATAAGATTTAAAACTGACTCGAAAAATATCAAGCTAAGGGCTAAGGTGGCTAGCAACGGTGTCGACTGGGCAATCCCTCTTAGTGGATCTTGCGGAATGGATGTTTTTGAGGAAAATGAGCGCATTGGCGTATTCAATCCAAACAATTACGGTATTCTTGAATTTGAAAGCACCCTTGAAAAGAGCGATAAGCTTTCGAACATTACAATTATGCTACCTAGAAATGAGCCCGTTATCGACCTTGAAATTTCAATTGATGACGATGCTCAAATGCTCGAGTGCGACCCTTATACCTACGCAAAGCCTATCGTCTTCTACGGCTCGTCAATTACCGAGGGTGGATGCTCCTCAACCGTCGGAAAATGCTACACAGCCCTCGTTACTCGTTGGCTTGACAGCGATTATATAAATCTCGGCTTTTCGGGAAATGCTAAGGGCGAGAGGACAATGGCTGATTACATTAAAAATCTCGATATGAGCATTTTTGTAATGGATTATGACCACAATGCCCCAAGCGTTGAGCATCTTGATGCAACTCACGAGCCGTTTTTCAAAGCTATAAGAGAAGCAAATCCGACCTTGCCGATTCTTATTATGACAAAGCCCGATTTTGACTTTGGAAAAAGCGAAAATATAAAGCGCCGTGAAATAATCAAGCGCACCTATGAAAACGCGCTAGCAAACGGCGACAAAAATGTTTATTTTATCGACGGAGAAACCTTCTTCGGCGATAAGGATAGGTCCCTTTGCACAGTTGAAAAATGCCATCCAACCGACTTAGGCTTTATGAAAATGGCGGAGGTAGTGTATCCCGTTCTTAAATCAATTTTGGAGAAATAATATGAAAATTTATCAATCAATTACCGACCTTGTAGGCGCAACACCCTTGCTTGAGGTGTCCCGATTTGCTAAGGAAAACGGAATAGACGCGCGCTTGCTTGTTAAGCTTGAAATGTTCAACCCCGCAGGCTCAGCCAAGGATAGAGTTGCCCTTTCAATGATAGAGGATGCCGAAAAAAGCGGAAGACTTCAAAAGGGAAGCACAATAATTGAGCCGACCTCGGGAAATACAGGCATCGGACTTAGCGCAATCGCAAGGGCAAGGGGCTACAAGTGCATTATCGTTATGCCCGAAACAATGTCCGAGGAGCGCAAAATGCTAATGAAGGCATACGGTGCAGAGCTTGTTTTGACTGACGGTGCGCTTGGAATGAAGGGCGCAACCGAGAAAGCGCTTGAAATTGCAAAAATTACACCGAATTCCTTTGTGGCAGGACAGTTCGAAAATCCTGCAAATCCAAGGGCACATTATGATACGACAGGACCTGAAATTTGGCAAGATACCGAGGGATGTGTCGATATTTTCATCTCTTGCGTAGGCACAGGTGGCACAATTTCGGGCACAGGTAAATATCTTAAGGAGCAAAATCCGTCCGTTAAGGTCGTAGCCGTTGAGCCGTCATCTTCGCCTTTGCTTAGCGAGGGCAAGGCAGGCGCACACAAAATCCAAGGAATAGGCGCAAATTTCGTTCCCGATACGCTAAACCGTGAAATTTACGACGAAATCGTAACCGTCAGCGACTCCGAGGCTTATGAATATGCGAAAAAGCTCGTCGAAAGCGAGGGAGTGCTTGTCGGAATTTCCTCGGGCGCAGCCCTTTGCGCTATGGCAAAAATCGCATCTCGCCCCGAAAACAAGGGCAAGACAATAGTTGCACTTTTGCCCGATAGTGGAGAGAGATACCTCTCAACACCTAACTTCATATAAGAAAAATCAAGGCATCGCCTTGATTTTTTCATTTTACACTTGAAAAGCTCGCTCGTGTGTGCTAATATATGTAGGAAATCAAAGAAAGGAGCGAAAAATATGCGAGAGCAGAATAATTTTATGTCAGGCATAAAGGACGGATTTCCAATCTGCCTTGGATATCTTTCCGTTGCCTTTGCCTTTGGTATTGCGGCTTATAACTCAGGGCTTGATATATGGCAGGCAGTGCTTATTTCCATGTTAAACGTTACCTCGGCAGGTCAGCTTGCAGGACTACCTATTATGGCTGCCGGTGGAAGCTTGATTGAGCTTGCCGCGACGCAGTTAATTATAAATCTTCGTTATTCGCTTATGTCGATTTCGCTTTCTCAAAAGCTTGGAAAAAGCGTGCGACTTGTGGATAAATTCCTCGTTTCCTTTGTCAACACCGATGAGGTTTTTGCCGTTTCATCGTCAAAGGGAACTGACCTTGGTCGCAGATATATGTACGGCATTACCTTAACGCCGTTTCTTGGATGGACTCTTGGAACGCTACTTGGCGCAGTTGCGGGAAATATCTTACCCGAAATTGTAATTTCGGCACTTGGAATTGCAATCTACGCTATGTTTGTTGCAATCGTTACTCCTGTGGCTAAAAAGGAAAGACCTGTGCTATTTTGCTCACTTTCTGCAATAGCGCTCAGCTGTATTTTTTACTATGTGCCATTTTTGAAAAATAACGTATCAAGCGGATTTTCAATTATAATTTGCACAATAATAGCAAGCGTGATTTTCGCCCTTGCTTTCCCACTTCCAAAGGAAGAGGAGGTAGTCGATAATGGAGCCGATTAAGTTCTTTGCCTACCTGCTCGTTATGGCAGGAGTTACCTATCTTGTCAGAATGCTTCCTATGGTACTTGTAAGGAAAAAGATAAAGAACACCTTCGTTCGCTCGTTCCTTTATTATGTGCCGTATGCGGTTTTGTCCGTTATGACAATTCCTGCAATCTTCTATTCAACCTCGTACCTTGTGTCTGCAATTGTCGGCTTTGCAGTGGCGCTCGTGCTATCCTACTTCAATCGAAGCCTGCTTACAGTTGCAGCAAGCGCGTGCGGTGCCGTTTTGGTAGTAGAGCTTGTAATAACATATCTGATAAAGTAAAATCGAGGCACGCCTCGATTTTTCTCGTATCTTGACAACATATAATAAATATGGTAAAATAATATTTTAGTGAAATCTAGGACTACAAGGAGGAAAATATGCAATATAAAATTTCAACCGTAATGCCCGTATATAATTCCGCCTTGTATCTTGGCGAGGCGATAGAGAGCATTATAAGCCAAACGATAGGCTTTGATAACGTACAGCTTATCATTGTAAATGACGGCTCGACCGATAACAGTGCCGAGATTATAGACACTTATGCGAGAAAATACTCTAATATCGTGGTTATAAATCAAGAAAACGCAGGCGTTGCAGAGGCTCGAAACGAGGCGCTCAAGCACGCACAAGGCAAATACGTTTCGTTTGTCGATCCGGATGATGTTATCTCGGATAACGCATATGAGCTTGCCTTTGATTTCTTTGAAAGTAATTACGATAAAACAAGCGTTGTGGCTTTTCCGATATTTTTCTTTGGAGCTAGAAATGGCGCTCATCCCTTGAATGATAAATTCGAGCAGGGAAGCCGTATAATAGACCTTGAAAAGAGTGGAATTTTTCAGCTTCATATAACCTCTACGCTTATCAAGGGCGAGATTGCCAAAAATATGCATTTCAAGAGCGAGCTTGCAACATCCGAGGATGCCGAGGCACTTTTGCGTATTTTAATTGACACTCCGTATCTTGGAGTGGTTACTGACGCGAGCTATAACTACCGTCGCCACGGCGCATCCCTTATAAGCACGGCATCGAGCAAAAAAGAATGGTATCTTCCACACATAGAGCATTATTTTAGTAGCATTATGGACTATGCGTTAATCACGTACGGCAAAATTCCGTCGTTTGTTCAAAACGCGATAATGTACGACCTTTCCTGGAAGCTCTCTCAAAAAACGCTCCCACCCTGCCTTGACAACGATGAGGCACAGGAATTTTTGATGCAGATGTATGCGTGCGTGTCGCGCCTTGATAACAGTGTGATAATGAGCGCAAATGTCGCCGACGAAATAAAATATTATCTTTTGGCGAAAAAGCACGCAGATAAATATTCCTTAACCGATGACGATTTGACCCTGGATGGCATTTCGTGTCTTTCTATGTGCCGTTATAGCCTTGATTTTGTCGAAAGGGAAGACGGCAAAATCAAAATTTCAACAAGACTGTTTTTCCCTGCATCAATGCAAAATATCGACACAGGTGTCCTTTATTTGAACGGACATGCGATAAGCTCGAAGCCGAGCTTCGGTGAAAAGGCACACATCCTTGGCAATTGTATAGCGAAAACCGCTATGCTTGAATTTGTGATTGATACAAAGGACCTTTGTGAGCGCAATGCGATATACTTCGGTGCGAAAATCGAAGATAAAACGGTTATTTTCGCTAACGTTATTTTCGGTAAGCATTGCCCTCTTGAAAGAAAATATAGCGCATCCTTTATCGACCTTGGCGATATTGTAATTTCGTATCACGAAAACGCACTTGTGGCTGAATTTGCGTCTAAAAAGGAAATAAAATCGCGCAAAAGGGCTCTTCTTAAGGAAATATGGCGCAGTAACGGCTTTGCCGAAAGAAAGGCAGTCGTTGCAAGACTTTTGGCAGGCGTTTATAAAAAGCTTCACAAAAAGCCGATTTGGATTATCTCCGACCGTCTTAATAAGGCATCGGATAACGGAGAGGCGCTTTTCGAATATCTTAACAAAATTAAATTTAGGGATGCAAGCTATTTCTTTGCGATAAGAGATGGCGAGGATTATGCGCGCCTTAAAGGGCACGGCAGGGTTCTTGATAGGGCATCGCTTAAATATAAAATTTTGCATCTTGCCTCGGATATGATAATTTCCTCTCACGCTGAGGATTTTGTAACGAATCCGTTTGATTACTATTCACAGCCGTATAAGGATATTCTTTGCCAAAAGAAATTTGTCTTTTTACAGCACGGTGTAACAAAGGATGACCTTTCCTCGTGGCTTGGTAGATACAATAAAAACATAAAGGGCTTTGTCGTATCGTCGCCCCTTGAGGAAAAATCAATTCTCGAGGGAGATTACGGCTACACCGAAAATGAGGTATGGCTTACAGGTATGCCACGCCTTGACCGTCTTGAGAGCAAGAGCGAAAAAATCGTTGCTATTATGCCAACGTGGCGTAGATATCTTGCGGGAAGCATTGATATTTCAAGCGGTGAATGGAGAAATAGCGAGGCGATAAGAAATAGCGAATACGTAAGCTTTTATGAAAGCCTCTTAAACGACTCTCGTTTACTTAACACACTGGATAAAAACGGCTATAAAATGATTTTTATACCTCATCCAAATATGAAAGCGGTATGCGATTTTATCGACACTCCCTCGGGCGTTAGCATTTGCGAAAGCTGTGATTACAGCGATATTTTTGCAAAAGCTAATCTTGTTGTAACCGATTATTCCTCAGCCGTTTTCGACCTTGCATATCTTGGCAAGCCCGTAATCTATGCACAGTTTGACAAGGACGAGTTTTTCTCGGGCACTCACACCTATAAAAAGGGCTACTTTGACTATGAGGAAAACGGCTTCGGAGAGGTAACGTATACGCTCGATGACACCGTTTGCGAAATTATAAAATGCATTGAGGGCGGTTGCGTCCTTGATGAAAAATACCGCGCAAGAATTGACGCCTTCTTCGCATATCGCGACAGAGAAAATTCATCGCGCACTCTTGAAAAAATAAAGCAACTAGGAGCAAAAAATGATAAACGTAAATAACTTAACCTTCAATTTCGGTGGACAAGTGCTCTTTAAGGACGTTAACCTTAAATTCACACCCGGCAACTGCTATGGCGTAATCGGCGCAAACGGGGCAGGAAAAAGTACCTTCCTTCGTATTCTTTGCGGAGAGCTTGAGCCGACAAAGGGCGACGTAAGCATTCCCGATACCGTAAGAATGTCCGTGCTTAAGCAAAACCACTTTGCATACGATGCATTCACTGTCCTTGATACCGTAATTCAAGGTAACGAGCGTCTTTACGAGATTATGAAGGAGAAGGATGCCCTCTACGCAAAGGAGGACTTTAGCGACGAGGACGGAATAAAGGCATCAGAGCTTGAGGCTGAATTTGCTGAAATGAACGGCTGGGAGGCGGAAAGCGACGTTTCCAAGCTTATACAGGGACTTGGACTTAGCGAGGATATCCTTTACGATACAATGTCAACTCTTAAGGAAAGCGAAAAGGTAAAGGTGCTCTTGGCACAGGCGCTTTTCGGCAATCCCGATATTATTCTGCTTGACGAACCTACAAATGGTCTTGACATTGATGCAATCACTTGGCTTGAGGACTTTCTAAGCGACTATTTCGGAACTGTTCTTGTTGTATCTCACGACCGTCATTTCCTTAACGATGTATGCACAAATATCGTAGATATCGACTTCACAGGAATTAAAATGTATGTCGGTAACTATGAATTTTGGTATGAGTCAAGCCAGCTCATTCAAAGAATGATAAAGCAACAAAACAAGAAGAACGAGGAGAAAATCAAGGAGCTTCAAAGCTTCATCTCTCGCTTCAGCGCAAACAAGTCGAAATCAAGACAGGCAACCTCGAGAAGAAAGCTTCTTGACAAGCTTTCAATTGAGGAGCTTCCTGCATCAAGCCGTCGCTATCCGTTTATCGGCTTTGATATGGATAGAGAGGCAGGAAAGGATATTCTCACAGTTAAGGAGCTTTCAAAAACGGTGGACGGAGTGTCGCTCTTTAACAATGTTTCCTTTACAGTTGCAAAGGGCGATAAGATAGCTCTTGTCGGTGGAGAAATGGCAGTAACCGCACTCTTTAAGGTGCTAATGGAGGAGGAAGAGCCCACAGGCGGAAGCTTCAAGTGGGGCGTAAGCATCTCTAAATCCTATTTCCCACACGATAACACTCCGTACTTTGACGGATGCAAGGACAGTATTCTTGATTGGATGCGTCAATATTCAAAGGACCAAACCGAAACGTATCTTCGCGGATTCCTTGGCAGAATGTTATTCTCGGGCGACAGTATTTTCAAGGAGGTGCAGGTGCTTTCAGGAGGAGAAAAGGCGAGATGTATGTTCTCACGTATGATGCTTTTCGGCTCGAATTTCTTGCTTCTTGACCAACCTACAAACCACCTTGACCTCGAAAGCATAACTGCCGTAAACAACGGTCTTTCTGACTTCAAGGGTAACGTTATTTTTGCATCTCACGACTACGAAACCGTAAACACAGTTGCTAATAGAATAATCGAGCTTCGCGATAACGGAATCATCGATTACAGTGGCACGTACGAGCAGTTTATCGAGTATAAGCGCGAAAAAGGACTAATTTAACTTAAAAGCAACGCATTTTGCGTTGCTTTTTTCTTGACATATAATATAAAGTTATGATATACTTAATATAAGCTGTGCGAAAGGAGATGCTGTGGATATGGATTTTCAAAGAAAAATCGCCATAATTGGCGCAGGACCGGCGGGAATGATGTCCGCAATATATGCATCTGATAACGGCGCATCGGTTACGGTTTTTGAAAAAAATCAATGCGTCGGCAAAAAGCTTGCGATAACCGGCAAGGGAAGATGCAATGTTACAAACGATTGCGACAATGCCGAATTTCTTAAAAACGTTATTGCAAATCCAAAATTCCTTTATGCATCAATCAGCAACTTTGATACACAGGATACAAAGGCGTTCTTTGAGGGCGCAGGTGTACCTCTCAAAACCGAGAGAGGTAGGCGAGTTTTCCCTGTTTCCGATAGCGCACACGATATTGTAAATGCACTTAAGAGTCAAATGCTCTTGCGTGGATGCATTCTCAAAAATGAAAAGGTGCTCGAAATCTTGACCGATAACGGCAAGGTGCGTGGACTTAAAACAAGTCGCGGTGAGTACGAGTTCGATGCCGTAATTTGTGCAACGGGCGGAATTTCCTATCCCGGTACAGGTAGCGACGGAGACGGCTTTAGATTTGCAAAATCGCTTGGCATTAAGGTTACGGACCTGACACCGTCGCTCGTTCCTGTTGAAACGCTCGAGGACGTAAGCGAAATTATGGGTCTTTCCCTTAAAAACGTTACGCTTACCGCCACCGATAACGAATGCGGTAAAGCTGTTTATAGTGAGCTTGGCGAGATGCTTTTTGCGCATTTTGGACTTACAGGACCTCTTGTTCTAAGCGCATCGTCGCATATGAAAAATATGAAAAGCGGTAAATATACCGTTACAATAGACTTTAAGCCTGCGCTTGATTATAATGAGCTTGACAGGCGCGTGCTTTCGGATTTTTCCAAGGGCACAAACAAGGACTTCCAAAATTCTCTTGGCGCACTTTTGCCATCAAAAATAATCCCTTACATAGTAAGAAGAAGTGGCATCGGCGCTACAACCAAGGTAAACGAAATCACAAAGGAGCAACGAAAATCGTTCGTTTCCCTTTTGAAAGGACTTTCCTTTGACATCAAGGGCTTCCGTCCTGTTAAAGAGGCGATTATCACGGCAGGGGGCATTGATGTTTCGGAGATAAATCCGTCAACTATGCGCTCAAAAAAGGTTGAAGGACTTTACTTTGCGGGAGAAATGATAGATACACACGCCTACACGGGCGGATATAATTTGCAAATTGCATTTTCCACAGGCGCTTTGGCAGGAATGCATAGCGCGTGGGGAGATTAAGGAGATATTATGAGAATAGCACTTGATGGACCCAGCGGGGCTGGAAAAAGTACAGTTGCCAAGGCTGTGGCAAAAAGACTTGGTATAATTTACGTTGATACAGGGGCGCTTTACCGTTCAATCGGTCTTTACGTGTTGAGGGCAGGCGTTGCAAAGGATGATAGAGAAAAAATCATTCCTATGCTTAACGACATAAAGCTCGACCTTTCGTTTAAGGACGATACACAAAGCGTTATTCTTAACGGTGAGGACGTAAGCTCTCTTATCCGTACAGGAGAGATTGCTATGTACGCATCAGCCGTTTCGGCAATCCCCGAGGTTAGAGCGTTCCTTTTGGAAACTCAAAGAAAAATCGCAAGAGAGAATAGCGTAATAATGGACGGCAGAGACATCGGCACAGTTATTATTCCTGATGCAGAGGTTAAAATCTTTATGGTTGCTTCTGCTGAGGCAAGAGCCGAAAGAAGATATAAGGAGCTTATCGCAAAGGGCGAGGAGTGTACTCTCGAGGGCGTGCTTGCGGACATAAAGAAGCGCGATAACGACGACTCTACAAGAGCAGTTGCACCTGCAATTCCTGCAGAGGATGCAATTTTCCTTGACAACTCCGACATTGACCAAGAAGAGACCGTTGAAAGGGTCCTTGAGATAATTGAAAGCAATGCAAGAAAATAAAAAACCGTTAAACCGTTTCTATAGAACTATGAGAGCCATTTTGGGCAACATCTTCAAGTTCTTTTATAGAATAAAGCCACACAACCGTGAAAACGAGATTTTTGATAAGCCCTTTATCGTTTGCGCTAACCATACGAGCATGCTCGACGTTGGTGCAATCGTTATGAGCATGAAGACTCAAATTCGCTTTATGGCGAAAAAGGAAGCCTTTAAGGTTCCAGTGCTTAACTGGTTTATCAAGTCAATGGGCGCATTTCCCGTTGACCGTAAGGGCGGAGACGTTGGCGCAATCAAAAAGACAATTTCGATGCTTAAAGAGGGCGAATGTATAGGAATATTCCCACAGGGAACAAGAATTCCGTACGTAAACCCGAGAGAAACCGAGGTTAAGGACGGTGTCGGTATGATTGCCACACGCGCAGGCGTTGGCGTAATCCCCGTCTTTATCAAAAACAAGAGCGGAAAGCTTAAGGCATTCCGTCGTAACGACGTTATTATAGGTAAATATATTTCACCCGAGGAGATTGCCTTCCCCGAGCTTTCGGGAAAGGAAAAATACAAGGCAATATCGGAATATATCTTTGATAAGGTGTGCGCACTCGGCGAAGGCTGGGAGGGCACAAAAAAATGATAAGGGTAAGTGAAAACGCAGGCTTTTGCTTTGGCGTAAGGCGCGCTACCGATACAATAGAGTCGCTTATCAAAAATATGCGAGAGGGCGACGTTATTTGTACCCTCGGCAAGCTCATTCATAACGAGCAGTATTGTGATTATCTTAAGGCTCACGGAGTGCGCGAAATATCGGGCGACTCCCTTGACGGGCTATACGAGCTTGCAAAGCAGGGAAAAAGCGTAACCTTGGTAACAAGAGCGCACGGGATTGAAAGGGAGCTGAGCGCTCGCCTTGAAAGCTTTTCCGATTCGTGCAGTACCTTTAAGGTCGTGGACGCAACCTGTCCGTACGTTACGAAGATTCATAAAATTGTAAAAGAAAACTCCGATAAGGACAAGCACTTCTTCATAATCGGTGGAGAAAACCATCCCGAGGTGCGTTCGATATGGAGCTACGTTGACGGTAAGGGGCATATTTGCGCCGACTCAGGTGAGCTTGAAAATACGATTTCAGGCTTAACTGACCTCGAAAAAGGCGTTGTTTGTGTCGCTCAAACGACTCAAAAGCTCTCAGAATGGAAAAAATGTCAACAAATTATAAAAAAATACTGTACAAATGCAAAAATATTTGATACAATATGTAGTGTTACCGAAAAAAGACAGGCTGAAGCGCTTGAGCTTAGTCGCTTGTGCGACGTTATGCTTGTAATCGGCGGTAAGGATAGCTCAAATACGGCTAAGCTTTACCAAATATGTTGTGCGAACGCTAAAAAGGCGTTTTGGATTCAAACAAAGGACGATATCCCGTTTGACCAAATTGCGACAACTGATAAAATAGGAATAACTGCCGGAGCCTCAACTCCGGATAGTATAATACAGGAGGTAAAAAGAACTATGAGCGAAATCATGGAAAACTTTGCTGAGCTTTTTGAAGCTAGCGAAAAGGAAACCCAAAAAATATATAAAGGAGCAATTGTCAAGGGTATTGTTATGTCTATCTCGGAAAACGAGATATCTTTGGATTTAGGTGTAAAGCACACTGGTACTATCAAGCGTGACCAAATTACATCTGATAACGAAGTTAAGCTTAGCGACCTATTCAAAATCGGTGACGAGATTGATGCGAAGGTTATCGCCAAGAGCGACTTGGACGGAATCACTCTTTCCAAGAAGGTTGTTGACGACGTTAAGAACTGGGAAAAGATTGTTGAGTACGCAAATAACGGTACAGTTGTTGACGCTGTTGTTACAAAGGCAACAAAGGGTGGCGTTATCGTAGCGGTTGACGGTGTTGAGGTATTCGTTCCTGCTTCAATGACAGGCGTTGGCAAGGACAAGGATCTTGGCGAGCTTGTAAAGACAGCACAAAAGATTAAGATTGTTGAAATCAAGGAAGACAGACGTCGTGCAATCGGCTCTATCAAGGCTGTTATGAGAGAAGAAAAGAAGGCACAGCAGGAGGCATTCTGGGCATCCGTTGAGGAGGGCGCAGAGTTCGAGGGAGCTGTTAGAAGCATCACTCCTTACGGTGCATTCGTTGATCTCGGCGGTGTTGACGGTCTTGTACATATCACAGAGCTCTCTTGGAAGAGAATTAAGAATCCTTCCGAGGTTGTAAGCGTTGGCGATACAATCAAGGTATTCGTTAAGTCATTTGACAAGGAAGCAAAGAAGATCTCTCTTGGCTATAAGACAGACGATCAAAATCCTTGGAACGTATTCAAGTCAAAGTATGCTGAAAACGATGTAGCACAGGTTAAGATTGTTGGCATCACAAGCTTCGGCGCATTCGCTGAAATCGTTGACGGTGTTGACGGACTTATCCACATTAGCCAAATTGCTAACA
Source organism: Eubacteriales bacterium (assembly GCA_045612665.1). Classification (GTDB taxonomy): domain Bacteria; phylum Bacillota; class Clostridia; order Oscillospirales; family CAG-272; genus RGIG2000. The sequence goes on from JAZKZO010000004.1 coordinate 30,063, forward strand.
AGAAGATTGATAACGTTGCTGAGGCAATCAAGGTTGGCGACGTTGTTGATGCTAAGATCGTTGCAGTTGACGACGAAAAGCAAAAGGTAAGCCTTTCAATTCGCGCACTTCTCCCTGAGGAAGAGGTTGTAAGCGAGGAAGCACCTGTAGCTGAAGAAGCAGTAGCAGACGCTGAATAAAATAACAAAAACACCCACAAGTAAATCTTGTGGGTGTTTTAAAAGTAAACGCTTATCTACAACCGCAACACTGAATTACAAGAATTGCGATGATAACGAGCCAAAGAACCTCGTTATCGAAAAGGCTGCACAAACAGTTGTTCATAGTAATACCTTACCCTTTTAAGATTGAGGATTTTATCCTCTGCTTATATACTATGTCGGTTTGTGTCGGTTGCTACCTTTTATTTTAAAATTAAGGAGTCGCTTTCAAGAAATTCGTGTGCTATGATGGTGCTATTTGTCGGAATGTCCGCGCTTGCACCGCATTTTACGCATCTTACCGTAACGTGGTCATCATAAATATCACAGGAGAACTCTCCCTTGCCAGCACAGTTACAGTGGATTGCGTTTTCCTCGTTTAATTCATTTATTGTAAATCTTATAATTTCGAGGATTTGAGGATCACAAAGCTCATCACGGTCCTTTTCCTCGTTTTTAAGCGATTCGATATTTTCCTCGCCAAGAAGAGCCAAAAGCTCCTTGTTAGACGCGTCAATTGCCTCGGCTACGTTATTTTCACGGCCGATGAAGCAAATATCAATTCCTGACATAGAGCAGGGAATTACGAAAATATCGCTATCAAAAAATACAGAGCTTGAAAGCAAATGTGAGTGCGTGGTGTTGCACGCAAGGCACGGGAAGGTAAGACGCATCTTGCCGTCGCTTGTCTTTTCAACGGTCATTTCACTTCCGTGGCAATCGCATTTTAGACGGAAAAAGCTTCCGCTAAGAGAAAATGCGCCAACCATACTGGTTGTAACTCCACCGCACGTAGGGCATCTATATGCAAGCGTTGTTTGCTTTTGGTTCAAAATCATAAAATCACCTCTTAATGGTTTGGTTTAGTTAAGTATACTACAAAAAATATTACTTGTCAAGAAAGGAGAACAAATATGAGTGCGATTTACGATCATAAATCGGGCGCAGTCCTTGTCAGCGCATATGAGCTTTGCTCTTACGTGCTTCGAGGCGGAGATATAGATAGCCGAAATTTTAAGCACGGTAATAAAATCGGTGGAACAATCGCTTCTCATCAAATGAAGCCTGCAAAGCCGAACGTCGTTGACGCCTATACGGTGTCAATGCTATGCGATGGCGTTACCTTGACAGTATATACCTATCCCGAGGGAATAAGACGGGAGGAAAACGGTACATATACAGTTGAAAAAATACATACCGTTCCCTATAATCTTGACGATATCTCTAATGGCGAGCTTGAAATTGCAATTGCCGCCATTACGTGCTCTGCATATATAGTTTCGAAAAATCTCGGCGGTAATCGCGTTAACGCACGTCTTGTGTTTATGAAGAGCGGAAGCGATGAAATGCGTACCTTTGCACAGGTCCTTGACACTCACGAGTGTGAGGCACAGTTCAATTCCTATACCGATATGTTCGCTCCGTTTGTGAAAATCATCGCATCAAGGGCGGTGGATACCACAAAACAGCTCTCCGAGCTTAAATTCCCATTCAAGGGCGGAGTTCGTGAGGCTCAAAAGGAGTTTATCTTGGAAGCCTTTCGCACCATTAAGGCAAGACGTCGCCTTATGGTTCAAGCCCCTACTGGAACAGGAAAGACAATGGCATCTCTTTATCCCGCACTCAAATCAATAGGTGAGGGCTATGCCGACAAGATTTTCTATTTTACAGGAAAGGCTACAACTGCATATTCGGCACTCAATGCCGTTGAAATAATGCGTAGCTCACTCCCCGATTTTCGTTCAATTATAATCACGTCAAAGGACAAATGCTGTACATCGTTTAAGCCAACGGAGCATAGAAAGTGCGATCCAAAGCATTGTCCTCGCGCTATGGCATACTACGATAAAATCAACGTAGCATTAATAGATTTGCTCGAAAATTATCGCACCTATACAAAAGAGGTAATCGACGAGGTTGCCGACCGATACGGTCTTTGTTCGTACGAGCTGTCTCTTGAGCTTTCCGAATGGTGTGAGCTTATCGTTTGCGACTATAACTATCTGTTCGACCTTCAGGTTTACCTAAGAAGATACTTTACATCTCCCGATGCAAATTATATTTTCTTAATCGACGAGGCGCACAACCTGCCCGATAGAGCAAGGGAAATGTATTCAGCAACTCTTGAACGCACAACCTTCAAATCATTACAGGCAAAATTCCAAAATAACAAACACATATCCGCGCCAATTGACGACGTGCTCGGTAAATTTGACACTCTTTACGAGCTTGCAATGCATGAAAAAAGAGAGTACGAGGGGCAGTTTTACGGCTTCTATATTACCTCTCAGCTCCCCGACGATATCGCAAACGAGTTTACCGCATTTGTCAAGGGCTGTGAAAAAATGTTTTCAAAAGACCAAAACGACGACGAGCTTCTTGATGCATATTATGACGTTAAGCATATGCTTAAAATTTGCGAGATATTTGACAAGCGCTTTACAATGTACGTTGAGGCGCAAGGAAACGACGTTAAGCTGAGGCTTATGTGTCTTGACGTTTCCCGACTTGTCGATATAGCTATGAAGAAGGGCTCTGCCTCGATTTTGTTCTCCGCAACGCTCACTCCCCCCGAATATTTCTCGGATATTTTGGGATGCGAAAAGTCCGAATCTCTCACACTCCCCTCGCCATTTGAGAAGGAAAACCTATGTCTTCTCGGCATAAATAACCTTAGCACCCGTTATGAGGACAGGCAAAAGAGCGCCATGTCCGTTGCGAACGTTATAAGAGCAACGATTGCAGGAAAGCAAGGAAACTATATCGTCTATTTTCCGTCGTATAGCTATCTTGCCGAGGTTAAAGAGGTCTTTGAAAAGCGTTATCCAAACATAAGCATAACTGCCCAAAGCAGGAGCATGTCGGAGAGCGCGAAAAAGGACTTTCTTGATGCCTTTGATGCCAAAAAGGAAGGCACACTTGTCGGATTTTGCGTGCTTGGCGGTAGCTTCTCCGAGGGTATCGACCTTCGCGGTGAGCGACTTATCGGTGCTATAATCGTCGGTGTAGGCTTGCCTACTATCAGCACGGAGCTTAACATAATCAAGGAATACTTTGACAACACTCGCGAAAACGGATATGCCTATGCCTACACCTATCCCGGAATGATAAAGGTATTACAGGCTGCCGGCCGTGTTATTCGAAGCGAGGAGGAGCGAGGAGTAGTCGTTTTAATCGACGATAGATTTGCAACTCCCGAATATTATGAGCTTATGCCCGATCATTGGCGACACCTTCAATTTTTAACGAATGCAAACGATCTTTTAAGGGAAGTTACCGATTTTTGGAAAAAATCGTAAAAAACTATTGTAAAATCGGCTTATTAGTGATACAATAGAGTGAATTTAAATTTTTTACATTATAAAGAGGTATAGAAATGCAAAGAACATTAGTTAAGGAAATCTTCCAAAATCCTTCTGATTTTGCTAACAAGGAAGTAACCGTTTGCGGTTGGACAAGAACAATCCGTTCATCTAACGCATTTGGATTTATCGAGCTTAATGACGGTAGCTACCACACAAATATTCAGGTTGTTTTTGAAGAGGCATTTCTTGGTAATTATAAGGAAATCGCAAAGCAAAACGTTGGTACCGCCTTCGTTGTAAAGGGAACACTCGTTCTCACTCCCGAGGCAAAGCAACCATTTGAAATTAAGGCTAAGGAGATTGAGATTGAGGGCGCGTCAACACCTGACTACCCACTCCAAAAGAAAAGACACTCTCTTGAGTTTTTGCGTACAATCGCACACCTTCGTCCAAGAACAAACCTTTTCAGCGCAGTATTTAGAGTGCGCTCGGTTGCCGCTTTCGCAATCCATAAGTTCTTTAACGAAAGAAACTTCGTTTACGTTCATACACCGATAATCACAGGCTCTGACTGTGAGGGCGCAGGTGAAATGTTCCGCCTTACAACTCTCGATATGGAAAATCTTCCAAAAACCGAGGAAGGAAAGGTTGATTATTCCAAGGACTTCTTTGGCAAGAGCGTAAACCTTACCGTATCAGGACAGCTTAGCGCTGAAACCTATGCTATGGCGTTCGCAAACGTTTACACCTTCGGTCCTACCTTTAGAGCTGAGCGTTCAAATACGGCCCGTCATGCAGCTGAATTCTGGATGATGGAGCCTGAAATCGCATTTGCAGACCTTAACGACGATATGCGCCTTGCTGAGGATATGATTAAGTACGTTGTTAAGCACGTAATGGATAATTGCCCTGCTGAAATCGAATTCTTTAATAAATTCGTTGACAACACTCTCGTTGACCGTCTTACAAACCTTCTTGAAAACGATTTCGGACACGTAACCTATACCGAGGCTATCGAAATCCTTAAGAACAGTGGCGAAAAGTTCGAATATCCTGTTGAATGGGGTATCGATATGCAAACCGAGCACGAAAGATACATTACCGAAAAGGTATTCGGTAAGCCTGTATTCGTAACCGACTATCCTGCTGACATTAAGGCGTTCTATATGCGTCTAAACGACGACGGAAAGACCGTTGCCGCAATGGATATGCTCGTTCCGGGCGTTGGAGAGCTTATCGGTGGCTCACAGCGTGAGGAAAGACTCGATATGCTTCTTAAGGCAATGGAGAAGTTCAATCTTAACGAAGAGGATTACTGGTGGTATCTTGAGCTTCGTAAGTACGGTGGAACAAAGCACGCAGGCTTTGGTCTTGGCTTCGAAAGACTTATTATGTATATCACAGGCGTTTCTAACATTAGAGACGTTGAATCCTATCCAAGAACAACAGGTAGCGCTGAGTTCTAATTTGAGGAGAAAATATGAAGAAATATTCAGAAATGACAGCACAAGAACTCGAGCAGCTTAAAAAGGAGCTCAGTGCAAAATATAAGGAATATCAGGCTAAGGACCTTAAGCTCAATATGGCAAGAGGAAAGCCCTGCGTTGAACAGCTCAACATTTCAATGGGAATGATGGACGTTTTGAGCAGTGATGACGACCTCACCTGCGACGACGGAACCGATTGCCGTAACTACGGTGTCCTTGACGGCGTTCACGAGGCGAAGGTGTTGCTTGCCGATATGATGGAGGTAGGTATCGATAACGTTATCGTATACGGCAACTCAAGCCTTAACGTAATGTACGATACAATAGCGCGCTCAATGACACACGGTGTTATGGGCTCAACTCCTTGGTGCAAGCTTGATAAGGTTAAATTCCTTTGCCCTGTTCCAGGCTATGACAGACACTTCAAAATTACCGAGTATTTCGGTATCGAAATGATAAACGTTCCTATGACAAAGGACGGTCCTGATATGGATATGGTTGAAAAGCTCGTATCCGAGGACGAAAGCATCAAGGGAATTTGGTGCGTTCCAAAGTATTCAAACCCACAGGGATATTCTTATTCCGATGAGGTTGTTCGCCGTATGGCTCGCCTTGAACCAAAGGCTAACGATTTCAGAATTTATTGGGATAACGCATACACAGTTCATCATCTTTACGATGATGATCAGGATGAGCTTATCGAGATTCTCGACGAGTGTAAGAAGGCAGGCAATCCCGATATGGTTTATAAGTTTGCCTCAACCTCTAAAATTAGCTTCCCGGGCTCAGGCGTATCCGTTCTTGCCTCATCACTTAATAACCTTCAGGATATTAAAAAACAGCTTACCGTTCAAACAATCGGTCATGACAAGGTAAATCAGCTTCGCCACGTTAGATATTTCAAGAATATCGACGGCATTAAGGCTCATATGAAGCTTCACGCTGACATTCTTCGTCCAAAGTTCGAGGCAGTGCTCGAAATTCTCGAAAGAGAGCTTGGTGGACTTGGTATCGGTACTTGGACAAAGCCAAAGGGCGGATATTTTATCTCCTTTGACTCTCTTGACGGCTGTGCGAAGGATATCGTTGCAAGATGCAAGAAGGCAGGCGTTGAAATGACAGGTGCAGGCGCTACCTATCCATACGGAAAGGACCCACACGATAGCAATATCCGTATCGCACCATCATATCCACCAAAGGACGACCTCATCATCGCTGCCGAGCTTTTCGCCCTTTGCGTAAAGCTTTCAAGCATTGATAAGCTTCTTTCAAAATAAAAAGAAATCAAAACACACCTTCAAGGTGTGTTTTTCTTTTTGTGAATTTTTTGTGAAGATTTGGAAAAAGGTTTGTGAAAATTGTTTACAAACTCAAAATTCGATGATAAAATGAAAATAGAAGGTGAAAATGCACAAGTTGTAATTGATAAATGCAATTCATTTTATTCAAAATGTCAAGAAAGGGGCGATTTTATGAAGAAAATATTAATACTTGCTTTGTCTTTGATTTTGTTACTTGGAATTCTTCCATCATGCGATTCCACCCCACCCGAGCAATCGTCATCTAGCGAAGAATCGTCCGAGTCATCAAGTAGCGCGTTGCCTGATGTCCCGTCAAATACACCACCAAAGCATGAAAATGACCTCGGTTATCCTATGGTTGTAATTGATGGTGTTGCAAAAAGAAATATTAAAAATATAAATGTATCAGATGATGACGCGTCATTGCCTCTTGTTGCTACCTTGCAGGAGTCAGGTGCTAAGATTGAGTGGTTTAATGAAAGAGTTGCCCATATTACGATTAATGACCAAAAGAAATGGATTCTTGATATAAAGGAGCCGTATTTATCACCGTATGGTGCTACAAACACCTCTAAGGAAAATGTGATTGTAGTATCGGATGAAGAATATGCTTTAATAGAAAAGGATATAATTCTTCCACTATCGGTTGTTAGCAATGTTTTTGACAAGCTATTTTATAAAGAAAATCCTATAATATCCTTTGATAGTGAAAGCTACATTATAGATATTAACATAAATAATTATGACGGAGAATACCGTAACGAAATAGAGGTTTCTCCTTTATATAATCTTTCCGAGGATGGAACCTATTACTATATTGACGGAATATTCGGATATAGTTCTGATAGCGATTATTTCAATGTAAAGATAGATTCAACTGTCGATGGCATTCCAGTTAAGGAAATTCGCTCCTTGTCAATTCGTAGATACTATAGCTATGATGTTATTGAGCCGGAGTTGAATTACGATAGCTATGAGAGAGCAATAAAGTATTATTATGATAAAAACGTTAAAATAGCGCTTTTGAAAATTCCTAATACAATAGAGACAATTAGTGAAGGTGCATTTGATATTTCCTATATTGGAGAGATTCAGATTGATTCAAACAATAAAAGCTTTAAATATGTTGACGGTATTTTGTACTCGTATGACGGTAAAAAATTAATAAGACAAATCAACATTGATTCGTTAAATGAAATCACGGTTTTGGACGGTACTGAGACAATAGCTAAGGAAGCGTTCAAAAACAACGAAAAGCTTACGACTATTAAATTGCCAAGCACGCTTATAGCAATAGAAGAAAATGCGTTTTTAAATTGTCATAGACTAGTTGAAATATACAATCTATCCTCGCTTGATATTCAAGCAGGAAACGATGAAAACGGTATGGTTGCTAAATATGCATTGGGAATTTATACCTCGAATGATACGCCAAGCGCAATAAAGCTTATAAACGAGGATTTTGTGTTCTTTGAAAACGAAAAAATAATGGTGTTAGTTAACTATATAGGTGAAGATAGAGTGGTTAATTTGCCAATAGTTGATAGAGAATATAAAATCGGAGCCAATGCGTTTCGTGATAATAAGCAAATTTTCCAAATATACATTCCAAGCTGTGTAACACATGTAAGTAATGGTGCATTTTCGGGAGCAACAAATTTATATAGAGTAAATTTGAACAGTATTGATTATTTTCTTAAAATAACTTTTGTGTCTAGCCCGTTAGAGTATGGAGCATCTATCTATGTAGGCGGCAAATGCTTGAAAAGCGTTACAATTACAAGGGATATTCTTCGAGGTGCATTTAAAAATTGCACATCAATAGAAGAGGTTATTTTGGCCGAGGGAGTTTCACGCATTGAGGATGAGGCGTTTAGAAATTGTGCTAATTTGGAAAGAGTTATAATGGCAAATACAGTTGTAGAGATAGGCTCGTATGCATTTGCTGAATGTAAGTCGTTAAAGGAGCTTGAACTGAGCCCTAGCCTTCGAGAAATTCCCGAATATTGCTTTACCGAGTGCGACTTTTTAAGAAAGGTTGTAATTCCAAAGAGCGTTCTTAAAATAAAGAAACGTGCATTTTATGGTTGTAATTTGCTCGACACCGTAAAGCTACACGATAACCTTGATTATGTCGGCTCGCAGGCGTTTGCCAACTGCAACCAATTAAGAGTAATTTATATTCCGTATGGACTTCCAAGAGCAAATGATGCCTTTGACGGCGTGCAGGTTATCCAAAGAGAACATTTTGATTAAAAAGAAAATACACTCTCGTTCGAGAGTGTATTTTTTTAATATCCAAATCCAAATACGTAGAATATCTTTTTAAGAAATGGCACCTTGTCGCAAAGAAAATCGACAATCGGGCAAAGTATTGCATAAAAGAGAACTACGTTTATTCCAAGGCTCCACAAAATTATTACAGAGTCGTTAGAGGCAGATACCGTGGTGTTCCAAACAAGCTCTAAAAGGAATATGTAATGCGAGCACATAATCAATAGCGAGTGCCTTGAAAGTGAAGATGCAATCTTGCTATTTGGAAGTAGCGCGCACGATAACAAAAGCGAAATAGAAATTGTTAGAGCGAAGAATACGAAGTGATATATATTGTTGTAATCACCGTACAAAAGTGTAATAGGATTTTTATGATTAAGCTTGTCTACTAAATAAATTGATATAAGGAAAAGACCTGCGCTTCCGTAAAGAAAATAGTTTTTATACGGATTTTCCTTGAAATTTACAATAAACTTGATGATGTCCTTGAAGAAATAGCCAAGGCACACAAATCCAAGGAGCATAATAAGATTTCTTGCTCCGAGGAAGTTGCTATACCCAAATGCCGTTATATTTACCTTGAAATGCATAAGGCAAATAAATGATACAAGTGATGCACAGCCAAGACCGAGAACGGCAAATTTGTTTCCCTTAACTAGGTAAGCAAAGAGAGTAAATACTACACATACAATGAAAATGGACGGTGCATACCAAAGCGCATCATTCCATACAGTCATTCCATCAAGGAAGAAAAACGACTTGAAAACCTGATTCCAATCGCGAAATCCTTGACGAACCGATATTATTCCCGAGATGAAGTGCCAAACAACGTATGGAACGAAAATTCTTGTACAAAGCCTTAAAAGCCTTTTGCCGAGCTCCCTTACATTAGAAGGGGCTTGTGAAAGGAATCCACTGATAAATGCGAAAATCGGAACGTGGAAGGCGTAAAAAATAACCTTATAGGTGTTCCCACGGGGCAAGAAATGCCCAATGCAAATTAAGGCTATGGCAATTGCCTTTGCCCAGTCAATATAAGAGAGTCTATTGTTTGCTTTTTGCAAATCCATTTGTGGAGAAACTCCTTTCTGAAAATGATATTTTATCTATGCTCATCTAAAAATGCGGTGTATTTTTTGAACGCCAGGATTGCGAACAAAACTCCGACAAGACAAATGAATGCCCACGAAATAACGGTTGCACACCAACCAAGGTGCTTTGAAATAATTGCAATTCCGTACATTGAGCCGGCAGCACCTACGTATGTACAAGCGTTGCAAAAGCCACCGATGGTTGAGGCTCTACCCGAGCGCGCAAATCTTCCGGGCACGCAAGAGATTAAAAGGAAGTTGCACGAGTGCATACAAGCACATACAATTCCCGCAAGCAAAAGACAAATGATTCTGCAAGCAACGTAGTCGATATTTATCAAAATCGCAAGTGGAATGCAAAGCACAACGGAGAGGGCGAATAGAATTCCCGCACCTCTTACCTCATTGTTAAACACCTTGCCCTTGTGAATAATTCTTACTACAAATAAGCTGATAATAGAGAATATAGGAAGCGCAACGCTTACAAGAATTGACTCGGAGCTGTCGCGTCCAAACGCCTCGCTATAAAGAGTCGGAAGCCAAGATTCAATACCGTCGCGCATAAAGCCCATTGCAATAATGCAAAGGAAAATCAAAAGAACTCCCGAGCGCTTAAAGGTAACACTAAGAGGCGTATTATCGACACTTGTAGGGTTATTTTTACCGTCAATTACATCCTTTGGCTCGCTATCCTTTAAGATAAGGCACATTGCAAGAAGGAATATAGCGCCAACAACCACACAAAAGATTGTCGAAATAAAGAACACGCTCTTCCAAGACATAAAGGAAATACAAATCGGCGCTAAAATGTATAAAACAATAGTTGATACGTGCGCACCGCAGGTTACAACGAGATTAGCGCTTACGTATTTTTCGTGGCTTAAATTGTCAGACAAAATACGAACGATAGGTGGCCACAAAAGCGCCTGCGCAAAGCCGTTTACTGCCCACACGGGAATCATAAGATACTGATTTTGACAAAGTGGAAGCAAAAGATTGCAAACAGCCGAAACCATAAGCCCCGAGAACATAAGATATTTCGGTGGAAGCTTGTCGCCCATATATCCGCTTATGAGCTGACCAAGACCGTAGAAAACGAAAAGCGCAACGCCTATGTATCCTGCAACCTCTCTTTGCACAACGCCCTTGTCAAGCATCTCAACCATTACAACGGCAAAGGTTTTTCTTGAAAAATAGCTTGCAAAATAGGCGATAGTGCACATTAAAACTATTCCGTTTTTGGAATAGCGACTCTTTAACATAGTAATATCTCCAAATAAAGTATTTAATAATATAACATATGAATATTAACACAAAAAATTCTTAAAATCAATAGATTAAAGAAAAAACGGCAAATTTTAATTTGCCGTTTAATTTTATTAAAGGGAAGCGAGTGCGTCAACAACACCTTGCTTTGTGCTTTCGTACTTTGCAAGCTTTTCCTTTTCAAGCGCTACAACCTTCTCGGGCGCCTTCTTAACAAACTCCTCGTTTGAAAGCTTCTTTACAAGACGGTCGATTTCGCCTTGAACCTTTGCAAGCTCACTGTTAAGGCGTGCCTTTTCCTTCTCGGTGTCAACCATTTCAGCCATAGGAATATAAACAGTACCTGCGTGAGTGATAATTTGAACTGCACCGTCGCCATTGTATTCGTCAAGCACCTCAACCTCGGAAGCACTTGCAAGCGCCTTGAAGAAGTCGTAGGTAGCCTCGGTAAAGGACTCCTTATACGGAGTTGTGATAATAACCTTTGCCTTTCTTGACGGTGGAACGTTCATTTCGCTTCTGCGTGCTCTTATCGCATCAATTACGGCGATAACTCTTTCCATGTGCTCACATTCGGCGCTAAAATCAAATGCATCATTTGCGCTTGGATATGTGGAAATCATAATGCTCTCACAGTCCTCAAAGTGTGGAAGCGACTGATAAATTTCCTCTGTGATAAATGGAATGAATGGATGCAAAAGCTTCAAAATTGCCTCAAGAACATAAATAATTACATTCTGTGAAACCTTGTTTTGCTCCGTGCCCTTAGCCATAAATGCAGGCTTTGAAAGCTCGATATACCAGCTACAGAATACATCCCAAACGAACTTATAAAGCTCGTCAAGGGCAATTCCAAGCTCGTATGAGTCAATTTGTGTGCGTACGTTCTTGATAAGAGCATTAAGCTTGCTCAAAATCCACTTGTCAGCAAGTCCAAGCTTGTCGCTTGAGGGAAGCTCAACCTTCTCAATATCAATGTTCATCATAACAAAGCGAGAAGCGTTCCAAAGCTTGTTAACAAAGTTACGCGCGCTTTCAATCTTTTCGTCAGAGAAGCGCATATCGTTTCCAGGCGAGTTACCTGTTGCAAGTGCAAAGCGAAGCGCGTCAGCACCGTATTTTTCAATTATAAGAAGTGGATCAATTCCGTTACCGAGCGATTTTGACATCTTTCTGCCGAGCGCATCACGAACAAGACCGTGAATAAGAACGGTGTCAAATGGCTTTTCGCCCATATATTCAAGACCTGAGAATATCATTCTTGATACCCAGAAGGTGATAATATCGTAACCGGTTACAAGAGTGTTTGTAGGATAGAAGTATTTAAGATCCTCGGTTTCGTTTGGCCAACCAAGTGTCGAGAAAGGCCAAAGTGCACTTGAAAACCAGGTGTCAAGAGTGTCAGGGTCCTGACGCATTTCCTTGCCACATTTTGGACAGGTAGCGCGTCCGTCCTTTGTTACAACAACCTCACCGCAGTCATCACAGTAGAACGCAGGAATTCTGTGTCCCCACCAAAGCTGACGGGAGATACACCAGTCGCGGATGTTTTCCATCCAGTGGAAGTAGTTTTTATCAAAGCGCTCGGGAACGAACTTGATTTCGCCTGAGCGAACAGCGTCAATTGCAGGCTTTGCAAGAGGCTCCATCTTAACAAACCATTGAAGCGAAACTCTTGGCTCAACGGTTGTGCCACAACGGTAGCAAGTGCCTACGTTGTGTGCGTAATCCTCAACCTTGATAAGATATCCAAGCTTGTCGAGGTCGGCAACGATAGCCTTTCTTGCCTCGAAACGGTCCATACCGGCATAAGCAGGATAGTCCTCGGTAATCTTCGCATCGTCAGTCATTACGTTGATGATAGGAAGATTGTGTCTTCTTCCAACCTCAAAGTCGTTAGGGTCGTGTGCAGGAGTGATTTTAACAACACCTGTACCGAAATCCATCTCAACATACTCGTCGGCAACAACAGGAATTTCACGGTTTACCAAAGGAATAATAAGAGTTTTACCGATAAGGTCCTTGTATCTTTCGTCCTTGGGATTTACGGCAACGGCAGTATCACCGAGCATAGTTTCGGGACGAGTGGTTGCAAATTCAAGATAACCGCTTCCGTCCTTGAGTGGATACTTAATGTGCCAAAAATGTCCTGCCTGCTCCTCGTACTCAACCTCAGCATCGGAAATAGAGGTAAGACAGTGAGGACACCAGTTGATAATTCTTTCGCCACGGTAGATAAGTCCCTTGTTGTAAAGGCGAACAAATACCTCTTTAACAGCCTCTGAACAGCCCTCGTCCATAGTAAAGCGCTCTCTTGACCAGTCGCAGGATGAGCCAAGCTTTTTAAGCTGAGAGATAATTCTTCCGCCGTATTGCTCCTTCCAAGCCCAAGCTCTTTCAAGGAAGCCATCACGGCCGATATCGTCCTTTGAAATGCCTTCCTTACGCATAGCCTCAACAATCTTTGCCTCGGTTGCAATAGATGCGTGGTCTGTGCCGGGAAGCCAAAGCGTGCAATATCCGTTCATTCTCTTATAACGAATGAGAATGTCTTGAAGAGTATTGTCAAGGGCATGTCCCATATGGAGCTGACCTGTAATGTTTGGCGGTGGAATAACAATAGAGAAGTGAGGCTTAGAATGGTCGATTACAGGAGTGAAATATTTCTTTTCACACCATCCGTCGTAAATTCTTTGCTCAAATTCACTAGGTGAATAGGTTTTAGCAAGCTCTTTCATAAAAATCTCCTTGAAGATAAAATTAACAAAATAAAAAGCACCCCGAAAAAATCAGGGTGCAAAAATACACGGTACCACCTGAATTCGTATCAAAGATACGCACTCAATGCCTTTAACGCAGACATACGCACAGGCTACTAAGCTCACCCGTGATGCTCCAAAGCTACCTTCATCTCCCATACCTACCGTTTCACACCAACCACGGCTCTCTTTGAGGAAGCGGGGAAATTACTCCTCTTTTTCATAGCAACTGTATTTTAACACAAATCATCGCCCTTTGTCAATATATAAATTAAAATAAAAGGCAAATGCACGCGCATTTGCCCTTTTGATTATTCAAAAAATACCTCAATAATGTCAATCGCGCCCTCGCCCTCGTATTTGAAATACAAGGCGCTTTTGCCCGAAATATTGACACAGGTATGTGCGTTTTTCCAGCTTTGGCTATCGTTTATTGCAATTTCGGAGGTAGGAGCGCCCTTTTCCTCGGTCAGTATTTTAAGAGTGCCGTTTGGCACAATATCGCCCGAGCGATATTTAACTCCTACGGTTGTTTTGCCCTTGAAATCAAAGTATTTGTAGCCGAAAAGCGAGCCGCTTTCAATTTCCGAAAGAAATCTTTCGTCATTTTTGCAAATTATATGTGGAAGTCTTTCGCCCTTGCACTCTCCATAGTGAAGCTTGTAATTTGTAAGCGCACAGCAAATAATCGCAGGATAAGCGCCCTCGGCCTTAAGAGGGCCACCGTTAAGACCGCACGAGGTAATCTCGACCTGTTCGATTTTGCCGTCCTGTGAAATCTTGATTTTCTCGGCACACGCCTGCCTTGAAAGCTCGGTTTTAGCCGTGTGTCTATGGTAGAAAATGTACCACTCACCGTTTATTTCTATAATGCTTCCGTGATTGTTTCCAACACGCATTATTTGGTCCTCGGTTTTTCTTCCGTTAAGACCGATATCGCCGTTTGAAACTATAACACCGCCAAAGGTAAAGTCCTTGTCGGGAAAGTCGCTTGTCGCATACGCAAGCTCGTGTCCGTTAAAGGTTGAATAAACGAAATAATACTTGTCGCCCACCTTGCGCATTGAGCTAGCCTCAAAGAACTCGTGCCCCTCAAAGCTCGTTCCACGAAAATCACGTGGCAAAATCCTTACAGGCTCGCCCTTTACCGTTAGCATATCGTCGCAAAGCTCAATATGGAACGGACCCATAACACCGTCGCGCGCGCCCTCAATCTCCTCGCGACTCTTTTTAAAGGTGGACATTTGCCTTTTAATGCTTTCCTCACCCTCAAAATCGCGCTCGAAATTCCACCACATTCCGTAGTAAAGACGGATAACACCGTTATCATTTATAACACCTGGGTCGAAGATAACGCCATCACTAAAAACCGTTCCGTCGCTCTTTTTTAGGTGTCCGTGAAACTTAAATTCTCCCGACGGTGTGTCGCAAACTGCCACGCTCATAACATAAGAGCAGTTTGGATAGTCGTTAGCTAGAGAATAGAAAAGGTAATATCTTCCGTCATTTCCCTTAACCACGTCGGGCGCAAACATATACTTATATTCGGGATAAAGTGGGTCGCTTGACGCGCGATAAATCACTCCCTCGTATCTCCAAGATGTGAGGTCGTCAACGCTTGCCGAATACGTAACGTAGTCAAGCATACAAAAATGGTCGCCGTTTTCCTTATCGTGCGAGCCGTAAACGTAAGCTCTGTCGTCAAAAACGTGAGGCTCCCCGTCGGGAACGTATTCGTTAAGTGGCAAATACGGATTAAATACCTGTCCCATAAAAATCTCCTTTGAAAATTACTGACTTAATTTTACCATATATGAACCCTTAAATCAACGAAATTTTTAAAATTTCATTGACTAAGCATATTAAATATGTTAAAATGTTTATATATTATTCGTTAAAAACGAGAGGAGATAGCTATGGCTAAAACAGTTCAGGACATTTTAAATCTTATTAAGGAAAAGGATATTAAGATGGTTGACTTCAAAATGGTTGACATCAACGGTCAGTACAGACACGTTACCATCCCTGCCCAAAACTTTTCCGAGGACACAATGAAGAGCGGTATCGGCTTTGACGCATCTAACTACGGTTATGCAGTAGTTGAGAAGAGCGACATGGTGTTTATTCCCGATCCCGACACAGCCCTCATTGACCCATTCTGCGAAATCCCAACTCTTACAATGACAGGAAATGCGATGATTATCGACAATCCCGAGAACCGTCCACTTCCACAGTATCCAAGAAATATCGTTCTTGCTGCCGAGAAATATATGAACGACCTCGGTATCGCTGACACAATGCTCATTTTGCCTGAGTTCGAATTCTATCTTTTCGACCAAGTTGGTTGGGAGGTTAGCGGTAAGAATATCAGCGCAAGCGTTGATGCTAACCAGTCATATTGGAATAGCGCAACAGAGGGCAAGGGCGTTGTAGTTGCAAAGCAAAAGAACTACCATATTGCAAAGCCGTTTGACACCTCATACGAGTGCCGTAGCGAAATGTGCCTACATATGAAGGATGCAGGTATCGAAATCAACTATCATCACCCTGAGGTTGCAGCATCAGGACAGTTTGAAATCGAGCCACAGCTCGGTAAGATGTCAGAGATGGCTGACGCAACAATGATGATTAAGTATATCATTCACAACACTGCTCTTAAGTATGGCAAGACAGCAACCTTTATGCCAAAGCCTATTTATGGCGAGGCAGGAAGCGGAATGCACGTTCATATGCTTCTTTTGAAGAACGGTGAGCCTGTATTCTCAAAGGATGGCGCATATGCTAACCTTAGCGAAACAGCACATTACTTTATGGGCGGACTTTTGAAGCATATCGCATCACTTTGCGCTATCACTAACCCAAGCACAAACTCCTTTAAGCGTCTTGTTCCGGGCTTTGAAGCACCTGTTACAGTTGGATACGCAACATCTAACCGTAGTGCAGTTATCCGTATCCCTGCATACGCAAAAACTCCTAACAAGCGTCGCTTTGAGCTTCGTAACCCTGATGCAACCTGTAACCCATATTTCTGCTATGCAGCAATTCTTATGGCAGGTCTTGACGGTGTTATCAATAAGATTGACCCACACGCAAACGGTTGGGGACCTTACGACTTTAACCTCTATCACCTAAGCGATGAGGAGAAGGCAAAGCTTAGCCACTTGCCAGTTTCTCTTGACGAGGCACTTGATGCACTTGAGGCTGACCACGATTACCTCACCGCAGGCGGAGTATTCCCTGAGGAGCTTCTTAAGAACTTCATTAAGACAAAGAGAGCAGAATGCAGTGAGCTTTCAAAGATTCCTCACCCAGCAGAATTCGACAAATATTATAACCTCTAAAAATAAAGGGCACGAGAGTGCCCTTTTTTCTTGACAATAGCATTCTAAAATAGTATAATTGTATGCAGTGAAAGGGGGAGTGTTATGCTATACCAAATCAAAAACGGCGCGTACGAAATAGGCGTAAATAGAATTCTTGATAAAATTGACTTTGAAATTCGCGATAGCGAGAAAATAGCAATAGTCGGCCGTAACGGCTGTGGCAAAACAACTCTTCTTAAAATCATTTTAGGTGAGCTTGAAATTGACAAAAACGGAGAGGACACTCAAATTATAAAGAGTGGTAAATTGAATATCGGTTGCCTTAGCCAAGGCGCGTTTTCAAGCCTTGATAAAACCGTTGACGAGGAAATGAAGGAGGTTTTTGCAAGCATTCTTGCCAAAAAGCAAAGAATGGACGAAATCCTTGAGAAAATGCAATCCTCAACTGATATAAGACTAATAGACGAATTCAACCGCTTGCAGTCTGAATTTGAGGCACAGGACGGCTATTTTTACGAAAAGGAATATAATCTTTTGCTCTCAAAATTCGGATTTGATTCAAGTGATAAGTCGCGCCCCCTGTCGTCCTTTTCGGGCGGTCAGCTAACCAAGCTCGCGTTTGTAAAGCTTCTTTTAGAGCGCCCCGATGTCTTGCTCCTTGACGAGCCAACAAACCACCTTGATATTACAACTCTCGAGTGGCTTGAGGAATACCTGAAAAGCTACAAAAAGGCGGTTGTTGTCGTATCACACGATAGAATGTTTATTGACAAAATTGCCGATGTTGTGTATGAAATTGAGCACGGTGTAACGAAAAGATATGTCGGAAACTATTCGTCCTTTGTAAAGCAAAAGGAAGAAAATTACGAAAGAGAATTGAAGGCTTACGAAAGACAACAGGCGGAAATTCACCGTCTTGAAGCCTTGATTGAGCGCTTTCGTGATACTCCAACCAAGGTGTCGATGACCGACTCTAAAATGAAGCAAATAGAGCATATGGATAAATTGGAAGCACCAAAGCGCTTCGATACCAAAAGCTTTAAGGCGTCATTTGTGCCAAATCGCGACACAGGTAAGGACGTTTTGACTGTAAATAACCTCAAAATAGGCTACGGCACGCCTCTTGCAACCGTGTCCTTTAAGCAATACAAAAAGCAACGCCTTGGCGTTATCGGTGGAAACGGACTTGGCAAATCAACCCTTCTTAAAACTCTCGTTGGCACACTTCCAAGCCTTGGTGGTAGCTTTATGCTTGGGCATCAGGTTGATATAGGATATTTCGATCAGCAAATGATGCAAAGAACCTCGTCGGGCACTGTCCTTGATGAGCTTTGGAATGAATTTCCGAGGCTTAGTGAAACCGAGGCAAGAGGCGCACTCGGTGCATTTATGTTCACAGGGGACGACGTTTTTAAAAATGTAAACGACCTTTCGGGTGGAGAGCGCGTAAGGCTTGCCCTTGCAAAAATTTTACAGGCAAAGCCGAATTTCTTGATTCTTGACGAGCCTACAAACCATATGGATATGATAGGCAAGGAAACGCTTGAGGATATGCTTGATAGCTTTGAGGGCACAATTCTCTTTGTATCTCACGATAGATATTTTGTCAAGAAAATCGCTGACTCCCTAATCGTTTTTGACCAAAACGGAGCAACCTATTTGCCCTATACCTATGATGAATATTTGAGATATCGCGACACACTCGACACAAAGCCGACTGTACAGGCAAGGGCAGAGGTTGAGGTTAAAAAGGGTAAGGACGATTATAATCGCTCAAAGGAGATTGCCAAAAAGCAAAGAAGGCTTGCAAAGGTCGCACAGCTAATTGAGGAAACGGAGAGCGCAATTGACGAAAGGTCGAAGGAGCTTTCTCTTGAAGAAAACCAAAGCGACTATGAGAAGCTATGCCGAATTTCAAACGAAATCGAGGAGCTTGAAAACCAACTCCTAGAGCTTTTAGAGGAAAGCGAACAGCTTGAAAACGAACTAAAATAAAAACCGCTCTTTCGAGCGGTTTTTTGATTATTTGTTTTCGTTTGCGTATTTGTGATAAAGCTCCTTAACCTTGAAATAAGCTGCTTTTGGATTTCTGTATTCGTCCAAAATTCCCTTATTGTTAAAGTAGCGCACACGGTTAATATCCATTGAAGGAGAGGTTCTGATATTTGTGAATTGCCAGAGATACGTTCCTCTCATATAGTCGGTTCTATGGAATAGCTCGATGCAATATTCAAGAATATCGCGTTGATATTCCTCACTCCATTTCACACCGCTGTCAAACGGAGTATGGTAGCCTGCAAGTGCAGCTGAACCAAATTCACTCATAATAACAGGCTTGTCAGTCCAACCCTTTTCCTCACGACGCTTGCGGAAGTGCTCAACCATCAAATCCCAGTCTTGAATATTGCCATTGTAGCCACTGTATCTGTACCAGCCGTGGTAAATATTGATGGAAATGAAATCGTCAAGGCCCATATCGTTATCCTTTAACGGATGGCAGGAAGCGTGAGTGATAAGTCTGTTACCGCCGTTTGCACGCAAGAACTTGCTCCATTTTTCGGAAAGAGGATATGTATGCTCGGAATATGTTGCTACCTCGTTATGCAAGCCCCAAATTACAATACTTGGATGGTTGTAGTAATATTTTGCCATTTCCTCGTGCATTTGCATTCCGCGCTCACAAATTATCGGATTCTGAAGGGCAGTTTCGCTAAAGCCGACACCCCACATAGGAATTTCGCTCCAGAAAAGAATTCCACGCTCGTCAAGCATATCAACGAATATTTTTGAGTTAGGGTAGTGAGAGCCTCTTATTGTGTTGCAGCCAAGGTCGCAAATTAGGTCAAGGTCCTTTTTCATAAGCTTTGCTGGGAATGCGAAGCCCCACTCAGGATGCTCCTCGTGTCTGTTTACGCCAAGAAGCTCAATTGACTTGCCGTTTAAAACGATGTCGCAATTCTTAACCTCGATTTTTCTAAATCCAACCTTGTCAATTAGGTCGTCGCTTGCGGTTGATGCTACAGCAGTATAAAGCTTAGGTGAGCCAACATCCCAAAGCTCAATGCCGTCTATTACCACCTTGTCGGTTGTAACGGTAGCTTTTTCATATGCGTCCAAGGTGATTTCACCCTCGTAAATTACGTTATCGCCAACTGTGAGCTTAACAGGCGAGCTTGTCTTCTTAGAGTCAGCGTTATAAAGCTCGATAGTTGCCCAAACGGAAGCAGAGCTAAAATCATCGCTTAATTCGTACTTAACGTGATTTAACATAATGGAAATTCCCGAAAGCTCAGCAACGCTAACGTCGCGAGCAATACCGCCGTAGTTAAACCAGTCGGTATATCTCTGTGGGAATGAATTAGCATCAATTGTGCTATCTGCAAGCACAACCAAGGTATGCTCGCCACAGCTTACGTCGTTTACGATAACCTCAAACGGGGTAAACGCACCGTAATGCTTTGCAATCTCCTTTCCGTCAAGCCAAACGGTTGCCTCGGTCATAACGGATTCAAATTGGAAGAGAAGAGTTCCACCTTGAACTGTGAGCTTGCGCTCGTACCAGCCCCAGCCCTCGAAATTGAGATGTCCAAGCTCGTTATTCCAAACGGAAGGAACGATTACGGTTTCACCAGAGGGAAGTCCGTTTTGCCATCCCTCGTCAATACCCTTTTTGTCAGGGTCAAGGGCAAATTTCCACGTGCCGGAAAGGTTGGTTACCTTTCTTATTTTATGCTCGTCAAATAATCTTTTCATAAAAATACCTCAAAGTGTTTTTTTCTTAAATTATACCATAAAAGAGCATCAAAATCAACACAAAAATGCTCTCCTGTGGCATACATCTAAATTCTATCATATATCTTGCTATAATTCAATACTATAACTTGAATTTTTAATATATATGTGCTACAATGAAAAAAACGCCAAAGGAGAAAAATATGAGAATTGCAATAGGTGGCGATGTGTCAGTAAAGGCAGAGTGCGAGGAGCTTTTTGCCAAAGGTAACGGCAAGGCGCTTTTCGGTAATGCTTGTGAAGTTTTTGCTTCGTGTGATGAAAGCATTGTAAATCTTGAAACAGCTATCACCGACAAAGACACACCGATTAAAAAAATAGGCCCCAATTTGAGAGCGCCCCTTAATACCGCAATGGCACTAAGGGATGCAGGAATTACCGCTCTTGCACTGTCAAACAACCATATTTTTGACTATGGCAAGGCAGGGATAAAGGACACTCTTGCCGAAATTGAAAAATGTGGTCTTAGATACACGGGATTTGGCGAAAATGTGCTTGATGCAAGAAAGAATATGATTCTTTGCGATGGCAAGATTTCCGTTGCGGTAATTGCGGTATGTGAGCACGAATACACCTACGCCTTGAAAAATCGTATGGGCGCAAGAGAATACGATCCGTATGACACAATGGAGGACATAGAAAATGCGAAGAAAAGCGCCGATTATGTTGTTGTGATCTATCACGGAGGCGCTGAGGGATGCAGGTATCCCTCGCCAAGACTTGTAAAGGCGTGTCGCACAATGGTAAAGCACGGTGCTGATGTTGTTTTGTGTCAGCACAGTCACTGTATCGGATGCTATGAAAAATACCAAAGCAGTCATATCCTTTACGGTCAGGGCAATTTCCACTTTATTCATAAAAAATACGAGGATAAAACTGATAAGGGCTATGCTTGGAATACAGGTCTTTTGGTGAAGCTTGACATTGATTCATCACTTGAAATCGAGTTTATCCCCTGCGTAGCTGACGGCAATGCAATAAGACTTGCAACTGATGAGGAAAAGGACAAGATTTTGAGCGAAATGTATGAGCGCTCAGCGTCCTTAGAAAATGGCACTTGGGAGGAAAAATGGCTTGAATTTGCGCTTTCACGCGACAGATTCAAGGGAATTCCCGAGGAGCTTTGCGAGGAGATTGCACACTACCTTGACTGCGAGTCGCATACCGATGTATGCCGAGAAATTTATAAAACCTATAATTCTACAAACGAAATGGATGATTAATATGAACTTAAAGGTAAAAATGCTTGAAAACGAGCTTTGGTACGGTGGCTCCGTTGCCGAGGCTATGAAAAATCCGTTTGATGCAAGCTCTGCCTATGAATACGATATGGAGCTTGGACTTAACCAAACAATGCCACTTTTTGTTTCAACCAAGGGTAGATATATTTGGTGTGATGAGCCTATGAAGGTTCATATAAGTGGCGGAGAATTCGATCTTTGCGCCCCCTGCGAAATCGTCCTTTGCCAAGCAGGAGATTGCTTGAAGGATGCATATCTTGAAGCGAGCAAACGCCATTTCCCGTTTAGCGGAAAGGTGCCACCTCTTAAGTTCTTTGAGAGCGCACAGTATAACTCTTGGATGGAGCTTGATTACCACCAAAGTCAAGAGGGAATTCTCAAATACGCCCACGGAATTGTCGATAACGGCTATGAGCCAGGCGTTCTTATGATAGATGAGGGATGGCATACAAGATACGGACTTTGGGAGTGGGATTTCGTTAAATTCCCTGACCCTAAGGCAATGATAAAGGAGCTTCACGACCTCGGCTTTAAGGTTATGGTTTGGGTCGTTCCATTGGTTACTGCCGACGGACAGGTGTTCAGTATGAGCTATTTTGACTATCATAGCTATCTTGACGGCGCCTGCGGAGATAAAAAATACTTTTTGCGCACCGATGACGGTAAGGTAGCACTTATCGAGTGGTGGAACGGCTTTAGCGCCATTCTTAATATGTGTAATCCCGATGACAGAGAATTTCTTGACAGTAAGCTCCGTAAGCTTATTGATGAATACGGCGTTGACGGCTTCAAGTTCGATGGCGGACCGATAGAGATGTACCATCAAAGAAGCATCGTAAACGGTAAGCAAACAAAATACACCCCTGCCGAGCTCAATATTGCTTGGAACGATTTCGGCACAAGATACGAATACCACGAATACAAGGATACATTTAAGGGCGGCGGTAAGGCTGTAATTCAAAGACTCAGAGATAGAGGTCACACTTGGGATGGAGAGGGAATCAACACAATTCTCCCATCAGCGCTCCTTCAGGGACTTATCGGACATCCGTTCATTTGTCCCGATATGATCGGCGCAGGATGGTGGTCACTTAACTATGATCCTAATTTTGTGTGCGATCAGGAGCTTTTTGTAAGAATGGCACAGGTCAGCGCGCTTTTGCCAATGATGCAGTTTTCTTGGGCACCTTGGAGAATGCTCGATAAAAAGCACGCCGAGCTTTGTCTTGAAAGTGCTAAGCTACATAAAAAATTCGCACCATATATCGTTGAGCTCGTAAAGGAAAGTGCGATAACAGGTGAGCCTATTGTAAGAATGATGGAATATTCATATCCGCATCAGGGCTACGAGAAAATGCACGGACAATTTATGCTCGGAAACGATGTTTTGGTAGCCCCTGTTGTCGAAAAGGGCGCAACAACAAAGAAGGTTTCCTTGCCAAAGGGTAAGTGGCTCTATCTTGGCAAGGATGAGCTTGACGGTGGACGCACCGTAACGGTTGATGCCCCAATTGACATATTACCGTATTTTATTAAAAAATCGAAGGCATAAAATGAAACTAACCGAAGGAAAAATTTTCAAAACACTGTTTATATATTCGTTGCCTCTTATTCTCACTAACGTGGTTCAGCTTTTGTTCCACGCAGCCGACGTAACCGTGCTTGGAATAATGGTTGACGACCATGCCGTTGCTGCCGTTGGTGCGTGCGGTCCGATTATATCCTTGCTTGTCAGCCTGTTTGCATCCTTTGCAACGGGAGCAAATATACTGATTGCAAAATACGTTGGCGCAAAAAACGAGGAAAGAGCAAGAAAATCAACGGGAACGGCTATTATAATCGGCTTTTTGTCAGGACTTATTATGATGGCTATTGCCCTTATTTGGGCAAGAGATATTCTCATCTTGATGAAATGCCAAAGCGAGGTCCTTGACACGGCAGTAACCTATATGCGCATATACTTTTTGGGTATGCCGATAATTATGCTATACAACTTTGTCGCCGCAATTCTTCGCTCCGTCGGAGATAGCATGCGCCCTATGATTTATATGCTTGTAGCAGGCGTTGTCAATATCGGACTCAATATCTTCTTTATTGCCGTGTGTGATATGACCGTTACAGGTGTCGCTCTTGCAACGCTTTTCTCCAACCTTGTGTCGCTAATTCTTGCTTTGATAGCGATGCTTAGAAACAAGGGATATTGCAAAATCGAGCTTAAAAATCTTAAAATTTTCAAGGATGAATTTAAGGAAATTGTTAAAATAGGCGTTCCCGCTTGTCTTTGTAGCCTTTCGTTCTATGTTGCCAATTTGTTTATGTCGGCAGGCGTAAACTCAATAAGCTCCGATGCAATGACGGCAAACGCAATTGCAGGACAGTTCGATGCTATCGTTTATAATGTTGGAATGTCAATTGCTATCGCCTGTATGTCAATGGTAGGACAGTGCTACGGCGCAGGACTAATAGATAGAGCAAAAAATACCGTGTTGACAAGTGCCGCTTACGCAACTGTTGCAAGTCTTTCACTCGGCACACTCGTGGTTATCTTTTCTAGACCCCTTCTCGATATTATGACTGATAGCGAGGCTGTAATCGCAATCGGCAGAGAACAGCTAACCGTTGTTTGCTTTACACATTTTATAACAAGCTTGATGGAGGTGCTTTCCTTTAGCCTTCGTGCGCTTAAACGCCCCAACTGCACAATGGTTGTCGGCTTTATCTTTGGATTTGGCTTGCGTACGCTTTGGGCAACCGTAATATGGAATTTGCTCGGTGGCTCGGTTGCAACGCTTTTCCTTGCCTACGGTGTCAGCGCCTTTTGTGCCATGGTAACCTATGCGATAATTTTCGCCAAGGTAATAAAAAAAGAGAAAAACGCAATCCCTGTCCATGACGTTTAATAAGTTTCAATTTACATAAGAGAGGAAACGAAAATGAATATTCCAAGACCCGAGCATCCAAATCCGCAATTTGAAAGAGAAAATTGGATAAACCTAAACGGTGAATGGGAATTTGAGCTTGACCGCGGAATTAGCGGAATTGATAGAAAATTTCATGAAAGAGAGCATCTTGACTCCAAAATCACCGTTCCGTTTTGTCCCGAAAGCAAGCTGTCAGGCATCGGACTTACCGATTATTTAAATTGTGTTTGGTATCTTAAAAGAGTATATATCGAGAATTGTGATAAAAGAGTGATTTTGCACTTTGGCGCGGTTGATTACGAAAGCTTTATTTATATAAATCACAAGCAGGCTTATCATAATGTAGGCGGATACGTTGGCTTTGATATAGATATAACCGATTATGTCAAGGTGGGCGAGGAAAATATAATCACCGTTTGCGCAAAGGATACTCATCCAAACGATAAGGCGTCGGGAAAGCAATGTGAAAACTATTATTCAATAGAGTGCTGCTATACCCGTACAACAGGCATTTGGCAGACCGTTTGGCTCGAATATGTAGAAAAGAACTATATCAAGAGTGTCAAATATTATCCGTCGATTGAGCAAAAGAGCGTTCAAATTGAGCTTGACGTGGTCGGAAATGCCGATTTTAAAGCGATAGCATGCTTTGAGGGCAAGAATGTCGGCAAGACTAGCACGACCCTTAAAAACGGCATAAATCGCGTAACGCTAAGCCTTGACGAGCTTCATTTGTGGGAAGCAGGAAAGGGCGGTCTTTACGACCTTGAGCTCTTCTATGGAGAGGATAAGGTTAAAAGCTATTTCGGAATTCGCTCAACATCATTTGATAATAGAAATTATCTTCTTAACGGAAAGCCTGTGTTTTTACGCACAGTCCTCGACCAAGGCTATTACAAGGACGGTATATATACGGCACAAAGCGACGAGGAGCTGTCAAGGGATATTCTTTTATCCTTTGAGGCAGGCTTCAACGGTGCAAGGCTTCACCAAAAGATTTTTGAGCCAAGATTTTTGTACCATTGCGATAGGCTTGGCTATCTTGTCTTTGGCGAATCGCCAAATGCTCACCTCGACTATTCCGATATGAATCAGCTAACACCGTTTTTGCTTGAATGGCAAAGAGCGGTTATAAGAGATTTTAACCACCCGTCAATTATCGGTTGGTGTCCTCTTAACGAAACGTGGGATTGGAATAACAGACACCAAAACGACGATTTCATCCGCGCGCTTTACTACACTACAAAATCAGTCGATACAACTCGTCCCTGTATCGGTACAAGTGGAAATTATCAGGTTGTATCCGATATTTACGACCTTCACGATTATATCCAAAGCGTAGAGGATTTTAGAAAAATATATCTTGCACCGTCGCAGGATGAAATGCTACAAAATTACGATAAGCATCCGTGGCATAGCGGTGTTGCAAGATATCAAAATTCACTCCTTTATAAGGATATGGCGCTCTATCTTAGCGAATTTGGCGGTATTAGATGGGACGTTGACGGTGTTGAAGGTGGTTGGGGCTATGGCGACGGACCTAAAACCGAGGCGGAATTCCTTGAAAGATTCGAGAGCTTGGTAAGCGCTCTTATAAATTGCCCGTATGTTTGTGGCTTTTGCTACACTCAGCTTTATGATATAGAGCAAGAGGTAAACGGACTTTACACATACGAAAGAAAGCCAAAATTTGATATGAGTAAAATTAAAGCAATAATTTGCGCTGAAAGGAAAAAATAAATGAAATATTGCATTTGGTCAAGCTATTATTACGACCTTTCTCCCGAGGATATGCTTCTCGAATTTAAGGCACACGGATATAATAGCTGTGAGCTTTCATTTGAACACGCCTACAAGCTTATGGAGCGTGGAGATATTAAAAAGGCGGGAGAAGAATTCGCCAAATTCGCACGCGATAACGGTTTTGAAATTTCTCAGGGCCACCTTTCCTACGAGGCTAAGCTTTGTAAGGATGAGGGCAAGGACTTTTTGAAAAAGCAAATAGATTTGTTCCTTGCTATGGGAATTAAAAATTCCGTATTGCATTGCGACTCCCTTACCTGGAGAGACGAAGCACTTACAAGAGAAGAGAAAATCGAGGAAAACTGCAAGGCACTTTCCGAGCTTTTGGATTACATAAAGGACACCGATATGGTTATTTGCCTTGAAAATCTGATTTCAACCGATTTTATCAACTCCATTGACGGACTTATGTATTTTATCGAGAGGTTTAATAGCAAAAACCTCGGCATTTGCCTTGACACAGGACACCTTAATTTGAACGATAGAGATCAAGTGGCATTTATAAGAAAGGCAGGCAAGCACATAAAGGCGCTTCACCTAGCCGATAATGACCAAAGCCGAGACCAACACCTTATGCCGTATGGCTGTGGCAGCGTTGATTTCGTTTCCGTTATAAGAGAAATGAAGGCGCTTGATTACAAGGGACTTTATAACCTCGAAATTCCAGGCGAAAGATGTGCCCCATTGGAAGTTTTGGGCTATAAGCTCGATTATCTTAAAAATGTGCTCGAATACCTTGATAGAGTAACTGAGTGAAAACGGAGGGATAATATGTACACTAAACACAAATGGGAAAGCGATAAGCATTTTAACTTTGCTTATGCAAAATATTTGCCAAAGGATTTTGATGAGAATAAAAAATATCCTCTCGTTTTCTTTTTACACGGAGCAGGAGAATGGGGAGATAACCTCGAGGATGCGTGTCGCCACGGCTTTATGAAGCACGTAAGAGAGAGCGGAAAGGAATATCCGTTTATTTGCATAGCACCGCAGTGCCCAAGAGATAAATATTGGGCGTGCTACACTGAATCGTTGCTTGCATTCCTTGACTATATATGCGAAACGCTCCCTGTTGATAAGGATAGAGTATATCTTACAGGACTTTCTATGGGAGGCACAGGCACTTGGATGCTCGCAATGGCGGACCGCGATAGATTTGCAGCAATAGCCCCTATTTGCGGAAGCGGAATTTATTGGTTTGGTGAAGCACTCGTAAATGTACCTGTAATGGTGTATCACGGAGATTGCGACGACTGTGTGCCAATAGAGAATAGCATAGAGATGATAAGATCTATAAACAAGCGCGGAGGAAATGCACAAATAAAGGTACTTCAAGGCGTTTGGCATAACGCGTGGGATTATGCATACGAGGGCGACGAGCTTTGGACGTGGCTACTCTCCCATAAGCGCAAGTAAAAACTGAAAGCCAAAAGGACACTCGGTTGAGTGTCCTTTTTCATTAGAATATGTAAGTACCCTTTTCAACGATTTGTGATTTGCCGTCGATTATAACCGTGGTTCTGACAGGCGTTACGATTTCATATCTGATTTTGCCGTTATCGTGATACCATTTGGAACTTACAAGACCGTGTCTTGTCATAATTGAAGCACTTAAATGGTCAAGCTTGTCGGTTGGATGCGGATTTATTACAATCTCCTCAAATCCCGGTTTTTCATCAACCGTTTGAATTCCGCAGGCCACACCGTAAACCCAGTCAGCCACACTACCGTATGCATAGTGGTTAAACGAGTTCATATCCTTGGACCAAAATTCGCCGTTATCGTTTATTCCGTCCCAGTGCTCCCAAATCGTGGTAGCGCCCTGCTTAACGGAATATAGCCATGACGGAAACTCCTCTTGTAAAAGCAAATCGTATGCGAGCTCCGTGTAGCCGTTTTGTGATAATGCGTGTAGTAGATAAGGTGAGCCAACGAATCCTGTTTTGAGCCTTCTGCCGTTTTCTATAATCATATTTGCAAGCTTGTCGGCAATCGCCTTTTTGTCAAGCGCAAAATCAAAATAGAGAGCAATTACGCATTCGGTTTGTGTGTTGAATTCGGTGAATTTCTTTCTTCCTGTTTCCAAAATTTTCTCATGGAGCTTCTCGTATTTCGATACGTTTTTGCCAAGCACCTTGCCCGCCTTGATAACAAGACTTGTCGCATAGGCATAGAAAATCGTAGCAATAATGTCAGGGTCGCTTGAGCCCTTGTAGCTGCCTGCAGGCGCATCAAGTCCGAGCCAATCGCCAAAGTGCCAGCATCCGTACCAAAGATACTTTTCCTTTGTAAGTCTGCCAATCTCGTCTACGTATGCGCACATAGACTTAAACTGTCTTGCAAGAATTTTCTTGTTGGCATATGTTAGGTAAATTTGCCAAGGACATACTGTTGAAGCGTCACTCCAAACCGCAGTTGAGCTTCCGGGCTTTTCGTGTACCTGAGGAACGCAGAAGGGAACCAACCCCTCACGCTTTTGCTCAAGACGAAGGTCCTCAAGCCACTTGTCAAAGAACTTTTCTACGTCATAGTTGTATGATGCGGTTTTTATAAACACCTGCGCATCACCTGTCCAGCCGAGTCTTTCATCTCTTTGAGGACAGTCGGTAGGAACATCAAGGAAGTTGCCCTTTTGTCCCCAAATTATATTTGAAAATAGCTTGTTGAGTAGTGGACTTGACGAGCTTAGATATCCCGTTCTCTTTAAATTGGAATGAAGCACGATTGCCTTTATGCTGTCCTTTGTAACCTCGCAAGGAAACTCGTCAACACGAATGTATCTGAATCCCCAAAAGCATAGCTTCGGCTTGTATACCTGATGCCCGTCATCACAAACGTAATCGAATTTCGCCTTCGCACTACGGTAGTTTTCCGTATAGAAATTGCCTTCCTTGTCAAGCACCTCGGCAACGGAAAGAGAAACCCTGTCGCCCCTCTTTGCATCAAGACTGATTTCAAAATATCCCGTCATATCTTGACCGAAGTCGATAACGGTCTCACCCTTAGGGGTCTTAAAGATGCTTTGAGGATAAATTACCTCTTGCTCCTTGACGATTTCACCCTGTTGCTTAACCACCTTGAATTCGTGATAATCCTGCACCTTTACAGGGCCGAATTTCTCCTCGTAGGTGGCATCGTAGCTCTCACCGTCATAAATGTCGGAGAACGTAATTTTGCTAAGAGAGCATTCCCAGCTCTCGTCCGAGTAAACGTATTCCTTGGAGCCGTCCTTGTATACAACCTCGATTTCGCAAATCAATGCAGGGTAAACGTCGGGAAGCTCAAGTCTTGTTCTTATGTTGATTCTGCCGTTAAACCAAGCAGAGGAAAGAGTAGCCCTGATTTCATTTTCGCCCTTTATCATATGAGTGATGTCGTATACTTGCATTTGCGCACGCTTGTAGTACGTCCAACCGGGTGCTAAAATAAAATCACCGATTCTTTCGCCGTTAAGCTCGGCATAATAACAACCGAGAGAAGTGATTTTCAAGGTCGCTTTTTTAATTTCCTTGGAAGCAGTAAATTTCTTCTTGAATACAGGACAGGTGTAGTCCTCTTTGGTAGGATATGAAATCCAAAGCGAATTATCTAACATAAATATGCTCCTTATTTTGTATCTGATGATATTCTATCATAAAAACCTTAAAAAGTCAATTGATGTGCGAAATTAGAACGAAAAAAGCACTCCAATCGGAGTGCTTTCGCTTTGCTGGTGAGCCAAGGGTAACCGACGAGGAATAATTAAATAAAAAAGGCACTCAACCGAGTGCCTTTTGCTTTGCTTGTGAGCGTGAAATTAGAATCTTTTTCTTAAAATTCAAGACTTGCTTGATTAAAAATCAATCTTGAGGCTATTGACTGTTATTTAAAATGATGCTATAATAAAGTCGAATGATACAAAACAGATTTTAACTGCTATGGAGGAGAAAATGGTTTCATATAACGATTTCTTTGTTGGTCGAATTTATGCAGTTGTGAAAAAAACAGAAAGCGAGGGCTTTCGGTTTGAAAACAGATCAAGAGAGTGGGACGGCTTTGTGCTTTTTATAGATTGCGAAGGGAGCTTTGCCGATGACAAGGGCAACACCTATCCGTGCTCGCCGGGGGACGTAGTGCTTCTTGGCCGAGGATATCACTATAATATAGAGCTTCCTAACGGTGGGACGTATATTACCTCTGCCTTTGATATCCATTTTGACGGCTTTGAGAAGGAGCGCGTTTTTCCTAGAATTTTGCATTTGAACGCAAAAAACATTGAGCGCTTTGATGAAATTGAAAGGACGTTTCTCTCACACGAGGAGAATTCCGTTGTGCAAAGTAGAATTTTGCTTACAAGCCTATATGTTGAGCTTTTGAGCATGATAGAGCCACAGGCGAATTTGGCAAATAAGGATGCGATAGCTGCTGAAAAAATTGTGAGAAAAACGTTTAGAGAAAATCTATCAGTTGATGATATTGCAAGGCAATGCAATGTCAGTACCTCATATTTGCGCGCGTGCTTTTTGCGCACCTATGGAATGTCGATTACTCGTTATCGTGAGAGGCTCAGAATTGAAGAGGCGGAAATTCTTATTCGCAGTGGCTTTTTTAAGCTTCATGAAATAGCGGAGCAGCTTGGCTATTGCGATATATTTCACTTCACTAAAAATTTCACAAAGGCAAAAGGGGTTTCACCGTCAAGGTATCGTGAGGCGTATCGGCAGTGAATACGATCGTTTGATACAAAACAAAAAGTCGTTTGGTTTATTTAACCGTGCGACTTTTTTTGTTATAATACAATTGAAGAAGTATATTATAAATAATTTACTAGCGATTTTCAAGGAGACTATAATGCTGAAATTTGAATCCGTTTTGTTGCTTTCAGCAGATTTGCCGAAGGAATCTGAAATTCCCGATATAAAAAGCGACAAATCCCTTCCGACCTTTAAGCTAAACGAAAATATACCCGACAATAACGGTCTTTACATAGGTCAAGGAATGGTGCCGTCCGTGCTTCCTTACAAAATGCAATCTATTTATGATAGAGAATTAAAGGAGCATAAATATCCTGCGGCTATTTTAGAAAACGAATATATACGCGCAACCTTTTTGCCAACTCTTGGCGGTAGGCTTTGGTCGCTTTACGATAAGAAGCTAAAAAAAGAACTGCTATATAAAAACAAGGCTGTCATCTTTGCTAATCTTGCCCTGCGCAATGCCTGGTTTGCCGGTGGCGTAGAATGGAACATAGGCGTTAGAGGTCATTCGCATTTTACCTGCTCACCGCTATTCGCTTGCCGTGAAATCAACTCTAACGGTGATGAAATATTAAAAATGTACGAGTACGAGGCAATACGAGGACTCGCCTACGTTATTCGGGCAGGATTATATAAGAATTCCTTGCGTATCAATATTTCTATTGAAAATACAAGACAAGCACCGACGTACGTTTATTGGTGGTCGAATATTGCTATCCCTCAAGAAAAAGAAACACGAGTGCTTGTGCCAGCTAATAAAAGCTATATAACCACTTATAAAAACGGTGGCTATGAAATATCCTATGACGACATACCTGTAATTGACGGAAACGATATTTCTTATCCTGCGAATGCAAAGGTAGCCAAGGATTACTTTTTGGATATTCCAAAAGAAAATAAAAAGTGGATTGCAGCAATCGAAAAGGACGGAACGGGACTTTTGCAACAATCCGACAAGGCTCTTATTGGCAGAAAGCTTTTTGTTTGGGGCAATACCGAGGGTGGCAAGCATTGGAACGATTGGCTAACTGACGGTGGTGAATATGCCGAAATTCAGGCAGGACTTGCCAAAACTCAATTTGAGCATATTTCGATGAATGCACGGCAAATTATTTCTTGGAACGAATGCTATCAAGCGGTTACCGTAAAGAACGGAAGCGCTGATTATAATGACCTGTGCAAGGAAATAGACAGCTTGGCACACGATTGCAATTTTAGAGGATTTTTTGATATAAAGGAAGCCTCAGAGCCGACAATTTACGGCTCGGAGCGTGGCGCTTTGGCAAAAATGCTTGAGCCAAGGGAAGCTCCCACAATATGTGAATTCCCAAAGCTGACGGACAAAAATAATTATTTTGCTACCTTGATAAATCAAGAGCCTACGCCAAAGACACCAAAACTTGAATATTCCATTGACGCAAGGTATTTAAGCTTGATTGATAAAAAAGCTCAAAAGAATTATTTTGATTACTATATGAGCGGTGCAATAGCCGTTAGCAATAATATGCTAAAGCGTGCAGAGTCGGATTTCTTGGCAGTAAAGGGAGAGTACGAGCATCTTGCGCTTGCTTGCCTTGCACAAATCGAGGTCAACTTGAAGGATAATATTCAAAAAGGATATGAATATATTTCCAAAGCCGTGAGCTTAAAAAGCGATATTGCGCTACTTGTTTTGTACGGAGAGATTGCTATAAAGGCTAAACAATATAAAGACCTTTTGACCTTGTCCGAGGGTATATCAAACGGTCGTATACAAATGTACCGTGCAAAATGCTTCGTAGAATTAGGGGAGCTTGCAAAAGCCAAGGCAATTCTTTCTGATAGCCTTGTAATTCCCGATATTAGAGAGGGAGAGTATTCTATTTCTGCAATTTGGTGCGAGCTTTACCGTCGTATAATCGCAAGCGACGATGGGCGAGAATATGAGAAAATTACCGAAAAAGAGACTTTAGAAAAATATCCTATTCCGTATAAGCTTGATTTTAGAATGCATTAAAGGAGAATGAAAATGAAAATTCCAAGCCCATTTATACCTGTAAGAGTAAGAACTGAAAATTTCACTCATAGGGTAGAAATTGTAGATAAAAGCTATTCCTTTGGCGCTGACGGAATGATTTGCTCTATGAGAGTTGGCGAAAATGAGCTTTTATCCTCGCCTATGCGTCTTGTTATGGAAGAGGACACAGAAATATCCGAGTTCGAAAACGACTATGAAAATAACGAAAGCGAAAGCTTTATTCAAAGTAGGTCGGATGAAAAGGCTATCATTTGCGGATGCAAGCAATCCAAGCGCTTTATTGTGGATTTTTGTTCAACAGTTCACTTCGACGGCTCCTGTGATATTGATTTAAAGCTTATGCCAAAGGGATTGACCGTTGCACAGGCTTTAGGCGTTGGAGAGATAAAACCGTTAAATTTCAAGTTAGACAAGCTTTGGCTTGAAATACCGCTAAAAAAAGAGCTTTTCCAGCTTTATCATATGTACCCGGGTGGAGAAAAATATTGCTATGACGGAAGCGTTATAAAAAGCTCCTCAACCTCGGGTAGCGGAAAAATACCAAGGGACGGCTTTCACATACCCTTTAAACCGATTTTGTGGCTAGGAAATGATGAGCTTGGCCTTGGTTGGTTTGCGGAAAATAACCGCTTTTGGCAAAATGATGATGGTAAAAAGTCAATAGAAATTATTTCAACTGAAAATGAAGTGATACTTCGTGTGAGATTGTTGGATAGCCATCCGAAAGCGTGGGACGGCAACACGGAAAGGGGATATGAGAATTTTGTCCCGATTGATTTCCATTTTGGATTTCATTTGACACCCGTTAAGCCTTATCCAAAAAACCCATATATACATAACGCGCTTCATTTGGATTGTGGCATTAAGATTAAGGGCAATTATAGGGACTTTTTAAGCCATGATAACCGATTTGATAAATTAAAGGAAAAGGGCGTAGATACTCTTATCTTGCACGAAAAATGGAACAAGTCCCAAAACTTTTTCGAGTTGTCAGAATACACGGAGGCTCAGCTTAAATACATCGTGGACGAGTGCCACAAAAGAGGAATTAAGGTTTACACCTATTTCGGCTACGAAATATCAACAATGTCAACTGCATGGAGTCAGATATCAAGCAAGGTTGTCAACAAAAATAAAGAGGGCAAATACGGCGGTGGCTGGTGGCGCGTGCCTTATCAAAGGGCGCTTTCCGTATGCTATAATAGCGACTATTCCGATTATTTTGTTGACGGTATTGCAAAAATAATGGACGACTGCAATATTGATGGAATTTATTTGGATAGCACCGCTAATCCAAGGCTGTGCTACAATACCGAACACGGCTGTGGCTGGTATGATAGCGATGGAACGCTTCAAGGAAGCTATCCTATAAACGCCATAAGAGAGCTTTTTAAAAAGCTATATAAGGCAGTCAAATCAAGAGGCGGACATATAAACGTTCATATGTATGGGCTCTTAAATTTCACGGTTTTGCCTTACATTGACCAAATTTGGTGTGGAGAAACCTTGCAATCCGAGCTGATGCAGGGTAAAATGACTCATATCGACCTTGATTTCTTCCGCACGGAATACACGGGAAAAAATATGGGCGTGCCTACTGAATTTTTAGCATACGAAAGACGACCGTATTGGAATTTTGACGATGCAATCTCTTGTGCATTATTGCACGGAATATTGCCACGACCTAACGATATTGAATATCCTTTAGAGCTTATGAGCAGGGTGTGGAAAATTTTTGATGCTTTTCCTATTACAAGCTCCGTATGGATGCCATATTGGAAAAACAATGCGTCCTCGTCGAATGAAATGGTAAAAATAAGCTACTATAAATACACAGCCCTTGATGGTAAAGAACAGCTTCTTGCCTTTGTTGTAAACACGTCCAAGGAGTCGGTCAACATTACTGTTGGTTTCGAGGAAAAATGCACCCTTGCAACCGATATGATGGAAAATGCAGATTGTGGATTTACCTTCGATTTGTCACCTTATGGAAACAAAATTTTATTTGTGAGATAGGAGAGTGCTATGAATTTCGATATATATTTACCCGAAAACGGCTTAAACGAGGCAGGCAAGGCGCTTTCCGATATGATAAAGGACTTGGACTTGGGCGTGGCTTATGCAGATATGCTAAGACTGCGTGTGTTGGTTGGATGCTCGGAGATGAGGCTCGCCTCTATCCCGAATATGATGCTAAAAAAATACAATGTTACGCTGAATAAATTAAGTAAAGGAGAAAAACAATGAAAAGAAAATTGTTATTGGTAATTGCTATGGTGGCTGTTCTTGCATGCTTCTTTGCGTTAGCGGTGTCTGCTGATGTACATAGCAATGTGGACAAAACCACCAAGGTTATCCTTGATAGTGGAATAGAGGTAGCTCTTTTCGACAACGAGGGAAATGCTCTTATTTGGTATCTTGATAACAGTGGTAATCTTCAATCAATTCGTGCTGACGATATTGAGGACGGAGATAACGGGGTAAGAGTTGAATACTATACTGAAACGAACAGAGGTCAAACCGCTCTTGCGAAGGTCAACATATATAGCGGGGGATCTATAATCGGATATAACGCGAACATTGTAGTTTTCAACATTATGGATGATGATATCGCCTTTGATACCGACCCTAACCAAGAGGGAATTCAAAAAATGACCTTGATAATGGAAACGTTTAATAAGGTTAATAAGGCTCCAAACGGCGCAATGCTTTTGGAATATGCATATTTGAGACTTGACACCACAAAAATCGGTGGTAGAGCCTTCGGAGATTGCACAAAGCTAAAGTATATAAACATCGAGGAGCTAACAGAGCTTGAAAGCTTAGGTGCAACAGACGGTTATAATTATGGTGGCACTTTCCGTAATTGCAGCTCACTTTTTGCTAATCAGGTTGTTGACTTATCTAAAACAAAGATAACAACAATTAAAGAAGGAAATCCATTGTATGGTAACTTTGCTCAAACCCCTATTTCAGGCATAAAGCTTCCTTCAACAGTAACGTTTATCGGAAATCACACCTTCTATGCTTGTAAAAATCTTACCACTATTTGGCTTAGCAGTAATCCGGAAATTGAATATAATGCATTTGTAGAAGCAACAGCATTAAAGCAAATTTTCTATTCCGGCTCCAAGGACGGCTTTAATGAGCTTCTTAAAAAGCTTGACCCCTCGGGTAATACTCCTTTTTTGACAGTGGTAGGCGAAAATAACTCAAATTTGATTTCATATTCAGCGTATAAGCAATTGCCTGATCAAAATGTTAAATGCGCAGTTTACGATTATAACTCCTGTGATTATAACGGAGCTCACGAGGAAACAACAGAGGTAAATGCTTGCGTCAGCCTTTGTAACAATTGCGGTGCGACAATTGTAAAGCATTCGGTAAGCGCAAGGCTTAACGAAAGCATAGTGTATACGGATTATACTGAAAACGGCACAAAAACGGTTGCGTGTACTAATGAGAGCTGTACTTATAAAGCTACAGAAAAAGCACCCGCACTCTTTACCTGCCTTGGCTATTCGGTAGGACCTGACGGCTACTCGCTCAAAGCAGGATTTATGGTAAATCTTGATGCGGTAAAGGAATACAAGGAATTTTATCCAAGCTTTACATTTGGCGTGGTTATAGTAAACGCAAATACAGTAAAATCAAGCGAGGCATTCTTTGTAAGCGAGGTGATCAATTCGAGTGCAAAGGGAATTATGGTTCGCGTTGATGATTTGCAATATACAATTTTGAACGTAGATATTAGCAATTTTAATGCAGATATGGCAGGCACTCTTGAGCTCGTAGTAGGACTCTACACAAACGACGGAGAGGGCAATATGAAGGTGGCTCAACACGTAAATTCCAAAGCATATACAACCACAAAGTCGTATAGCGATATGAAGCTTAACGCAATTACCTTCAATCAGGTAAGAATCGCACACGATATGGAAGCCCTCGTCCCAACCACACCCCCAACCACAACCGACGAGCAATAATTAAATAAAAAAGGCACTCAACCGCGTGCCTTTTGTTTTATTTTTCTCCCAAATCTATATGTTTTGTTCTTTTATACAACATAAAAAAACAAAATGCTGGTATTAAGGAAACAACCGCAAAAATAATCAAAGCCACAATGTTTGCATCATAATCGAAACGCTCAGCAAATATGTTGACTAAAATTGCTCTTACTATGTAATATACCGCAAGTAGCATATATGAAACAAATCCTATAAAAGTAACGATTTTTCTTCTTTTTAAGAATTTATTTGACTCAATAGGTGCAAAAGCAGTGTTACCGTCACGAACTATATTTGTTGATTTGTATTCATCTCCTAAAAAAGCATAGCCTATGCCAAAATTAATTATAGCACCGCCACCTAACAAGGATGCTATTAATAACATACTTGCAATATCCGAGAATGTTGAAACCCAAAATGACACTCCAATAAAAGCAAGTCCTGCTAAAATACAAAAAATTCCTATAGGAATTTTAATAACCATCATTAAAGCCTTAGTGTATTTATCCACAAATATATCCTCTTTTCATTATTTGCCTATGGTTTGCAAAAGCAAATTTACTTTAATCTAATTTGATTATACCACACAAATTTCAACATTTCAACAAAAAAATTGCGCCTCATTCGAGCCGTGATTTCCATAACTAAATACTCTTGTCAATCGTCTTTCGCGGCATAAAAGCCGATAACAAAACTTTCGTAACGAAATAGTTCGGTTGCTTTATTCTTGATGACTATTCAAAAATAAAATTTAGAAAAAAGCTTGCAGAAAATGTTAAGCTTGTGAAAACCGCCTCGTATATGTAGATGAAAACAAAACGGAGGTTGGTTAAAATGAAGCCACATGTAATTAATTTTCACATTACAAACAGATGTAATTATCAATGTAAGCATTGCTTTGCAAGATTTA
>JAZKZO010000005.1:0-11040 GCA_045612665.1 Eubacteriales bacterium
CTTCAAATACGAAAACGGCAAAGCAACTACCAAAATCCCTCGCATCGATATACATAATATCATCGAGGTTCAAAAGTAACAAAAAAACGACAGGTAAAAACCTGTCGTTTTTTGGCGGAGCAAGTGAGATGAAAATCGAACTATTGACATTTAAACATAAATATTGTAAAATTATCTTAAGAAATTAAAATGGAGGATTATATGTCATGAATGAGTTGCGAGATTATCGTCGAT
Organism: Eubacteriales bacterium; assembly: GCA_045612665.1. Taxonomy (GTDB): domain Bacteria; phylum Bacillota; class Clostridia; order Oscillospirales; family CAG-272; genus RGIG2000. Next base: position 235 of record JAZKZO010000005.1, read on the forward strand.
ATATGAAAAGAGAAGAATTACATAAATCGTTGAATTCGTTTATAGGTATATTAGAAGGTGTGATAGCTGATGGCTGTATAAATGAGAAAGAAAAAGCTGAAATAAAGAATTGGTATACTTTGCACAATTATTTGTTGAATGTTTTTCCTTTCAAAGAGATTTTTCCTGCAATTGACGAGGCGTTTAAAGACGACAATTTAGATATGGAAGAAGCTGAAAATATTTTATGGCTTTGCAAAAAATTCGTTGATGTAGAACAAGAGAATTTATACTTCGATATTATTACATGTAAACTACAACAACTTGAGGGAATTTTACATGGGATTGTTTCTGATGGAATTATTTCCGAAGAAGAAATTGATAATCTTAACGATTGGCTTGAAGAAAATGTAGATTTGGAAAATAGATATCCTTTTGATGAGGTGTATAGTCTCTTGGTTGCAGCAAAAGAGGACAAAAAGATTTCTGATGATGAAAAAAATATGCTTAAAGCGTTCTTTTTAACATTTGTTGATACTACGGAATCATACAATGTGCATAGCGAAGATGTTTTGGATATTCAAAAGAAGTATTCAATAGGTGGAATTTGTGCTTTGTGTCCTGAAATAGAGTTTCTAAATAAGACCTTTTGTTTTACAGGCGTGTCTAAAAAAGCAACACGCACCGAAATAGCAACAATTGTGGAAAATGCAGGCGGTAAATACATCGATAATGTTTCGGAAAAAACCGATTATTTGATTGTTGGAGCAGGAGGAAATCCTTGCTGGGCATACTCTTGTTATGGCAGAAAAGTAGAAAAAGCAATGACCTTGAGAAAAAAAGGAAAAAGTATTACAATCGTTCATGAAAATGATTTTTGGGACGCGCTATAAAACTCAAATAGGCTAATTTAGCAAGCAGACGACGGCTTTCGTTGGACTTGCGCACTCTATTCGTGGCAAAGCCACGAGCAGAAGTTCAAATCCTTCGTAGACAAATAAAAAAGGACACCCTGTTTGGTGTCCTTTTTTATTTGGCGGAGAAGAGAAGATTTGAACTTCCGCGCCGGTTACCCGACCTACACCCTTAGCAGGGGCGCCTCTTCGGCCACTTGAGTACTTCTCCATAAAAGTACGCGAATACGCTTCATGGCGCATCGCACAAACCGCCGTTTCTTAGTTTGCTTTTCAATTATACACAATTTTTTTGGTGTTGTCAATACCTTTTTTCTTTTTATCTTAAAATTTCGAAAAATACTCTTGACATTTGTAAAATATTGTGTTATCATATGTTACGCAAAAAGAAATGCGCTCCTAGCTCAGCGGATAGAGTGCCCGGCTACGAACCGGTAGGTCGAGGGTTCGAATCCCCCGGGGCGCGCCATACAAAAAAGACAGGCAACCGCCTGTCTTTTTTGTATGCACTTACATAAACGGTGGGGGATTCGAACGCAGTCGTTAAGAAATCATTCGGGGAATGATTTTAGACGGTGACCGAAGAATTTTGCAAAGAAAATGAAAAATGTCGAAAAACCGCTTTGCAAAATTCAAGAGCGAAAATCCCCCGGGGCGCGCCATAACCAAGAAACCACCCGATTGGGTGGTTTTTTGGTTATTATGCTTTCCGTGTTGGATTCGACACTCCTTCAAAAACGAAAAGTTTTTGAATAGGGTGCGGATACGAGCGTAAGGCGTTGTCTGCTTGCAAGCAAAAGCCGAGCGAAGTACATTGGCAGAGCCAATGCATCCCCGTTAAAATGCCAAAGCATTTCGGGCGCACCATACACAAACGGTGGGGGATTCGAACGCAGTCGTTAAGAAATCATTCGGAGAATTTTGAAATTTTACATTTAAAGTCAACACTTTTCAAAAAAGTATGCTATAATAAAATTGTCAATTTTTGATACGAGGTGAATTTATGACATTTTCACAGTGGCTTTTTAGTACGTACCCAAACCCGAAGGTTGACGGCGCGTGGGGAATTTGGCATATTCTTACTATGATTTTGTGCGCCGCATTTATTGTTGCTTCAACGATTTTGCTCAAAAACAAAAGCGAACGATTGAAGCACACGGTTCTTTTATCTCTTGCGATTGTGATAGTCGTTTTGGGCGTGATGAGAAGAATAAACGGCTTTATTACGGCGGACGAGCTTACACTCAATCGAGTATTGAGAATTTTGCTTCCAAGACCTGGATGCGCAATTTCCTGTTGGCTTGTATCTATTGCACTTATTGTTAAAAAGAAGTTTTTCTACAACTTCGCATCAACAGTTGGAATTCTTTGCGCAACGATTTTCTTTGCATATCCAAGCGCAGGCTTTACTAACGAGCTTCTTTTGTTCGAAAATCTATATTCAATTGTAACTCATGCGTTTTTCTTGGTTATTGCCGTTTGCTTTATCACATACGGCTTTACCGATTTTAAATACGGTAGCATCTACAAAGAGGGAATTTGCTTCGGTGCTATGCTAATTTACACGTTTTTGGAAATCTATTTGTTCAAAATCGACCCCGACCCATTCTATTTCTTGCGCGACAACGAGGCGCAGGAGATTGTAGGTATGGGCTACGGCTTGTATTTGCCACTTTATTTGATCTTCGTTTCCGTATACGTAAACGCCTTTTACTTTATCCCTTATCTTAAAAAGCTCAAGGCTTCAAAAAAATAACACTTCAGGACAGGTACACATTTTGTGTGCCTGTTTTTAGGTTTTTGTGGTGTTCAAATTTCTAATATAAAGCATTTTAAAGCAACTTGCGTGACATTTGAAGAGTTTATATTTTGCTTGCTTTTTTTATAGGTTTATGGTACAATTACGATATAGAATTTTTCGTAAAAAAGGAGCAACTACGCTATGTTAGGCAAGTTAAAAATAGAAACTGAAAATAAGATTGCTAACGAAGAACTTACCAAAATAAAGAATGGAGAAATTTGCGAATATAAGCTTAAAATTGAATTTGCCGAGCATACAAATCCCAGTATATATTCTATAATTTGGGAAGAGGATCAGGTTGATATGTATGGCTTTTGGTCTTCAAAATCCTTTCAGCAGCATAATCTAACTCCCGAATGGGGAATGCGTACAAACGATAGCGAGGTATCAAGTGGTATGCCTCTTATTTGCGTTTATAACAAAGCAAACAAAAATAGGATAACCGTTGCTTTGTCTGACCCAACTGTTCCTGCGGAAATTATGACGGGGGTTGTTGAGGAAAACGGTTGCCTTCGCTTTAAGATTAATTTATTTACAAAACTATGTGCTGAAATGAAGGGGTATGAGATTGTTATCAGAATTGACCGCAGAGATATTCCATTTTATAAATCTGTAATAGACACTAAGGAATGGTGGACATCTCTTGGCTATAAATGCGCTTGCGTTCCAGAGAGTGCTCGCTTACCTCTTTACTCCTGTTGGTACAGTTTTCACACAAAATTAGCTTCTGAGGAAATTATTTATGAATGTAAAATTGCCAAAGAATTAGGTATGGAAACGGTAATTGTAGATGCCGGTTGGTACACGGAGTCTGAAAGTGATGCATTTGCCAAAACCTGCGGTGACTGGGAAATTTGCAAAAAGAAAATTCCTGATATGCAAGCACTTGTTGGTGAAATCCATAAGCTTGGAATGAAATTTATGGTATGGTTTTCAGTGCCATTTGTAGGCTTCGACAGCGAAAATCACAAGCGTTTTAAGGATAGATTTCTATGTGACCGTCCCGGAGTTTTTGCAAGCGTTCTTGATCCGAGATTTCCCGAAGTTCGCAGATTTTTGATTGATACATATTGCAACTATGTAAAAAAATATAATTGGGATGGCTTGAAGCTGGACTTTATTGACCGCTTCATTACAAACGAGGAAAGCTCCAAGGAATATGATAAAATGGATACTCCCTCCGTCAATGTGGCTTTACAGCTTCTACTTAATGAGGCAACAACGGAGCTTAAGAAAATCAATCCCGAAATTATGATAGAATTCCGTCAATCCTACGTTGGTCCTGTGCTTACTCAATACTGTAATTTCTTGCGTGTAGCCGATTGTCCAAACGATGCTATTTTTAACCGAGTAGGCTCACTTAACCTACGCTTAACCTCGGGAAAAACACCTGTACATAGCGATATGCTTATGTGGAGTAAGAACGATACGAATGAAGGCGTTATGTATCAATTACTCGCTATTATGTTTACAGTTCCGCAAATTTCGGTTCGCTTTGACAATATAACCAATGAGCACAAGAAAATTCTTAAATACTTCCTTTCATTTTGGCGTAGTCATCAAGAAGTCCTACTTGACGGTGAGCTCGAGCTATGGGGAGTGGATGCTAACTATACAGTGGCAAAATCAAAAAAGGATACTGAAAGCGTTACCGTTATATACCATTCCCGTCCCGTGACTGTTGAGAACGATGAAAATGCCTATATTTTCAATTCCACTGGCGATGACGGTATATTTGTAGAAGTCAATGAGGACAGAAAATATGAGCTTAACGATATTTTCGGAGAGTGCTATGAAAGTGGCGTATTGCATAAGGGCATCAATCGCGTAAATTTACAAAACTGCGGTATGATTTTTGTAAAATAGGAAATTTTTCTTTGACTTATACCATTTGTGAAATTTAAAAGTAAAGCTATTTTGTATTATTCCATTGAAATTATATCTATTAAAGTGAGGTGCTATTATGTACGAAAGAGAAGAAGTATTAAAATATTTTAAGAGTGAGCGTGATTTTCTTGACACGACGGTTGAGGAAAACATTGAAAAATACCGAAAGGGCGATGCCTGCGTCAAAATAACGGACGAAAACGGCAACGCGCTCGCTAACACGGTAGTTAAAATTAAGCAAATTTCTCACGATTTCAAGTTTGGTGCTAACATATTTATGCTTGACGAGCTTGAAACAAAGGAGAAAAACGATGCGTATAAGAGCGCCTTTAAGAGCGTTTTCAATATGGCAACCCTTCCGTTCTATTGGGCAAGCCTTGAGCCTGAAAAGGGCAAATTAAGATACGAAATTGGCTCGGAGCCGTATTACAGACGCCCGCCTATCGACCTTTGCATGAAATTTTGCGAGGAAAACGGAATTGAGCCACGCGAGCACGCCTTGGCATACGAGCATCATTTCCCGAGGTGGCTATCCGATTTAGAGGTTGAAGAGATTAAGGATGCGCTTGAAAATAGATACAAGGAAATTGCCAAAAGATACGCACATAAAATCCCTACAATTGAGGTAACAAACGAAATGCTTTGGAACCATAGGGTTACAAAATTTTATGACGAAAACGACTACGTGGAATGGTGCTTTAAGCTAGCCGAAAAGTATTTTCCTAATAATCAGCTAGTTATAAACGAATATACCGATGCTTTTTGGGGCGCAAACTGCCGTTCGACCGACAGCTATTACGCATACACCGAATCAAGTATGCTAAAGGGCGCTAGGATTGATGCCATAGGAGCGCAGTTCCATATGTTTGAAAGCAGAGAGTCCGAAATAGCTAAATCAAGCTATCTTTATAATCCCAAATCCCTTTACGACCATATGAATTTGTACTCTAATTTGTCAAAGCATTTACAGGTAACCGAGATTACAATTCCCGCTTACTCAAATGATGAAAAGGACGAGGAAATCCAAGCGGAAATTATCAAAAATCTATACAGGGTGTGGTTTTCTCATCCTGCAATGGAGCAAATCATCTATTGGAATTTGGTTGACGGCTACGCTTACGTCGATAATCCAACTCCTGAGGCCATAAGATGGTCGCAGGGGAATATGAGCGTTGGCGAAAACGTGTATTATGGTGGACTCCTTCGCTTCGACCTCTCGCCAAAGCCTGCTTATTATGCGATAAAGGACCTGATAACAAAGGAATGGCACACTGAGCTCGAGGTTGAAACCGACGAAAACGGTTACGCGCGCTTCCGTGGCTTCTATGGCGATTACGAGGCGAGCGCACCTAACGCGAAAATGTGTTTTTCAATAAGAAAATAATTGAAATATACCTTAGAATATGTTACAATAATAGAAAGCTTACTTTTTGGAGGTAATTATGAAAAAGGTACTTGGAATTGAGCTTGGCTCAACAAGAATAAAATCGGTATTAGTTGACGAAAGCGGTGCGGTTATCGCACAGGGCGCGCACGACTGGGAGAATAAGCTTGAAAACGGCTTTTGGACATACTCCCTTGACGATGTGTGGAACGGTCTTCGCGCTTCCTATAAATCTCTTTGCGAGGATTACGGTAGCCCTATCGAAAATCTTGACAGCATCGGAATTTCGGCAATGATGCACGGATATCTCGCGTTTGATAAGGACGACAATTTACTCGTTCCGTTTAGAACCTGGAGAAATACAACAACCGCACAGGCGTCCGAGGAGCTCACACGTGAGCTTGGATTTAATATGCCTCAAAGATGGAGTGGCACTCACTTCTATCAGGCAGTTTTGAACGGTGAGGCGCATGTAGGACAGGTTACATTCCTTACAACTCTTGCAGGCTACGTTCACTTTATGCTTACAGGTGAAAGAGTTCTCGGTATAGGCGACGCAGCGGGAATGTTCCCAATCAAGGACGGCGATTACGATAAGGATAGAATTGCAATCTTCAATTCACTTCTTGCAAAGCACGGAGTCAACGCAGACCTTGGCGCACTCCTTCCAAAGGCTCTTAATGCAGGTGAATTTGCAGGAAAGCTAACCGAGGACGGTGCAAAATTGCTCGACCCAACAGGCACACTTAAGGCAGGCGCAATCCTTTGCCCACCTGAGGGAGATGCAGGCACGGGAATGGTTGCAACAAACGCAGTTAAGGTACGCACAGGTAACGTTTCGGCAGGAACATCGGCCTTTGCTATGGTAGTTTTGGAAAAGCCACTTTCAAGAGTTAATTCAATGATTGACATTGTGGCAACACCGTCGGGCGATACCGTTGCAATGGTACACGCAAACAACTTTACATCAGAAATCAACGCTTGGGCAAATCTCTTTGATGAGCTTCTTAATATGGCAGGCGTTTCGATGAAGAAGGGCAAGCTTTACGATATGATGTATGAGGTAAGCGCAAATAGCGATGACGACCTCGGTGGACTCGTTGGCTATAACTTCCTCTCGGGCGAGCCTATTGTTGATTTGGAAACGGGTATTCCACTCGTTGCAAGAATGCCAAGCGGTAAGCTCACCTTTGCAAACTTTATGCAAATGCAACTATATAGCGCACTCGGTGCTATGAGCATCGGTATGGAAATCCTTGCCGAGGAAAAGGTACAAATCGAGGCGATTTGTGGGCACGGTGGCTTCTTTAAGACTCCGTTTATCGGTGCAAACGCAATGAGCGCAGCGCTCGGTGCACCTATTACCGTTATGAAAAACGCAGGAGAGGGCGGAGCTTGGGGAGTTGCTCTCTTGGCTTTGTTCGCAACACTTGAAAATACAACTCTTGGAGAATTTCTTGATAAGCTCTTTGAAAGCGCAGAGAAGGAAACAACCGTGGCTTCCGACGCTGAAAAGGCAAAGTTTGCCCGCTTTATGAAGTCATATAAGGCAGGCCTCGCAGTTGAAAAATGCGCAACCGAAATATTTAACTAAAAGAAAAAGGCACTTTCGAGTGCCTTTTTGATTTTGTGAACAAATTGTTAAATTTTAAGGAAAATATTTACAAGTCATACTAAGTATGATATAATGAAATTGAGCAAAACATACAAAAAGGTATGTTATTTTCGAGATTGTTTTGTGCAATATAATATATATTATAGGATTAAGGAGGTGTACCGTTTTCAGATAGCTTTTGTTTCTTTTAATTTCATTCACCCATCAACAAAACGACGAAAGTCATAACATTAAGTAAAGGAGAAACATTATGAAGAAAATGTTTTCAATCCTGCTTGTTACGTTAATGCTACTTTCGCCATTTGCAATGTGTGTAAATGCCGAGAGCGTAACGGAACAGGCAGTACAAGTTAAAGACACAAACGAACAAAAAATAACATCTGATTTACAGGCACATCTTGATACAGTAGACGATGACGAATATGTTCCCGTCTATGTGTGGTTAAACGATTATGGAGAGGATATGCTTTATGAGGTTCTCTCTCAAAGACTCGGTAAGAGTATAACAGCCGATACCGAGGAAGCGTATATACAAGAAAAGATAGAGGTAAAGGAAAAGCTTCTATCCAAGGGGCTTGAAAACCTTGCAAAGGCAAACGAATATAAGTTGCAGTCAATGTCGCAGGGAGTAATGGATATAAGAAACCTTACAGGCAATACCTTTAAGGCGCAAGCAAATCTTTCGGGTATAATGACGGACGAGGAAATAGATACCTGTATTGAAAGCGATATGACCTCGAGCGAAATTATCGAGTTGTCCGAAAGAAATCAATTCTTGTCTGACTACCGTCAGTCAAGAAAAACAGTAAACACAGCCGTAAATACCACATTCTATAACTCTCTCGACCTCGATAAATGCAGAAATGTTTATCTTGATCCACTCCTTTGCAGAGTAACTATGGAGTGCAAAAAATCATACGTTGATGATATGGAGAGGTTTCCCGTAGTTTTTACGATCGAATATCGCAACCCAAATATCATAAGAGAAACTGTGTCATTTTCTACACACGATGATTATAACGTTGATAACCAAGGCTATTATATGACTCCACACGACACTCTCGGGTATAATGGAGCAGGCATAAGAATAGGCGTGTTAGAAACTCAAAATTACTTAGGCCAAACCGATGCGGCTGGAGATCCGATTCCTGATGGCCTTTGCATTGATTTGTCAAACCCTCACTTAGCTAACAGAGGAATAATTACGGATGTTGTCGGCGGACCCGTCGGGAAGCATGTCAGTTCCGTCTTGTCCGTTCTTGCTGGTTCTCCCGTTACCGTGAATGGAGTTACCTATCAAGGCATAGCAACAGGAGCGACCATATATTACACAAGCGAGTATGGCGATCCTTCTCATTTTGCATACGAGCTTGCTTTCGAATGGTTTATTGACAACAATGTATCGGTAGTAAACATCTCATGGGGAGGTTTTTACTATTACGAAAACGAAGATGGAACCAAAAATTATATTTGGGGTCATAACACCATAGACAAATTGACCGATATGTATATAGCGCAGTATCGCATAAGCGTTGTAGTTGCTGCCGGTAATAGATATTCGAACGAAAACATTTCAATTAGCGACCGTTTAAATATATCTAATCCTGCAAGCTCTTATAACGCAATCACCGTCGGAAATGTTTCTAATCTGAAATATGCCGATCAATATAGTTTGTCAAATGACAGCTGTTATGCAGAAGCGGATTACGCTACAAACAAACCGGACATCTCAATGTTCGGCTCTAATTTCCACATGTATACAAACCAAAACGGTCAGCATATAGATACAAATATTGGTTCGGGCACCTCGTATTCTGCTCCTATTGTAACAGCAACTGTCGCCCTTATGATGCAAGCGAATCCAGAATTGTTGTTTAATCCGGACACTGTAAAGGCATTATTATTGAACTCTGCAGATGAAACCGCAATACAGGCAGGTTCGTCCGGAACAAGTAATCTAACTTATGAAATATTAGACTCTAACAAAATTTCTGGTGTTTCGGCAGTGCCAAAAGAGAAATCCGGAGCAGGGCTTTTAAGTATAAAAGCAGCCATAAGAATGGCTCAAGGAGGGGTATATTATCCACTAGTTTTTAGCTATTCGCATTATTTCACAACCGAAGAATATATTTTCGACCCCGGAACAACGCTTGAAATTACATTAGTATACGAAAATAATACCAACAACATTTTAGGAACGCGTGCATATTTGAACAATCTTGACATTCAAATAATAGATTCAAACGACAACGTTATTATGCAATCTACCGATGAAATCAACAACGTAGAAGCGTTTAAAGTAACCATCGCCACCGGCGGATGGTACAGGTTTAAAATAGTTGCTGATATGAACGATCAAAATGTTATAATTGATGACGACGAGGTAGGAAGTGAAATCGAGAACAATAACGAATATCTTCCTATTGATCTTTATGCAACGTTTACATTTTCTTGTGCTTGTAAGGAAAAGGTGATTATTCAAACTGATTGTCAGCAAGAGTTTGCTCACCGTATGATTTGCGACGCATGTGGTCCGTTTGCTATAGAGCCACTCGATACCACATCAAGAGATATTACATTATCTAATGGAATACAGGTTTACTTTGGAATGTTGTATTTATTCGAACGTGGCAATAGAGATGCTCGAGATCTTATGTGCGAGATCGTTGTTTCCGCCTTTTCCGATCCATCAAGTGGAAATATAGCTGTTCAAAGCTCGCAGTTGACAAATATGATAACAACCCCAAACGTAACGGGAGAAACGAGGGAATATTATTACTCCATAACATTTGTGCAGAACGGAAAGACACAAACAATTTATATGAACAAGATAACAGTCGTCATTGACTATTTTGCTAAAACTGTAACTATATTATATTAGCGAGGTGATTACATGAAAAAACTACTAGCTTTATTGCTTGCAATGATTTTATGCCTTGGAGCGCTTGTTGCGTGCGACACACCCGAGGAGTCGAGTAGTTCCTCGAGCGAGGAACAGTCGTCCGAGGAAAGTGCTTTTTCAAGCATCAAAGGAAGCACCAGCTTCTACTATCGCGAATATTACGCAGAAGTGGTTAATACTGCTGTCAAGGAAAGCATTCAATTTGTAACGACCTATGACGAATATCTATCAATTAGAAACGAAACGGCTTTAAGCTACAAATTTTCAAGACTTTCCGAAGCCGCATTTGAAAACTCCTACGTATTTTACGTTGTTCGAATGAAC
>JAZKZO010000006.1:0-12668 GCA_045612665.1 Eubacteriales bacterium
GAACACCTTGAGCTCTATGTCAACTCATACCTTTAGAAATTGCCCAAGCATGAATACAACCGTTGTATTCGGAACGAATCTCACAAGCTGGTCAGGCCATCAGTTTACGAGCTGGACGTCTTCGACATCGGGCGATAAAAATGTTGTATTCCTTGGAAACATGACAAGCTTCAACATCTCCGAAACGATAAGCGGTGGCGGATATATCCATTTTTTCTTCCCTAACACCACTGACAAGAGTGTGCTTACCGTTGGAGGTAAGGAGACTTATGTTTACTACTATACCGAGCTTGGCTATGTTGGCAGAGCGCGCTGGAACACTGTAACATGGCTGACTGTTGAGGAGCTTGCTACAACGACCGATGGACTTTTTGGTAATGTAAGAAAGACACCTCACCTTGAAAATCCACGCTTAGCACAGGTTGTAGATGCAACGTGCTATTCAAATAAGAGTGCTACAACAAGGTGCTTCTGTAATACAATTTTGGTAAACGGTGAAATTCCAAACTCCATGCTTCCACATAGCTACGTTGACGATTTCGACTGCACAACCGCTAACTATTGCAAGAACTTCGGTGAGGGCAAGTGCGATAAGTTCCTTGCCTCTGATGCTATCGCTCACAATGAAGAGCACGACGTAATCTTTGCAAACGGCTTTACAAGTGCAGGTGTGCACAACACCTACTGCTCTAATGCAACCTGTAAGGCACTCGACAAGGTTGAAGACCTTGAGGCTATGTTCACTCACGAGGGATATGCATACAAGGAGCGCACCTCGGGCGGTATTGATACAAAGTTTAAGATTAACATAAAGGCTATGAAGCTTTACGAGGAGTACGAGGGTGCAATCCACTTCGGCATTATTATCGCTAACGCTTCTCACTTTGAAAACGTTGACGTATTTATTCAAAACGGTGAGCTTACCTCTACTAACGCAAAGGGCGAAAAGACCGGTATCATCGTTGAGATGACCTCAAGAGATTACGACTACTTCAACTGCTACATTGGTGGATTTGATTTCGCTAATCAAAACCACGTAGGACTTGATCTTATCGTTGCAGGCTACGTATATGGCGAGGACGAAAGTGATATTTCCTTTATCCAAAAGCAATACAAAACCGACGAAAACGACGCAACTCTTGAAATCCCTTACACAGCTATGGTTACCAAGGGCGCAACCCTTAAGGCTGTAAATATTGTTACAGTAAGAGATATCATTCCTCTTCCTGAAAAAATCGAAGAATAAATAAAAAACCACACTCGACTGAGTGTGGTTTTCTTTTTTAAAGCTTTAATTTCTCGGCAATTGCGAGCATTCGCTCCTTTGAAACCTTAAGGACCTTTCTATCGTAGGTCAAAAGACCGTTTGTTTCGTCCTCAACGTCGCTTAGCTGTGTATAAATTGCGCCACAGAGTCCGCCCTTTACAAGTGGAGCTATCTCGTTTTCGTAAAGGGACACAAGCGCGTCCTCGAACTTATTTTGCTCCTTAAAGAAACGGTAGCCATAGGTATTATCGGGATTGAAAATGTGTCCTGCCACCTTGTACGAATATCCACCGAACTCGCTTAGAACAATCGGCTTATCCGCACAGGGAAGCTTTACCTTTTTAAAATAAACGTGCTCACTTTCAACGTCGCTCTCTGCGCCCTTAAACCAACCAGAGGCTGTGTCAATTATGCGCGAGGTGTCAAGAGTCTTCATTTTTTCATACATTTTTTGAGAGTCGATTTGTCCCCAGCCCTCGTTGTAAATTGTCCAATAACAAATACAGGGATGGTTATAAAGTGCGCTTACGGTGTCAACCATAGCCTGCTCAAAGAACACTAGGTAGTCCTTTCTTCCCCTTTTGTCGTTGCGCCTTTTAAAGCCTATTGTGGGAAGTGCCGTATCGCGAATAAACGAATACGTGCCGTTGTTTACCATATCCTGGAAAACTACCATTCCGTGCTTGTCGCAATAATAATAGAAAAGCTCGTGCTCGATTTTAATGTGCTTACGAAGGGTGTTAAAGCCGAGCGATTTCATCTCCAAAACGTCATTTTCAAGGCATTTTGGAGAGGCTGGTGTGTAAATTCCCTCGGGGAAGTAGCCTTGGTCGAGCAAGCCGTGGAAGAAATAGGGCTTACCGTTTAGGCAAATTCTCTTAACGCCATCAACTTCCTTAATTTCAAGGGTGCGAACGGCAAAGTAGGACTCAACCTCGTCGCTTTCCGTCTTAATTGTAAATTCATAAAGGTACGGATTTTCGGGCGACCATCTTTCGGGATTGTCAAGCTCGATTTTGCACTCCGACTCACGAAGCTCAAATTCAAGCTCTCCGTTTGGTGCTTTTACGGTGATTTTACCGTTTTTTGCGCCCTCTGTGTGGATAATTACGCCATTTTCAAGTGGCTCTATTTTTATTTTTTTGATATATTCGTCAGAAACGCTTTCAAGCCAAACGCTTTGCCATATACCGCTTATGTCGGTATACCACATTCCGCCTCTCTTGCCTCTTTGCTTGCCATACGGAAGCATTTTTTCCATATCCTCGCTTATAAGTTCGAGAACATTTTCGTCCTTTAAATGCTCGGTTATATCAAACGAGAACGGAAGATAGCCGTTTAGATTTATGCCGAGAAGTGCACCGTTAAGAGAAACGGTTGTCGCTCCGTCGCTTGCACCGAAATTAAGAATAACTCTATCGCGAGAAAAGCCCTCGGGCAAGGTGAATTTCTTTCTATAATATACCTTTTCGCCCTTGGAAATAGCTCTGCCGATGCCCGACATATCGCTCTCAGGTGGGAACGGAACGAGAATTTTCTCGGGGTAGTCCTCGGAAAATTCCCACTCTCCGTTAAGAGAGAAGAACGAATCGCGCTTAAGCTGTGGACGAGGATACTCGTTCCACGCGTTTTCATCGTAATTTTCGCCCTCAGGTGTGGATAATTTACACAGGTTGGGCTTTTTTAGCTTTTTTGTAAGGAAAAGTAGAAGTACAAGGAACACCGAAAGCACAAGTGCAACCACTAGTGCGCCCATAAATATTCCCTCATTTGGAATAAACGAGGTTGTTCCGTCATCGTTTGTAACAAGCTCGGCATCCTTTAAGATTGCCTCACCGATTGCAGGGCCGACAACTCCGGGGATAAGAACCTGTGCGACAATGCGAAGTCCTTGGAACATTCCCGACTTGTTTTCGGGGGTGTTATCACGAATTGATGCACCGAACACTGCCATTCCCGCAAGATATCCGCACATCATAAGAAGCGAGCCGACAAATACGAGAAGCGTGCCACGGAAGAAGAACAAAACAAGATAGCCTATCATCAAAAGGGCAATCGACGGCACAACCGAGCGACCGAAGCCGAGCTTATCGTATGCCCTGCCCCAAAGCGCAGTAAACACCGAGGCAAGCACGATTGCAGGTGCCATTATAAGCACATAGTCCGCCATTTTGAGGCTTTCCGTGTAGTAAAGAATGAGATACGGCATAAAGATTTGGATTGAAATTCCAAAAATCGCAAACGCGATAAGAAGTAGATAAAGGATTGGATTTTGCTTTATTACGCTAGGTCTAAAGCCATAAATTATATTCTTGAAATAGCTTTGATTTTCGTCGGTTTTGATTTTTGGCTCGTTAATCAAGAAAAATCCGAGGACACCGATTACGACAACCGATGCGCCGATTATTATAAAGATTGTTGTCCAAGATGAACGCTCCGACAAATCAAAGGACATAAAGCCACCGAACACGCAAAGGATTGCAACGAGTGGCATCATCGCGTTTATTCCCTCTGCCTTACCGCGCGAGGAGTCGTCCGTTACGTCAGTTAGCCACGCGTTAAAGCACGCATCGTTTGCGCTTGAGCCGAAGAAGGTCATAACGCAGTCCATTACGATAACGAGGGTTACGCAAAGCGCGCTCGCACTAACGGCAGGGAAAAGCTTTCCTATTATATCCTGTCTTATAAGCGCGAAGGACAAAATCGAAAATCCCCACAAAATATATCCTGCCGAGATAAACACGCGCCTTTTTCCGAGCTTATCGGAGAGTGCGCCGATTAAAACGGTGGTTAGTGTTGCTGAAATTGCGCTCGCCATTACCATCGTGGCAATATCCGAGGCACTTGCGTTGAACATTTGATAAATGAATACGTTGAAATACATATTCTCGACAACCCAGGCAATTTGACCGACAAGGGAGAAAATCACGAGGGCTGTGTAAAATTTACTTTTAGATTTTTGCATATTACTCCTTAACGAAAGCGTTTTATAGGTAAAAACATTCTTGTTTCTTTTTTGTATTGCTCAAAGCCTTCCTTTTTGCTTTGTCTTCCGTCGGCTAACGGAACGCTGACAAAGAGGAAAAGAAGGTTGTTTAAAATCGCGCCTGTGATAAGATACCACATAGAGGGCATATTGAGAACGCAAAATGCGCCGACTCCCCACCACATAAGTATTTCGCCAAGGTAATTTGGATGGCGCGAATTTTTCCAAAGACCGTCTCTTATAAACGGTGTTGTTCTATTTTTTCGATATTTGTGCATTTGAATGTCCGAAATGCCTTGAATTGTAGCGGCAAAAAGGCTAACACACGCGAAAATAAGCGACACAGGGTTTAGTGTTGCATCGTTTATGATAAGATAAACGGCAGGGAGCGTGCAGGCGTAAACGACGAGCGTTGGCACCATATGAATTCCCACGAAATTGATTATGGGATAAAGCTTGCCGGTCTTTTCGCAAAGCATTGTGTATCGCCAATCCTGATGCGCCATACCGTGAAACGTGTATGCCCAGTTGGCAGTTAAGCGAATTGCCCAAATTGCGATAACGCAAATTACGACAATCGAGGCAAGGCTAAGCGCCCTTCCCCACGCAAAGCAAAGCACGATAACGATAGGTTGAACGCTCCAATACGGGTCGTAAACCGATGCGTTTTTGAAAATAAGACTGAAAATAAAGGTAACAACCGTTGCCACGGTATCGGCTATCAAAAGCGACAGCCACGTGTCAAGCTCAAGCGACAGGTAGGTGAAAATCCCTGCCACGGTAGCTACGGCGTATACTAATGCTAAAATAATAAAGCTTGGAATTCTTTTAATGTTCAAATCAAGCACCGCCTTTCCTTTTTATTTTACCATTATATAATATAAAAGTCAAGCGGCAGTATGTGGCAAAAGAAAAACGGCAATCTTGCGATTGCCGTTTCTTTATCCCATCAAGCAAACGTTTTCTTTATGAAGAAACGTTCTCAATCTAAATTAGTACATTGGTCTATCCTCTTTTTGAATTTTGAATTTCCTATGAGTTAAACTTAGTACATTGGTCTGTCCTCTTTTTCTTAGTTTCGTTTTTAATTTACAGTAACTACTTGAAAGCTAAAACCTTGTCCTTTCCCACTTTAAATGCTTGTATTCGGATGATTTTGTTTCTTTTGTTAAATTACGGTAACTACTTGAAAGCTTAAAACCTTGACCTTTCTCCGTTTTAATCTTATATTCGAATGATATTCAATTTTTAAGGGTTATTAAGCACAACCAAATACAATTTGCTGTTCTCGCTCAAAAACCTCAATTTCTACTTAAATCTTTTCGATAATAGGCTTTTTGCTTACTGTCTATGGCACGCTCCCATAGCAGTATATTCAGTTATGCTCTCACTCTGTGGTTCACTTGCCATTGGACCGCACCTCCTGTTAGAATCAGCCTCACCGCCCCTCGCTTTCTCGTCACGAGGTCTGTCGGACTTTCCTTGCGTTTTGGAAAATCCTTCAATCTATATTCACCTTGGGTCTTGGTGAAGCTATAAGAGAGTTATTCTCGAGCACCGACTTGCCCTTGCCCTCTCGGGCGTTGGCTCTATCCTGTGTTTGCTCTCTCTTTGTACTTTTATTGTAGCAGAGATTTTGCGTTTTGTCAATAGTTTTTCGTGAATTTGTTGCAAAGCGGAGAATTTTAAGAGGACGTTTTTGTGCATAAGACACAAAAATCTATAATATATATATATACTTATATAATATGAAGCGATTTTTTCAAAAAAATTTCAAAAAATGATTTTTTCTTTACAAATCATCTTAAAAATGATACAATATAATCAGATGAAGGGAGTGATTTTATGAAATTAACTTTTATCGGTGCAGCGCACGAGGTAACGGGCTCTTGCACTCTTATCAGTATAGGCACAAAAAACATTCTTGTCGATTGCGGTATGGAGCAGGGCGTTGACACATACGAAAATGCCGACCTTCCGATTTTGCCTATCGACATTGATGCAATACTTCTCACGCACGCGCACATAGACCATTCGGGCAAAATCCCGGCAATGGTGGCAAGTGGCTATAACGGACCTATCTATTCGACCGTTGCAACGCACCGTCTTTGCGAGATTATGCTTCGTGATAGCGCACATATTCAGGAATTTGAGGCAAAGTGGCGCTCTCGAAAGGCAAAGCGCGCAGGCGAGGACGAATATTCACCGATTTACACAGTGGCTGATGCCGAAAAGGCGCTTTCGCTTTTTGAATCTTATTCATATAATGAAGAAATCGAAATTCTCGACGGTGTAACGATTTCCTTTCTTGATGCGGGGCATTTGCTCGGCTCATCAAGCATTTATGTTACAATAACCGAAAAGGGCGAGAAAACAACGCTTCTCTTCTCGGGCGATATTGGAAACACCGCGCGCCCTCTTATCCGTGATCCTCAAAAGCCAAAATCAGCCGACTATGTAATTGTGGAGTCAACCTATGGCGACAGGCTTCACGGTGAGCGCCCCGATTACGAAACGCAGTTTACCAAAATCATTCAAGAAACTCTTGACAGGGGTGGAAACGTTGTAATTCCGTCCTTTGCGATTGGCAGAACGCAAGAGATTTTGTATCTTATAAGGAAGATAAAGACCGAGGGGCTCGTTAAAAATCACGGCGATTTCCCTGTTTTCGTGGATAGCCCTCTTGCAATTGAGGCAACGGGCATTTACGCATCGGGATTAACCGATTTTTACGACGAGGAAACTCTCGATTTGCTCTCGAAAAATATCAATCCTATCACCTTTAAGAGCTTGAACCTCGCGATAACGAGCGACGATTCGCGCGCGATAAACGAAAATATGACTCCAAAGGTTATAATTTCGGCATCGGGAATGTGCGAGGCAGGTAGAATTAGACACCACCTAAAGCACAATTTGTGGCGCAAGGAAAGCACTATTCTCTTTGTTGGCTATCAGAGTGAGGGAACGCTTGGCAGGCGCATAATCGACGGTGAGAGGCTTGTCAACCTCTTTGGCGAGGAGATTGCGGTGCGCGCGCATATCGAAACGATTGCCGGAATCAGTGGACACGCGGACAAAAATATGCTCCTTGATTGGCTTGGCGCGCTCGAGAAAGCACCGAGAAGGGTTTTTGTCAACCATGGTGGAGAT
This sequence comes from Eubacteriales bacterium, assembly GCA_045612665.1. GTDB lineage: Bacteria > Bacillota > Clostridia > Oscillospirales > CAG-272 > RGIG2000. The sequence continues at coordinate 7,404 of JAZKZO010000006.1, forward strand.
AGCGTATGCGACGATTTCGCCAAGGAAATAAAGGCCACTCTCGGCTACGAGGCGATAGCTCCGTTTAGTGGGGATGTGTTCGACCTTGTAAGCGGAGAGTGTGTTGAAAAGGGCATTGTAACTCGCGTAACTCCGAGAATTGCCAACACCAAAAAGCGCGCAAGCGTAGTGTTTGAGCGACTCCTTACCGCAGGCAGACACCTAATGAACGTAATCGAGCAAAATCGCGGTGGCGCAAATAAGGACCTCGCAAAGTTTACAAGTCAAATTGAGGCACTTTGCGATAAGTATGAGCGAAAGGATTATACCAAGAAGAAATAAAAAGCACAGGATAGGCGAAATGCCTATCCTGTGTTTGTTTTTATTCGTTTACAACGCTGTAATTATGAGTTATCGTGAAATATTCGGTTACGATTTGCTCTACAAGAGCGCTTCCGTTTTGAGAAACGGTAAATGCAGCTCCGCCCGTCAAGGTGTAATAAATTACGCCCTTAAATTCAAGATAGCCAAGTGTTGTGCTAGCTCCCTTTTGCTCAAGAAGAACCTCTTGCGATGCAAAGGTGAGCGTCAAGCCCTCAGCAGTCGTAGCGTAGTAAACAGCAAGCTCAGCCTCAAGCTCGGCTTTTGTGCTACTACGGTTTATCATCGCAATAAGGTCGGGGTCCCCAAGCTCGCCAACCATATTGTTTTCCTTTAACATAAGGACCATCTGCCAGTACGCATCAGTTAGATTTGCGCTGGAGCTTACATAAGCATATTTCTTTCCGTTAACAGTTGTGCCTCTCTTTGCTGACCAAAGCTCGATTTCATCCTCGCTGTTGTAATGCCAAAGGGTTGCGTCCTTGCCCTCAAGATAAACTTCAAGGCTCGGCTGTATTTCGGTATAGAAATACTTTGTAACCTCATCGGTTTCAGGACAAGCGCTACAAACTCTCTTCCATCTTTCCGCTGTACCCTGGAAGTAAATTTCGGAAAGCTCTTCACATACAGCATAAGCATCATAGGAAACGCCTACAACGCTTGACGGAATTACAAGTGTTTCAAGCTTATCAAAGCCGATAAGAGTATGTTCTTTTATACTCGTTGCGCCCTGTGGAAGCGTAATTTCAGTTGCATCCGCCCAGTTTTTAGAGGTGTCGCCTGCCATGTAAAGCTGTGTAGCCGCAATCATTGGATTTGCGTCCTCATCGTAAAAGCTTATTACAAGCCAATCATCAAGCATGCCCTCGTAATAAACGGTTGTAATAGATGAGAATCTAAATGCGTCAGCTCCAAAGGCTCTTGTTTCCTTTGGAATGCGAACAGATGTAAAGTTTACAAATCTTCCGTAGGTCGTAGCAGGTCCTGTTTGAATTTCTATAATCTTATCGGAAATCACAAGCTCGGTAACCTCCTTGTAGCCTTGAGAATCCTTTACATAGAGATAAAGGCTTTCCCAACCGCCGCAAGCGAATCCAAGCTCGGTAAAGCGCTCTACTGTTCCGTCAAAGTAAAGACTCAGCTCAGAGCCAACGGAATGTCCTGCTGCGTATCTGATGGTTCCAAGATACTCAATGCTTGAAGGAATGTTGATTTTCGTTACATTGCTGCACCACTTGAATGCGTCGTATGCAACGAACTTACAGCCGTCCTTAATTGTAACCTCGCTTCTTGAAGCGGTTGAATCAACGCTTACAAGGTAGAAATACTGATTGCTTTCGCTACCGATATAATAGGTCTTGTTGTCGAAATCTTGATTGAAGAAGCTAATGTTATCAATGCCACCAAATGCAAGGTTGCCAATAGATGTAACCCCGTCGGGGAGCTTGAAATCGGCAAGAGCAAAGCAACCGTAGAAGGATCTTGCTCCTATGCTTTTCATCGTGCTTGGCAAAACAATCTTTTTAAGCTGCGCACAGCCCTCAAAGGCGCTATCGGGAAGCGCCTCTCCCTTGGTTAAGGTTACACAGTCAAGGGCGGGAACCTTGTCGGCGTCCATATCGTAATACGAGCCATATTCAAGGCCTCCGTTAAGGTAACCACTAAAGAGTGAAGCAAGCTTGTTCCAGTAAAGCTTTGGAAGTGTAACCCTTTTAATTCCCAAGCAATTGTCCAAAATAGCGCTTCCGACATTTTCAACGCTGTCGGGAATTACGATTTCGGTTAGGGCAAAGCAATTCTTGAATGCGTATGAGTCTATCGCCTCAAGAGAGCTGCCGAGTGTGATGCTATCAAGCGCCTCACAGTTGAAGAACGCATATTCACCGATGTAGGTTGCAGAAGAAAGGTTTACCCCCTCAAGCTTAGTGCATCCGCAAAATGCGTACAGTTCAATTTCGGAAACCGCACCGAGATTTATGCTCTCAAGCGAATAGCATCCGTCAAAGGCATTCTCGCCAATTGTCACAACCGTATCAGGGAGTGTAACTGTTTTAAGAGATGTACAACCGTAGAATGTGTGACTTCCGATTTCCTCGTAGGAGTCAAGGTAATATTTTCCGTTGTCGCCCGAGCCATTCTCTGCTATGAACGACTCCTTATATTCAGCTCTTACATCGTCTATTGTATATTCAAAGCTTGCCTTTGGAATGGTTATGGTTTCAATGCCCTCGCAATTTGAGAAGGCGTAATCGTCAATTTGAATAACAGGTCCACCGTACCATGTTGTAGGAAGAACGATATTCTTGTTTGTGCCGGTATAGTCGGCAATTCTATATGCTTTAAAGTAGAATGGTCCATCTCCAACATTCCACACAGGGTAAATTACGAAGCTGGAAATTGTGAATTTCACCTCGTTACCCTCATAGGTGTAGGTATAGTCTGTTATGTCCGCATTCACTACCTCTTTTGTATAAGCGGAATCGGTAAGGGCCGGCATTTCGGCTGTGCCGTTGTTTGAACAATTTATACAATCATATGCAAGCGTACCGGTTGATTCTTGTGTTGGTTGACTTGAAACGTCATACTCGAACTTATGACCTGTTGCGGTGAGCACCTCGTTGTTAGTTTCTCCGCACTTTTCGCATCTCGAGTTTCTATAACCGTCGCTTGTGCAGGAAGAAAGCTTCTCGTTTTCGGTAATCCAGGTGTGTCCCGGAGCCTCGGTTGGAGTGTCATACGGTTCTTTGCAAAGCTTGCAAATTTTTCTTAACACGCCGTTCTCGGTGCAGCTACTACTAACAAAAAATTCTTCGCCGTATTCGTGATTGCATCCTCCACCTGACATACCAGTCTCAGGACCGTTGTCGCAGGAAATGAACATAACTGCAAGACACAATGCAAGGCAAAGTGAAAGCAAAATCACTGTGATTTTTTTCATAATTTTCTCCTTATCACAACTTAATTGCTTGATTTATCAAGCATACTTTAATTGTAGCACTAATTTTTGTCTTTTGCAACATCTTTTCCGCTTTTTGAAAAAGAAAAGACAGGACTTGCCTGTCTTAGTAGTTGAATTTTTTCTTTTTTATTATCATAAAGATTATGGTTATGGTAAACGCCATAAGCTCGGCAACGACAATTGATGCCCAAATGCCGTCCGTTTCCCAAACGAGAGGCAAAAGCATAACCGCCGAGATTTGAAAAACGAGCGTACGCAAAAACGAAATGATAGCCGAGGTTACTCCGTCGTTTAATGCCGTAAAGAAGGACGAGCCGAAGATTGCCATTCCCGCAAAGAGGAACGAGAACGAGAAAATTCTAAAGCCGTGAAGCGTGAGCGCATAAAGGTCGGGGTTGTAGCCGACGAACATTTTTGCAAAGACAGGCGCTAAAAGCTGACCGAGTGCAAGCATACAAGCCGAAAACGACATTATAATAAGCGTGCTTTTTCGCCTTAGGCTTTTAAGCTCACCGTGATTTTGCGAGCCGAGATTGTAGCTGAAAACGGGCGCAATTCCGACACTGTATCCAATGAAAATAGAAATGAACACGAAATTCACATACATCATAACACCGTATGCGCTAACTCCGTCCTCGCCTGCGTATCTCATAAGCTGAATATTGTAAAGAATTCCGACAAGCGACATTGAAACCTGCGACATAAGCTCGCTCGAGCCGTTTGTGAGCATTTTCCCAAGCGCGCGTCCATTGAAATACGGTCTTGACAAACGAAGAATGCTTGGATTTGGTCTTGCAAAATAGATAATCGGCACTATTCCACCGATAAGCTGACTTGCTCCCGTGGCAATCGCTGCGCCTGCAAGTCCCCAACCGAATGCGCACATAAAGAGTGCATCAAGAACCATATTTGCAACACCGGAAATAATACTCATATAAAGACCGAGCTGTGGCTTCTCCGCTGCGACAAATATACTTTGGAAGCAAAGCTGTATCATATATGCAGGGAGTGCTACCGAAATAATTGCACCGTATAGCGCGCAATCGCCTATCATATCGCCTGTCGCGCCCATCGCAGTCGCCACACTGCGAACCGTGAAAATACCGATTATCGCAAGGACAACTCCAAGTGCCAAGGCAATATAAACCACCATTGAAAAGAGCTTGTTTGCCCTTTCCCTGTCGCCCTCTCCGTAGGTTTTGGAGATTAGCGCACAGCCACCTGTGCCAAGCATAAAGCCGGGCGCACCGAGCACCATAAGATACGGCATTATAAAGTTAAGCGCGGCAAACTCGGCATCTCCGACTATGTTCGAAACAAAAAGACCGTCCACCACACCGTAAATTGAGGTGAATATCATCATTATTATCGACGGAAGCGTAAATCTAAATAGCTTCTTATACGTAAAATGCTCGTAAAGCTTTATCGCCATATTCATACCTCCTTTTTACGCGTCTTTGACAATCTTATCATAAATGATAAGCTTTGTCAAGCAAAAAATCCCGACAGGTGTCGGGATTTTTAAGTGTGAATTGAGAAGTTAATGCGGAATTCGGAGTTCGGAATGCGGAATGAATTAACTTCGCACTTCGCATTTCGCACTTCGCACTTTTCGAAAGCCAAGGTTGAAGAAACAAGCAAGACAAGGCGCACCGCACATTGCGGACGACGGCGTACCCCTCGTACGGTTAGGTCGCAATGCAGGAGCAACGCAGTATTGCGCAGTTTATTAAGCCTTGGAATCGATAAAGTCGCAAGCCGCCAATGCCGCAATCGCCCCATCCGCGCAAGCAGTTGCAACCTGGCGAATTCTCTTTTTACGGCAGTCGCCTGCTACGAATATGCCTGCGGTTTTTGTTACGCACGCCTCGTCGCTATCGGCATAGCCCCATTTATCAAGAGCTACCACATTTTCAAACGGCTTGTTTTGAGGGATAAGACCTATT
>JAZKZO010000007.1:0-2278 GCA_045612665.1 Eubacteriales bacterium
AAGCTCACCGTTTTGAATAAATACGTCAACGTTTTCAAAGTGAGAAGCGTTAGCGATAATAATACCGAAGTGGATTGCACCCTCGTACTCCTCGTAAAGCTTCATAGCCTTTGTGTTAATCTTAAACTTTGTATCAATACCGCCCGAGGTGCGCTCCTTGTATGCATATCCCTCGTGTGTAAACATAGCATCAAGATTTTCAACAACTGTGAGCGCCTTGCAGGTTGCATTAGAGCAGTAGGTGTTGTGCACACCTGCACTTGTAAAGCCGTTTGCAAAGATTACATCGTGTGCTTCAATATGCGCTTCAGCATCAGCTACAAGGAACTTATCGCACTTGTTCTCACCAAAGTTTTTGCAATAGTTAGCGGTTGTGCAGTCAAAATCGTCGATATAGTCGTGAGTATCGAGCATTGTGCCCGCAACCTCACCTTCGCTAATCTTAATGTTGCAGAAGCATCTTACAACACCCTTTTGATTTGAATAGCAGGTTGCAGCCTCGATTGAAGAGTGCTTTGGACTCGCAAGGTGCTTTGAAAGATCGGTTTCGCTTGCGCAGAAAATAGTAGTTTTTTTGTTATCATATGTTGTGAAATCCGCGCTTGACTTGTCGGCCGGATTTGCAAACATGATCTTTACATTGCCCCAGTTGTTTGTGGCGATATCGGTTACATTTCCAAGGAATACTATGGTGCTTTTACCGTTCTTGAAAAGATACTTACTGTTCACAGAGGTAAGGTTTTCTCCAAATACCAAAACACTGTTTAAGCCGGTAGCATCTTCAAATGTAGTTCCCGAAACGGTTGTAAGAGTTGCAGGGAAGTAGTAAACATCAGGCTTTGCCTCGGCTGTGTCGCTTGTAGTAAATGGCTTGCTTACAAAATACACCTTGCTGAGGCTCTGAAAGACAGCTTTTCTGCTCGAATTTGTTCTTTCGATCGTTTGAATGTTTTTTGAAAGGTATACAGGGCCCAAATTGTTGCAGCTTTGGAAAAAGTTTCCTTCGCCGGTTATTGTGGTTAAGCAGTCGGGGAAGCTGATTGCCTTAAGGCTTGAGCAGCCGGAGAACATCCAACCGGTGAGTGTTGTAAGGCCGTCGGTTTCGCTATGCTCAAATACACATTCCTCAAGGCCTGATGCATTTTGAAAACCTGTGCCGCCAAGAGTTGTTACAGTGCTTGGAATTGTAATCTTCTTGAGTGCTGTAAGAGAATGTCCTACTTGAGTACCGATGGTAACAATTCCCTGTGGAATGTCAAGCTCTACAATGTCATCTATTGTGTAGGATTTGCCGTGAGATTCAAGGAAAGAAAAATCAAGTGCTTTTTTCAAGCCGGCACTACCGTAAGAGCCGTTTGAGATTTCTGTGCTGTCCTTGAAAATATAATGGCTTGGGCAAGCGAAGTCATCGTCAAAGATAACATAGTCGTTAGTTGAGTTGATAAACGTTGACTTTACAGGCGCATCATCGTAGAAGGTAACGGTTATCTCTTTACCGTCAACGTCTTTGATTTTAACCTCTTCAGCGCTAACCGCAATTGCGAGGATAGCGCAAAGTGCCATAATTAAAGCGATAAATAAAAATAGTCTTTTCTTCATAGTAATCTCCTTTTAGAGCATGATATACACTTATCTATCATAATTATATAATAAAAATAGGCGCGTGTCAATACAAAATATACAAAAAACGGGGAAGAGGAGAGTATTTTTATGCAAGTTGCACAAAAATAAGCGCACAGTCTAAAGAACGGTGTGCCTGTTTTGCTTATTTATGATGTATAAAAAATCACCTCAAATGAGGTGATTTTTTAACTTATTCTTCAGTGTTGCTTGAAAGAGGAATGAAATCTCTTACTGTAACAATGTTTACAGCCTTAAGAGTTGCGCCCTTGGTAACTATAGCTGTGTAAGGAATTTCAAGAGTTGCGTCGTTATCGTCAGCTTTGTATTGCTTTTGGATAAAGGAAATATCACTTTCATCCTCGCCATATACGTAGCCTGCAACGATAAGATCAAGTCCTACGTGGTTTTCGTTAGCAAAATCAAAACCACCAATGTAGCAGTTGAAGTAGTCGTAATCTCTTGAGGTCATTTCAACGATGATACCGGTCTTTTCGCCCTTTGCGTTAGTAGAGGTAAGCTCACCGTTTTGAATAAATACGTCAACGTTTTCAAAGTGAGAAGCGTTAGCGATAATAATACCGAAGTGGATTGCACCCTCGTACTCCTCGTAAAGCTTCATAGCCTTTGTGTTAATCTTAAACTTTGTATCAATACC
>JAZKZO010000008.1:0-11806 GCA_045612665.1 Eubacteriales bacterium
CTAACGGCTTTACAGGCGCAGGTGTTTACAATAAATTCTGCGCTAATGCAAGCGATTGCACAGCGAATAAAATTAGCAACGTAGAAAAGCCTGCAATCTTTGTTATGAACGAGGATAACGGATTTGCAACAAAGGGCGATGACGGAATCGCATTCGGTGGCTATTGCCTTAACGCTGACGCTCTTAACGAGTATAATAGAGTAAACAAGGATGCTCCTGTAAAATACGGTGTAGTTCTTATCAATCCTGATTATCTTGACGGCAAGGATTCATTCTTTAAGGACGGTAAGGTAAACTCAACAACTGAAAATAAGGGCTTCTTGCAAACTGATATGTCAAGTGCAAGATATGCAAACATTTCAATTTCAGTAACAGGCTTTACAGGTAATGCTGAAAACCTCTCACTTATCCTTGCAATCTATGCTTATACCGATGCAAATGATGTTGAATTCATTCAATCGCAAACTACAGAATGTGCAAGCGAAAGAGTTACTCTTGGTGAAACCTCACTTTATACAGTAACACTTGCCTCAGTTAAAGCAGGCAACTCAAAGCTCTCCGACCTTGGCGATTATGTAATGCCAAGCAAAAGAGAACAACAGGCATAAAATAAAAGGCACTCAATGAGTGCCTTTTTTGTTATTCGTCATCGCTTTTTACAATCGTTGGAGTATCAAGCACGAAGCCACTTACGTCGGGGAGCTTTCTTGCCGTTTCAACAATTTTGAATTCGAACCAGAACGTGCTTCCTCTGCCAATCTCACTTGAAACACCGAAGCGAGAGCCGTGCTGGAGAAGAATATTCTTTACAATTGAAAGGCCAAGTCCTGTGCCAATCTTTGCACGGGTATGTACCTTGTCAATCTTGTAATATCTATCCCAAATCAAAGGAAGATTATCGTCGCTAATGCCCTCTCCCGAGTCGATAATTGAAACTCTTACAACGTCGCCCTTAACCTCTTGAACAACACGCACGAGCTTGTTATCGCCTGTGTAGTTTATCGCATTGTTTATAAGGTTATATACAACCTGTAAAATTCTAACCTCGTCAGCCATAATGTAAACCTGTTCGACCTTTTCGAATGTTACGCGATAGCCGTTATGCGAGATAAGATGCTCGTATCTTTCAATACAGCTTTCAATGGTTGAGGTAAGATTTATCTTTTCAATGTTGAATTTTTGTGTGCCCGATTGAAGCTTAGACACGTTCAAAAGGTCGTTTACAAGAGAAGAGAGGCGCGAGGTTTCGTCAATGATAACCTGCATATTTTCAGGAGTGTTTTCTCCCGGAATATCACGCATTACCTCACTGTATCCCGAAATCATAGTAAGAGGAGTGCGAAGGTCGTGCGAGATGTTTGCGATAAGGTCCTTTTGAAGTTTGTCAAGCTTGGAAAGCTCACTTACTGCAAAGTTAAGCGTCTTTGCCAGCTCAATTGACTCAATCGTTCCCTTTTCCTCAAAGCGTATATCGTAGTTACCCTTTGCAAGCTCCTTTGCCTTTCTGTTGATATCAACGATAGGCGCGGACATATGCCTTGAAATGAAGAACGCAGTAATAAACGCTGCGAAAATCATAAAGATTGTGATAACAAGGAGCTGTGAGCGAATTGTTCTTACAGTAGCGCGTACAGGCTCAATCGAGGAGTTGAAAACTATAAGAATGCTATCTCCTGCCTCGTTTGTAGCTGTTGCTACGCTTATGATACATTCGTTTAAGGTGTCCTGTGTCGGTACGTCCCCCTTGAAATCGTCAGGGTTAAACTGATAATCATTAAATTTATCTCTTGAGAAAATCTCAATATAAACTCCGTCGTTCTCGTTTGCCTTTTGTAGCCAGTTAGAGCAGAGGTCGGGAGTTGTTTGTATCTTATGTAAAATACAGTTGAAATTGTCGGCGTGCGCATCGCATCCGTCGATAACCGAGTATCCCTTCGATGCGTTTATAACCTTAATGCATGCCTCGTGAGAGGTCGATAGCTCCTTGGTTAAGGTGCTTACATTATCATTATCAATGTTTTCGACAATGCTTGTGCTGGCGCGATACGTGTCAAGCTTCTTTGCAAGCTCGTAAAAGGTGGAAAGAAACACCGTTTGAGATAGCCAAAGAAAAATCAGCATCAAAAGAATAAGCGCGAGCATAGACATAAATATCTTAGCACCGATGGAGCGAAAATGAATTCGTGTTCTTTTTTTCATTATTTGCACTCAAAACGGTATCCAAGACCGCGAATAGTTACTATATAGTCAGCATATCTGCCAAGACTCTTACGAAGAATTTTTACGTGTGTGTCGAGTGTTCTGTCATCACCGAAGAAATCATATCCCCAAACGTCGCTCAAAAGCTTGTCGCGAGTAAGTGCGATATTCTTGTTTCGGAGCATATAGAAGAACAAATCATATTCCTTTGGCGACATTGTAATGCGCTCACCGTCAATATAAACGATTCTGGCAGTGAAGTCGACAACAAGACCGCCGTTGTCAAGTGTGAGAATTTCATTTGCAGGCTCTGCAGGCTTTGCATTAGCCTTTGAACGCTTAAGAATGGCATCGATACGAAGCATAAGCTCCTTTGGAGAAAATGGCTTCATAACATAGTCGTCAATGCCTATTTCAAAGCCGTTAATCTTGTCGTATTCCTCGCCTCTGGCGGAGAGCATAATAATTGGCACGTCGGAGAACTTTCTTATCTCGCGACAAGCCGAAAATCCGTCAAGCTCAGGCATCATAATATCCATAACAACAAGGTCAAACGAGCCGTTTTTAAGCTGAACGAGAGCTTCCATTCCATTACATGCCTCGACAACCTCGTGTCCCTCAAATTCGGCATATTTGCGAATGAGCATTCTGATCATATCCTCATCGTCTGTTATAAGAAGTCTATACATTGTCATCACCTCATAAAAATAATAACACAAAAAATAATATTTGTCAATATTTCAATATTAGTATATTAATGGAGAAACGCGCTATGAGAGTATCATAGCGCGCTTCGGTATAAAAAAGGAGAGAAGATAATTCGTATTTAGTTAGGACAGCTTTTCATATACTGCAATGTTGACAGTAATGTACTCATTTCCACGCTTTATTTCAGCCTCGATTGTGTCGCCGGGCTTTGTCTTGGAAAGAACTGCACGGAAATCGTTTAGAGTGTGAACGTCAACACCGTTCATTGACAAGATAATGTCCTGGATTTGTAGATTGTTATCGTTATATCCCTTTGTGAGATCGTGCACGTATACGTATGAACTCGAGGAAAGCGAATCACTTATTGTTGATACTGTAATGCCGAGGAACGGTCTACCCTTGGCATAGCCAAATTCGATTATGTCCTCAACAACTGCCTTTGCATCGTTTGAAGGGATTGCAAATCCGATTCCCTCAACACCAAGACCTGCGGATTTCGCATTGATAATTCCAACAAGCTCGCCCTTCATATTGAAAAGTCCACCACCGGAATTTCCTGCATTTATAGCAGCATTTGTTTGTAAAAGGTTGTATACATTGCCGTCAATCTCAATCTCGCGAGAGAGCGCACTGATAATTCCGTTTGTAATAGATCCACCGAGAGCGCCGAGAGGGTTGCCAATCGCGATAACCTCTTGTCCGAGCATCAAGGCGTTTGAGTTGCCGAATCTTGCACCTGTAAGGGAGTCCTTTGTGTTAATCATAAGAACTGCAATATCTCCGTAGGAGTCAATTCCTCTTACGCTTGAAACTGCATATTCCTTACCGTCGGTTGTCTTTATTAGGATATTGCTTGCCGTATTTCCGTTTTCATCCTGAATTACGTGAGCATTTGTTACAATGTAATATCCGGCATCAATTCCGTCTATCTTATATGAACCGATTATAACACCGCTACCTGCGCTTGAGCTCTTTGAATTAAAGGTTGTTTGAATTTCAACAACGCTATCTTTAACCGAGTAAACAACCTCGGATATCGAGCCGAACTCTCCACTTTGAGGAGTTGAAACCTCGCTTGACGGTGGAGTATAAGTCGGTGTTTGATCGGTAGGAGATGAGAAGATAAGACTGTCAATGCTTGACTTGCCCGAAAGCTTGCCGTCAATCTTATTTATCATAATCATTCCAATAGAAACGAAAAGGAGAAGAATAGTTGCAAAGAAGGCAGATACAATGATAAGGAGAGTATTGTTTCTTCTGTGAGCTATTTCGTCGGCAGAGCGCTTTGGCTTGTCATCAAAAAAATTCTCATTGTCGTTTGATTCATTTGGAAACTCATTGTAAATATAATCAGCCATTTTTATTCCTCCCTTCGTTTTTCTGATACTATTCTACAACACGAATGTGATGGTTTTATGAACATTATAAGAAAAATAGGTGAAAATATTAAAAAAATATTGAAAAAAACTTGAAATTTTGATATCTCTATGTTAAAATACATAAAAATGCGAGGAAAAAGCTTGCGTTTGACAAATTTGCCGATATCAAGAGAGGGCTTCCGTGGCTGAGAGAGGTCTTGTCGGTGTGTCAGCGCGTTTCACTTTGGAGCAGGCTTGCTGAACTACAGTAGGTGAGCACGGGATGTCCCGTTACAGACAAAGGAAGTATATGCTTCTGAGGGCCGTATGGCTGAATATGGGTGGTACCACGATTTATTCGTCCCTGTCTTTTTGTGATAGGGCGATTTTTTTGTTTTATCGCCGTTTGATTTGTAAATTTTTTTACCGACATAGTGAGGATTTAAAAATGAAAGAAAAGCTACAGGCGCTACTTCAAGAGGGAGTAGCAAAGATTCAGGGGGCGCAGTCTGAGAGCGCACTCCAAGAGGTAAAGGGAGAATTGCTTGGAAAGCAGGGAAGCATAACCGAGCTTCTTAAGGAAATCCCAAAGCTTGACGTTAGCCTTCGTCCTGAAATGGGAAAGGCAGTAAACCAGGTAAAGACAGCGCTTACCGAGCAAATCGAGGCGCGTAGAGAGGAGCTTAAGCTTAAGGCTAGCGAGATTAGCGCAGATTTTGACTGCACAATCCCGGGCTTTGAGCCAAAAATCGGTGGACTCCATCCAATCACACAAATGTGCTACGACCTAAACGATGCATTCCGTTCAATGGGCTTCGAGGTGTTTAGCGGTCCTGAAATCACAAGCGAATATTATGCATTCGATAACCTCAACTTCCCACCAAACCACCCTGCAAGAGAGAGTATGGATACCTACTGGCTTGAGGGACACGACTCAGGTGAGGCAAACGAGAAGCTTTGTCTTCGCCCACACCTTACAGGCGATAGCGTGCGCTATATGCAAACACATAAGCCACCGTACCGCTTCGTATATCCGGGTAGAGTATATAGAAACGAAACAACTGATGCCCGTCATGAGCGTGCATTCTTCCAATATGAGGCACTTATTGTAGATAAGGACTTCACCTACACAGCCGGCAAGGTAATGATTAAGAGCATTCTTTCAAAGGTGTTCGGCAAGGACGTTCCCGTAAGAATGAGAGCGGGCTTCTTCCCATTCGTTGAGCCGGGCTTTGAAATTGATATGGGCTGTCTTGTATGTAACGGTAAGGGCTGTAGCGTATGTAAGCACGTAGGCTGGATCGAGATTATGCCAGGTGGTACACCTCATCCAAACGTTCTTCGCGCCGCAGGACTTGATCCTGATGAATACACAGGCTTCTATGTAAACATAGGACTTGACAGACTTGTTATGATGCGCTACGGTGTTGACGACGTTCGTCTTTTCCATAGCACAGACCTTCGCTTCTTGAAGCAATTCCATTAAGGAGAAAAAGTATGAAACTATCATTAAATTGGATAAAGGATTATGTAAAGCTTCCCGACGATATGGACTTGTCCAAGCTCGCATATGACCTCACAATGTCAACTGTTGAGGTTGAGGGAGCAGAAAGACTCGCCGACCAATTCGACAAAATTATAGTCGGTGAAATCAAAGAGGTATTGCCTCATCCAAACGCAGACAAGCTTCGCGTTTGTAAGGTTGATATCGGTGATGGCGAAATTAAGGATATCGTATGTGGCGGTAGCAATCTTGAGCCTTCTATGAAGGTTGTAGTTGCTTGCCCAGGTGCTATGGTTCGTTGGCACGGAGAGGGAGAGCCTGTTGAAATTAAAAACGCAAAGCTTCGCGGTGTGCCAAGCTTCGGTATGATTTGTGCAGCCGTTGAGGTTGGTCTTGCCGACCTTTTCCCTGCAAAGGATGACCACGAGATTATGGACGTAACGTCCTTTGATGTAAAGGCAGGAACACCTCTTGCCGAGGCTCTTGATCTTGACGATATTATTCTCGAAATTGATAACAAATCAATGACAAACCGTCCCGACCTTTGGGGACACTACGGAATTGCAAGAGAGCTTGCAGCCCTCTATGACCTTCCACTCGTTGAATTTGAAAAATACGTTCCAACCACAACCGAAAGCTACGATGTAAGAATTATGGACACCGAAAGATGCCCACGATACATCGGTGCTAAGGTAGAGGGACTTGGCGTTAAGCCATCTCCGTTCGAAATGCAATCTCGTATTTGGAGAGTAGGAATGCGCCCAATCAACGCCCTCGTTGATATTACAAACTACGTAATGCTTGCAACAGGACAACCAACTCACGTGTTCGATTCTAACCACATAATCGACCATATTGAGGTTCGCCGTGCAAATCAGGCCGAAAAGCTTCTTCTCTTAAACGATAAGGACCTCGCGCTTTCAAGCGACGATCTCGTTATTGCTGATGCCGAGGGAGCAGTAGCACTCGCAGGCGTTATGGGCGGTGCTAAAGACTCCGTTCTTCCCGAAACAACAAGCGTAATACTCGAGGTTGCAAACTTTGAGAGCAAGGGCGTTCGTAGAACGGCACTTCGCTATGATAACCGTACTGAGGCATCGTCCCGTTACGAAAAGGCAGTAGACCCTGAAAGATGCGACCAAGCGCTTTCACTTGCGATGAAGCTCTTTAGCGAGCTTTATCCCGATATGAAGGTTACAGCCTATAACGACCAGTATCCAAACAAGCTTGAAAGAAAAGAAATCGACGTTGACTTCGATTGGCTTGATAGAAGACTTGGAAAGCGTATCCCACAGGAGATCGTTGCTAGAAAGCTCGGCACAATGGGCTTTGAGGTAACCTTCACCGAAAAGGGAATGCACATTGTAGTTCCAACATGGCGTTCGACGGGGGATGTGTCGATAAAAGCCGATATTATGGAAGAGGTAGCGCGTATGTACGGCTACGAAAACTTCGAGGCTACAACTATAACAACGTCCTTTGACGGTGCTATAAATCAGCTTGGAGTTGACCTTGTTCGCAAGATTAAGGAGTATCTCGCATTCCGTTGCAATATGCAGGAAATCTTCACATATCCTTGGATGAGTGATGAATTTGTAAACGCACTCTTCGAGTCAACCGACGGAATTTTGGCACTTGCAACTCCACCGTCGCCAACCGAAAGATACGTAAAATGCTCACTCCTTCCAAACATTTGCAAGGCTATTGTAAAGAATGAGCGTAACTTTGACGAATTCGATATTTTCGAGGAAGCACAGGTGTTCCTTGATAGCGATTATACAGAAAACTATAAGGGCGAAAAGCTCCCTGCACAAAGAAAGCACCTTGGCTGTGCATTCGTAGGAAGCTCCGACAAGATTGCCGACCTTTGGCGCCGTGCAAAGGGCACAATCGAAATGATGCCTCGCTATACACATATGGAAGCGTTCACCTTTGAAAAGGGTGAAAAGCCATATTGGGCTGATAACGTTGTATGGCAAAACATTTACCTTGACGGCAAAAAAATCGGTGATATCGCACTTCTTTCAAAGAAAAGCGCACTTGCTTGCGGAATAAAGGTTCTTTCAGCCATCCTTGTTGAGCTTGATATGGATGCACTCGTTCCGTTCAAGTCAAGAACAAATCGCTTTGAGAAGCTTCCTGAATTCCCGACAAACGAGTACGATATTTCATTCCTCGTTGACTCAATGATTAGCTGGAACGAAATTCGCGAGGCTATTATGGGCAAGAAGAATGAGCTTCTTCGTGATGCTCAATTCGTTGATGAATATAAGGGCAAGCAAATCCCCGAGGGCAAAAAGAGCATAACCGTTCGTCTTGTAATCGGCTCAAGCGAAAAGACTCTTACAGGCGACGAAATCGAGGCAGTTGCAAAGAGCACAATTAAAAAGCTCTCCAAGACCATCGGCGCTGACGTAAGAACAAACTAAATAAACAAAAGGCACTCACCGAGTGCCTTTTTTATTTTTCTTGACAAATCTCCTCGCGCATGCTAAAATTTAATATATAAAATATTTACTATAATACAAGGAGACATTATGAGAGGAAAGCTTTTATTTCTATTCGTTGCGCTTTTATGTGTGATTTTTGCAATTAGCATAAACGCAGCTACGACAAACGAATTCGCCGATACCGCAGAAAAGCTTGACGGCATAAGCTTAGACGGAATGTCAAGCGATACCGTATCAAAGGTTGTGCTTGTGCATACCGAGGGCGAAAACACAATTTACACAACTTACCCCGCACAGTATATCGTTACATCAAATAGCACCTTGGAATTCGATTTTTCAAAAATCAGCTCTGCAGGTGGCCCTACCTACAGCGCCTCAAGCATTGTAAGAATTCAAATTCCAACCACCGTTACTTTGATAGGAGTTTCGGGAAATAATTCGGTGCTTACAGGAAAGACAGCTCTTGTAGAAATTGATTTTTCTAACACAACACAGCAGTTAGGTCTTGGTCATAACTGCTTTAAGGGCTGCACAGGGCTTACAAGCGTTTATTTGCCTGATAATGTTTACTTTCCAAGTGGAAGCAATAACTATCAATTTTCGGGATGCTCGAATATTACAACTATAAGACTCCCGTCGGTTGCTACCAGAATCCCCGCCTCTTGCTTTGCTGGATGTAGCAATTTAACAACAATCCAAAATTTCCCAACAGGAGTAACCGAAATAGGCGCTAATGCATTTGAAAACTGTGGCAACCTTACATCAACCCTAGACCTTTCAAATGTAACAAGCGTTGGAAAGCGTGCATTTAGATACTGCTCAAACCTTAAATTTGCAAATGTGAATCAGCTTGAATATGTAGACGGAGATGCCTTCCAAGGATGCCCAAATCTTACAAGCGTTACCTTTGGACCAAATCTTTCCTATATTGGCGGCTATGCATTTAACGGTACAAACCTTACTTATATTAAGTTTAACGGTGGCAATTTCACCATAGGTGGAAACGCCTTTGGAGCTGTTAAATATGAGGGCGCGGTTGATTTCTCAGGATGTAGGACCATTGGCTCAAACAACTTTAATAGCTCGTCCTTTACATCCGTTAATCTTGGAAACAATATGACAAGCGTTGACACCAGCTCGTTTAAGAGCTGTTCAAAAATGACTACGGTTATTCTTGGTGCAAGACTTCAAACACTTGGAGGATATGCCTTCCAAAGTCCTACAGCGCTTACCACAGTTTATGTTCCTGATACTGCTACGTCAATGGCATCAACCGCGTTTAGCGGAGTAAATTCAAGCTGTACAGTTTATGTAACAAGCGTTGATACAAGCTATATTAACACAGTAAAAAATACATTTTCATCTCAGACCATTGTGTCGGGCTATAACAAGTGCAAGGCGTTCTATAATGAAGTCCACACATACAAGGGTACAGGTGATTGCACCGAGGGCGTAACTTGCGAAATTTGCTTGATTAATAAAACCGATTTTACCGAGCATAATATGGTGGAAACACTCGTATATCCTAACGGCTTTACAGTAGTAGGCGTTTATAATAAGCATTGCTCAAATGCGCTTGACTGTACGGTTGGAAAGGTTGTTGACGGTCAAGCACCTGCAATCTTCGCAATGAATGAGTTTAACGGCTTCTCGGAGTCAGGCAAGGACGGAATCGCATTCGGTGGCTATTGTCTTAACGCAACAGCTCTTGATGAGTACAATAGAGTAAACAAGGACGCTCCTGTAAAATACGGTGTAGTTCTTATCAATCCTGATTACCTTGACGGCAAGGATAGCTTCTTTAAGGATGGTAAGGTAAACTCAACAACTGAAAATAAGGGCTTCTTGCAAACTGATATGTCAAGCGCAAGATATGCAAACATTTCAATTTCAGTAACAGGCTTTACAGGTAATGCCGAAAACCTCTCACTTATCCTTGCAATTTATGCATATACCGACGATAGCGACGTTGAATTCATTCAATCTCAAACCACAAAGTGTGCAAGCGAAAGAGTTACTCTCGGTGAAACCTCACTTTATACAGTAACACTTGCCTCAGTTAAAGCAGGCAACTCAAATCTCTCTGATCTTGGCGACTATGTAATGCCAAGCGATAAAGAGGAAGAATAAAAATGAAATCCACACTCGACCGAGTGTGGATTTTTATTTCATTTTGTCATTTGCTTTCGGTATTCACTTGGGGTTACACCGGTCAGCTTTAAAAACATTCGGTTAAAAGTGTTCAAGGATGAAAATCCACTTTCCAAGGCTATTTCGGAAATTTTAAGCAATTTTGAAGAGCTTCGTAAAAGTTTTTTTGCATGGTCGATTTTATAAGAGGCAACGAATTCCTTAAAATTCATTCCCGTAATAGAATGAAGTGCAGAGGAAAGATATTTTTCGTGATAGCCCAATCTTTTAGCTAAATGCGATAGCGTAATGTCCTCTTTGAAGTTAATTGATACGTATTCTATAATTTGACGGAGATCGATTTGCTTTTGCCCTCCGTTTCGGCTTGGAGTCCATTTGCCCTTTTCGAGCACCACGCTGCAAACCAAATTTATCAAACCGCAAATTTTCATAATATCTGTTTTGTCGGTTTTTTCAAAGGCTTCAAGCAGTTGAATCTTGTCAGAAAAATCAATAACGGGGGGTTCTAACTCCTTGCCGAGTGTTAAGAGGTTAAAAAGTGGTATAAAATCATTAGAAAAAACGGCAGAGCAAAAAATCGACGGAGATTCACCGGTGAATTCGTGTATTTGATTAGATCTTATAAAAATCAAATGGTTTTCGGGAACAGGATATTTTTTGTCCGCGATACAAATATAAGTTACTCCTTTTTTTGTAAATAAAATTTCACTATATTCATGAATATGAGGAGAAATAATCCAATTTTCGTGGACACCTACTCTGCATTTGTATGCTTCGCCAACATTTTCAGTTTGATAAAAAAACACAATATCATCTCCTATCATATTACCTTTTGACTATATTTTATCACCTTTTGAGTAGAAAGTCAATACAATCAATGATATAATGTTATTGAGGAAAGAATTTAAATCGCAAATAAAAATTAAGGAGAGCAATATGAAAAAGAAGCTTTTATTATTTGTTGTCATGATAATTGCCGCTGTGTCGGTATTTGTTATTGCAGCAAGTGCGCTTACAGACATACCGGAATTTACCGAGATAATAGACGTTACGAAAATCTCGGATAAAGTTCAAAATCCAATTGATATTTCATCGTTGGCAAGTCAGGTTCAAGGTGATAATGAATCCAGAGTTTTGTTGCGCGATGAAAATGGAAACTATCAAACATACCTAACCAAGTATATCACACAATTTGGCGGTGGCTACGGCGACGGAAGTCAATTTGTAGCATATTTTTATGCTCTAAACAATGCGACAGGCAAGAACTATGATGTCACCTCAATTGTTTGTATAGAAATTCCAGAAGGAACACAAAGAATTAGTAATACTTACTCAAAAACCTCTACTTGGACGAACGTGATGTATGTAAAGGCTCCTTCTACATTGATTTACCAGCAGAATAAAAGCTATAATAGCTGTTCTAATATTAAGGTTAT
>JAZKZO010000009.1:0-4918 GCA_045612665.1 Eubacteriales bacterium
TGTGTGACGAATTGGCTTTCCGTATCCGTCAAAGCCGTCCGAAACTGTAAAGCGGTAGGTATTCTCTCCACGCTTGGTTACACCTTTGATTTTGATAATGTTTTCATTATTGTTACTCATAATTACAAGTCCTTTCTTTCAATTAGCACGCCGGCTGAAGATTAGCCAACATATTGCAAAGTATATCAAAGTTGATAAGTGCTTTCGTGCCAGAGTAAATGGCAGGTAGCTGTCCAGCCTTCAGCATTCTGCGAAGTGCGGACTCATTGATCAAGCCTGTTGCGGCAATCTGTCTTACAGACATCATTCTCGGTATGTTATTGTTTATATTTTCCATAGTAATATCCTTTCTTTTATTATCGGTTATCGAGCAAAAAGCCGTATGATGTAAAAAGGCAACTGCTCTCAAGTCTAATATCACGCCCATACGCTTCATAGTTAAAGTAGGGCTGAATGTGTTCGGGGATAGCAATACTGCAGTATTCCTCTGCGTAGTAATATCCCAAGTCCTCATCATCGGTTACATCGGTGAGCAAATCGAAAGCGTCAAGCTCGTCCAAAAGCTCTAATACATCTGACACGCTTCTACAAGCCTCATATTCAAGCACCGCCCCCAGCTTGTCAGCCTCATCGTCCGACAGCTCCTCAAGGCGTTGTGCCAGCTCGTTTAAGGCTTGCACGCTTGAATACTCCGAAATTACATCACTTAAACCAATGATGTCATTTTCATAATCGGTAAAAAAGTATTCTTCGTAATACTCATTGATACCGATTGCCTCCAGCACCTCGTCGAGTTTTTCCTCGCTCACGGGGAGCTTTACCCATTTTCCAACGAGATAGCCCTCGTTGTACATTCCTAAATTTGTAATAAAAATTTTCATAGTTCTTTTTACCTTTCTAATTTCTTAAAAACTTTCTTAAAAGTCCTGAGATTTTTGGAGTTTTGCATTATAGTAGACTTAATCTCATTTTTACTTGCTTTTTCTACCATCATCTTATTTCTAAACATTCATTGTTCTGCCCCTTTCTGCTAATGTGCCTTACGCTACATTCATTAAATTTTATAAATATTTGTTTTGGTTAATAACTCACGCTTCGACATATTTTGACACGCCGCTACACCAACAAACGATTTTTGCGGTGAGGGAGTGGGGGTGAGCCGAAGCGTAAAAGCCCTACCACAAAAATAGTGCAGAATTTTTTCAATGATAAGGTTTTTGGAAAAGTTTTTCAAAAATGGCAAAAAAAGAAACAACCCCGCCTCCATCACGGAGGCAGGGTTGCCCTCAAAGAAAGGAAATAAAGGAATAAAAATTTGAAAGACTTACATAATTCTATACCTTACGAAAGTATTACTATGGCTAATGTAAACTTTATATACTATATAACCTATTCGATGAAATTATAACAAAATCAATGCTAAAAAATTTCATTCCTATATATTCCTTTCATTTTAACGCACATATTTCAGCTTTTGCCAAGTTCTCTCTTTGTTATAGTCATATCCAATGTCAAACATAGCAATTCCTGTTAAGTCGCAGTACACAGGATTTATCTTATCTACATCGAGCTTACGCAAGAGCAGATATGTCAAATAGTGCTCCGCAGACAAGTAAAACGATACAAGGCTGGGCGGATAATCGGGCTTGTAAGATGGCACAAGGAATGTGGCAACGTAGCCCTCAATAGTTTCGTTAGTGTCTTTTGACACAAAGTCTTTTTTTCTAATCTCAATTAAATTAGCTTTCATTGGTATATACCTCCAAATATATTATTCTTCATTTTTATAGGTTTTTTGATACTGGAATGTTTCAAGTGTTATTTCTTTACCTTGCGAATTATATAGCGTTCCACCGGCAAGGCGTTTTGCGATATGATAATCTCTGTACACCTCAAAGCTTATAGGTCTTTCGTAAAGGTCAAGCAACAGCCCAAGCTCCGAGGCATCCTTTTCGGCTTCATACATCTTATAAAGCTCGTCATCCTCGGCACTTATTCTGTTTGAGGAAATCAGTTTTTGAGCAAAAAACTCTCTTGCCCCTACAAAATCGTCAATATCAAAATCATCCGTATCTTCTTCGGGTTTAAGTAGGTACGCTGGATTAGGGATGGTAGCTCTTAATACATCACTTCCATCTTCCTTATGACTGTAAATATGAAAGAACTGCTTGTCTGCACGAATGAGCGTTTTTATACGCCTATGCAACTGAACAAGAGGATCTTTGCCGTAATAGTCTTTGTCCGCAACGTGCGTTCTCTTTTTATCAAGTTTCGGGTCATCTTTGTAGAACTCGGACAAAGGACAAAAGGAAGGAATAATAATAACCTCGCCTGTAAACGCTTTGTTTCGATATCTCGATTTTACTGTATTTCCTGTATATGTATTTATCAAACGCAAGAAAGAGGAATAGGAAAACGCAGTATCTCTTAAATCGTCCAAGATTAAACAATACTGTGAGGCGTAGCCTTCCATCGCATCGTTTTCATCCGATGATATAAAGTACGACCAGCCTTTGGATTCGCACAATGCTATTCCAAGAGCCGTTTTGCCACAGCCGCCGTCCCCATCTATATATATAACCTTAAGCTTGCGGTTCTTTTTGTTCTTCTCGTAAAGAGCAATTTTTTGAGCGTTAAACGCATCATTGATCTTACGCTCATACTTGGCATACAAACGGCGGTATAGGGTGTTATTCGCAAGTGCTTCGTTAAACTGATACTGTAAAAGCTTATCATCGTTAATATCGTTAATAAGCTTATCAAGTTGGTATTCCAAAGCGTTTTTCGACTTAACAGATGGGGTGCTCTTCAAGTACAAATCAAGTGTACCACCATCAATATTGGTAACGATTTCTTCTATGGTATGTTGCGTTTTTTCGGGAGAATTTTTATGCAAGAGATATTGAAGCATATATTCCCACGTTCTGCCTCGTTCAATTTTACCTACAGGAAAAGCGTGTTTAAGCGTAGGAAACTTAAAATTGGTACTATTGGTTTTACGCATACATATGTGATAATGTGCTTGTTCAACCTCGCCTTTTTCGTTTTTATCATTCTCGTGTAATATGTATGCGTATTCAATAACATCATCTTCATACCCATTAAAAAAGTCTTTAAGATATTGTTCATCATAGGTTAGAACAGTATCGCCTATTTCATCAATCAACTCTTGCTTTTTTAATTTGTTCTCAACAGTAATACGAATAAAGACAAGATGTAAGGTCTTGGGTATGTTTTCACAAGTGTCATCCTCAAGGTCAATAGTACGCAGTTCCGATCGTTTAGCCATTTTCAATACCTCCTTTCATAGCATTACAAGGGATAGCGTAGGTGGCTGTATTACAGCCGTGATAGCAAGTCTTAATCATTTCTTTAATCTCCTTTTTGATTTATTTCTTTACTATAGGCATTTCGCTTGGCGTTCATAAATCAAATGGTTTTGAACGCATTTGCAAAAGGCCATAGATTAGAAATAGTGCAAAAAACGGAAAATGAAAAACGATATAATTTAACCACCCCACGTAGTAAATACGGACCTACTTTGTGCTCTTATGTCCCTGTTTTCTCTGTTTTTGGGACATATGGGACATATGAACACAAAGCCCAGTGAGGAATGATAACTCACTGAGCACGGACTTAGGATAATGTAGAAAAGCATTGAAATATAAGGCTTTTTGTATATATTGAAAATGCTGTGGGACATATGGAACATATGGACATACGCATTAACGCCAATAATGATGAAAAATCACTTCTATGCGGTTGTGTGAAATAAGTTGGCTGATAATGCCTATACGCTCAAGGTCATATGATCCTTTATAATTTTGGTAGTAAGGATGAGCTAATGCTCGTTCCAGCTTGGACTCTGAAACGAACAAATCTCTATACTGGTGCAGAGGACTCCACTCGTATTCCATTTCACGATAGGCACTTTTGACGAAATCGGAGCGGTATTGGTGAACAGCACAATTACTATCAATGCCGTCCGATAGAGCACAGCCCTCGCCAAGCCGTTCTACACGCTCTGCTACGTACTTTTCAATAGTGTCCCTGTAATCAAAAAGGCAATACGCCAAATGCTCCTTGCCATTTTTTTCGGTAGTCCAGCATCCTATAATATGACCGTCACGCCATACAAGGTTGTCGGTAGTCAGCTTGCCAGCCTCAAGGGAGCTTCTTCTAAAGCCAAAGGCTTGTGCTAATATCTGTGCCTCGTTGCGTGCGTAGTGGTTGGTATGGTGCTCGGTATGTACGCCCCTGTTGTTTGTTATATCCTCGGTACGCCGTCTGTAATCTCCCCAGTCGGAGAGCTTATAGAAATCTGGATTATCGGAACAGCCAAACAAACTGCGATTGATAGCGGATATGTCTTTTGCCAAAGTGAAATTGCTACAAGTTTCTGCACGATGTTCTATATACTCACGCACGTGCGACTCGGTTATATCGTTAGTGCTTCTGACTTCAGCGTGTGCCGTTTTCATCCAATCGGCAAAGGTCGCAACCGAGCTTTTATAGGTTTTCATTGTGGCGTATGAATGAATGCCCCGAACGGCTCTACCGCTATTGTAGTTCTCAACCCCTCGTTGTTCCTTTTCCTTTTTCTGTCCGCACACACGTTGATTTTCCAATCGTGTGATAAGCTGTTGCTTTAAGTTCTGTTTGTTGCGTGCCATATTATTAGCCCCCCTTTCTGTCGAAGTTATTAAGTAGAAATGACCACCTTTTCGCATTTTAGGGTGCACGAAAGTGTAGCTAAACGATACCCCTATAATGATGAAATTGCCAACGCTCACAGCGTTGCTAATTCCTGCGTTGTAGGCATACGCCTACTTTGATTGCGTATGAAGAAGCGTAGTTCGCATTTCAAATTTTCAATGCTCACTCCGTTTCTTCATATAACGCTAAAATGTAGGTTTTG
>JAZKZO010000010.1:0-9196 GCA_045612665.1 Eubacteriales bacterium
GGGCTTGTGGAAGACTTGTGCAATGTAATGCTAAATAAATTTGTGCTTGTGCTCGGGGAACAGGGAAGAAATGTTCTTTTCACACGCTATTATGTCAATTTGGTCAAGGCTACACAAATTACTGATACAGGGCTCGCCTATTTTGTGAGAGTCAAGCATTAAAACAACGCGCTTTGCCTTTGAAATCATAGCTCTACGAATAATGTTTTCGGCGATTGAGTTGTCGGTTAACTGACCGTTGGATGTTAGGTTTGAAACCGAGAAAAAGCAAATATCAGCATTAAACGAGTTTACAAAGCTCTCGGCATAGCTACCAACAAGCGCATATGCGTTTGTCGCAAGCTCACCGCCACAAATGAAAACCTTGGCATCCGTTCCTGTCAAAAGAACAGGCGCTTTTGCGTTGTTGGTTATTATTACAAGCGATTTCTTTGCGCCGATTATTCTAAGAAGAGGTAGAACGGTAGATGAGCCATCTATCATTACCGTGTCGCCGTCATTTATAAGGCTTAGACATTTGCTTGCAATCGCGATTTTTGCATCAACGTTTTCTCTCTCACGAAAATCCTGTGGTAAATTCACGCCCGGTTCATTTCTGTATGTAGCTCCACCGTGTGTGCGGATGAGCTTTTTTGCCTGATGAAGCCTTGTGAGATCGCGACGCATGGTGGCCTCGCTGACAAATAAAGCCTTGCAAAGCTCACCGATTGTTGCTTCCTTGTGTTCCTTCAAATATTCTAATATGTGTAGCTCTCTTTCCTTGAATGCCATAGTGCTCTCCTTTGAATGGATTTTTTGAGCGAATGAGCACAAAAATGCTCGATTCGGTCATAACTTGAATGAAAAAAACAATAAAACTTAAAAATATTGACAAAATCGCTCAAAGGTATTATAACATATATATAGGATAAATAACAAGTATAATTAGGAGAATTTTATGAAACATATAACTTTAAGGATTTTATTGTTTTTGCTAGTTCTTGCAATGCTTATACCTATGACTGTCATAGGCGTTAATGCAGAGGGCGACGATGTATATGATCCAACATCACGCGAAACCCAAAAGCTAGGAGCTACTTTTGATAGTAACACAACCGCAAAAATGGAAAAGATTTTGCCATCTCTACCGTATACATATGAGGCTGAGATACAGCTTAGCTCCACAAACCGTGGCGGTGTAATTTTAGGTAACTATTCTGGATACGGAAAATGCATTAGCTTTGAAATACACGAGTATGGCAGACCTCGTATTTATGCAGCAAACGGCGGAAATTCAACAAGCGCAATTTTTAACAATGTAAGTGTTATATCAAGCGAGGTTGTAAGAGTTTCAATCACCGTTGACACAGAGAACAATATGGCGCATTGCTATTTGAACGGTGAGTTAAAGCAATCTTTGGCATTTGATTATGATAAAATAAATAATGTTATTCCCGAAGAGAGACCTCTTATGGTCGGTGGCGACTACCGTTCCGGAAACTCTACTCCATTTCTTGGTCAAATCAAGAGCGTTTATGCATACAGTGATGTGCGTACAAGCGAGGAAATAGCACAAGGTCCAAGCCTTACAGATGAAAATCTTTTGGTTGCATATGATTTTATGTCATCGGGCAACAAAAATCTTTCGGGGTACGAGGGCTACAACCTTACAATGACCGATTGGAAAATGGATATTGCAAAAGAGAATGCGTTAACCTTCACTCCGGATAACACATATCAAGTAATGAAGCCGTTTGACCGTGCAATATTAACATATGAAGCACAGGTGTATTTCCCTACAAGCGATGATACCTCAACAAGAGGCGGTGTAGTTTTAGGAAATTATTACTCCACAAGAAACGCAAGCTGTGTAAACTTCGAATTTAAGGAAAGGGGCGCACCTAGACTTTACTTTGAGATAAACGGTGCGCAGTACGATTTCCATTTTAGCGAGGTAGATGCACGCTTGGATAGGTTTGTTTTTGTTACCATAACGCTTGACCCGACCACAGGAGAGGCAAAATGTTATTTAGACGGAGAATTAAAGCAAACGATAAATAAGGGGGCATTTGGCATTTCCAACGAGGTTTATTCAAATGCCATGTATCTTGGTAGAGATGCAAGAGGTGCAAGCGGATATCCGTTCAATGGTGCGCTCAAGAGCCTTGCTGTTTATAGCGACATTCGAACAGCTGATGAAATCAAAGCGGATATGACTAAATTTAACAAGGAGTCGGAAGACCTTCTTGCTATGTACGAGTTTAGCACTGAAACCGGTAGAAGCGACATCAGTGGCAACTGCTATCATATTTGCTATGATGGTGAAGCAAGACCGGAGGATACAACGATTCCATCCGAGCCGGAAACACCCGACGTACTACCAGAGCTTAACGGCTTAACCTTTACGGCAAACGATTTCGCGGTAGTTAGAAAGAAATTTAAGGATAACTATCCATACACCTTCGAAGCAACCGTTTTTCTAGAAAGCGGATATTCTGAAAGAGCGGGAGTTATTTTAGGCAACCATAACACGAATAACGATAAATATTTAAGCTTTGAAATCCACGAAAACGGCGTGCCACGCCTATGCTTTTCAAATCCTACAAATACAACGGACGTTTCCACATTTGATTATAAATTTACAAACGTTCACGTAAATACGGGTGTGGCGACACACGTTGCAATTACGCTTGATCCTGAAACAGGCACCGCTATTTGCTATATAAACGGTGAAGCTAAGCAAACCATTACAAGAGCACAAACAATGCTAGTCGAGGAGCATTTTAATAATTATTATTTGGTTTTGGGCAACGATCCAAGAGCAAATGGCACCTCACAGCACTTTAAGGGAATTATCGGCAATGTAACGTTGTATTCTGACAAGCGCAGTGCCGATGAAATCAAAGCGGACTACAACGAAATCGACTTGGAAGACGATAATATTTTACTCCACTATGACCTGTCAAATAAGACAAGTGGAAACGATATTGCGGACTTGAGCGGTAACGGCTATACCGTAAAATATGGCGAAAAATCAACTGCCACCATAAGCCAGTGGATTTCTCCGTCGGATAAGGATGAGGTAGGGGATTATCTTTATTCCTTTGCGGTAGTTGGCGACACTCAAATTATCGCAAGAAAACATCCTGAAAGCTTCCATATGATTTATGATTGGATTTTAAGCAATCAGGCTTCAAAAAACATTCAATACGTGTTCGGTCTTGGCGATATAACGGATGCGAATTCTAGCGCAGAATGGACCGTCGCTAAAGAACAAATTCTTAGAATGAACGGCAAAATTCCGTATTCCGTTGTTCGTGGAAATCATGATGGAATCACACAAATCAACAACGTTTTTGCAAATGATAGCGCTTATATGAGTCAATTTATCGGCTTCTATGCAGAGAATGATATGACAAACTCATATAGAACCCTTGAGATTGCAGACACAAAGTATTTGCTTGTAACTCTTGATTACGGAGCAAGCGATGCGGTGCTTAACTGGGCTGGCGATATTATTGACTCATATGCCGACCACAAGGTAATCATTACAACCCACGCATACCTTTATAGAGATGGAACAACACTTGACTCCGGTGATGTTTGCCCACCCGCAACAAACGGTGGCTATAACAATGGCGACCATATGTGGGATAAGCTTATATCACAGCATGAGAACATTTTCCTTGTAATCTCCGGCCACGATCCAAGTGCGCAGGTTGTTGTAACACAAACCGAGGGTGTTCACGGAAATATAGTAACTCAAATGCTTGTTGACCCACAGGGTATTGACACTTCAACCCCAACAGGTATGGTAACAATGCTTTATTTCAAGGCTGACGGAAGCATTGAGGTTGAAACCTATTCCACAATCCAAGAAAATTATTACAAGGAATCAAATCAGTTCGTAATAAGAGAGACAGAGCACGACTATAAGACATATATTGTATACGCTCAAGGCTTTGACAAGGACGGAGAAAAGGGTAAAAAATGCACACTTTGCGGAGCTGTTAAAAGCAAAGAAATTGCCACACCTTTATTTGTGGCACTCGGATACTCAATAGGTCCGGACGGATATTCGCTTAAGGCAGGCTTCAACATAAACATCAACTTGCTTAATGAATATAAGCAGCTTTATCCCGATTTTAGCTTTGGTATGATTATAGCTAATGCTAACACAATAGCATCGGGCGACTCATTCTTTGTAAACGAACTGCTTAATTCAAGCGCAAAGGGAGTTATGGTTTCCGTTAAGAGCTTGGAATACACAATTTGGAATATAGATATCGACGGCTTTAATCCGGAGTTTGCCGATTCTCTTGAGCTTGTAGTGGGAGTTTACACAAATGATGGAGAGGGCAATATGGCATTATGCCAGCATATAAATGCGGATTATTATACAACCGCAAAGACCTATAGCGATATGTCGCTTAATGCGATTACCTTTAATCAGGTAAGAATAGCCCACGATATGGACGTACTCGTTCCGATTGCACCCTCTAAGCCTGGAGAAGAATAATAAAAAGCGCGAAGTAATTCGCGCTTTTTTATTGCACCCAACATATGAAAAGCCACCCTATGCCGATTGGCACAGGGTGGCTTTGTTCGATTACTTTAAAAGGCTTTTGCCTTCCCATTCATCATCGGGATAAGCTCCGAGAAGCCTTGTTACCGTGGGGGCGATATCCTTAATGCTTGCGTTCTCTAAATCGAGCTCGATTTTTTCGTTTTTGCTAAGCACCATCATAGGAATAATCATATCCTCGTCCAAGGTAGTACCGTGAGTTCTGTCGTGTCCGCCGTGGTCGGCTGTTACTATAATCACATAATCGTCGGGGAGCGCATTATAGAGCTTCGAAATGTTAGCAAAGCTATTTTCCATAGCTACCATATACTCGTCGCTCATCCAACCGTAGTTATGACCTGCCATATCCGTGTAGCCTAAATAAAGAAAGGCAAAATCGGTTTCGTTTTTTGTAAGATAATCGACTGCCGCATCGGTGATTATGTCGTTAGCCTTATCGTAGCCAAACAATCTGCCCTTGCAAAAATATGAAAAGGCGAGTGAATTTGGCCTTGCAAGATCTCTTATTTCTTCCCAATTGTAAAAGAAAGCGCACGTTTTTTTGCTATTTAGTAAAACCTCGCACAAGCCGTTTATCGGTCTTACATTAGGTGTATAAACGTTTGTGGTTGTTCCATGACGGGAGGGGTCAACGCTATGGAAAAGCGACATATGACAAGGGAGCGTAACGGAAGGCGTTACAGTTCTTGCGTTTAAGGTATATTTTGAATTTTCCAAAAGGGCTTTGGCATTTTCTGTTTTGATAAGCGCATCAGGACGCATACCGTCAACAATAATTACTAACGTTCTCATATTTAACTCCTTAAAAATAATTTCGGTAAATTCGTTTCTATTATAACAGGTTTTTTGAAAATAATCAATTGATTTTTGATTAATTCAAGCTTGCTAGCTATTGAATTTAATAGTATCGTATGATATAATGATAAAAACAAAAACGAAGGACGTATATATGACGAAATTTATTTTGGTGCGACACGGGCAAAGCAAGGCAAACGAATGTGGATATTTGGTTGGCAACACGGAAGCGCCTCTTTCCGCATTGGGAGAAAAGCAAGCGAAGGCTGTGAGCGATTACATATTAAAATCATACAAGGTGGACGTAATTTATTCAAGCCCCTTGTCGCGCGCCTGTGATACTGTAAAGGGTGTAGCAGATGCACTTAATTTGCCTATCATTACCGAAAGCGAACTAAGAGAATTTGATTTCGGAGAGTGGGAGGGCTTAACGCTTGAGCGAATAAAGAACGACTTTGACGACGGCTACAACAGGTGGGCAAGTGATCCCGGTGTGTTCGTTCCAAACGGTGGAGAATCAATGGTGTCGTTGCAGGCAAGAGTGGTAGAAAAGCTCAAGGAAATAGGCAAAAGAGAAGACGGGAAAACCGTTTTGATAGGCTCACACTCATCGGTTATTCGCGCGCTTCAATGCTACGTTCAAGGCTTGCCCCTGACAAAAATGAAAAACACTCCCAGAGTGGTTAATGCTTCTATTGCGGAGCTCGACTTTGACGGAGAAAATTTCTATATTTTCAAATATGGCTTTGACGGACATTTGACAAATTTATAAGCTTGACTGTAAGGAGAATAACGTATGGATTTAAAAATTGTAGGCTGGACAAATTATGATTCAGCTTTTCCAACCGCTAATATGACAAACGAAACAATGGAGCAAATCATCTCTTGCGTGGTTAGTGCGCTTGCCGAGAATGGATATATTTTTTCTAGCGAGGAGCATCAAAATTCAGACACAGGTGTGCCTGTTTTTGACAATGGAACGTGTTTTCGTGCAAGTATGCGTGCATGGGGAACGATAATGTCACTTGCTTATCCCGAGCTTGACGGAAGCAAGACGGATTATATGGATTTTTATATGTCAACTCCCGTTAAAAGCGTAATGCCAAAGAAAACGGAAATTGGTGTTCCTGTCGCGAAGGCCGACAATTTTAACGGAATGATAATAAGACAGGACGCAGAACTACTTGGCCAATCAGTGCAAATGGGAATGCCTTTTGTAACTACCGACAAGGCGTTGAATTATATTTTAGATGCAATAAAGAACGCTTCCGAGAATGACGAAAATTAAAAGACAGAAAGCCGACCCCCGTGGTCGGCTTTCTTTTGATATATTTAATGCAAAATCAAGCCCTTATAATGCTTGACAAGCATATTGTGTTATGATAAAATAATAAAAGAAAATAAACTCAAAAAGAGGTATTGAAAATGAGCAATAGAACAAAAGAAATTTTATCAAATATGACCTTGGAGCAAAAGATTTATCATTTGCAACAGGTTACGACTGCTACCTTTTTGACAACTAAGGAAAGCAAATTTGAAATTATAACAGGTCCTAACAGTAAGCTAAAGATTGACAAGGAAATGATTTACGACGTCGGCACGTCCCTTAACCTTGTAGGTGCGGAAACAATGATAGACGCCGAGTCAAACTATCTTAAAAATAGCAAATACAAAATACCTCTTATGATAATGCAGGACGTTATCCACGGACACCGTACTCTTTATCCTATCAACTTGGCGGTTGCCGGCTCGTTTGATAGAGATTTGGCTAAGGAGCTTGCAGCGATGGCTGCCAAGGAAGCCGCACTTGACGGAATGTGCGTTACCTTTGCACCGATGGTTGACCTTGTGCGTGATCCTCGTTGGGGACGCGTTATGGAGTCAAGCGGAGAAGATCCATACTTGAATGGCGAAATGGCAAAGGCAACCGTTGAGGGCTATCAGGGCGATATGGGCAAGTACAATATTGCCGCTTGCGTTAAGCACTTTGCCGCTTACGGTGCAGCAGAGGCAGGACGCGATTATAACACCGTTGATATAAGCGAGCGCACCTTGCGCGAGTATTATTTGCCCGCTTATAAGAGCGCAGTTGACGCAGGAGTTAAAATGGTAATGACTGCCTTCAATATTGTAGACGGCGTACCCTGTGTAGGAAATAAGCACCTTGTAAAGGAAATTTTGCGCGATGAATGGGGCTTTGACGGAATTGTAATAAGCGACTTTGGCGCATATCAGGAAATGATTACTCACGGCGCTTGCGAGGATAAAAAGGAAGCTGCATTCCTTGCTATGGATGCAAGCTGCGATATCGAAATGATGTCAAGCTGCTACGTAGAGCACCTAAAGGATCTTCTTGACGAGGGTAAGGTAACAATTGAGCAAATCGATAAGGCGGTTTTGAGAATTCTTGACTTGAAGGAAGAGCTCGGAATTTTGGATAATCCGTACCGTAGCGTAAACGTTGAGGAGGCAAAGGCGGTTCAGCTTTCCGAGGAGCATCGCGCTATCGCACGTAGAGGCGCTATTGAAAGTGCGGTTCTTTTGAAGAACGACGGAGTGTTGCCGTTTAGCAAAAAGGTCGA
This sequence comes from Eubacteriales bacterium, assembly GCA_045612665.1. Classification (GTDB taxonomy): domain Bacteria; phylum Bacillota; class Clostridia; order Oscillospirales; family CAG-272; genus RGIG2000. The sequence goes on from JAZKZO010000010.1 coordinate 7,942, forward strand.
CAGTGTGGCTGTAATTGGCCCACTTGGAGCAACAGGAGAAATTCACGGTAGCTGGCATTGTGGCGGTAAAGCAGAGGAAACAGTTAGCGTTCTTGAGGGCTTGAAGAATCTTTTGGGCGACAAGGTTAAATTCGCTCAGGGCTGTGCTATTGAATATGATGCAATCGACGAATCTCTCTTTGACGAGGCTTGTGAGCTCGCAAAATCAAGCGAGTGCGTTGTTCTTTGCTTGGGCGAGGATCAGGAATATTCGGGCGAGGGAAATTGCCGTACAAGCATAGATTTGCCCGAGGTTCAGTATAAGCTTCTTGATAGAATCTTAGAGGTTAATAAAAACGTGGCGGTGGCTCTCTTTACAGGTAGACCGTTGGCTATCAGCCGTCTTGATAAGACCGCTCCTGCAATACTCAATATGTGGATGCCGGGCACAGAGGGCGGAAATGCTTGCGCAAGCCTTCTTTTCGGTGATGCAGTTCCATCAGGAAAAATCACAATGACATTCCCACGTGCGCTTGGTCAGTGTCCTATCTATTATAACCATTATACAACCGGTAGACCAAAGGCAGAGGCTGACGATAAGAAATTCGTTCGCTTTACCTCATGCTTCTTGGATATGCCAAACAGTCCTCTTTATCCGTTTGGTTACGGCTTATCCTATACAAGCTTTGAGTATAGCGATTTTAGCTTGAGTAGCGATACAATGAATAGAGGAGATACTCTTGTAGCGAGTGTTAAGGTTAAAAACACAGGCAATTACAAGGCAAAGGAAGCAGTACAATTTTACATAAGAGACGTAAAGGGCTCGTGCGTTCGTCCTGTAAAGGAGCTTAAGGGCTTCGAAAAGATAACACTTGATGTTGGCGAGGAAAAGACAGTTTCCTTTGAAATTACCGAGGAAATGCTTAAATATTGGAATCGCGACCTTAAATTCGTTGCCGAAAAGGGCGAATTCCAAGTCTTTATCGGCAAGGACTCCGACTGTAAGCCCTTCGCAAGCTTTATGCTCGCTTAAATACACAAAATCAATAAATTTCAAAACCCATATGGAGCTAACCATATGGGTTTTTGATATCTTTTGAACTCAACCTTGATTGTTTTTTGCAAATTTTTGACAAAAATGTTAAGCTTGTGAAAACCGCCTCGTATATGTAGATGAAAACAAAACGGAGGTTGGTTAAAATGAAGCCACATGTAATTAATTTTCACATTACAAACAGATGTAATTATCAATGTAAGCATTGCTTTGCAAGATTTA
>JAZKZO010000011.1:0-28117 GCA_045612665.1 Eubacteriales bacterium
GATTAAATGAGGCGGGATTTTTCGTACAGTTAAATCATCCTAACTGGTCGCTTTTAGAAAGAGATGATTATATTAATTTAAAGGGGCTTTGGTCACTTGAAATTTTAAATTATTCAAACGAAAGATACACGGGTGCTGAATACTGTCCTTACATATATGATGAAATGGTAAGAAACGGCATGTACGGTTTATATTGCACTATGGGAGACGACAACCACAACAGCGGTGGAAGTCTTGAATTAAGCTTTGGCGGTTCTACATTCTTTGGTGCTACGGAATTAACGTATGAAAAGATTGTTGAATGTATGGAAAACGGTAATTTCTACTGTGCGAGTGGTAAAAATCCGCCAAAAATCAACGCACTTTACGTTGAGGACAATGTGGTTAAAATCGACTGCTCACCTGCTACCGATATTTTTATGACAGGTATGGGAAGAAACTTCCGCTTTGCAAACACTGAGGGTGGCGAGGTTACACACGCAGAATTCCGTCTTGATCCACAGGACATTATGTTCCGCTTGACGGTTCGCGATAAGTTCGGCAACAACGCACATACACATTTCTATAAGGTTTCCGATTACTTGGAAAAATAAGAGGTATAAAGATGAAAAAGGATTTACTTCCAAGTGGCGTTAATTGGTACCGTGCCAATTTCCATTGCCACACAAAGCACTCCGACGGAGCTTTGACTCCCGAGCAGGTTAAGGAGGCTTACAAGAACCACGGATATTCTATTGTAGCGTACACGGACCACGATGTTTTGCTTGATCACTCCGATCTAAACGACGAGGGCTTCCTCGCTCTTACAAGCTCAGAGTATGCAGTAAACCAAGCACAGCCCGGCTTCCCTGAAATATTTGATACAGGCATTAGCCCTTGGGTGCGCAAAAAGTGTATGCATCTCAACATATTCGCAAAGGATCCGCACAATACCTTTATGCCGGCTACCGACATAAATCAAAACTGGATTTTGAGAGACCGTTATCCCGACACAAAATGTGACGGATTTATTCGTGAATATACAACCGAGAATATAAACGAAATGATAAGACGCTGTAACGAGGCAGGCTTCCTCGTTCAGCTTAACCACCCGTATTGGTCGCTTAACGAAAGAGAGGATTACATCAACCTCAAGGGACTTTGGGGTCTTGAAATTCTCAACTACGCAACCGAGCTTGAAACAGGCTCTGAATATTGCCCGTATATCTATGACGATATGCTAAGAAACGGTATGTATAACCTCGTTTGCACAATGGGCGACGATAACCATAACCACGCAGGCTTCCGCGAGTCGTTTGGTGGCTCTACAATGATAGGTGCTAAGGAGCTTAAATACGATCAAATTATCGAGGCTATGGAAAAGGGAAATATCTACTGCACAAGCGGACGCGACAATCCGCCACAGTTTACTGCCCTTTATGTTGAAGATAATATGATAAAAATCGACTGTACGCCGGTTACTAATATCAACATAAACGGCTACGGTAGAGCTGACCGTCATATCACCGCGCCCGAGGGCGAAACGATAACTCACGCAGAGTTTTCACTTCGTGAAAGCGATGTTTATTTTAGAGTTTCCCTTCGCGACGAGTACGGAAATAACGCACACACCCACACTTATTTTGTAAAAGACTATATCGAAAAATAAAACTATACTGTAACAAAAAGGATGCAACAACGATGAACATTATTAACGAACTCGCAAAAGAATTTAAGCTAAGAATCAGTCAGGTAGAGGCAACAGTCGGACTTATCGACGACGGAAATACAATCCCGTTTATCGCCCGTTATAGAAAAGAGGTAACAGGCTCTCTTGACGATGAAATACTCCGTAATCTTGACGAGCGTCTTAAATATCTCCGTTCTCTCGAGCAGAGAAAGGAAGAGGTAAAGGCTCTTATCGACGCGCAGGGTAAGCTCACTCCCGAAATCGAGGAGGCTCTTGCAAACGCACAAATTCTCACAGAGGTAGAGGATATTTACCGTCCTTATAAGCCAAAGAGAGAAACAAGAGGCTCTCTTGCAAGAAAGAGAGGTCTTGAGGGACTTGCACAGCTCATTATGGAGCAAAGAGATTCTTACGAAAAGAGCTTTGACGAGATTGCAAAGGACTATATAACAACAGAGGCTGAGGATAAGAAAATGCACGTCAAGAGCGCTGAGGATGCAATCGCAGGCGCGAAGGATATTATAGCCGAGGACGTGTCCGATAATGCTGAGTACAGAAAGGCAATCCGTGCCCTTACCTTTGACCACGGAACTATCGTTTCCAAGAGAGCAAAGGAGGAGGATTCCGTTTACGAGGCTTATTATGATTATAATGAAAGCGTAAAGAAGATTCCGGGCCACCGTGTTCTTGCAATTAACCGTGGAGAAAAGGAAGAGTTCCTTAAGGTTAACGTTCAGGTTGATAGCGATATTATCCTTAACTATCTCTTTGGAGAGGTTATTACAAACGCAAAGAGCCCTGCAAGAGAATATATTCAAAGCGCAGTCGTTGATAGCTACGATAGACTTATCGCACCTAGCGTTGAAAGAGATATTCGCGCATCTATCTTTGATGATGCAAGCGAAAGCGCAATTAAGGTGTTCTCCGACAATCTAAAGCATCTTCTTATGCAAGCACCTCTTAGAGGTAAAACCGTGCTTGGCTACGACCCAGGCTATAGAACAGGCTGTAAGCTTGCCGTGGTTGATAAGACAGGTAAGTACATTGACTGGGACGTTATCTATCCGACAAAGCCAAGAGAGGATATAGAGGGCTCAACAAAGAAGGTTGAAAGACTTATTAGAAAGTACGGTGTTGACGTTGTAGCTATCGGTAACGGTACTGCATCTAAGGAAAGCGAAATCTTTATCGCAGGCGTGCTTAAGGGCATGGGCGATCCAAATAAGAAATATATCGTAGTAAGCGAGGCGGGAGCTTCCGTTTACTCGGCATCAAAGCAGGGTACAGAGGAATTCCCTGATTTCGACGTAACTCAAAGATCTGCAATTTCTATTGCAAGAAGACTTCAAGACCCACTTGCCGAGCTTGTTAAGATTGATCCTAAATCAATCGGTGTAGGTCAGTATCAGCACGATATGAAGCAGGCAAGACTTGACGAGGCTCTCGGTGGAGTTGTCGAGGATTGCGTTAACAGCATCGGAGTTGACGTAAATACCGCTTCATATTCACTCCTTTCATATATTTCGGGTATTAACCTTGCGTCCGCTAAAAATATCGTAAAATACCGTGAGGAGAACGGTGAGTTCACAAAGCGCTCACAGCTTCTTAAGGTTCCAAAGATCGGTGATAAGGCATATCAACAGTGCGCAGGCTTCCTTCGTGTTCCTGAATCAAAGGAAATTCTTGATAATACAGGAGTTCACCCTGAGGCATACGAGGCTGCAAAGGCGCTTCTTGCCAAGTTCGATTATACAATGGACGACGTTGCTCAAAGCAACTTGAAGGAGCTTCGTCAAAAGTGTGCTAAATACGGCACAAAGAAGCTTGCAGCCGAGCTTGAAATCGGTGAGCCAACCTTGCTCGATATCATAGGCGAGCTTGAAAAGCCCGGACGCGACGTTCGTGATTCACTACCTCAGCCTATCCTTCGCGCCGATGTTCTCGGTATGGAGGACTTGCGAGAGGGAATGGAGCTTGTAGGAACTGTAAGAAACGTTATTGACTTCGGCGCGTTCGTTGATATCGGCGTTCATCAGGACGGACTCGTTCATATTTCCGAGATTTCAACCAAGTATATCAAGCATCCAAGCGAGGTGCTTAGCGTTGGCGATATCGTTAACGTAAAGATCAAGAGCGTTGACTTGGCTAAAAAGAGAATTGCTCTTACAATGAAGTTCTAACAATTGACAAAATCAACAAGGTTGCACAAAATTTGTGCAACCTTGACAAAAAAGATTGCTAAATTTTGTGCAAAATACCACTATGAATTCCCGTGCGTTTTTGATATAATTATTATATATTATTGCGCAATTTTACGGGAAACCGTGATTTTTTATGCTATAAATATGAATTCTGCTAAAAGCAAGGAGTAAAAATATGTCAAGTCTTTCACTTAAGCACATTTACAAAAAATATCCCGGCGGTGTTACTGCCGTATCAGACTTCTGTCTCGAAATCGCAGACAAGGAGTTTATTATCTTCGTTGGTCCTTCCGGATGCGGAAAGTCAACAACTCTTCGTATGATCGCAGGTCTTGAAGAAATCACCGAGGGAGAGCTTTACATAGGTGATAAGCTTATGAACGATGTTGCTCCTAAGGATAGAGATATTGCGATGGTGTTCCAGAACTATGCGCTTTATCCACATATGACCGTTTACGAAAATATGGCATTCGGTCTTAAGCTTCGTAAGGTTCCAAAGGAAACAATCAAGCGCCGTGTTGAGGCAGCTGCAAAGATTCTCGGTATCGAAAACCTTCTTAACAGAAAGCCTGCTCAAATGTCAGGTGGTCAGAAGCAGCGTGTTGCGCTCGGTCGTGCTATCGTAAGAGAGCCAAAGGTATTCTTGCTTGACGAGCCTCTTTCAAACCTTGACGCAAAGCTTCGTGCAGCGATGAGAACTGAAATTACAAAGATTCACCAAACTGTTGGTACAACCTTCATTTATGTAACTCACGACCAGGTTGAGGCTATGACAATGGCTACTCGTATCGTAGTTATGAAGGACGGCTTTACACAACAGGTTGACTCACCACAAAACCTCTACGACAAGCCAGTTAACATCTTCGTTGCAGGCTTTATCGGAACTCCTCAAATGAACTTCCTTCACGTTACTCTTGAAAAGAGAGGCGACGATGCTTATATCGTATTCGGCAAGAATGCAATTAAGCTTCCTTCTGAAAAGGCAAGCGATCCTGCACTCGAGGCTTACTTCGGCAAGGAGGTTATCGCAGGTATCCGTCCTGAGCTCATTCACGACGAGGAGCTCTATCTCAATAGCATGAAGGACAATGTTATCGAGGCTAAGGTTGACGTAACAGAGCTTATGGGTGCTGAGATTTATCTCTACCTTGCAATTGAGGGCGTTGAGGCGTTCAACCTCGATTCCAACAAGGGCGAAAATATCAAGAACGATATTATTGCTAAGGTTTCTTCACGTTCAGGTGCTAGAGCAGGCGATATGATTAAGATTGCTATCGACTCCTCAAGAATTCACCTCTTCGACAAGGAAACTCAAAAGTATATCATTCACTAATATTAAAAAGCCTCTTTTTAGAGGCTTTTTTATTTGAAATGCGACATAACTATTGACTTTTCTCTTTTAATATTGTATTATTACTATGATATAATAATATTACTAATATATCTTGGAGATTATATATAATGAAGAAAAAATTTGCAGTTGTAGGCTACGGTGGCATGGGCGGTTGGCATGTAAATCATGCTCTTAAAAGCGATGTCTTGGAGCTTGCAGGTATATTTGATATTGACGAGGCAAAGAGTGAGCTTGCAAGATCACGCGGTATATATGCGTATTCATCTCTTGATGAGCTAATTAACGACAAGAGCGTTGAGATTGTAACCGTTGCTATTCCTAACGACGTTCACCTTGAAACGGTTGTAAGACTTCTTAGAGGTGGCAAGAACGTTGTTTGTGAAAAGCCTGTTGCTATGTGTAGCGCCGACCTTGAGGAAATGATAAAGGCTTCAAAGGAAAGTGGAAAGCTCTTCACAGTACACCAAAACAGACGATGGGACGTTGACTATCTTGCAATGCAACAGCTTAAGGACTCGGGCGAGATTGGAAAGCCTATCAGAATTGAGTCAAGAATTCACGGCTCAAGAGGAATTCCGTCCGACTGGCGTTGCCACGCACAGTATGGTGGTGGAATGATGCTCGACTGGGGCGTTCATATAATCGATCAGCTTATGCTTATATTTAAGGATGAGAAAATCGACACAATCAATTGTACTACAACGAATATAACAACAAACGAGGTTGACGACGGATTCTATCTCACAATCACCTTTGAAAGTGGCGCAGTTGCATTCTGCGAGGTTGGAACATATAACTTTATCGCACTCCCAAGATTTTATATGAAGGCGGAAAAGGGCTCTGCGCTTATCACCGATTGGCGTGAGAAGACTAAGGTTGCTAAATGTAAATATTGGCACGAGAATGACGTTCTTCCCGTTCAAACCGCGGCAGGACTTACAAAGACAATGGCTCCGCGTGATAGCGTAACTCTTGATGAGTATGAGCTTGAAATTCCTAAATCCGACGTTCACGATTTCTACCGTAATCTCGTTAAGGCAGTTGACGGAAAAGAGCCTCAAATCGTAACTCACGACCAGGTAAGACTCGTTTTGAAGATTATGGAGCAGGCGTTTGAGAGCGCGAAGCTCGGTCAAACGATAAAATTCAAATATTAAGAGCGAAAATCCTCACTTTTGTGGGGATTTTTTCTTGTATATTTATATAAATAATGTAGAAAAATCAGGCAAAAATAGAGTTTAGCACTAAAAAGCCGAGATTGCTAAAAAATCAAAATTTTTTTCGAAAAAGCTATTGACAAGAACGGCAAAGAGTGATATATTATGTATAGAGATTAGCAATCTAACAAAAAGAGTGCTAAAATCCAAAAAAGGAGGAAAAACTGTTATGGAGCTTGATTATGCGGAGCTTAGCGAAAGAAAAAGATCAATTCTTAAAGCGATAATAGAGGCGCATATTAAGAATGGAGAGCCCGTGGGCTCAAAGTACCTTACTCAAGAGGCGAATATTCAGTATTCCTCCGCCACCATTCGTAACGAAATGGCAGAGCTTGAGGAGCTTGGATATCTCGAACAGCCTCACACCTCGGCAGGTCGTATCCCGTCTGAGCTTGGTTATCGCTTCTATGTTGATACCTTGGTTCATCAGTACGATATGACAACTAAAGAGGCTGAGGATTTAAACAAGATGCTTTCCGTTAAAATGTCGGAAATCGATAAAATTCTCGAGAACGCGAGAAAGGCTGCATCTGCTATGACTAACTACACGGCAGTGTCGCTTCGCCCCCGTCCGTCGAGCATTACGATAAGACGGTATGAGGCAATGTATCTTGACCCACATAGCTTTATTCTTGTTATGGTTGCATCGGGCTCCGATGCCGTTAAAACGAAGAATATAAAGCCACATTTTGAGATAACTAAGCCACTAATTGATAAGCTTTCGCTTGTTTTGAACGAGGTGCTCTCGGGCGTCAGCATTGATGATATTAACATTTCTCTGATTATGAGAATGGAGCAAAGCCTTGCCGAGTGTCCCGAAATTGTCGGAATTGTTGTAAAGAGCATTTATGAAACAATGAATGAGCTTGGCTCTGAGGTTAGAGTCGAGGGACTTAACAGGCTATTACAATATCCCGAATATAAAAATCTCGATAGACTTCAGCAAATGATTTCCACCTTCGAGGATAAGAGCGACATTATAAAGGCAGTTAGCACAATCGACCAAAGCGACGACGAAACAAAGGTGTTTATCGGTAGCGAGAATATGGTTAAAATTATGGATAACTCAACGCTTATCTATAAAAACCTTAAGCTCGGTGGTAAAACGATTGGAGCAATCGCGATTATCGGTCCTTGCAGAATGGACTACTCAAAGGTGCTGGCAACCATTGATAAGCTGTCGGCAGAGATAAACAACTTGTCGGAAATCCCCACAATGCTTCCGGGGGCAAATATTTTTGACGAAGAAAAGAGGAGCTAATGAAAAAGGAAGAAAAGATAGAGTGTGAGGAGCAAGTGCTTGACAACACTCAGCTTGAAGAAGCTAACAAGAGAGCCGAGGAGGCTGAGGCAAAATATGCCGAGGCAAACGATAAATTCCTTCGCACTCTCGCTGAATATGACAATTTCAGAAAGCGCACCGCTAAGGAACGCGACGGAATATATGCAGACGCTTATATGGATGCCGTAAAGAACATCCTTCCCGTAATTGACAATATAGAAAGAATAACCGCCTTCGCATCCGACGACAAAATGGGCGAGGGAATCAATCTTATAATCGCTTCAATGAAGGAAACTCTTAACAAAATGGGAGTAACCGAAATAGAGGCAAAAACCTTTGACCCTAATTTCCATAACGCAGTAATGCATATAGACGACGAGTCGCTCGGTGAGGGCGAAATCGTTGAGGTTTTCCAAAAGGGATACCTCTATGGAGATAGAGTTATAAGATACGCGATGGTAAAGGTCGCAAACTAAAATTGATAAAAATTAACTTAACATAAACGGAGGAAAAAATTATGTCTAAAATTATTGGTATTGACTTGGGTACAACAAACTCATGTGTAGCAGTTTTCGAGGGTGGTGAGCCCGTAGTAATCCCTAATCCAGAGGGAGCAAGAACAACTCCATCAGTTGTTGCATTTTCAAAAACAGGCGAAAGACTTGTAGGTCAGGTTGCAAAGCGTCAGGCTATCACAAACCCTGATAGAACAATCAGCTCAATTAAGAGAGAAATGGGTAGAGATTATAAGGTTAGCGTTGATGGCAAATCCTTTACCCCACAAGAAATTTCCGCTATGATTCTTCAAAAGCTTAAGGCTGATGCCGAGGCTTATCTCGGAACAACAGTAACCGAGGCTGTTATCACAGTTCCTGCATACTTTAGCGATGCTCAAAGACAGGCTACAAAGGACGCAGGTAAGATTGCAGGTCTTGACGTTAAGAGAATTATTAACGAGCCAACCGCGGCAGCACTTGCCTTCGGTATGGATAAAGAGGAAAGCCAAAAGATAATGGTATTCGACCTCGGTGGCGGTACATTCGACGTATCTATTCTCGATATCGAGGACGGAGTATTCCAGGTTCTTGCTACAAACGGTAACAACCGTCTTGGTGGTGATGACTTCGATAACAAGATTATTGACTGGATTGCAGAGCAGTTCAAGAGCGAAAACGGCATCGACCTTCGCCAAGACAAGATGGCTCTCCAAAGACTTAAGGAAGCAGCTGAAAAGGCAAAGATTGAGCTTTCAGGCGTAACAAGCTCGAATATCAACCTTCCATTTATCACAGCTGATGCAACAGGTCCTAAGCACTTTGACGCAACACTTACAAGAGCAAAGTTCAATGAGCTCACCGCTGACCTCGTTGATGCAACAATGATCCCAACAAAGAAGGCACTCGCTGATGCAGGTCTTAAGGCATCTGAAATTGACAAGGTGCTTCTCGTTGGCGGTTCTTCAAGAATCCCAGCGGTTCAAGAGGCCCTTAAGGCATTTATCGGCAAAGAGCCATTCAAGGGCATTAACCCTGATGAGTGCGTAGCAATCGGTGCTGCAATTCAAGGTGGAGTTCTCGGTGGAGATACAAAGGATATTCTTCTCCTTGACGTAACACCACTTTCACTCGGTATCGAAACACTCGGTGGCGTATGCACAAAGATTATTGATAGAAATACAACAATTCCTACAAAGAAGAGCCAGGTGTTCTCAACCGCAGCTGATAACCAAACATCTGTTCAAATTCACGTTCTCCAGGGCGAGCGTGAGATGGCAGCAGGCAACACAACTCTCGGTATGTTCTCACTTGACGGTATCGCACCCGCTCCAAGAGGAATTCCTCAAATCGAGGTTACCTTCGATATCGACGCAAACGGTATCGTAAACGTATCTGCAACCGACAAGGGAACAGGTAAGGAACAGCACATTACAATCACATCCTCAACAAATATGAGCAAGGAAGACATTGATAAGGCTGTTAAGGAAGCGGAAAAGTTCGCTGAAGAGGATAAGAAGGCTAAGGAAGCTGTTGAAACAAAGAATCACGCTGAAAACCTCATTTTCCAATGCGAAAAATCACTTAACGATATTGGCGATAAGGCAACTGACGACGAGAAGAAGCCTGTTCGTGATGCTATCGAAAAGCTCAAGGAAACCGTAAAGGGCGGAAACGTTGACGCGATTAAGGCTGATATGGAGGCGCTTGAAAAGTCCTTCTATCCAATCGCTGAAAAGCTCTATGCACAAAGCCAGCCAAACGCGGGCGCAGGCGATGCAGGTGCACAGGGTGGCGCTGATTACACTGACTTTGAGGATAAGACAAACAACTAATTTACAAATAACACTTAGGAATTCGCGCTTTTGCGAATTCCTAATGTGCGTTTTAACGGTATATAAATTTTGACATAAAATGCCGAAATTCAAACACAGGGTGTGATTTTTTGGCATACAGGTATAAATATGGCAAACAAAAGAGATTATTATGAGGTCCTAGGCATACAAAAGGGAGCAAGTGCCGACGAGATTAAAAAGGCGTATCGTTCACTTGCAAAAAAATACCATCCCGATATGAATCCGGGCAATGCCGAGGCGGAGCAGAAGTTCAAGGAAATAAACGAGGCGTACGGAATTCTCTCCGATGCTGATAAAAAGGCTAAATACGATGCCTACGGACATTCTGCATTCGAGGCGGGCGGAGGTGGCTACTCTCAGGGCGGAGGCTTTGATTTTAGCGACATCTTTAGCGGATTTGGCGATATTTTCGGTGGTGGCTTCGGCTCTTCGAGATCAAGCTCCCGTAGGGCAAACGGACCGATAAACGGCGCTGATATAAGCGCACATATAGTTATTTCCTTTGAGGAAGCCGCTTTTGGCTGCAAAAAGGAAATCTCCTTTAACAGAATAGAAAACTGCCCCGACTGCGGTGGCTCGGGCGCACAAAAGGGCACAAGTGCCGATAAGTGTAGCGCTTGCTCGGGAACAGGACGCGTCGTAACACAACAGCGCACAATGTTCGGTATTATGCAAAGCGAAAGCGCGTGTCCTAACTGTAACGGAACAGGTAAGATAATCAAAAATCCTTGCAAGAACTGTAACGGCAAGGGAATGATTAGAATTAAGAGAACCGAAAAAATCGAAATCCCCGCAGGAATTGACGATAGAATGAGCGTTACCGTGCGCGGACTTGGAAACGAAGGCAAAAACGGCGGTAGAGCAGGCGATCTTATCGTTCAAATCTCCGTTCGTCCTCACGCTATTTTCGAGCGCGACGGCAAGGACCTCTATTGCGACGTTGCACTTTCGTTTGCCGAGGCGGCACTTGGCGCAACAATCAAAATCCCAACGCTTGACGGCGAAATCGATTATGATATTCCCGAGGGCACTCAAACCGACACTATCTTTACAATTAAGGGCAAGGGCGTGGCGGACGTTTACGGCAGAAGCTCAAAGGGCAATCTCTATGTGAAGGCAGTAGTTGAAACACCAAGAAATCTAACTGATGAGCAAAAGGAGCTTCTTCGCACCTTTGCGGGAAGCTACAAGGAAAAGGACGCAAAGAAAAACGGCTTTTTCGGACGCTTCAAGAAAAGAGGATAAATGGAAAACAATCAATGGATACAAATAAAGGTTACCTCTAAAACCGAAAACCTCGACGACGTGTGCGCGGTTATGAGTATGCTCTCAAACGGCTTGCAAATCGAGGACTATTCCGATATCGAGGATAGAATTCTTGACGGAGTGTATGGCGACCTAATTGACGAAAGCGTTTTAAATGCCGATAGAACCGTTGCCTCGGTGTCAATTTACGTGAGTGCAGATAAGCCAATCGAGTATTACACAATGTACCTTGGCGAGCGCCTTGATGCCCTCAAAATCGAACACTCCCTCGAGCTTATTTCACTTTGCGAGGACGATTGGGCAAATTCCTGGAAGCAATATTACAAGCCAATCGAGATAGGTGAGCGACTTGTTGTTGTGCCTATGTGGGAAAAATACGAGGGCGACGAAAACAAGGTTATCGTAAAAATGGACCCGGGTATGGCGTTCGGTACAGGAACTCACGAAACAACCCGTCTTTGCGCTACCTTGCTTGAAAAATACGTAAATAGCGATAGCAAAATGCTCGACGTAGGATGCGGAAGTGGCATTCTTGCAATTTGTGCATCAAAGCTCGGTGCGAAGGAATGCTTTGCCTATGACATCGACCCTGTGGCTGTAAAGGTGGCAAGAGAGAATGTCAAGGATAACGACGTAACCAATATTGAATGTGGCGTTTCCGACCTTTTGAAGGGCGTGGCACAGGGTACATACGACGTTATCACGGCTAATATCGTGGCGGACATTATCATTCGCTTACTTCCCGACATCGGCGCGTTTATGCATAGCGAAACAAAGCTTATCCTTTCGGGAATTATCGACGAAAGATGCGACGACGTGTATGCTTCAATTGAGCAAAACAACTTCAAAATAGTGAATGAAATTCACGAAAACGGTTGGTGCGCAATCACCGTTCAAAAGAAATAAATCAAAATTAAAAGGGCTTTGACCGAGAGTCAAGGCTCTTTTTTATGCAAAAGGCACAAAAAACAAAAGTAAGATTTGTTTATTGTGCGTATTGACAGGCACTCCTATTGTATGATAAAATTATTATGTATAATTATATTTTCACACACAAGGAGAAAGACAATGAAAAAATTAATGCTTTTCGTAGTTGCTTTGATGAGTGTAATTTGCATTTTTGCAATCTCAGCAGGCGCTGCGACAACTAACGAGTTTGGCACACTCGAAACACTTGACGGTATCGACCTTACAGGTATGGCTAATGATACCGAATCAAGAGTAGTGCTTTACGACGGCTCAGAGTATCATACTTATCCGTCAAGCTATATCGTTAAGGACTCCGCAATCTTCACGTTGGATTTTTCAAAAATCAATGCGGCAACGGGTAAAAAATACGATATGGGCAAAATCATAAGACTTGAGGTTCCTAAGGGCGTTACACAAATGTCGGGAGAAAAGGACGGCGGTAGCTGCTTTAAGAACAACAAGAGCCTTGTTGAAATCGTTCTTGGAAACGACGTTACAACTGTGGGATACCGCGGATTCGGTTGGTGTACAAAATTGACCACCGTTAGAGTGGGCGATAATTTTACCACTATGGCAAGTGAGGCATTCAACGGAACTACCACAATTACAGAAGTTTACGTTTCAAGCATTGACAATTGGCTTGAAATCACCTTTGCTGAGCCAAACGGCTCTAACCCACTTCAGCATCCGGGCGTTAAGCTTTTTGCAAACGGAGCTTTGGTTGAGCACGTTACCTTGAACGTGTCCGAGGTTTACAAGCAGGCGTTCTATGGCTACGACTATCTTAAAAGCATTACAATTTCCAGCACGCTTTCAAGCATAAAGTTCAATAACAACTGCTTTGCAGGCTGTGATAATTTGGAAAGCGTAACAATTCCAAGCGTTGATTTTTGGCTTACAAGCGTAACCTTGACAGGTGCTAACGCATCACCTTTCTATTCAGGTCCTGACGCAATCTATGCGGACGGTGCGCTTCTTACAAGCATCACAATCACTCCTAGCACTGTATGGAAGAGCAATATTTTTGCAGGTGCAAAGAGCATCACAAGCATCATAATCGAGGAAGGCGTTACATCCTTGCCTACCAGCGCATTCTACGGACTTGGCATTACAAGTATAGAAATCCCATCAACACTTAAGTCAATTCCTAAAGAGGCATTTTTGAATTGTAAATCTCTTGTGATAAGTGGGGTTCCGTCAACCGTAACCTCAATTGGAGACAGCGCTTTCCAAGGATGTGAGTCAATTACCGAATTTACAATTCCAAATCTTTCTCATAATTCCGTCGGTACAGGAGCTTTCAAGGGAACAGGACTTGTTAGCGTTGTTCTTCCTGCACAGTTTACAAAAATCAAGAATAATATGTTCCAAGATTGTACATCTCTTGAAACAGTGGAGATTACCGCTGGCGTTATAACAGAAATCGGAACTTCTGCATTTAGCGGTTGTACTTCATTAAAGACTGTTTCGCATATCGGTGGTCTTAAACAGGAATATGCCATTTTCTTGGCGGAAGGGCTTACAAAAATCTATCAGGAAGCATTCTACAACTGTGATAGCGTTAAATACGTATCGCTTCCATCTACAATAACCTATCTTGGTCCATCAGTTTTCCGTTCTTGTCAAAATCTTCAATTTGTTGATTTCAATGATAACGCTAACGAAATAAATCTTGATAACTGGGGACACTTTGCTGACTGTCCAAGCCTCAAGGCGGTTTCCTTGCCTGATGGCATAAAGACCATTAACAACAGATTTATGTACAATTGCACAAGCCTTAAGGCTGTATATCTCCCTGCAAATCTTGAGCAGATGAACACAAACGGAAACGGTCAAGGTCCATTCTGTGGCGATACAAACTTGTATTTTGTACAGGAAGCATTTGAGGTTCGCGGTGAGGATGGTTACTTCTTGGGCGATGCATTTGTTATGCCTGCTAAGCCTGATGTTTACTATATGCCTGAAAACCTCTCAAGGGCAGGTGGAAATGCATCAAGCGGTACTTGGTTCCGCGATTGCGTTTCTTTGAACACAACAATCGTAATGCCTGTTAACTTTACAAGCTCTACTGTTGTTCAAATGTTCCGTGAAACAGCATCTGCTTCTAATATTAAAAACATAGTGTATCTTGGAAACATTGTGGACTATGCATGGTCCGAAAGAAACCATCATATCAACTTCATTTTTGCAAACCCTGCTGATACAGATATTAGCTCGGTTAATTTCACGTCATTCTATAACAATTTAAATAGCGACAGTTACTTCTATTTCTGCTCAACAGGATATAGATATACAATGGGCAAGGCAAGCGCTGCAGAGGTTGCAACAACGAAGGTTGAAAACACTTATAGACATCTTTGCGATATAAGAAATTCCGATGTTGTTCCCGCAACCTGCATAACCGATGCTTACGGTATGCTTGAGTGCTTCTGCGGTTTTGAAATGGGACAGCAAACACTTACCGGAACTGCAACAGGTATTCATATCTATGCGGATGACCATAACTGTACTACCTCTGATAAGTGTACGGCAGATGCTAACTGTACCGCTGTAACCGTTGTGTTGTCTCACGAAATCTACGAAACACTCGTATATGAAAGCTTCCTTGCAAACGGAGAATACTGCTACGGTTGCTCGAACGTTGGTTGTACGGTAATCGACAAGGAAGACACAACAAAGCCTATCTTTGTAGCAGGCGACGGCTTCTCAACAAAGATTAGTGCAAATGACGGTATTAGCGGTGGCTATATCGTAAACGTTGATGCGTTGAACGAATTTAACAGAGTAAACGCTGAAAACAAGCTCAACTTCGGTGTAATGATGGTAAATCCAAAGTATCTTGACGGCAAGGAGTCATTCTTCCTTGGCGGTAAGGTTAATGCCGAAAAGTGCTTGCAGGTTGATATGAGCGAATCGAGATATACAAATCTCAATATCACAATCACAGGCTTCGTAGGAGATGCAAGAGAGGTTTCACTTGTAATTGCACTCTACGCTTATGTGGACGGTGAAGCGGTTGAATTTATTCAATCTCAAACTACACAGTGCGCTGACGAAAAGGTAACACTTGGTAACGACACACTTTACACAGTAACCTATGAGTCCGTTGCAAATCCTGCAGGTAAAAATCTCTCCGATCTTGGCGATTACTTTTCTCCAAAAAAGGACGAGGAATAAAACAAACAAAAATCGCACGCCTCGCGTGCGATTTTTTTATTGACAAATTATATATATAGTGTTAAAATCTATATGACATTAATAAAAAGAGGTGCAAAAATGCCAAGATTTTTTATCAGAGCAGAGCAAATAATTGATACGGACGGCACAAAAACGGTTCAAATAACCGGTGATGATGCTCATCATATCGCGCGCTCACTTCGCATGGCGACAGGCGAGAGAATAACCGTTTGCGATATGCAAAGCCACATTTACGAGTGCGTTTTGACAGCTATAACTGACACCGAGGTTGTAGCCGAGGTTGAAAGCGTAAGCGATAGCGACACCGAGCCAAGATCATTTATAAAGCTTTATCAGGCAATTCCAAAGGGCGATAAGCTTGAAACCGTAATTCAAAAATCAATCGAATGTGGTGCGTGTGAGATAATCCCCTTTGCAAGCGAGAGATGTATTGCCAAAATTGACAAAAAGGACGCACCTAAGAAAGCGCAAAGACACAACAAGATTGCCGAAAGCGCATCAAAGCAAAGCGGTAGAGGTATAATTCCCGTTGTGCGCGAGGCTATGAGCTTTGGCGAGGCAATCGCAGATGCATCAAAATCCGAGCTGTTTATCTTTTGCTACGAGGGCGACGGCACTGTGTCAATCAAGGATATCTTAAAGGAAAATTCTAGTGCAAAATCAATTTCCGTTATGATAGGTGCCGAGGGTGGATTTAGCCTAAAAGAGGTTGAAAGGGCACGCGAGGCAGGCGCAAGGCTAGCCGGACTTGGCAAGAGAATACTCCGTTGTGAGACCGCTCCAACCTTCGCTTTATCGTGCATTGTGTACGAAACTGAATTGTGATTTTTGTTCAAAATGTCGAAAAAATCGGCATATTTCACAAAAAAATATTAAAAAACCTATTGAAAATGTAATCAAAATAGTGTAAAATGAATATATCGAATGCACAAATTGCACAAAAAAGTATTTTTACGGAGGAAATGGCATGTCGAACAGATTGTTTCAAGGAGTAATTCACCAAATGCACGACGCGGTAGATCGCGTTATAGGCGTAATGGACAACGCCGGCTTTGTAATCGCTTGTAGCGAGCTTACAAAAATTGGTGAAGCTAGAGTTCAGGCAAAGGAAGAAATGTCCTTCACCACCGATATTGCTGTAATCGATGGTTTTACCTATCAACACATTGGCAATTCAGCAAATTCCGAATTCGTTGTATTTGTAGAGGGAGAGGATAAGCTCGCTGAAAGATACGTATCTATCCTTGCTATTTCTCTTGCAAATATCAAAAATTATTATGATGAAAAGTTTGACAAGAGCTCGTTCATTAAGAATATCATTATGGATAACATTCTTCCGAGTGATATCTATGCAAAGAGCAGAGAGCTCCACTTTGACTCGAACGAGCAAAGAGCAGTTCTTCTCGTTAGATTCTATTCAAGAACCGAGCTTCTTCCGTTTGATATAATTCAAAATATGTTCCCCGACAAGACAAAGGACTACGTAATTGCAGTTGGTGAACAGGATATCGTAATTGTTAAGGAGCTTGTTGCTGAAACAAGCACTGCGGCAATCGAGCAAATTGCACAAAGCATTTCCGATACACTCAACACCGAGTTCTACTGCCGTGTTGGTATCGGTATCGGTACTGTTGTTTCAAATATTAAGGACCTCGCTCGCTCCTACAAGGAAGCACAAATCGCAATCGAGGTTGGTAAGGTGTTTGAGAGCGAAAAGGAAATCGTTAGCTACGAGAATCTTGGAATCGGTCGTTTGATTTATCAGCTCCCAACCACACTTTGTGAGATTTTCTTGTCCGAGGTATTCAAGCACGGTTCTCTTGAAACTCTTGATAAGGAAACACTTCAAACAATTCAGGTGTTCTTCGATAACAACCTTAACGTTTCTGAAACATCAAGAAAGCTCTTCGTTCACAGAAACACACTCGTATACCGTCTTGAAAAAATCAAAAAGCTTACAGGCCTTGACCTTCGCGAGTTCGACCACGCTATCACCTTTAAGGTAGCACTTATGGTAAGAAGATACCTCACAGCAAAGCCTATTAAGTTCTAATGCAAAAGAAAATAAGCATTTTTTGGACTGTCATAATTTGTCTTTTCGCAATTCTCGTAACCTTTATGGTAACATTTCTCTTTATGAATTCGCTTAAGCGTCAAGCCGAGGCTGACCTTGCCGAGTCATATAAGGAGAGCCTTGATGAGCTTGAGGACGAATATCTTGCGCAGTTCGCATCTATAAATGAAATGTACGCCTCGTTGCCCGATGAAATCAAAAGCACCGAGCTGTTTATGAGGCTTGCATATCTCGATACCTATTACCGTGCGCTTTACGTTGGAAAAATAGACGAGGAAAAGCTCACCTATTATCTTGCAAGTGGCTATATACAGGGCGTTGGCGATAAATACGGAGAGTATTATACCGCAGATGACCTTCAGTCGTTTATGGACCAGGCATACGGAAAAATGTACGGCATCGGCGTTACGGCGGTTTATTCTCCCGAGTACGATGCAATCGAGATTCTCTCAGTTGCCGAGGGCTCACCTGCCGATAAAGCAGGAATGCTCGTTGGCGATATTATCACTCATGTTGAGGGAGAGCGTGTTTCGCGAGATAATTATTATGCCTCGATTAACAAAATTAAGGGCGATAAGGGAACACAAATCAATCTCACAATTTGGCGTAACGGCACTGAGCTGTCGATTAGCGCAATCCGTGATGAAATAAAAATTACGTCGGTTTCGTATCATAAATACGCACTCGATTCCAAAATAGGCATTGTTAGAATATCCGAGTTTAACGACGGCACAACAGGACAGCTCAAAAGCGCACTTGAGGCACTTAAGGCTGACGGTGTATCAAGCATTGTTTTCGATATGAGAAACAATCCCGGCGGAACACTTGACTCCGTAATTGATATTCTCGATTATTTGTTGCCCGAGGGCGATTTGTGTTACGTTTACGGTGCTGACGGAACAAGAGTCGCAACCTATAAATCCGACGCAAATCAATTTGATTCGACCATGAAAATGGCGGTGCTTATAAACGAAAATACAGCATCTGCCGCCGAGCTTTTTACAGCCGCGCTCCGTGATTATAACAGAGCAACCGTTGTTGGCGTTACCTCTTTTGGTAAGGGCTCAATGCAAACAACCTATCAGCTACCAAACGGAGAGGGAATAAAGCTCTCTACAAACACATATAACCCACCCTGTGACGTTAATTATAACGGAATCGGCATAACACCGAGCATAGTGGTAGAGCTTGATGAGGCTCTTAAAAACAAAAGCTTTTACAAGATAACGGATGAGGAGGATAATCAGCTCCTCGAGGCATGCCGTTGCCTTGGATACAATAATTAAGATAATTTATGAAAGGGCGCTTTGCGCTAGGTGAATAAAATGGAACAAAAGACTAAATATACCAAAGAGGGCTTTGCCAAGCTTCAAGAGGAATATGATTATTTAAAAAATGTCCGCCGTGCTGAGGTTAAGGAACAGCTCAAGGTTGCAAGAAGCTTCGGAGACTTGTCCGAGAACAGTGAGTATGACGAGGCAAGAGATCAACAGGCTAAGGTTGAAGCAAGAATTGCCGAGCTTGAATACCTCATTAAGAACGCAGAGGTTGTTGATACCGATACAATTAAAAACGTTGTAGCGCTCGGTACAACAGTAGTTCTTAAATATGCTGACGGAAGAGAGGTTACTTATCACATCGTAGGCTCAAACGAGGTTGATCCTATGAACAAGAAGATTTCCGACCAATCTCCTATCGGTGGCGCAGTTGTTGGACAAAAGAAGGGCTCAAAGGTAACCATCGAAACTCCAGCAGGCGAAAAGGAAGCAACAATTCTTGATTTCTACAAGACAAAATAAGGTGATATCATGCAAGAAAATAACAATCAAAATGTAGTAAACGAAGAGGTTGAGCTTAGCGAAATCCTTCAAATAAGACGTGATAAGCTCACAGCACTTAAGGATGCAGGAGCTGATCCGTTCGAAATCACAAAGTACGACGTAAGCACACTTTCACAGGACGCAATCAAGACCTTCGAGTCAAGAGAGGCAGAGCTTGCCGAGAGTGGTGAGGAAATCGTTGTTAGCGTTGGCGGTAGAATGATGAGCCGTCGTATTATGGGAAAGGCTTCCTTTGCTCATCTTATGGACGAGCAGGGACAAATCCAGCTCTACGTGTCCAAAAACGACTTGGGCGATGACGACTATGCTTCGTTTAAGAAGTGGGATATCGGCGACGTTATCGGCGCGCAGGGCGTGCTTTTCCGTACAAGAACAGGTGAGGTTTCTATCCATGTTAAGAAGATTACCTTGCTTGCAAAATCGCTCCTTCCATTGCCTGAAAAGTTCCACGGTCTTAAGGACCTTGAAACCCGTTATAGACAAAGATACGTTGACCTCATTGTAAATCCTGAGGTTAAGGATACCTTCTATAAGCGCTCACAAATTCTTAAGGAAATCCGTGCTTACCTTGACGGTAACGGCTTCCTTGAGGTTGATACACCAATTCTCGTTCCACTTGAAATCGGTGCAAGCGCAAGACCGTTCATAACACACCATAACACTCTTGATATGGATATGTATCTCCGTATCGAAACAGAGCTCTATCTTAAGCGTCTTATCGTAGGCGGTATGCACAGAGTTTACGAGGTTGGTAGAATTTTCAGAAACGAGGGAATGGATACAAAGCATAACCCTGAATTCACCACAATCGAGCTCTATCAGGCATTCACCGACTATAAGGGAATGATGGACCTCGTTGAGGAGCTTTATAAGCTTCTTGCCGTAAAGATTTGCGGTAGCGAAAAGATTACTTATCAAGGCATCGAAATTGATATGGGCAAGTGGGAAAGACTCACAATGGCTGAGGCTGTTAAGAAATATAGTGGCGCTGATTACTATGCTTGGGCTGATGATGCCGAGGCAAGACGCGTAGCTAAGGAGCTTCACGTTGAGGTGTCCGACGACGCTACAAAGGGAAGAGTTCTTATCGAGCTCTTTGATGCGTACGTTGAGGAAAATCTCATTCAGCCTACCTTCATTTACGATTATCCGGTTGAGAATAGCCCTCTTGCAAAGAGAAAGCCAACAGAGCCTGCCTTTACCGAGAGATTTGAGTATTTCATTAACGCAACTGAGTTTGGTAATGCGTTTAGTGAGCTCAATGACCCAATCGACCAAAAGGAGCGCTTTGAAAAGCAGGTTGCCGCTAAGCTCGCTGAAGAGCCAAATAGCAAGGCAGAGGTTGATTACGACTACGTAACCGCCCTCGAGTACGGTATGCCCCCAACAGGTGGCCTAGGATTTGGTATCGACCGCCTCGTAATGCTCTTAACCGATAGCGCATCCATTCGCGACGTTTTGCTCTTCCCAACTATGAAACCACTTAGCGATAACTAAGAGTTGAAAACCCTTATGTTATAAGACTTTTTGGCACTTTGGATATCAAAAAAGATAAGCCAAATAAGCCAATCATAAGCCAAATTTAGATGGAAATCTCAACAAATTGGTTTTAAAATGACATTGAATAACCCATACGAAATTCATCGTATGGGTTTTCTTTTTCAATATTTTATTGAAACTGGCAACCTAATTGTGCTATAATGACTATGTAGAACTAAAAAAGGAGGGCTCAAAATGATTAAGATTTCTGGTGGATATGTTGCCATCAATCCTAATATCGCAATATCTAATATCACTAAAAAAGCGAAAATAGGAACAGAATTCGACGGAGTAATTGCCGTCCTTAAAAACATTTTGTTAAGGGGCACTCCCACAAAGCCGTCTGTTTTTTTGAAGGAAATATTGGGTGACTGTAAAACTGGTGGCTACAAATATACTTTGGGTACAAAGAAATTAGATTGGTCAAAAACGATAAAGGGTGGTATTAGAAGTACGCCAGCACTCACTTTTTATAATCGTTTGGTGGAAGAATGCGAAGAGGCAGTTTGCTTTTTACCAGAATGTGAATTAACTCAAATATATTATGAAACTGAGAATAAAAACGCAGAATGTGCAGTGGATTTTTATTCGCCATTTCATTTGACGACTATAGAAGTTGACGGTCCACATCACAATGAAATTATTCAAGGCATTTCTGATGAACAAAGAGACAGTTTAATTAAGAATAGGGCTGGAGCTTATGAGCCAATTCGTATTAAAACAAGCGATTTCAATTCTGAAGATGCTTTGGTTAGGAAAATTAGAAGAATAAAGCAAGAAATAACGAGCAGAAGAACACCCAAAGCTTCATTTGTTCCTATCGAAAGTATTTCTGAAAAACACAAATTATATATGTATGTATTTCGTTTACAAATGCTTTTGTTGGAGCTTTTTGCTAACGGATACATTAAGATGAACGATAGCGAGGTTAGTATTGAAATAAAGGCGGAAAGCAAAGATTCTTCTCTTGTTTTGAGGGCGTTTGAGTTGGCTTATAGCGACTTGAAAATGTGGTTTGAGAATCTTTATACTTTGTTGAATAAATCCATAGAATTGCCCTTAATAACCCTTAAGAATAATGCTGATTTCACTGTGGATATAGATATATATAACCGTTATGATGGGGAATTTTTTAATAGTGATTCTGTAATTAGAATAAGAAATGATTATTTTCCATATGATAGGGATGCTTTTGTAAACTCTGAAGCAACAAAAGACGAAAATGATTCTCTAATTCCAAGCAAATATTGTCAATCTAAAAACTATTACAAAGTGCAAACAAGCGACTTGCGTTTCAATAAAGTTAGTGCAGATAATGAAACACATAAAAAAGCATTAGAGTTTTTCTTGGAAAATATATTTGGATTTAATGCTTTTAGGCAAAACCAACTTGAAATAATTGCTAAAGGACTTAATCCTAAAAAAGGAGTGATTGGTCTTTTACCTACTGGTAGTGGTAAGTCGTTGTGCTATCAATTTGTTAGTTTCTTGACGCCTAGTATAACATTAATCGTTTCACCGCTTAAACTTTTAATGGATGACCAAAAACAAAATTTGTTTAGCAGAAACTTAATAATGTCGGCTTATCAATTGCACGGAGATGAAAGAGGAAGTATTACGGCATTTGCAGAAAGCCAAACGAAAATGCTATATATATCACCAGATAGATTTTTCAATATAGCATTTAGAAAAATAATAGAAACAAAGGCAGTAGGACAAGTGGTGATTGATGAGGTGCATTGCTTATCTGAATGGGGGCACGATTTCCGTACTGCGTACTTGTTGCTATTTTCCTTTTTGAAAGACTCACATTTGGCTAAAAATGTTCTATTAATGGGAACATCTGCGACTGCATCACCGAATGTTATTCAAGATATAAAACAAGAATTTGAACGCATCAAAGGACAAAACAATGTTGAGACGATTAAAGCGACTTCGATAAGAAGACCTGAGCTTGAATATTCGGTAGAGTGCGTTGAAAATGTTAAAGAAAAAGACAACAAAGTTGCAGAACTTGTAACCAGTAATTTTGAAAGAAAATTCAAAACATTAATATTCTGTTCTTACAAAGCGAATGCATACAATATACGCCAAAGATTAAGAGAAGAGAATTCACAATACAATGCTCAAATGTATTATTCGGAAACTTTGGATAAGTCAAGGTATCCAGACGCAAACGATAGTGATGAGGATAAGGCGGAGGCATTTA
Organism: Eubacteriales bacterium; assembly: GCA_045612665.1. GTDB lineage: Bacteria > Bacillota > Clostridia > Oscillospirales > CAG-272 > RGIG2000. The sequence goes on from JAZKZO010000011.1 coordinate 23,170, forward strand.
AAACCTTTGCGAACGACAAATCTTTGGTTTTATCTGCAACAAAAGCTTTTGGAATGGGCATAGATATCCCCAACATAAGACATATAATACATTATGATATAGCATCTTCTGTTGAAAGCATATACCAAGAAATGGGACGAGCTGGAAGAGATGGCAAAAATTCATATTGTACAGTTATATTGTTGGATGATGTTAGCTCCAAAGAAAAAATAAAGGAATTGTTCGAAAGACCTGCACTGTCAATAGAAGAACTCAAAAAGTATCAAGAGACTTCTAAAGACGAATGGTTTAATAGATATGGTGCAATCGGTAAACAATTGCGATTATTGGTAAATGGCAACAAGGATTATGGAGAATGGAGCGATTTCATATATAACGTATATCTGTTCTTGTGCCTTGACAGCCGACCAGAAAATTTTGAGTTTTTGGACTTTGTAGAATACTATAAAAAGTTTGCAAACGAGGAAACCGCAAATTACAAAGAACTAAAGGGAGATTTTGAAAAAGCACTCTATAAACTGTTTGTTTTAGGAATTATAGGTTTATGGAATTTATCATATGCCAACAATTCGTTTGTCAATCCTATTTATTCCAATATTGTGGTGAACAAGCATTCAAGTGAAACCTTAAAAGACAACTTGGAAAAACACATATTAAGATTTGACAGGCGATATGAATATGACCCCTATGAGAGTGGATATACAGTAAAAGATTATATTACTGCGTTATGCAAATGGGATAACGAAAAGTTCTTAAACTATCGTTGGGAATCTCTAAAAACACTTTATGATATGTTAAACACCTTTGTTGATTCAGAAACATTTGCTAATCGTATAGAGACTTTCCTTAAAGGTTCAGATAAGTTAGACAAACTTATAGTAAAAAGCAGTCTTCCACAAGACTGGGTAGATATTTTTGCAGAAACAGAAACAAGTACTTTGAAAGACCAATTGGCAAGATATGCAGCTGAGTACCAAAACAATGCAACAATTGAATTTTTGCAAGGAATGATTGCAATTAAGAGCAATGAGTATATTCCAGAGATAATGCGTAAGTTCAAAATAGTTGTATCAAATGTAATATCACAAGCAAGAGATGGCGGTGTGAAGTTTGTGTATGAAGCATTGTTAAGCCTTAGCGATAGCCAAGAGGGACAAGAAAGATTTCTTGTATTTTTGGCAGATAATTATCCGCAAATGTTGGAACAAAAGAAAATACAAAAACATCTTGAAATGTTTGATGAAACTTTCGTAAATGGATTGGCAGATAGACCAACATACAATGCGATTTATTCATCATTAGGGAAGTTAAAACAATTCTTAGGAGATAATGTATGATAAACGATGATATTATTGGGAAAATAGATACCCTGGTCTCTGAGTTGAACAAAATGAAAGAGGAATATCAAGCTCGCTTAGATGCAAAAGAACAAGAGGTGCAAGACCTTTTGAAACAATTAAAAGCAAGAGAAAGCCAGTTAAGTGATGTAGAAGACAAAGCGAACACGGTGGCAGATAATATTTTAAAAAACGACTTGCAGTTTAGTGAGTTAAAAGAAAAGGTAAACGAGCTTGATAGCCAAATCAATGAAAATAAACAAAAATCAGAGGAAGTAAAAAAGAGTTGGGATGATTTGGAAGAGGCTATAAGAAAACAAACTCTTGAGTCTGTCAATATTGATGAGTTTATAGGTAGATACGAGGAATTCAAGGAAGAACAAGACAAGCTAACAAACGAATTGGATAAATTGAAGGATAAACTCAGTTTGCTTGAAACCGATTATGAAAAAGCTATGAGTAATAAATCAGAAATTGAAATTGCTCAAAATTCAGCAAAAGAAACAATTGCTACTCTAAAAGAGCGAATAGATGCTTGCGATGAACTTTTAAAAATGGTAAATTCCAGTGTCAAAACACTTGACACCTACATAAAAGATTCGTTGAAAATTGAGTTGAGAAACGAATTCGCAAAAACTCAAAGTGAAATAGCTTGTGATTTGCAAAAAGTCAAGGATTATATAGTAGAAACAACCCCAGTTGTCTCTAAAATTGACGAGAAAATAAAGATTTTCAATGAAACCGAGTTAAAAGCAAACGAATTTGACACGAGATTAGAAGAATATAAAGCAACCATTGAACAATTCGGTAAAGATTTATGGACTTTTGGTACTAAAATAAAGAATGTAGATGATAAGATTGCAGAACTCGCAGCAACTGTCAATGCATCACAAGAGAAGCAAAATGAAGTTCTTGCAAAATGGGATGAAGTGTTGAAACAATTCTATTCTTGGTTTGATAATGAAGGAAAAGTTAAAGATTTAGTAATTAAAACCGTGCTTGAAAACATTGCATATAAATCATTTGGAAACAAGAAAGACTTGGTTTTGAAAGTAGAGCAGAAGTAAAAGTGTCGCAGAAAATAGCCATAGGAACAAAAATCCTATGGCTTTTCTTTTTGATTTTTCGATTTTCTTGCAAATCAATAAAGTTTTGTATTGCAAGGTTTTATTTGCTACTGTTCGGAGTCGCAAATGAGTAGCAAATAAAGATGAGCCAAATAAGCCAATCATAAGCCAAATTTAGATGGAAATCTCAACAAATTGAATTAACCCATACGATGAATTTCGTGTGGGTTGTTTTTTGTACTGTTAAAAGTGCAACTTCTTTTAATATTTATATTTTAAAATCTACTGTCGGTAGAGTTTTGCGCGGCAAATACTCTTATTTATCGGTTGACAAATGGGTAGTTTTAGGGTATAATTAACGTAGATGTATACTGCGAGTAGAAAAAGGAGTAAATATGCTGAGCAAAAACAGTTATGAAAAGGCTTTTTCAATTAACGTGCGTAAGCTACGCAAAAAGCTTAATATGACTCAAAAATCGTTAGCAGATGCTATTGGATATTCTGAAAAAACAGTAAGCAAATGGGAAACTGAGGGAAGCGTTCCGCCAATCGAGGTGCTTTTCAAAATGGCAAGTATATTCCGTGTGAATATAACCGATCTGTTCAAATGCGACGAGAGCGTGTATTATTTGGGTATTGACGGCGGTGGAACTAAGACGGAGTTTGCCTTGTCAGATTCCGATGGCAAAATAGTCAGTCGACTCTTTATGGACGGATGTAATCCCAATACTGTGGGTATTGAGCAAACGAAGTGCATAATAGAGCAAGGCGTTACTCAGGTGAGCAAGGATATTCCTCTTTCGTCGGTAGTGGCATATGCCGGAATTGCAGGCTGTGCATCCGAAAGCTATGCCAGCGAGGTTAAGGGCGTGCTTGAAAAATTGTCCTTGGCAGCCTATGATGTGGGTAGTGATAACAATAACCTTGTTGCCGCAGGACTTGGTGAGGGTGAGGGCATTACAATGATTCTCGGAACAGGAATTTGCTCTTACGTGGTTAAAAAGGAAGAAACAAAAAGAATTGCCGGCTGGGGATATTTATTCGATAATGGTGGAAGTGCGTTTCATATTGGCAGAGATGCTATAAATGCCTATTTTTCCGCATATGATGGCACTGGTGAGGAAACAACCTTAGTACAAAGGATAAAGCAAACCTTTAGCGATTCAAACGCCGAGTTCCTTAAATACCTATATAGCGGTGGCAATAAATTGGTGTCTTCATACGCTATGTGTGTTTTTGATGAAGCAGAAAAAGGCGACAAGGTGTCCATCACTATACTTAAAAAGCACATAGCTGAAATTGCTAAGCTTATTCGCGCTTCGCTTTCTCATTTTTCAGATTATAAAGAAAGTATTCAGGTAATACTCGGTGGTGGTTTGACTAATCAGGCACTATTGCTTCCATATCTTTTGGATGAGCTTGGAGATGATACAAAAAGATGCAAAATTCAGATTTTAGATGTTCCGCCCGTTAACGGAGCCTTGGAGCTTGCAAAATCTCTATGGAGGAAAAGAAACAACAATGAGTGAGCATAAAATATTAAAAACAGAGATGCGTAATCCAAATAGCACAAATATAGACCGTATGACAACCGCTAAGATGCTTGACTTAATTCAAAAGGAAAACGAAAATGCGGTGCTTTCTGTAAGAGGGACTCTTGGTAAAATTGAAATTGCCTGTGATATAATCGCAGAAAAGCTATCCCGGGGCGGTAGGCTAATCTATATCGGAGCAGGAACCTCGGGCAGACTTGGTGTTTTGGATGCTACCGAATGTCCACCTACCTTCGGAGTGCCAAGAGAAATGGTAATGGGCATTATTGCTGGCGGAGAAAAATGTATGTTTCAATCGGCCGAGGCTGAGGAAGACAATTATGAAAGCGGCATGAGGGACTTAAAGGACAAGCTCCTTACAAGCGATGACGTTGTTGTCGGAATATCGGCGGCAGGAAATGCGCAGTATGTAATAGGCGCGCTTGACTATGCAAACGGGATTGGATGCGAAACGGTAGGCATCACCTCAAACGAGGATACCTTGATAACAAAATGCGCCAAAAATTCAATAATTACAGACACAGGGGCCGAGGTAATTACAGGCTCTACACGAATGAAGGCGGGTACTGCGCAAAAAATAATTTTGAATATGCTTTCTACAGTTGCAATGATAAAGCTTGGCAACGTCTATGAAAATATGATGATAAATTTACGTCCAACTAACGAAAAGCTAAAGCAACGTATGATAAGAATTGTTACTGAAATTACCGGTGTAAGTGAAGAAGAGGCAATAAAATTACTTGAACAGTCAGATTGGAACATAAGAACATCTGTTCAAAAGTATATCAAAAACACATAACAAGTTAGAAAAGAGATTTATTATGCGATTTTTAAAAACCTTTAAATTTAAAAACGGTTTTACTTTAAACCTAAATCTTGAAAATGGAAATTTGTTTTATATATTATCAAACGGAAAGCATGAATACAGGTTTTTCTCAAAGGATACCTTGAAAACCGTGGGCTATTATAATATGCTCGGTTCCGATATAGA
>JAZKZO010000012.1:0-12507 GCA_045612665.1 Eubacteriales bacterium
TGGCTGATGGTACTTTTAAAGGTGTTTCTGCATTTGTTTCATTCCCACAATTTGCAGGGCTTAAAGCAATCAGCGAAATTATGAGTGGTGAACTTTCACCTGAAATTCTTCTTGCAAACGAAAATGCACAACTTATTAATGCTGGTGGTATTGCAGAGGTTGTTATAGCATGCTTGCCTGTTGCTTTGGTTGTTTTTGCAGAGCATATTGCAGACCACAAAACCCTTTCTTATATCATTGGTCACGACCTTATTAAAGAACCAGGTCTTAAAAGAACTCTTTTAGGTGATGGTGTAGGTTCAATTGCTGGTACATTATTTGGTATTTGTCCAAACACTACTTACGGTGAATCTGTTGGTTGCGTTGCAATTACAAGAAATGCTTCTATTGTAACGATTACAACAACTGCTATTATGTGTATAGTTCTTTCTTTTATCAGTCCTATAATGGCAGTTCTTCAAACAATTCCATCTTGCGTAATGGGTGGTGTTTGTCTTACTCTTTACGGCTTTATTGCAGTTTCTGGTCTTAAAATGTTTAAAAATCTTGACCTCGATGACAATAAAAACCTTTTCGTAGTTGCGTCAATTCTTATTTCAGGTATCGGTGGTCTTTCAATTCAGATTCCTTATGCAATTGCAGAAACAGGAGAAATTACTAACACAATTCAAATTACATCTATTGCAACTGCACTTATTATCGGTATAGTTACAAATGCAATTTTAACTAAAATTGAAAAATCAAAATTAGGTAAGGGTGAAAAATAATGAAAAATTTTGATAATGTAACAATTTTTAATCATCCACTTGTAAATCACAAAATCGCAATTCTTCGTGATGAAAAAACAAGTATGAAAGAATTCAGAGAACTTATTGAAGAAATTACAACTTTAATGACCTTTGAATGTTTAAAAGAAGATGTTCCGACTGTTGAGTGTCAGGTTACAACACCACTTGAAACTTGTACACAATATAAAGTTAAAGATGATTCTATTGTTATTGTACCTATTTTAAGAGCTGGTCTTGGTATGGTTAATGGTGTACATACCTTGTTTCCATCAGCAAAGGTAGGCCATATAGGTCTTTACAGAAACGAAGAAACTTTAGAACCTTGTGAATATTATTGCAAACTCCCTGAGGGTATTGAAGACAAGTTGGTTCTTGTTATCGACCCGATGCTTGCAACAGGTGGTAGTGCCTGTGATGCTATTCAGCTTCTTAAGGATAAGGGCTGCAAGCACATAAAGCTTATGTCGATTATCGGTGCGCCCGAGGGCGTTAGCAAGGTTGCAGAGGCTCATCCTGACGTTAACATTTACGTTTCGACTCTCGATAGATGTCTAAACGAACACGGCTATATTCTCCCCGGTCTTGGAGATGCCGGCGATAGACTTTTCGGTACAAAATAATTTGAAAAGCACCCCTCTCGGGTGCTTTTCTTTTTTCTATTGACACGTAGGTTGGAATTTGCTATAATTAAAATATATATAACAATGCGTAAAAGGAGAGCACGCATGAAAAGAAAATTTTTATTTTTAGTCTTGGCGATAGCTATGATGCTAACACTATGTCTAGCGGTTAATGCCCTAGATGGCTCGGGCACTGAGAGTGATCCCTATTTAGTAAAAACCGCTGAGGATTTTTTGTCTATTAACAACAACTTGTCGGCACACTACAAGCTGATGGCAAGCATTGCCGTTTCGGCTAATGGAAATGCCGTAATAGACGCCTCGGACAACGCCCCGTTTTCGGGTACGTTTGACGGTAACGGATATACCATTGACGTAACCGTTGTAGGTGCTACGTCGAATACAAACACCTTCGATTCTCTTTTCTCGGTTGTTTCGGGAAAAATCAAGAATCTTACGGTAACAGGTAGCATTTCAGGCTCTGACAAGGTTTCAGGCATTGTAGGTAAGCTCAAGGATTACGGCAACGTTGACAGATGCATAAACTATGCAACCGTAAGCGGTAGAAAGAACGTTGGCGGTATTGTTGGCTTGCTCGTTGGAAACGCAACTATTACAAACTGCGTTAACTTCGGTAGTATAAATGGAGCTAATTCTGTTAACAAGGGTGTTGACACAGGCGGTATTGTTGGTTGCGTTTGGGAATCATCTAGCGGTGTAACGACAATTTCAAACTGCTACAACGCAGGCGTGGTCAACACAAGTGGCGATAACAATGGCGGTATTTGCGGATATTTCTACGGTGGAAGCATCGAAAACTGCTTTAACACAGGCAAGCTTATTTCCACCTCCACATCCTCTGTGGGCGAATTTTACGGAAAAGCCGAAAGAAACAGAAGCTATAAAATAAACGGCTACTATTGCGATACAAGAAACAAGGTAGTCGGTGTTGACGAAAGCAACGGTATCACTCTTAGCTCATATATGATTGAATCAACAGGTGTTGCAATTTATCTTGGAAACGGCTCGGGAATTCGTGGAGAATTCCATATGAACAAGAGCGTTTTCGAGGCATTCTCTTCTCTTGTTGACCGCATCTCAAGCGAGATTGAATACGGTACTGTTGTTTCGACAAAGGCGGTTTTGACACAAACTAACGGAAGTCTTATATCTCAAGAGGCAATCGACTCCCAAAAGGTTGTATTTGCGCCTGCATTCAAGGACGGTGCAATTCAATACTCATATGACGATGCTACAAAGGGCGAGGAATATCACTCATACAGATATGCCCTTACGAACTTCCCTGACACAAGCAAGGCGTATAACACCGAATTCGTTATTCTCGGTTACATTATGATAACCAACGGTAACGAAAAGCGGGTAATTACTCTTAACACGGTTTTATCGGACAGACTTGCCTCAGAGGTTGGCGAAACGGGTCTTAACGCAGTTTCAATCGTTCGTGTAGCCGAGGCTACTCTAAGTGACGGTGATTTCAACGGAAATACCGAGGCGCTCAATAGTCTTAATCACATTGTCAGCTTCAAGGATTTTGAAACTAAGATTGACATCGACGGTGTAACAGGCTACGGACACCTAAACGCTACATTTACAAAGAGCATCAGTAGCGATGACACGGTTGTTTTCAAGATTTCAAGCACTAACGCAACTGAGTTTAACAAGTACATATACGATATGACTTCAAACGGTTACGAAAAGGTTTCGCAAAATGAAATAAACAACAATCTTTTCTACACCTACAAAAACGGCTCTACTCTTATCAATGCCGTTTTCTTCCCAAGCCAAAATGAGGTAACGGTTACACGCGAGAGCGTAACTAATTTGCCATCGAGCTTGAGCGCTCCTACATATGTAACAAAGAACACTCCGTCAATTACACAGCTTAAGCTTGAGGCTTCCATTAAAGAGGGAATGTCCTACGTAATTCATCTCTCCGACGGAACATTCTTTATAATCGACGGCGGTTGGTGTGATAACGACCAAAAAGAGGCAGATAAGCTCTACAACAAGCTTGTTGCCCTTGCAAACGGCAACGATATTGTAATTTCAGGTTGGCTTTTCACACATTGCCACGGCGACCATATCGGCACATTCAACCTTTTCGTTGAAAAGTATCACGACAGCGTTACAATCAAGGAAATTCTTTACAACTTCCCATCTGACGAGGATATTTCAAATAGTGGATCATCTTATATGATTGATAACTCGAAGCAAAGATATACTCAGTTCAGATACGTTATTTCGACATATCTAACGGATACAAAATACGTTAAAATCCACAGTGGATACAAGTTCTACTATGCCGACGCGGAAATCGAAATTCTTCAAACCCTTGAGGACCTTTATCCTAGCACGGTTGCAAATTACGATTTCAACAACTCCTCTACTCTTTTCACAGTAAAGATAGCGGGACAAAAAATGCTATTTGTAGGCGACGTTGATAACGTAGGCGCATCAAGACTTAACGCTATGTTCGGTAGCACACTCAAGTCTGATTTCGTACAAATTGCTCACCACGGCATCAACTCATCAAGCACAATCAGGAATATGTATGTAAACGCAGATGCTGAATACGTATTCTATCCTGCTCCACTTGATTGGTATATCTCTCAAGAGGGCAATAGTGCAAACTTCTACATTTCAACTGAAAGCAAGACAGTTAAGCAAATCTTTATTTCAGGCGTTGAAACCTTCACTCTTGAGCTTCCTTATGCAGGCACTCTCTATGACGGCAATAAGACACCGGGCTATTCACCTGATGTTGAGGACGAGGAAGGTACAAGAACCGAGGTTGAAAGACCTAGCGAGAGCGTAGCTCTTCCCAATGCTTATTTCGACCTTGATATGAGCTCAGGTACACCTGTTGACTCAAAGAACAACGCTACTGTTACAGTAACGGGAGGTTCTGTTGTTGATGCAACCGTTACTCACGATGGCAAGGAATCCACTACAAGCGTGTTTACGGGCGATAGATACAAGAATGCTTATTATATGACTCTCAACTTTAATAACATTAAATCGGATGCTGAGTGGGAGAGCTTCGTTATGGGCTCATCCACGTTTGAGATTATGATAAGATTAGATAAGATTCCTACAAGTACCGTTGGTATCTTCACATCGTGTAACGAGGGTGGTACAACGATTTACATACGCAGAAACGGAAAACAGCTCAACTTCCAAATCGGCTCAACATATCCAAATGAGAACGGTCTTGGCGGTGCAGGTGTAGGTAACTATTCTGCTGTTACCTCGATGGATAATGACGGACCTGTCATTGAAGCCGGTGATTTAGTTCACATTGTTGGCTCTTACGACAAGGCAACCAACAAAATGAAGCTTTACATAAACGGTATTCTCGTTTCAGAGGCTGATTACGGTACAGGTAGCTTCAAGGGTGGAAAGGAAAACGACTACGTCCTTGGTATCGGCTACAATCCTCAATACGGCAATGAAGAAATATCCGACCATGCAAACTATGAGGTGTTCGAGGCTAAGATTTATAACAGTGCCTTGAGCGATGAGCAGGTTGCACAGGAATATTGGAACTGTATTGATGAAATTATGACGGAGGACAACAAATGAAAAAATACGTCTCTCCTGAAATGAATTTTGAAGAAATTGCATCTAGCGACACAATTTTATTAGAAAGTGAAATTTCAAAAAGCGAAGGATTTGTAATTGATGAGCTTGACGGCTTTGACACCGAGGGCTCAAAATCTGCACTCTTCGATGCGGAATTTTGGTTTGAATAAGATGATTAAAAGAATTTTAGCTATAATGCTTATCGTATTTGTCGTAACAGGAGTGCTCTACTCCTGTGGCGACGATGACGATAGCTCATCATCGTCGAGCGAGGCGTCCGTGAGTGAATCATCAAGTGAGGAGTCCTCAAGCGAGAGCGAATCCTCATCCTCGGAGCAATCGAGCTCCGAAGATAGCTCATCCGAGAGCGAGAGCTCCGAAAGTAGCTCTTCAAGCGAGAGTGAGAGCGAAAGCTCATCGAGTGAAAGCTCATCAAGTGAGGTCGAAAGCTCCGAGGAGCAAGGCGGAAACGGTGATGGCGACGGTGGAAACAACGGCGGAAACGAGCCTACTAATCCCGATATTTGGACCAGCAATAAGCAATAAAAAAGCTACGCAAGCACCTTGTATGCTTGCGTAGCTTTTTTATTTTCTTTTTATAGATTTTTTATCATCGGTTGCAGGATTATTGATTAGCTTTCCTTCCTCGGTAAATCGAGAGCCATGGCACGGACAGTCCCAGCTATGCTCAGCCCGATTATATTTCAACGCACAGCCAAGGTGTGGACACCGTGGCACGGTAGGTGTAATAATGCCGAGAATTGATTCAAGGGCATTAACGGCAAGCTGAGGATGCAAAATACTGCGCGACGGAGAAAAAACCTCGGTGTACGGATTTGTTTTATCTTGAACGAGGTCGCAAAGAATGCTTGCGCCTGCCATAGCATTTGTCATTCCCCATTTATTAAAGCCTGTTATGACATAGACATTAGGTGTTGATTTTGCATACTGTCCGACATACGGAATACTATCAAGCGTCATACAATCCTGTGCTCCCCACCTTTGTATGATTTTTGCGTCCTTATAGTGATTTCTTGCAAATTCCTCAAGCTCCTGCCAACAACCACCTTTTTTGCCCGTGCGATGCGCTCCTCCACCAAGAAGCAAGGTGTTACCATAAGAGCGAAATGAAAGTCCTGTGTCCGACTCGTCAACGTACATTCCGTTCAAGGACTGTGCGTTTTCCAAGGCTACAACATATGACCTATGCTGATAAAGCTTCAAAAAATATCCACCGTGCTTATTAAACATTGGGAAGTGTGTGGCTACAATCAGCTTTTTATATCTAATCTCTGCGTGATTTGTAATTGCAACGCCTGGCTTTACTCCGACAACCTTTGTATTTTCATAAATGGGCAAATTCTTTGATATTTCATACAAAAGCTTCAACGGATTTAGCTGTGCCTGCTCTCTTACTCGCACTGCTCCCACTACTTTTATCGGAAGCTCGGATGCGTTTGAAAAATCCGCCCTTATGCCAAGACGCTCAAGGGCGCGAATTTCATTTTCGATCTTCTCTTGACTGTTTAGGGAATAGACATATGAATCCCTTTTTTCATAATCGCACTTAATCTCTTGGCACAGGCGTGAATATTCCTTAAGAGCATTTGTTTGTGCTTCAAGGTAAAGGTATGCCTTATCCTCGCCAAAGCGTTTTATCATTTTTTCGTAAATGAGCCTTTGAGCAAGCGTGAGCTTTGCAGTAGTATCGCCCGTCATACCGGAACAAATCTTACTCGCCTCTACAAGCATACACTCAACGCCTGCATTTTTTAGCTTATAGGCGCACAAAAGTCCTGCAATTCCGCCTCCTATAATCAAGACATCCGTGCTTTTACTGCCGTCAAGTGCTTCAAAGTCCTCTTTTTTTGCGCTGTTTTTCCAAATAGAATTCATATCTTCTCCTCCGTTTATACGATTAGTTTTTGCTTCGAGCAAGACGATATGCGTAAAAACTAAAAAAGTCCGAAAATCGGTCTTTTTTGTTATATCTTCAAGGTGATGCCCAAGATGCTTTTTTTCAACGGGAAATTAGCAATTATTTATTGACTAAACGGCAATAGAATTGTATAATTAAAGTAACGAAAGTCAGGAGAGATAATATGTACAATGTTTTTACAAATAAAATAAGCGTGTCAATAGATGAAAAGAGGGGTACTGTTTCGTCCCTTATCCTTAACGGCAAGGAGTGCTGTGTCGGGGAATGCTCTATTTTTAGAGTGCGACTTCGCGATAAAAACGGTGAATGCTATCTTTTTGATGCGGGCAATGCCGAGCTTGCCGTGTGCGAGAATTCCTCGCTTACTTATAAGGGCTTTGGCGGTGATTTTGACACTCTTTGCGTTACGCTTTTTATAACTGCAAGCGATAAAATCGAATGGCGCGTAAGAGTTGACGGTGTTGGCGGTGATTATGCCGTTGAATGGGTTGAATTTCCAAGGGTGTGCTTGCCTCGCCTTACCGAAAACAACAAGGACGGTGGAAAAATTCTTTTCCCACACAACGAGGGAATGATTATTTCTAACGACGAATTGCTCCCTAGATATGAAACAGAGTTTCCTATGTCGGGCGCTTCGTTTATCTTCCCGAATATGCTTTGCTCACAGTTTATGGCATATCTTTTCGATGACGTGGGTCTTTACATAGGTGCGCACGACACTGCAAGAGGCTTCAAGGGTATTGATTTTTATAAAAACGATGATTCTCTTGTACTGACTGTACGCCCGTATTCGGGTGTTGGCTTTGGCGAGGACTACGATAGTGAATTTGGTGTCGTTTGGCAAGTATGCGAGGGCGATTGGCGCGATGCGTGTGAGATTTACAGGAATTGGTTCAAGGATAATCTTCCCGAGGGTCTTGTTCCTATCACCGACAATGCCTCACTTCCGAAATGGTACGAAAATTCGCCATTAATTGTAACCTATCCCGCGCGTGGAATACACGATATGGACAAAATGGAGCCTAATGCGCTATTCCCATACACGAACGCTCTCCCTCACTTAAACAAGATAAAAAACGACACAGGGTGTCAGATAATGGCTCTTCTTATGCATTGGGAGGGCACTGCTCCGTGGGCGCCACCTTATATGTGGCCACCTTTTGGCGGAGAGGCACTCTTTAACGAATTCAGAGATGCGCTTCACGAAAGCGGAGATTTGCTCGGCGTTTACTGCTCGGGCTTTGGATACACGCAAAAAAGCACGTTGATTGAAAGCTATAATTGCGAGGAGAAAATAGAGCGCGAGGGCGTTCTTGAGGGCGTATGCCACTCTCCTGCTAACAAGCCTGAGCTTGGTAGGACCTGTTGTCCTTATCAGCGCTACGGCTACGATATTTGTCCTGTTTCAAGTCGCGGACGCGAAATACTTGAGGAAGGCTTTGCACCTATTTTTGATAGCGGTGCTGACTATGCGCAAATTCTTGACCAAAATCACGGTGGCGGTCAATATATGTGCTATGCAAGAGAGCACGGTCATCCCCCTATGCCCGGAAAGTGGATGACGGAGCATATGCAAGAGCTTCTTGGAGAATGGAAAAAATCAGCTCCAAATATGTTATTCGGCTGTGAAAGTGCCGCTGCCGAGCCGTTTATCAGTGGACTTTTGATGAGCGACAACAGATACGAGCTTAACTATCCTTTTGGGTTGCCCGTGCCACTTTATGCGTATATTTATCACGAATATGTAAGAAACTTTATGGGAAATCAATGCGGTTGTCCGTTTGAGCCGAGCTGCGACACCTTGCGTTACCGTTTGGCATATTCCTTCTCTATTGGCGACATTATGACGGTTGTTTTAGCGCCTAACAGCGAGTTTATGACTCATTGGGGAACGCACGATTTCGAGCATGCGCCCGACAAGGAAAAGACTCTCAAATTCATCAAAAACGTGATGAGCTTCTACAATAACGGTGCAAAAAAATATCTCTACTCGGGCAAAATGGCTATTGCTCCCGAGATAGAGTGTGAGAAAATTACCATTCCGCTTTTTAGAGGTCAAAAGACCGTTTGTGTTCCTCGCTTACTCAGCTCGTGTTGGAAAGCCGAGGACGGCAAAATCGCATACATTGTGGCAAATCCCGAGGATACGGAGCTTGAATTTAGCATTGGAAATGAAAAATTCACCGTGCCTGCGCTTGATGCCGTTTTGATTATTAAATAAGAAAAAGCACACTTGAAAAAGTGTGCTTTTTGTTTATAATGAGTTGATATAGTCCTCGAGCTCGCTCTTGATAACGGAAACCTGTGGGCCGTAAATTACTTGAACGCCTGTTCCCTTTTTGATAACGCCTGCTGCTCCGCTTTCCTTTAAGATTGCCTCGCTTACCTTGCCCTCATCCTTGACGCTTACGCGAAGTCTTGTTGCACAGTTATCAAGTGTTACGATATTATCCTTGCCACCGAGTCCCTCTAGGATAAGCTCCGACATATTTGATGCCGATACCTTTTCAGCCTTACCTTGGGCTTTTTTCTCATTATAGTCGGCTCTTGTATAGAGCTTCACCTCGCCATCGCCTATTTCGCGCCCGGGAGTTGCGTAATTTCTCCTTCTTATGAGGAATCTGAATAAGAAGAAATAGATGATAAAATATCCTATTCCGACAAGAGGTATCACAATCCAGTTTGTTTTTGAGTTGCCCTGTATTACGCCAAACAAAAGAAGGTCGATTATACCGCCCGAGAATGTCATTCCAACGCCTACCTCTAAAATATGCATAAGCATATATGCAAGTCCTGCGAAAACGGAGTGTATCACATAAAGAAGCGGTGCAACGAATAAGAAAGTGAACTCTATCGGCTCGGTTATACCTGTAAGCATTGAGGTAAGGGCTGCCGACAAAAGAAGTCCGCCTGCGGTTTTCTTTTTGGCATCATCGGCACAGGTATACATAGCAAGGGCGGCACCTGGCAAGCCGAATATCATAAGTGGGAATTTTCCACTCATAAATCTTGTAGCTGACACGGAGAATTTTTCAACCGTGCTTGATGCAAGCTCGGCAAAGAAGATATTTTGAGCGCCATATACCATAACACCGTCTATTAGTGCGCTTCCACCGACTCCCGTTTGCCAAAACGGCAAATAGAACACATGGTGCAAGCCGAACGGAATGAGAATTCTCTCGATAAAGCCGTAGATAAACGTGCCTGCATAGCCTGATTTTAAAACGAGGTTGCCAAGCGCGTATATTCCCGACTGAACATATGGCCAAATAAAGAACATAAGCACACCGACAATTAGATAAGCTGCCGTTGAGATGATTGGCACAAAGCGAGTTCCACCGAAGAATGATATTACGTTGGGGAGTCGTATCTTATAAAATCTATTATTGAGGTATGCTACACCGAGTCCGACTATGATGCCACCGAAAACTCCCATTTGAAGGGACTGTATTCCGACAACGTTTGCAACTGTTCCGTCCGAGAGTGCCTCGTCAGTGAGCCTTCCTGTGATTAAAAGAAGTGAGTTTATTGTTTTGTGCATTACAAAGAATGCAATTGCGGCGGAGAGTGTGGCTGTCGCCTTTTCGTTTTCTGCCATTCCAAGTGCAACTCCCATTGCAAAAAGCAACGGCAGATTATCGAAAATTACCGTTCCGACCGAAGCTAAAAGGCTGAACACGGAATATAAGAACGTGCCAGGTCCCATAGCGCCCATAAGATTGTACGCCTCTAGCATTGCCTCATTTGTAAGCGATGCACCTATACCGAGCAAAAGCCCTGCTATTGGGAGAAGTGCAATTGGTAGCATAAACGCGCGTCCTACTCTTTGAAGAACGCTAAAAATGCCACTCCCCCACCTTTTTTTAACTATTTGTGCCATATTTATCCTTTCCTTGTGTAATACATAACCGTGTCCTTGCCAGCTATTGTATTACCAAATTTATAGGCTATATTTTTTATTTTTTCGGGATTTGTGATAAGGACTGCCGTTATTGGGTTAAAGCCCCTTTGCTTTATAAGAGAAATATCGGCGGTGGCAACAATTTGCCCTGCACGCACCTTGTCGCCTGCATCAACTCTTACATCAAATCCTTCACCGTTCATTTCAACCGTATCAACACCTATGTGTATTAGCACGTCAAGGTCGTTATCGGTGTGAATTGAGATTGCGTGCTTAGTTTTTGCGACATTTTCCACGACTCCGTCAACGGGGCTTTTAAAGATACTCCCCCTAGGATCTTGGGCAAATCCCTTGCCAAGAAGTCCAAGAGAAAACGCCTCGTCGGGGATTTCTGCAATCGGAGCGCTCACGCCATCGCATACGGCTAGCATTGAGGATTGCTTCTTTTGAAAAATCATCTTATGCCTCCAAATCCGCTTTCGCAAAACGCCTTCAACGCTTCGCAAGCGCTACTTTCGTCCTCGCCCTCTATTTCAAAATAAAGCTCCGTGCTGTTTGTTGCGCCAAGGCTCATAACGCTAAGAAGTCTTTTTGCGTCGATTTCCTTTCCGAGTGCTTTTATTTTAATGCTTGATTTGAATTTTCGCGCCTCGGTTGCAAGCGCTCCTGCAGGACGTGCATGCAATCCGTTTTCCAAGGCGACTCTATATGTGAAATGCTTCATTTTTTCTCCTTGCTTTTTGAGTTTTCAAATCTATTTTGGCTTTTTTGGAATTTATTATTCAAAATTCAGACAAGTTAGATTTAATATTGCATTGGTGCAAAAAATGTGATATACTTATAGAGTAGCTAGAATATTTAAATAATTTTACCTTTGAGGTATTGAAATGAAATTTAGATTTAACGGTTCTCTTGATGAATTTGTAAAAAAATATTCCGAGGCAAGAGATAGCTTTAACTTGGAAAATCCGAGCAAAAGCTTTCCTCTTGTTGTGTATTTGCGTGCAGGAAGCATTGAAATCGGTGTTGAAAAGGGCAAATACGGCGGTGCATATTGGTTTAATGCTCCTGTTATAGAGCGCGACGGTTATATTGAGCTTGAGGGCGATATTTTGCCTGACAAGGATATGAAGATGAGATGGTATGACTGGATTGTCTTCTCGCTTGTGTTCGTAATTAGCCTTATTCCTATGCTTATTGCGTGTATTTTCACAAAGTCATCTCCCTTTAGCTCGAAAAAGAAAAGAGCCAAAAGACTCCGTAAATACCTTTGCTCTTATCTTGGCTGTGAGGAAATTTAAAAATCAAAAGCCGTTTAAAACGGCTTTTTTATTTGTTGGATACACTTCGACTTGAGGAGAAGCCTTAAACAAAAGTACCTCGTGTTCTTCTCGTTCCTTTTGTAAGACACAGAAACATCCTCTGTCTTGAGTTATGCCACTTCGTCGATTTTGATAGTATAACCAAGGATTTCACCTATTGATACAATTTGACCTTTTATCGTAACCTTATCTCCAACTTCTTTTTTTAGTAAAAAATCACGTTGAGCATCAGTTTTAATTTTACACATAACCGTATCAAAACTCCAGTCATCTGCATTAACAGGTTCTATGCTGATGTAAGAACCATCACTATCAAAATTTGTTATTTCGCCTG
>JAZKZO010000013.1:0-75814 GCA_045612665.1 Eubacteriales bacterium
CGAGCCTAACGGATATTTGCATATTGGTAGTGCAAAGGCTATATGGATTAACTTCCAAACTGCAAAAAAATACGGTGGACTCTTTAACTTGAGATATGATGATACAAATCCATCAAAAGAGGATACCGAATACGTTGATAGCATTTATGAGGATCTCAAGTGGCTTGGAGCAGAGCCAAGTGGTGGCATTTACTATGGTTCTGATTATTTTGACAAGTGCTATGAGTTCGCAATTCAGCTCATAAAGGCAGGCAAGGCATACGTTTGCGACCTTAATGCTGAGGAATTAAGAGAGTATAGAGGAACTCTTACTGAACCGGGCAAGAACAGTCCATATAGAGATAGAAGCGTTGAGGAAAACCTTGATCTTTTCGAAAGAATGAAGAATGGAGAATTCCCGGACGGCTCTAAGACTCTTCGTGCGAAAATTGATATGGCTTCGCCTAATATCAACATGCGTGATCCTGCTATTTATAGAATTTTGAGAGCACACCATCACCGTCAAGGCGACAAATGGTGCATTTATCCTCTTTATGACTATGCACATCCTATTCAAGATGCTCTCGAGGGAATTACTCACTCACTTTGCTCGCTTGAGTTTGAAAATCATAGACCTCTTTACGAGTGGGTTGTTGACAACATTGAGTTTGAAAAGAAGCCAAAGCAAAGAGAATTTGCAAGACTTAACGTTACTTATACCGTAATGAGCAAGAGATATCTTCGTTATCTTGTTGAAAACAATATGGTTGATGGCTGGGATGACCCAAGAATGCCAACTCTTTGTGGCTTGAGACGTAGAGGCTACACACCTGCATCTATTTTCGATTTTGTTAGCAGAGCCGGTGTTGCAAAGGCTTACAGTATCGTAGATATTGAGCTTTTGGAGCATTGCATTAGAGAGGAACTTAATATGAGTGCTCCTCGTAGAATTTGTGTAAGCGATCCTATAAAGGTTGTTATTACAAACTATGATGAGGGAAAGGTTGAATATTTCCCTGTATCTAACAATCCTAACGATCCCGAGTCCGGCACTCGTGATCTTATGTTTACTCGTGAAATTTATATTGATAGAAGCGATTTTGAAGAGGTTCCACCACCTAAGTTCTTTAGAATGAAGCCTGACGGTGAGGTTCGTCTTATGGGTGCTTATATCGTTAAGTGCAACGAGATTATTAAGGACGAAAACGGTAAGGTTGTTGAGATTCACTGTACTGCCGATCTTGAAGCTAAAAACGGTATGCCATCTGACGGCAGAAAGATTAAGGGAACTATACACTGGATAAGTGCCGAAAATGCCGATAAGGTTACGCTTATGCTTTATGATAAGCTTTTCACTATCGAAAACGTAGGCGATATTCCTGAGGATAAGACATACAATGATTATCTCAATCCAAATTCACTTATGAAGATTGAAAATGCGCTTGTTGAGAAGTGCCTGGATAAGGCTGAGAAGGGCGATAAATTCCAATTTGTAAGAAACGGATACTATTGTAAGGATTCAAAATACGAAAACACCTATAATAGAATTGTCGGTCTTAAGGACAGTTATCCTAAAAAATAAGTAAAAACGGGGAAGTTTTCCCCGTTTTATTATTGACTATTATTATAAAGTATGGTATTCTATAATAGATAGAAACAATATGTTTATAACAAAGGAGAAACGAAATGTTAAGACAGGAAAAGGTTGATTTTGTACGCCGTGCCGCATCAGAGGGCATGGTGCTTTTAAAAAATGAAAATTCCACCTTGCCGATTTCTAAAAAGGCTAAAATAGCACTTTTCGGAATTGCTTCATATCAATGCTTTAAGCTTGGATGGGGCTCGGGAGATATGCTTGCGCAAAGAATCATTCAAACAAATGAAGCCCTTGAGCAAATGGGTTACAAAATAGAGAAGGAAACTGACGCTATTAACAAGGCTTGGGTCGCAGAGCACGCAAGCGAATATCAACGCGTAAATAGAAACTGGGCCGAATGGACATTTAGATTTAATGAAATCGAAATGCCTGTTGAGGCTATTGAAAATGCTTCTAAAAATGCCGACGTTGCTATTGTAAGCATTGGTAGATGTAGTGGTGAGGCTGACGACCTCAAAAACACGGAGGGTTTTTACAAGCTTCATGCTGATGAGACAGCCCTTATAAAGAACGTTAGTGCTAAATTTGAGCGTACGATTTTGGTTCTTAACACCTGCGGTCCTCTTGATTTGAGATCGATAGAGGATTGCAAAATTGACAGTATTTTATATGCATCAATGGGCGGAGAGCAATTCGGCAATTCGGTTGCTGATGTCTTAACTGGTAGAGAAACACCTAGTGGTAAGCTTTCTACAACTTGGGCTAAAAAATATGAGGATTATCCTACAACCGAGGGCATTGACACAATGCTTGTGCCTTATAATGAAGGAATTTACGTTGGATATCGTTATTTTGACACATTTAATGTGGAGCCTATGTATCCTTTTGGATTTGGTCTTTCATATACAGACTTTGAAATCGAGCCTTACGACGTAATTATTGATGATTCTATTGTTAACGTGTACGTAAGAGTTAAAAATATCGGTAAAACAACAGGTAAAGAGGTTGTTCAGTGCTATATTTCGTCGCCTGACGGTAAGCTTGAGAAGTCTTATCAGGATCTTTGTGCTTATGCTAAAACTGCAGAGCTTTTGCCTGAACGCTCCGAGGACATTGCGTTGTCGTTTGATATTGCCGATATGGCAAGCTACGACGAAGAAAACGCGCAGTATATTCTTGAAGCAGGTAAGTACGTGGTTAGAGTAGGAAATTCCTCGAGAAACACACACGTTGCGTGCGTGATTGAAATAAAAGAAGAAATTGTTTGCGCAAAGGCTACAAGCAGACTTTGTGTAAAGAGTGATGCGCTTAAGCTCATTAGCAAGCAAGGAATTGCTCCTTATACATATGAAAATGAGCAAAAAGAGATTGAAAGCGCTACCGTTTACGAAATTGATTCTTCTGCAATTGAAACAGTAATTCTTGCTAAATACGAGGATACTCCTGATACTGAATTGACGTCTAAAAATGACGGTGTTTTGTACACGCTAAAGGATGTTTATGACGGAAACGCTACTGTTGAGGATGTTGTAGCTCAGTTTAGTGATGCTGAGCTTGCAGACGTTCTTAACGGAGTTATTTACGAGGGAACAAATGCAAATGCGAACGTTGGAAGCATGGCTATTAAGGTTCGCGGTGCTGCGGGAGAGCTTTGGTCAAGTGAAAAATACAAAATTCCTACTAATGCAGTAGCAGATGGACCTGGTGGAATTAGACTTTCCATATTTGGTACTCCTGAGGAAAGTGATACGGATGTTTGCCATGCAATGGTTGCATATCCTTCGGGAACTTGCTTTGCAAATACTTGGAATTCTAATATCGCATATGAGTTTGGTGCTTGTGTAAGAGATGACCTTGAATATTCCGATATTGAGGGTTGGCTTGCTCCAGGTATAAACATTCATAGAAATCCTCTTAACGGAAGAAATTTCGAGTATATGTCCGAGGATCCACTTCTTGCAGGAAAAACAGGTGCGTACGTTACCTTCGGTGTTCAATACGATGAAGATACCAATCCTACTGGAAGATTTGTTACAATAAAGCACTTTGCTTGCAACAATATTGAGTATGAGCGTGGCGTTTCTGATAGCGTTGTAAGTGAAAGAGCATTGAGAGAAATATATCTTAAAGCATTCAAAATTGCCGTTATGGATAGTGGAGCATACGCTGTTATGACTGCGTATAACAAGATTAACGGTCAATTCTCATCAACTAGCTTTGATTTGTTGAACGGCATTCTTCGTGGAGAATGGGGATTTGACGGCTTGGTGATGACTGACTGGAATCCTTGCTCTAATCCAAAGGAGCATTCATATGCGGGAAATGACCTTATAATGCCGGGTTGTCATAGACAAAAGATCATTGAAGGTCTTGCTAGTGGAGAAGTAAGCAGAGCAAGTGCTCAAAAGTGTGCATGTAGAGTTCTCAACCTCATTTTGAGAAGCAATTACGTGATTGAAAATCGTTAAAAATTGTTAATTTAGCACCGAGCTTTAGGGCTCGGTGCTATACTAATTTACATGAATAAAAAGTTTTAAAAATTTTTCTAAAAAACTATTGACAAGGTGTAAAACGTATGATATAATCATAGAGCAAAAAGAAGCAGAACACTCCGTTCTCACCCGGTTGCAAGAGGCATACCGTGGTTAATACAGTTCATTTACATCTATTACTATAGGTGTAGGTTTTGTATAAAGTGCGGAGATTTGTCTACGCACGATTTTTGTTTTATTAGATTGTTTTTACTTTTGTAGTAAATGGAGGTGCTTAGTATTAGCGCAAAAGAATTGTCTATCAATGAGGAAATCAAGCTTAAGGAAGTAAGACTTGTTGGCTCCGAAGGAGAACAGCTTGGGGTGTGTTCATCGCGTGATGCACTCGAAAAGGCTTATGCAGTAGGTCTTGACTTGGTTTTGATTGCTCCTACAGCAAACCCACCTGTTTGTCGTATTATGGATTACGGTAAGTATCGTT
Source organism: Eubacteriales bacterium (assembly GCA_045612665.1). Classification (GTDB taxonomy): domain Bacteria; phylum Bacillota; class Clostridia; order Oscillospirales; family CAG-272; genus RGIG2000. The sequence continues at coordinate 4,550 of JAZKZO010000013.1, forward strand.
ATGATAGGGACAAGAAGGAAAAGGAAGCAAAGAAAAAGCAGCAAACCGTCGATGTAAAAGAGGTTCAGCTTTCTTGTAGAATTGATACACACGATTTTAACACAAAAGCTAACAACGCAATCAGATTTTTAAAGGGTGGAGATAAGGTAAGAGTTGTTCTTCTTTTCAAGGGAAGAGAAATGGCGCATACCGACGTTGGACTTGAGCTCATAAAGAGATTTATTGAGACTTGCTCTGAATATGGTGCTGCTGATAAAGCTCCTGTTCTTGATGGAAGAAGAATGAACGTTACTATTTCACCAATCAAAAAATAAAACAGTTTATTATGCACATGAAAGGAAATAAATATCATGGGAAAGATCAAAACACATAAGGCTTCAAGCAAAAGATTTTCTTTGACCGGTACAGGCAAGGTAAAAATGTTTCACTCACAGCACCGTCACAACCTCGGTCTTAAGACTGCAAAGCGTAAGAGAACTCTTCGTGGACATTCTTATTTGAGCGAGAGCATGGCACCTACAATTAAGAAACTTATCAACAAATAAGTCGTGAAGCATTAAACAAGGAGGATTTTTAAGATGGCTAGAGTTAAAGGCGCAATGATGGCGCGTAAGAGAAGAAATAAAGTATTAAAGATGGCAAAGGGTTACTGGGGCGCAAAGAGCAAGCACTTCAAGATGGCTAAACAGGCTGTTATGAAGAGCGGCAACTATGCATTCGCAGGCCGTAAGATGAAGAAGAGAGATTTCCGTTCTCTTTGGATCACAAGAATTTCTGCACAGGCTAAGGTTTGTGGAATGAACTATTCTACACTTATGCATGGTCTTAAGCTTGCAGGAATTGACCTTAACAGAAAGATGCTTGCTGAGCTTGCAGTTTCTGATAAGGAAGCATTCGCAGCAATCGCTGAAAAGGCAAAGGCAGCTCTTTAATTAGTGAAAAAACTCGGCAAAAAGCCGAGTTTTTTTGAAATTGTGAGGTACTTATGAATAATATTATATTCAACGTTCCGCTAATAAGTGGAAAAAACAATCCTACAATAACCGACATATCAAAGCTTTCTGCAAAGAAGTATAGAATGCAAAACAAATTGTTTGTTTGCGATGGAGTAAAACTCTTTTTAGAAGCAGTAAAATACGGCGCAAATATAAGATATATAGTGCTTGATAATAGTGCTGAAATATCTAAAGAAGTGGCGGAATGTGTGCGTAAATGCGCCATGAACGGCACAAAAATACTATGCGTTGAAAGCTATGTTTTCGAAAAGCTTACTAGCGAAAATTCACCGCAGGGAATAATAACTGTTTGCGATTTTTACACCAAAAGGCACACGTTTTCTACAAGTGTAAAAAATGATGAGATGCGCGGTAAAAAGGCTATGATTTTGGAGTCTGTAAGAGATCCTGGAAACATAGGCACTATTTTTAGAAACGCTGTTGCGCTTGGTGTTGAAAAGATGATTATTTCATCGGACTGCGCCGATATCTATTCTCCAAAGGTTGTAAGAGCCTCTATGGGAGCTATATTCAAGCTTGATATATGCGTTGTAGATGACTTGATTGAAACCGTCGAAAATCTTAAGCAAGACGGTAGAAGAGTGTTGGCCACCGCGTTAGATGATAAAGCTCTTGTTCTTGGTAAAGATAAGGTGAGTGCTGATGACGTTATTGTTTTGGGTAACGAAGGACATGGAATGAGTCAAAAATTGATTGATGCATGTAGTGATATCTTGTTCATACCGATGAATGAAAACACGGAATCTCTCAACGTTGCTATGGCTTCTGCTATAATAATGTGGGAAATTTCTAAATAAATTTTGCTCTTTACATTGACATTCTGTTTTTAAAATGTTATTATATAATATATTATAATTATTTTAGGGGGAATTGAGAAATGGATAGATCAACTATATGGCTATGGCTGTCCTTGCATTTTGGTGCAGGTGCAGAAATTTATAGTAAGCTCATAACTTATTTCGAGGATGAGCAAAATATATATGACTGCGATGATGCTGACGTTGCCCGTATAGATTGGCTACACGATTCTCATAAATCCAAGCTTCTTGATAAAAATCTCGATCACGCTCATGAAATTATTGAGTGGTGTGAAGAGAACGAGGTTCAGATAATTGCTTATTCTGATGACAATTATCCGGAATCATTAAGAGAGCTAGAGGATTTTCCTCCTATTCTTTATTGTAAGGGAGATTTTCCTGATTTTGATAATAAGCTTTCGATTTCGCTTGTTGGAACAAGAGCAATGACTACTTATGGTCAAAAGATTGCTTTTGAGCTTGGATACACGCTTTCAAGAGGCGGAGCTATTACTGTTAGCGGAATGGCTCGCGGAATTGATTCATCTGTCGCAGTAGGAACTATAAATGCTTTAGGAACTACTGTTGCAGTGCTTGGATGCGGTATTGACGTTGTGTATCCGCGCGAGAATGCGAGTCTTATGAATAAGATTATCGAAAATGGTGCGATTATAACGGAGTATCCACCTCATACACCGCCAAATTCTTGGAATTTTCCCGTAAGAAACAGAATTATAAGTGGAATTTCTAACGGAACAGTAGTTGTTGAGGCGCCCGAGCATAGTGGTGCTATGATTACTGCTCGTAGAGCAATAAAGCAAAGAAAGCCATTGTTTGCTGTTCCCGGTCCCGCTAGAACTCATTCTAGTGCAGGTACAAACATTCTTATAAGAGAAGATGGGGCTAAGCTTACAAATGATGCGATAGACATTTTTGAGGAATTTCTTGAGGAATTTTCCCATAAAATCGATTTGACCAAGGCAAAGCAGCGTCCGAAATTTTCAATTTCCGCTATGAAGCTTGCTTCTCCTGGACCTAACAAATCTCGTTTTTATAGCGAATATAGAAAAAACAAAAAATCCTTAAAGGAATTTTCTAAAAAATTTGATGAGCAATTTGAAGATTCAAACTCAGACGTTGCAAACGATAGTAACGAACAAGAAATCGCTATTGACAAGTCTGAATTTTCTGAAGAAGAGCTCAAGGTTTTCGATGCAATGAAACGAGGAAGGGAATATTCCGTTGATGAGTTAGTTGATTTAACTAATTTGAGTGCAGGCGACGTAATGAGCGCTGCTAGCACGCTTCAAATTAACGGACATATATTAGAGCTTCCCGGTGGAAACCTACTTAAAGATTGATCGAAAGGAAAAACATAAATCCCATGGCAACCAATTTGGTAATACTTGAGTCTCCAGGTAAAATAGTAACAGTAAAAAATTACCTCGGCTCGAACTATAAAGTAATCGCTTCCGTAGGACACGTAAGAGATCTTCCTAAAGCGTCCCTTGGAATTGACATAGATAACGGATTTGAGGCACACTATATTAATATTCGCGGCAAAGGCGATGTTATAAAGGAACTCAAAAAAGAGGCTAAAAAGGCCGACAAAATATTTTTCGCAACGGACCCTGACCGTGAGGGAGAGGCGATATCTTGGCACCTTGCTTCTATTCTTGGAGATGATGCTAAAAAGGCAAAGAGAATATCGTTTAACGAGATTACGAGAGCTGCCGTTAAGGAAGCTATAAAAAATCCACGTGAGATAGATTCTAATCTTGTAAATTCTCAGCAGGCAAGAAGATTTCTTGATAGAATTGTTGGATATAAGGTTAGTCCTGTTCTTTGGAAAACCGTTAAAAGCGGTCTTTCTGCCGGAAGGGTACAATCTGTTGCCACAAAAATCATCGTAGAAAAGGAACAGGAAATCCAAGCCTTTAAGCCTGTTGAGTACTGGACAATAGACGCTATCCTTACAGATGGAAAAAGAAAGAATATTTCGGCAAGATTTTACGGAAGCAAGACTAAAAGAATAAAGCTTAAAAACGAAAAGGAATCTGCTAATATTCTTGAAGCGGTAAAGGGTGGAGAGTTTAGTGTTTATGACATTAAAAAGGGAAGCAAGAAGCGTTTGCCTTCACCACCGTTTATAACCTCTACATTGCAACAAGAGGCATCAAAGAAATATAATTTCCAATCTCAAAAGACAATGAAGCTCGCACAGGAGCTTTACGAGGGAATAAATCTTGGCGCCGAGTTTGGTGGTGTACAAGGTCTTATCACTTATATGCGTACAGACTCTTTGAGAGTTTCTGATGAGGCTCAAAAGAGTGCCAAGGAGTTTATTATTGATAAATACGGAGATAACTTCTATCCCAATGCTCCAAGACAGTATAAATCTAAAACTAACGCGCAAGATGCGCACGAGGCAATAAGACCGTCTAATATAAAGCTTGAGCCAGCCATTATAAAGAAGGCTCTTTCGGCTGATCAATACAAGCTTTACAAGCTTATTTGGGATAGATTTATTGCTAGCCAAATGGAATCCGCTGAAATCAGCACTGTTGTTGTGGATTTTGAAAATAACGGATATCTTTTCCGTTCTAGCGGATACAACGTTTCGTTCCTCGGATATATGGCTATATATGAAGAAACCGTTGACGAAACACCGGTCGGTGCAGATGATGACTTTGATCCCGAAAAGAATAACAAAATTCCCGCAATTTCAGGAAATGAAATATTGACCATCAAGAAAATAGACGCTCTTCAACATTTTACTGAGCCACCACCTCGTTTTGACGAGGCTAGTCTTATCAAGTTTCTTGAAGAAAAGGGAATAGGCCGTCCGAGCACGTATACTCCGATAATTACGGTAATAATTTCAAGAGGATACGTTTCAAGAGATGGAAGATTTTTGAAGCCTACTCAGCTTGGCGAAATCACCACAAAGATTATGAACGAGCATTTTCCTGACATTGTGGACTATAAGTTTACTGCGGTAATGGAAGATAGACTTGACACAATCGCAAGCGGAGAGGAAACTCTTCGCGAGGTATTGTCTGATTTTTATAAGGGCTTTTCAAATGAGCTTTCAATAGCGGAAAACAAGCTTGCCGAAAGCGCACCTGAGGTTCCTGCCGAGGAAACGGATATTATTTGTGATGGTTGCGGTAGTAAAATGATCATTAAAAATGGTCGATTTGGTAAATTTGCCGCTTGTCCTAATTATCCAAAGTGCAAATTTACAAAGGCTTTGAACAAGGACGGTTCTTTGGTAGAGACTAAAAAATCAGAGATTGCAGATTTTAAATGTGAGATTTGTGGCTCTGACGTTCTTATAAGAAACGGACAATTTGGCGAGTTTTATGCTTGTTCAAATTATCCAAAATGCAAATTCACAAAGACAAAGGTAGTTACAATTGGCGTCAAATGTCCTAAATGTGGAGACGAAATTGTTTCGAGAATAGGAAAAACAGGAAAGCAATTTTATAGTTGCATAAACTATCCAAAATGTAATTTTTCAACATGGGATCTTCCAAGCGATCAAAAGTGTCCTCAATGTAATAGCGTTTTGTTGCAAAAGAAAAACGGCATTTTGACATGTAGTAACTATAAATGCGATTATAAAACGAAAGGTTAAACAAATGACAACTCCGCACATAAACGTTATTGGTGCCGGTCTTGCAGGCTGCGAGGCGGCATATCAGGCTGCTCAAATGGGAGTAAACGTTACTCTTTATGAGATGAAGCCAAGTAAATATACGCCTGCACACCATAGCCCAAAATTTGCGGAGCTTGTTTGTTCAAATTCACTTCGTTCAAATGAGCTTTCTAATGCTATAGGAGTATTGAAGGAAGAGCTTCGTGCGCTAGGTTCTTTGATAATGGAATCTGCGTATAGCACTAGAGTTGCTGCTGGATCTGCTTTGGCGGTTGACAGAGAGCTTTTTTCAGACTATATTACCGACAAAATCAAAAATCATCCAAATATAGAGATCGTGTATGAAGAGGTTAAGGAAATAAATCCCGATGAAATTACGGTAATCGCATCAGGTCCTTTGACTTCCGATCCTCTTGCCGACCATATAAGGGAAGCTCTTGGGCTTGGCAATTTGCATTTCTTTGATGCTGCTGCGCCGATTATTGATTTTGAATCCATAGATATGACAAAAGCATTTTTTGCCTCTAGATATAATAAGGGTGATGCTGATTATATCAATTGTCCTATGAATGAGGAAGAATATAAGGCATTTTATAGCGCTTTAATCAGCGCTAAAGAGGCTGAACTTCACGATTTTGATAAAGAAAGTCAATCCTTGAAGGTTTTTGAGGGCTGTATGCCTGTTGAGGTTATGGCAAAAAGAGGCTTTGAAACACTTCTTTTTGGCCCGTTAAAGCCTGTTGGAATTGAGCATCCGATCACAAAAGAAACCTATTTTGCCGTTGTACAATTGAGAAAAGAAAACAACAACGGAACCATGTATAATATAGTAGGATTTCAAACGCATTTAACATTTTCCGAACAGAAAAGAGTGTTCGGTATGATTCCCGGTCTTGAAAACGCAACTTTTTTGAGATACGGTGTTATGCATAGAAATACATATCTTAACTCTCCTGGACTTTTGGATTGTGATTATTCCCTTAAAAGCAATGGAAACATTTATTTTGCGGGACAAATGACGGGAGTTGAAGGATATATAGAATCTTGCTCCTCGGGCTTTGTTGCAGGAGTAAACGCGGCAAGACGCGCACTTGGTCTTGAAAAAATAGATTTCACTGATAGAACTGTAATCGGAGCACTTTCTCATTATGTAAGTGGCTCAACAATTTCTTCTAATTTCCAACCTATGAATGCTAATTTCGGCATTGTTGCTCCTCTTGACTATAAGGTTAAGGGAGGCAAAAAAGCTAGAAACGAGGAGATTGCTAAGAGAGCGCTGACTTTAATAGAAGCTTTTAAAGAGAGGATTGCTAAATGAATATAGCAGTTGATGCAATGGGCGGAGATAACGCACCTCTTGAGGTTGTCAAGGGGGCTATCAATGCTGCATTAGAATACAAAGATCTTAATATAACTCTTGTTGGTGACGAAGCTAAAATTCGTGACATATCAAGAGAAATCGGAGTTGTTATTCCTAACAACGTGGAAATTCTCCACAGTAGCTCTGAGGTTACAATGGAAGACGATCCTATGATAGTTATGAAAGAGAAAAAGGATAGCTCAATGGCAATGGGCTTGAAGCTCTTAAAGGAAGATGGTGTGGATGCGTTTATTAGTGCCGGAAATACAGGTGCTCTTCATACGGCTTCTACACTAATTGTAAGAAAAATGAAAGGCGTTAGACGCAGTGCAATTGCGGCTATTTTGCCTTTTGATCCACCGATTTTGCTTTTGGACTCAGGCGCAAATCCCGTTGTTACGGCTGATTTGCTTTTGCAGTGGGCAATAATTGGTTCGGCATATATGAAAAATGTTTTTGGCGTTGAAAATCCAAGAGTAGGATTGCTTAACAATGGCACTGAGGAGCACAAGGGCACACCTGTTGCGTGCGAAGCGTTTAGCCTTTTGAAAAAATCCAAGGTTATAAACTTCGTAGGTAACATTGAGTCCAAGGAAATTCCAAATTCTCCTTGCGATGTTCTTGTTACAGACGGATTTACAGGAAATATTGCCTTGAAGCTAATTGAGGGAATGGGAAAATTTATTGGAAAAAGCTTGAATGACATATTTAGGTCTAACGTTTTTACCAAGCTTTCCTATTTAATCACGTTTAAGGAAGAAATCAGCAAATTCAGAACTAAATTAGATGCCTCTGAATATGGTGGAGCACCCCTTTTAGGACTTTCTAAGCCTGTTATTAAGGCTCATGGAAGCTCTAAGGCAAAGGAAATAAAAAATGCCATAAGACAGGCTATCGAATATACTAATTCGAACATAATCGAAGAGGTTTCAAAGGTTTTTTAACAAAAGAGAGGAGAGCGTAATGGTTGAATATCCTTTTCCTATTGAAGAGCTCGAAAAAACAATAGGATATGAATTTAAAGACAAGCAAATTATAAAGACAGCTCTTACGCATTCTTCGTATGCTAATGAGCAAAGAATTCACGGAAAAAAGGCAAAGTGTGCTTTCAACGAAAGACTTGAGTTTTTGGGTGATAGCGTACTTTCCCTTATCACTAGCGAGTATATTTTCGACAAATTCAGCGATAGTCCTGAAGGATACTTGACTAAGGTTAGGGCTGCTGTGGTTTGTTCTAAATCATTGGCAATTTTTGCAAATAAAATAAATTTGGGCGCATATTTACTTCTTGGAAAGGGCGAAGAGGAAAACGGTAGAACAAATCCTAAAATCCTTGAAAATGCCTTTGAAGCACTTCTTGCGGCGATTTATCTTGATTCGAATCACTCCAAGGATATCGTTGCTAAATTTTTGCTTCCGATTATGGAAAATGAAATAGAAGAAGCATCTAAAAACGAAATTAATAGAGATTATAAGAGCGCTTTACAGCAATTTGTTCAATCCAACGGAACAGACAAACTTACTTATATTTGTGTTGCTGAGCATGGACCTGACCATGCAAAGCTATTCGACATAGAGGTTAAGCTTAACTCAAACGTTGTTGGAAAAGGAACAGGAAAAACCAAAAGAGAGGCAGAGCAACGCGCTGCAAAGGAAGCCTGTGTGCTTTTTGACGTAAAATGGGACATATAAATATACCTATTTTTATTCCGCATTTGGGTTGTCCTAATCAATGCATATTTTGCAATCAAAGACACATTTCCGGACAAATAGAGTTCGATGAAAATGATGTTAGAAATCAAATAAACAGTGTATTAAGCACCGTTGCGAATTGTGATGACGTTGAAATAGCCTTTTTTGGCGGATCATTTACAGGAATAGATAGAGCTTTAATGATAAGGCTTCTAGACGTTGCCCAAGAATACGTTAAGCTTGGAAAGGCTTCGGGAATAAGAATGTCAACTCGCCCTGATTACATAAGCGAGGAGATTTTGGATGTTCTTTCTAATTACACGATAAGCTGTGTTGAGCTAGGAATTCAATCCATGAGCGACTCTGTTTTAAAATATTTGAAGCGTGGACACACGACAGAGGATACAAAAACAGCAGTTCGTATGTTGAAGAATAGAGGTTTTCAATTCGTTGGACAAATGATGATAGGATTGCCTACTGCAACTCTCGAGGACGAGCTGGATTGTGCAGAATTTATATGTGCAAGTGGGGCAGTTGGTGCAAGGATATATCCAACCTTGGTTTTTAAGCAAACTGAGCTCGAGGTGCTTGCGTTGAGTGGGAAATATACTCCGTTAACCTTGGAAGAGGCGGTAGAAAGAAGTGCAAAAGTTCTTGGAGTATTTGCCAAAGAAAACGTTCCTTGCATAAGAATTGGACTTTGTGAGAGTGAAAATCTTCATTCCAACCAGACTTTTGTGGCAGGGCCTAACCATCCGTCTATTGGCGAGATGATAAAAAGTGAGCTTTATTTGTCTATCGTTATTAAAGCGCTAGATGGTAAAAAGCATTCAAATAGCGTGATTGTTTTTTGCCCTAGAGGTGCAACATCTCAGGTGATCGGAAACAAACGCAAAAATTTAAAAAAGTTGAAAGAGATTTTTGGTTTTAAGGAAATAAAGATCGTAGAGGATCTTGACTTAACTCCATTTAATATAATTATCAAGGATAAGGAGGACTGACAATGCATTTAAAATCCCTTGAATTGCAGGGATTTAAATCTTTCCCTGACAAAACAACATTGACATTTGATGATGGTGCAACAGTTATTGTCGGACCTAACGGAAGTGGAAAATCTAACATCACCGATGCTATGAGATGGGTTCTTGGAGAGCTTTCTACCAAGAATATTCGTGGTTCTAAGCTTGAGGATGTAATTTTCATCGGAACAGAGATAAGAAAGCCTATGAGCTATGCAGAGGTTTCCGTTACCTTTGACAACTCATCGCCTGAGGGAAGACTAAATAGCCCATACGATGAGATTACCGTTACTCGTAGGTATTATCGTGCTGGCAAAAGTGAATATCTCATAAACAAGAATATGTGTCGTTTGACAGATATTTATCAGTTGTTTATGAACACCGGTGTTGGTCGTGAGGGTTATTCTATTATAGGACAAGGTAGAATCGCCGAGATCATCTCTAAAAAGAGCGAGGATAGAAGAAATATTTTCGAAGAGGCTGCCGGAATCTCTAAAATCAGACACGAAAAGAACGAAACCGAGAAAAATTTGAAGCAAACTCAGGAAAATATGGATCGTGTATCCGATATTTACTATGAGCTCGAAACTAGAGTAGGACCTCTTGAGAAAGAAGCTGAAAAGGCTAAAAAATATTTTGAGTTTTACGAGAGAAGAAAGGTTGCGGATATTTCTCTTTGGATATATGAATCTAAAAAGACCAGAGATGATATCGAAAAGCTTTCCGAGACATATAAAATGTCAACTCACGAGCTCGAAATGGCTAACGATTCACTTCAACAAATTGAGGCGCAAGAGGCTAATCTTGCTGAGCGTTATAGCAAGACAAAGATCGAGGCCGATAGAATTTATAGTGAAATCAGAGCTTGTAATACAACTCTTTCCGATCTTAATGCCGATCTTGCGGTTATGGAAAGCAATGTAAAGCATGCAAAAGATAATACAAGCGACGAAATCTTTGAGCTTGAAAGGCTTGAAGCAAAGAAAATTGCCGCAGAAAAGGAAATTGAGCAAAAAACAAAGCTTACCGATGAGATAAGAGTTGAGCTTCAAAAGGCTCAAGAAGAATATTTGAGCATTCATCAGGAGCAAACTGATCTTGCTAAAAAACGCGATGAGATTTCCAAAAAAATAGATGAGCTTTTCCTTAACGTAAAGGAATTAGAGGCGCAAAGAGACGAATTTAAGGTTCGCATTTCCGTAATTGAGAATTCTTCTAATAACGAAGACGAGCGTGCAGATTCCATTAACACTAATATCGGCACTTATCGCGAATCTCTCTTTGAAATGACCGAAAAGGCGGATAATTTTAGCAAGACTCTTGCGGAGTACGAGGCAAAGCTTTCATCTCTTGAAAATGATGTGGCTGAGGCTGACTCTGAAATTGAGAAGAAAACTCAAAGATACGATGAGCTTAAGGAGCAAATGAATAGCCTTAAGTCTAAATCTCTTGCTCTTGTAGAAAGAATTAATGCGTTAAATAGCATGGAAGAGCTTTTTGAGGGATACGCAAAGAGTGTTTCTTTCATAATGAATACATACAAGGATAATGGAATTAAGGGCGCGGGAACTATATACGGTCCTGTTTCAAAGCTTATTTCTGTTGATGAAAAGTATGTTACAGCTATTGAAACTGCTCTTGGTGTAGGTCTTCAGCATATAGTTGTAGATAATGAAAATACCGCAAAGGCTTGTATTGCTACGCTTAAAGAAAATAAGGCAGGACGTGCTACTTTCTATCCAGTTACATCTGTAAGCGGTCAGGACGCTACACACGAAATGATGAACGCCAAGAAGGCAAAGGGCTATATCGGCATAGCTGATGAGCTTATTGATTTTGATGATAAATTCTCGGAAATTTTCTCATCACTTCTTGGTAGAACGCTGATCTTTGACAATATTGATAATGCAACCGAGATGGCCAAGGAGCAGAAATATCGCGTTAAGGTTGTAACCCTTGACGGACAACAAATTAATGTTGGCGGTTCATTTACCGGTGGTTCAAGCAAGCACGAGAGCAATATGCTTTCGAGAAGCGCGGATATTAAGAATATGCAGGATGAAAACAAAAAAATTCTTGCTGAAATTGACGAAATTAAGAGTGAAGGTCAAAAGCTTGGTGAAAGCCTAAGAAATCTTACCCAAAAGCGTGCATCTGACAAGCAACAGCTTAATATTCTTGATACCGTTTATAGAACCGAAAAGACCGAATACGAGACCCTTGTTGCACAAATTTCTGTTAATAGAGAGCTTGTTGAGGGACTCGAAGCTGATACTAAGAGAATTTTCGAGGAAAAAGAAAGAAGCTCTATTGAGCTTGTTGAGTTGAAGGCTAAAAAAGAGGCACTCGAGATTCAAATTGATGAAATTAACACTCAAAGACTTGAGCTTGATGAATCAAAATATGAATATGCAACAAATGTTGATGGCTATACGGATAAAATAAATCAAAATCTTGTAAGAGTTGCTGAAATCAACAAGGATATTGAGGCTGCTAAGCTTTCGGTTGATGAGACAAAGCTCAAGCTTGCTGAGATTCTTGAGCAAATTGAAGCGAGAAAGGCTAAAATGGAGCGCTTACAGGATGACGTTACATCCTTTGCTGAGAAAAATGCTGAAAACCGTAAGGCTTACGAAGAAGCAACCAAGAGACTTGCTGAATATGAGAAGGAAAGAGAGAGACTCTTTATTCTTGAACAGCAGATTGAGCAAAAGAGAAATGAATTGAATGCTAAGAGTAAGGAAATCTCTTCTAAGAAAGAGGTTATTGCTCGTTCTCACGGTATGAACGAGAGCAAGCTTGCTCAGCTCAATATTGATTTGGAAAAGATGAGAGAAAAGCTCAAGCAGGACTATGAGCTCGAGCCATCTGATGCTATTAAGCTTGGATATCCTGAGGTTACAGCAAGTAATTACAAGGAAATCTCGGCTGAGGCAAATGAATGCAGACAAAAGATCAGAGGTCTTGGATCGATCAATACCAATGCTATTGAGGAATACAAGGAGGTTAAGGAGCGCTATGATTTCTATAGTGCACAGCTTACCGACTTGACTAAGGCGAAGGAAGATATTCTCAAGATTATCGATGAGCTTGAAACCAAGATGAAGGAGCAGTTTATTGAAGCGTTTAATGCTGTAAACGAAAACTTTAACGAGGTATTTAAGGAGCTCTTTGGTGGTGGTCATGCAGAACTATTGCTTGATGATCCTGAGGACATTCTTAACTGTGGAATTGAAATAAAGGCGGCGCCTCCTGGCAAGGTTATTAAGAGCCTTATGCTTCTTTCTGGAGGAGAGCAGTCGTTTGTTGCTATTGCGCTTTTGTTTGCTATTCTTAAGGTAAATCCAACACCGTTCTGTATTTTCGATGAAATTGAGGCTGCGCTTGACGAGGTTAACGTAGGAAGATTCGGTCAATACATAAAGAGATATTCCAAGCAAACTCAATTTATCGTAATTACACACAGAAGAGGAACCATGGAAATTGCCGATAAGCTTTACGGTGTTACAATGCCTCAAAAGGGTATTTCTAAGGTTCTCACTATGGATGTGGGTGATGTTGGTAAGGAAAATATACTTAACGCTAATAACGCAAAATAACAGGAGAAACAAATGTCATTTTTTGAAAAACTTAAAAAAGGACTTCAAAAAACAAAAAATGTGCTATTTAAGCCATTTTCGGACCTATTTAAAAGCCTTCGTAAGATAGACGAGGACTTAATGGAGGAGCTTGAGGAAATCCTTATATGCGCCGATGTAGGGGCTAATACGACAGAACTTATTCTTGATAGGCTTCGTGAGCAAATAAAAGAAAAGGGTCTTAAGGATTCCGATGAGGTTAAAAATGAGCTTCGCCAAATAATGCTTGAAATGATAGGCGAGGGTGCAGACATCAATTACTCAAAGGACGATATAACGGTTGTTTTGATAATTGGTGTAAATGGCGTTGGTAAAACAACATCAATAGGAAAAATTTCTCATTCTATGAGAAAATCTCACAAAAAGGTTGTTGTTGCAGCAGCCGATACGTTTAGAGCTGCTGCAATTGACCAGCTTGAGGTTTGGACGAAGCGCGCAGGCGTTGATATGATCAAGCATAGCGAGGGTTCTGACCCTGCAGCTGTTGTTTTTGATGCTATAAATGCTTCGAAAAAGCGTGGAGCTGACGTTTTGATCATTGATACCGCCGGACGTCTTCATAACAAGAAAAACCTCATGGATGAGCTTGCTAAAATTGATAGAGTTATTTCAAGAGAGCTTCCTAACTCCACAAGAGAAACACTTCTTGTTTTGGATTCTACAACAGGACAAAATGCTGTAAATCAAGCTAAGGAATTCAAGAATTCCGCAAATATTACGGGTCTTATCCTTACAAAGCTTGATGGAACTGCTAAGGGCGGAATCGTTTTCTCGATTAAAAACGAGCTTGATATTCCGGTTAAGTATATCGGAGTTGGTGAGCAAATTGATGACATGGAGAAGTTTGACGCAAACGAATTCGTTGATGCGTTGTTTGAATGATTATGATAGAAATTGTACTTGCTTCTAGAAATAAAAAGAAAATCGCCGAGTTTCAAGTGCTTTTGGAAAATGCTTTTGAGCACGAGGTTAAGGTTTTATCTCTTGACGATATAGGGTTTGTCGGCGAGATTGTTGAAAACGGAGAAACCTTTGAGGAAAACGCAATTACCAAGGCAAGCGTTCCTGCATCTATGGGATATATAGGTATAGCAGACGATTCGGGTCTTTGTGTAGATGCTCTTGACGGTGCTCCTGGTGTTTATTCGGCTAGATTTTCGGGCGGAGATGACGAGGATAATAATGCATTGCTTTTGAAGCTTTTGGCAGACAAGGAAAACCGTAACGCTAGCTATGCGTGCGCTATCGCTTGTGTGTTTCCTAATGATAAGGATAAAAATTTTGTCGTTCGCGGTGACTGTTACGGTAAAATAATCGACGAAAGACGAGGAACTGCAGGATTTGGTTATGATCCTTATTTCTACTATGAGCCATTTGGCAAGACATTTGCTGAAATTGAGCTTTCTAAGAAGAATGAGGTTAGCCATAGAGGTATAGCAGTTAGAAAATTTATAGAGAAATTTTCGAAGGTGATTGAAAATGACTAGTAAACAAAGATCATATTTAAAGAGTATGGCTTCAAATTTAGACACTATTTTCCAAATAGGAAAGGGTGGAATAACTGATGAGCTTTGCTTTCAGTTGGGTAATGCGCTTGAAGCAAGAGAGATAATTAAGATAAAGCTCCTTGAAAGCTGTCCTTGTTCAGTTAAGGATGCTGCAAACGAGATTGCAGAGGCTATTGGCGCAGAGGTTGTACAAACAATAGGTATGAAAATCGTTCTTTTTAAGGTTTCATCAAATGAAAAGAACAGAAAAATTGATTTGAGCAAAATAAGATGAAAATAGGAATTTACGGTGGGACATTTGATCCCCCTCACAACGGTCATGTTCATGCTTGTAAATCTTTTTTGGAGACTTTTAAGGTTGATAAGATGTATATTATTCCAACCTTTATTCCTCCACATAAGGTGAGAGATTCTAATATCAGCGCGGAAATGCGGACGGAAATGTCTAAATTGGCATTTGAAGGAATTGCTGATAATGTTGAAATATCGGATATTGAGTTAAAAAGACAAGGGACAAGCTATACAGCCGATACTCTTAAGCAATTTAAGGATATAGGTTGTGAAAAAATATATCTCTTGTGTGGAACCGATATGTTTGTAACGCTTGATACATGGCGAAATCCAAAATACATTTTTGAGAGCGCAACTATTGTTTGCATTCGTAGAGAAAACGATGAAAGCATGGTAGCTTTAATAGATGAAAAAAGTAAGATGTACAAGGAAGTTTTCGGTGCGGATATTGAATTTATTCACAAGGAAGCGATTGAAGTTTCGTCTAGCGATTTGAGGAAAAATATAGTAAATTTAAAAGATTTAGTACCAAGCAATGTATTCAAATACATTGAATCAAATAATTTATACGAAAACGAGAATTTATTATGAATGAGCATTATGATATTTCTGCTATAAGAGATGTTGTTAAGAGCTTTACAACTGAGAAAAGATTTTCTCACATTTTGGGAGTGGAAAAAGAGGCTTGCGAGCTAGGAAAAATCTTTTTACCTGAAAAATGTGAAAAGCTTCAGGTTGCAGGGATATTACATGATATAACCAAAAATTTCTCATATGAAAAGCAGATTGAGTTATGTAATGAATATGGAATAGAGCTTGATAAATATATTACTCCAAAGCTTTTGCACGCCAAAACGGGTTGTGAATTTGCTAGAAGACATTTTGGCAATAAAATTGTTGATGATGAAATATTTTCGGCAATTTATTATCATACAACCGGCAAAGCGGAAATGAGCGTGTTTGAGGCGATTATTTATCTTGCAGATTATATCGAGGAAACTAGAACATTTGCTGATTGCGTGGAATTGAGAAGATATTTTTATGACAACATAGGCAAAGCGCATTCGTATGAAGATAAATTAGAGGTTCTTAGAAGCACACTTGTTTTATCGTTTGATATGACAATTAGAAACTTGCTTGATGAGGGCAAGGTTGTAGATTTTTACACTATGAGTGCTCGAAATTACCTTATAATAAATGAAAAGAGTTTAAAGTGGAGGAAATAGATGGAAAATATTTTGGAAATTAAAGAGGGATGTCTTAAGGGCGCTACCTCGCAAGAGGTTGCTGAGCTTGCTGTGAAAATTCTCGATAGCAAGCTTGCATCTGAGATAAAGCTCTTGAAAATAGATGCAAAGACGATTATCGCGGATTACTTTGTTATTTGTACAGGTAGATCAACAACGCAAATCAAGACACTAGCTGATGAGGTTGAGTACAAGCTTAAGGTTGCAGGCGTTAATGAACCAAGACTTGAGGGAAGCGCATCCGACGAGTGGAAGATCGTTGATTGCAAGGATGTAATAATTCATATTTTTTCACTTGAGGCAAGAGATTTTTACAAGCTTGATAGGCTTTGGGCTGACTGTGAGGAAATAGACATATCTAAAATTTTAAATTCATAACTTGAGAGGCATAAAATGAAGTACGATTATTTATCAATTGAAAAGAAATGGCAGGAGTACTGGGAAAAGAATCAAACATTCAAGACTGATGTTTGGGATTTTTCAAAGCCAAAGTTTTATGCTTTGGATATGTTCCCATATCCGTCAGGAGTTGGCCTTCACGCGGGACATCCTGAGGGATATACTGCAACTGACATTATATCAAGAATGAAGAGAATGCAGGGATACAATGTTCTTCACCCTATGGGATACGATTCATTCGGTCTTCCTGCAGAGCAATATGCAGTTAATACAGGAAATCATCCTAATGGCTTTACACAAGAGAATATTAAGACATTTTCAAAACAGTTAAAGGAGCTCGGCTTTGATTATGACTGGAGCAAAATGATTGCTACAAGCGATCCTGAGTTCTATAAGTGGACACAGTGGATCTTTAAACAGCTTTACCTTGACGGATATGCTCAGTATATTGATATGCCTGTAAACTGGTGCGAGGAGCTTGGAACAGTTCTTTCCAATGATGAGGTTATTGATGGAAAGTCAGAACGCGGTGGTTTCCCTGTTGTAAGAAAGAATATGAAGCAATGGGTTATCAATCAGCCTGCCTTTGCAGAGGAGCTTTTGGAAGGACTTGACGAGATTGATTGGCCTGAATCCACTAAGCTTATGCAAAAGAACTGGATTGGCAAATCTACCGGTGTTGAGGTTTCCTTTAAAATCGTTGGTGGCGGAGAGTTTTCTATCTTTACGACCTGTATAGAAACTATTTACGGTATCACATTCATGGTTCTTGCTCCTGATGGAGAGGTTGTAAAATCTCTTATGCCAAGAATTCAAAACAAAGAAGAGGTTCAGGCATATATCGATGAAACCTTGAAAAAGAACGATATGGATAGAACCGAGCTCAACAAGACAAAGTCTGGTTGTGAGCTTAAGGGTGTTACTTGTATCAATCCTGTAAACGGTAAGGAAGTAAGAATGTTTATCGGTGATTTCGTTCTTGCTAACTATGGTACAGGTGCTGTAATGGCAGTTCCATCACATGATCAACGTGATTTTGAGTATGCTATTGCACATAATATTGATATGGTTCAAGTAATTGACGGAGATGAGAAGCTTGGACACGTTGACGTTTCCGAGAAGGCATTTGAAAAGGGCGATTATCTTGGAAAGGGCTATAAGCTTATAAATTCTGAGGAGTTTACAGGACTTACTGTTGAAGAGGCAAAGGAGGCTATTACCTCAAAGCTCGAAAAAATGGGAGTTGCGAAGAGAACAGTTAATTACCATTTCAGAGAGTGGATTTTTGCAAGACAGCGTTACTGGGGTGAGCCAGTTCCTGTTGTACACGGTGAGGACGGAGAAATTCACGTTCTTGACGACGCAGAGCTTCCTCTTGTTCTTCCTGAGCTTGAAAATTATAAGGGAGTAAACGGAAAAGCGCCTCTTGAGAATGCTACCGAATGGAAAAATTACGACAAAAACGGAATAAAGGGTGTAAGAGAAACCTCTACAATGCCTGGATCTGCCGGTTCTAGCTGGTACTTCCTTCGTTACATTGATCCGAACAATAATGATGAATTTGCAAATCAAGAGCTTCTCAAGCACTGGATGCCTGTTGACCTCTATATAGGTGGACCTGAGCATGCAGTTGGACACCTTATGTATTCAAGAATTTGGAACAGATACCTTTATAACAAGGGACTTGCACCTACTAAAGAGCCTTTCAAGAAGCTTGTGCATCAGGGAATGATTCTTGGTGCTAACGGTATTAAGATGGGTAAGCGTTTCCCTGAATTCGTTGTAAATCCAAGCGACGTTGTTCGTGATTATGGAGCAGATACACTTCGTCTTTATGAGATGTTCATGGGACCTCTTGAGGTATCTAAGCCTTGGAGCGATGCAGGTGTTGAGGGTGCAAAGAGATTCCTTAACCGTGTTTGGGCATTCTTTACCGAGAGCGAGAATCTTGTTGATAGCGATGTTCCTGAACTTGAAAAAATCTATCACAAGACTGTAAAGAAGGTAACTGAGGATTTTGAAAAGCTTGCTTTCAATACGGCTATTTCACAAATGATGATATTTGTAAATGCTATTTACAAGGAAGGAAAGTGTCCGAAGGCTTATGCAGATGGATTTATCAAGATGCTTTCTTGCATTTGTCCACATATCGGTGAGGAAATTTGGTCTATTATGGGACATGGCGATACTATCGCTTATGAGCCTTGGCCTACATTTGACGAGTCAAAGACTGTTGATACAACCGTTACTATTGCAGTTCAAATTAACGGAAAGCTTCGTTCTACAATAATAATTGATAAGAATGACGATAAGGACAGTGTTATTGCAACCGCAAAGGCTGACAAGAAGATTGCAGATTTCTTGGCTGATAAAAATATCATAAAAGAAATTTACGTTCCCGGAAAAATCGTAAATATAGTGGTTAAGTAATAAAAAATCTAAAAAATTACAAATTTACTATTGACAAGCGAGGTCAGTTGTAATATAATATCATAGAGATTATTCTCTTGCTACACGCGGGGGGAGGGATATAGATGGCAGAAATCAGAGTAAAAGAAAACGAATCACTCGACAGTGCACTTCGTAGATTCAAGCGCCAGTGCGCAAGATCTGGAGTTCTTATGGAGCTCCGTAAGAGAGAGCACTACGAGAAACCAAGTGTAAAAAGAAAGAAGAAATCTGAAGCAGCAAGAAAGCGCAAATTCAAATAATTTGTAATTCTTAACTTCAAAAGGACCACTTTTTGTGGTCCTTTTTTCTTGCTGTTCTTGAATTGATCCTTATTTTATAGTAAAATGAATTTAGAAAATTTTGAAAAATTTGTTAACCGACACCAAGTAAATGGTACTATATGGTTGAAAGCTTTCAAAAAGGACTGACAGGAGAACGATATGGAACAACAGATAGTAGCAGAATTGATTTCTAAAAATATGTCTGCATTCTATGGCTATGCCTTTGAGAAATTGTATGACAAGGACTCGGCAGAGGATTTAACCTCCGAAATAATATGTGAAATTCTTGCCTCTGCCGAAAACCTTGAAAATGACGAGGCGTTTTGGGGCTATACTTGGAAAATTGCAGAAAATACCTTTAGAAAATTTATTCGCAGAAATAAAATCATATCAAAAACAGTAGATTTAAATGAAAATTCTGATAATGTTGGTTTTTATTATTCTCCTTTAGACCAATACATTGAAAAGGAAGAAAAGGACGAGCAAACCTATCTTTTAAGAAGGGAGCTATCCTTGCTTTCCTCAGTGCATAGAAAAATTACCGTTTCATATTACATTCATAATAAAAGCTGTGCAGAAATTGCAAGCGAGCAAAATATGAGCGTTGAAATGGTAAAGTATCATTTATTCAAATCAAGAAAGATACTAAAGGAAGGTGTTAGTATGACAAGAAAATTAGGAGAAAAAAGCTACAACCCCGGTGTTTTCCGCGTTGATTTTTGGGGTAATGTTTCACCAAAATACAGAGAACTTTTTGACCGTTCATTGCCCGGAGCGATAATGCTTTCAGCTTATGAAAAACCACTTACAGCAGAAGAATTATCAATCGAGCTTGGTGTTGCAATGCCATATCTTGAGGAAGAGCTTGAAATCCTTGAAAGTGCCGAAATGATAAAGAGAGTAGGCACAAAATATCAAACAAATATTGTTATAATTACAGATGCATTTGAAAAAGATTTCATAAAGTCTGTTAAAAGTATTTACACGAATGCTGCAAAAGAGATTTTTGAAAGCTCAAAATCCTTGCTTGATAAGGTACGACAACTAAAATTTAAAGGCAACGACCTCGATGATAACAGACTTTTGTGGCTCATTATCAGTATGGTTTTGCTTGAAGCAACAGATATGCCCGAAAGCTATCCCGATTTAGTGCTTGGTGGATGTGGCTTTGTGTTTGGATATGATAACGATTATCTCAATATGTCCATCAATGGAGTATCACATTGCTATGTTGATGATGTTGAGTTTTGCGCAGTGAACTATAAGAAAACACAGAATATACAAAACTATGAGCATTTTCGC
Source organism: Eubacteriales bacterium (assembly GCA_045612665.1). GTDB lineage: Bacteria > Bacillota > Clostridia > Oscillospirales > CAG-272 > RGIG2000. The sequence continues at coordinate 25,212 of JAZKZO010000013.1, forward strand.
TTTATGGACAGAGCCAAGGTAATGAAGGATGCTATATTGGGAAACAAAGCTGATGAAAGCAATCCAATGCTTCCTGTAATGATAGAACAAGGATATGTATATTGTGAAAATGGAATAGTATATCCAAACTTTTATTTGTTTGACAAAGAAAACTACAAGGCAATATGCGAGATTCTTGCACCTAATTTAAAATACACCAAAGCATATATGGAGCAAATATTTGAAAGAGCCGCTATCGAGCTTTCAAAGGTTACTCCAAGCTTTGTAAAAGACCAGTGCAAAAACATAGCACAGTTACATTATAGTAGCGGAGTTATGGGCTTTGTAGTAAACGAGCTTATAGAAAACGGTAGCTTGATTGTTCCAAAAGAAAAAACAAATCTTGCTATTTGGGGCATAAATCATAGATAAGCAAAAAGCGAGTGCTGATTTTTCGGCACTCGTTTTCTGTAACAGGCTTGAATAAAATTTTAATATGTAGTAAAATAATTTCAGAAAACTTAAAACAAATCGTTTTCTGTCGAGAAGTATACGATTTTTAATGATAGGATTTAGTCAGTGAAACGGACTCGCGAGCTGTTTACAAAAATGAAAGGAGCATTTTATGGAAAACAATGAAATTATAACTAATGCCTTGCGTTATATTAACAAGGAATGTAAAAACAGCGAATTAACCATCGAAAACATTGCTGTAAATGCAGGCTTTTGTACTGACTATTTCAATCGTATATTTTTAAATCACACAGGCTTTAATGTAATGGAATACGTTCGATTTACAAGGTTAAGTAATGCAGCAATAGAACTTAGGAAAACAGATAATTCAATTCTTGAAATCGGTTTGAAATATGGATATGACTCTCACGATGGGTTTACCCGTGCTTTCAAAAAGCAATATGGTAAAACGCCAAGTGAATACCGTGAAGAAATGAAAAACATACCAATTACCTTCGCTGATTATAATATGAATACAACCGCCGGTAATAGAGTTGCACATGCTTTAAGTGAATTTAAGCGAATTCCAAGTGATATAGTTGTGGATTATCTATTAACTTTGAATGCAATAAAATACGGTTATGATGCATTATCTATCAAGTGGAACGGAACTTCAATTTTGACAGATTGTGATTTTGAAGAAACGGGATGCTTTATAGGAGCTGATATGTTTTTTGGAGATAAGCCATACCTATATTTGCACGTAAGACATAAGGAAGATATCGCACGATATGTGAAAATTCTTGCAAAGCTAAATCCAAGCGTTATTCAGTTGTCGGTAGAGGATGAAATCAGTGAAAAAGAAATAGCAGAGTGCTTAAATGAGATAAAGTACAATAAAATTAATTCTTTGCCACAGGCTATATATCTTGGAGAGCCGTTTGAAATACCACAAAGCGAATATACGATGCGCTTCCTTGATGAAAACGACATGAGCAAGGCTCTTGCGTGGGCAAACGAAATGAACGTAGAAAAGGGTTGGACTTGGGGATTAAATCACGTTTTGAAAATGCCTCGCCAAAGTCATCCCGATGACCAGCCTATCGGTATGTTTTATAATGGCAAGCTAATAGGAGTATCAAGAGTTTCTCTAATGGAAGCTCACAACTTCAAGCTTAATAACTGTATAGTTACTGTAATTTTGCCGGAGTATAGAGCCGATAAGCTATATGAATTGCTTTATAAGTTTTCACTTAACGAAATGATGAAGCAGGATTGTATTCCTTATGAGGATATGCAATTTGGCGAGCAAGCTAAAAACAACGGTAATTTCACAGCAACAGATATTGGTTATGAAATTGTTAAATACACAAGAATAATTGAGTTCTAAACTCAAACCTCCTAAAAACGAGTGTTGATTTTCAACACTCGTTTTTCTTTTTCTGTTTACAAATAATTAAAAGTAAAAAGACGGTATGTAAATACCGTCTTTTTAAAATTGTTTTTTGTATTTTTGGTTTTCGCGTTCTTTGGTTTCTTTTAGGCGCTTTATAAGAATTGTGAGAATTGTGCAGATAATAAAAGCACCGATATAGATTCCTAAGATGAGAATTAGGTTGTTTCCAACGTTTAAGCCACCGATAGTAACTGTGATTAGATAGTAGAAAATTCCAACTGTAACAAAGTAAATCAATGCTTTGATAGAAAAGCTTTCTAGCTTTACATAGCAAATAAGCGCTGAAATAAGAGCTGAAAATACAGCTATTACAATAATTGAATAAAGATCGATTGACCAAAGAGCCTTTTTTGATATGTTTACAAAATATACTATGATTTTTAAAATTACCGAGATGCAAGTATAAAAAGAGAAGCTATACCACATCATTTTTATTTTTTCAAGAGGTTTTATAAGACCATCCTTCAAAATAACAACGAATGCCGATATTCCGAAAGAGATTATTAACAGTGTAAGCGTTGCACCTAAGCTCAAAAGTCCTGTTTTGGATATAAAAAGTCCTATAAACAAGTCTAGAAGTAGTGTTAAAGGAGCAAAAATTGCGCAAGAAAAAGTAAGCATATTTAAAATTAACCTCTTTGCGTTCATAAATAAACTCCTTTCAAGTGATTACATTGAAAGCATACCACAAATCGCATCTTTTTTCAAGTAATTTCTATAAAAAACAGTAAAAATGAAAATATGCATAAAAAATGAATATTTTCACTTGACTTTATTTGAGCAAACCTATATAATATAGGTAAACAATAAATTGTTTATATTTATTCAAACGAGGTTTATTATGCTTGGTAAGAGAAAAATAAGAAAAAATGTCTTTGGTCTTGTTTTTGGCTATAATTTTAACAAGGAGATTGACAAGCTTCAATATTACAATGACGCATACGACAATTTTTGTTGCGAGGATAACGAGGAAGAGAGTGTAAAGACTACCTTTTTTGGCATTTGCGACAATATTGAGGAAATAGATGCGATTATATCTAATAATCTTAAGGGATGGAATATATCAAGACTTTCAAAGGTAACGGTTTCCATTTTGAGAGTTAGCGTTTATGAAATGAAATATCTTGAACTTCCACCTGCAATTTCTATAAACGAGGCAGTTGAGCTTGCAAAGGAATACGCAGAGGATGGAGCTTCATCTTACATAAACGGCGTTCTTAATAATATTAAAAACGGACTTTGATTATGTCGAATAAGGTTTTTGTTGGAATTGATACAAGCAATTACACAACCTCATGCGCAATATCGGACGAAAGTGGCAATATCTTGCATAATTTCAAGATATTGCTTCCTGTTTCCGAGGGGGAACGAGGATTAAGACAAAGCGAGGCTGTCTTTGCTCATATCAAGAATTTTAAGCTCATTGCCGAGATGATACGAGAAAAATGCTCAAATCTTGACATTGTAGCGATTGGATACTCGGGATCGCCGAGAGATGCGCAGGGCTCTTATATGCCTTGCTTTTTAACAGGTGAGGCGGTGGCACAAATGCTATCGTCGTTTGTTGGCTGTAAGGCTTATAAATTTTCTCATCAGGCAGGACACATTCGTGCCGCCATTTATTCCTCGGGCGCTCAAATAGATGATGATTTTATATCGTTTCACGTTTCCGGTGGAACGACTGATATATTGTTGGTTAAGAAAACCACCGACGGATATTACGATATAGAGTGTCTTGGCGGTAGTGTTGACCTACACGCAGGACAGGCTATTGATAGAATAGGCGTTTTAATGGGTCTTGATTTTCCTTGCGGAAGACATATGGAAGCCTTGGCAAGAGAAAATAAGGTTAAAGTTGAGAGCCCCAAAATTTGCGTTAAGGGATTATCCTGTAATTTGTCGGGACTTGAAAATTTGGCCGTAAAGCTATATGCATCAACAGGTGATAAGCCGTTGGTTTGCGCATACGTGCTTGAATTTATCGGCAAAACCTTGGAAAAAATCACACAAAACATAAGAAACATCGGTTATAGCCAAAAAATTATATATGCCGGTGGAGTAATGAGTAACAAAATAATACAGGCAAGGCTAGGTGCAAAATTTAAGGATGTTTATTTTGCAAGTCCCGAATTTAGCGCTGACAATGCAGCCGGAATTGCATTACTTGCCAAGGAGAAGTATTCAAAAGAAGAGAGGTAAAAATGGCTGTTTCATATAGATTTGACGAAAATGGCAATCAGCTTATGCCTGAGCCTAAATCTATTTCTTGGCTAAATGAATATATAAAATCTCTTATTGAGGAGGAAGTTCAGCTTCAAGACGTCTACGTTTTAGCTGAAATTTCTAACTTTAAAAGTCATTCGACAGGACATTTGTATTTTACATTGAAGGACGAAAAAAGCGAAATTAAGGCAGTTATGTTTCGTACATATGCCTATAAGCTTCAATTTCGCCCTGAAAATGGCTTGAAGGTTCTTGTTCACGGAAGAGTTGGGGTTTACGAAAAGGGTGGAGTATATCAGCTTTACGTTGATGCTATGCAGCCCGACGGAATAGGTTCTTTGTATCTTGCTTACGAGCAATTAAAGAAAAAGCTATCTGACGAGGGCTTGTTTGATGAGTCTCACAAGAAGTCTTTGCCGAGATTTCCAAAGAAAATAGGAATTATTACCTCACCAACAGGAGCGGCAGTAAGAGATATAATAAAGGTTTCTAAAAGAAGATGTCCTTTTATTAAGCTAGTGCTATTTCCGTCTGCCGTTCAAGGTGCATCTGCTGCCGATGAGCTCACAAGAGCTGTGGAATATTTCAATTTTGACGAGTCAGTGGATCTTATAATAATCGGTCGAGGTGGCGGATCTATTGAGGACTTGTGGTCATTTAATGATGAAGGACTTGCAAGAGCAATTTATGCGTCTAAAATACCTGTCATTTCTGCCGTTGGGCACGAAATCGACTTTACAATATGCGATTTTGTAGCTGATGTTCGTGCTGCAACACCGTCGCATGCCGCTGAAATTGCGACGCCGAATGTTTTTGATTTGAAAACTTCGCTTGATTCCTATTATAAAAGCATGTATAGCTCAATTTATCACAAAATAGAGAATTATAAGACAAGAGTATCAGCTCTTGAGAGTAATAAGATGTTAAAAAATCCTCTAATTCTCTTTGACACTAAGAAAATGCAACTTTTTACAATTGCCGAAAATATGTCTAATGCAATTTTGGCGAAGACAAATGCACTAAAGCTTGAGCTTACAAGACTGGGCGCCTCGCTAAACGCTTTAAGTCCTCTTGCGGTTTTATCAAGAGGATATAGCGCTGTGTTTGATAGTGATAATAAGGTTGTGAAAAGTATTGAAAATATCGAAATAAACGATGAAATATGTTTGAAAATGGCAGACGGTGCTTTAAAGGCGACTGTTAACTCAAAAGAAAGAGAAGGAAAAGAAAATGCCTGCTAAAAAGGAAATAACGTTTGAACAAGCTTTAGAAAGACTTGAAAATATAGTTGCATCACTAGAAAACGGTGATGCTCCTTTGGATGAATCGTTAACTCTTTTTGAAGAAGGAGTTAAGCTTGTTAAGCTTTGCAATAACAAACTGGAGAATGCCGAGGAGGCTGTTAAACAGTTGCTGAACATTGATGGGGAATTCATAGAAAAGAATTTTTCAGAGGAGCTTGAAAATGAGAATTGACGAGCTGATTTCAGAAAATTCTACAATCGTCGAAAATGAATTGAAGGCTTATTGCGATGTAAACGGATATGGCCTAGAGAAGCCGATGGCTTATAGCTTGCTTTCTGGTGGAAAAAGGTTGAGACCTTTTATGGTTATTGAATCATACAAGCTCTTTTCAAAGAAAAATGATATTGAAAAGGTACTTCCATATGCGTGCGCGCTTGAAATGATTCACACATATTCCTTGATACACGATGATTTGCCATCAATGGATAATGATGATTATAGGAGAGGAAAGCCTACTAACCACAAGGTTTTTGGAGAAGCCAATGCACTTTTGGCGGGAGATGCGCTTTTGACATATGCGTTTTTGGTTGCCTCATCGAATAATAACGTTAGTCACGTGAGTGTTAGAAATGCTATTAAGGCACTTTCCGACTGTGCAGGATTTGCCGGAATGGCGGGCGGACAAATGCTCGATATAAACTCGAATATCAATTCATATGATGAGCTTAAGAAAATGCATGAGCTTAAAACAGGAGCTCTTATTAAATGCGCAATGCTTTTGGGATATTACGCTAGCTGTGACGAACCGAACGACGAGGTTGTCTGCGATTTGACCAAATTTGCGTTGAATATTGGCGTTGCATTCCAAATAAGAGATGATATTCTTGATAAAATAGCAGATGAATCGGTTTTGGGAAAGCCTGTCGGCTCTGATGAAAAAAACAATAAGCTTACCTCACTTTCTTATATGTCGATAGATGAGGCCCAAAAGACAGTGGATAGGCTAACTAACGAAGCGATCGCTATCATTGGTAAGTATTCCGAAGGAAATGACACATTGATACAGCTTGCAAAATATCTTGTTGAGAGAAATAAATGATAAGACTTGATTTATATTTAAGTAATTTCGGATATGTAAAGAGCCGTCAAAAGGCGAAAACGTTAATAGAAGACGGTTTTGTGAATGTAAATGGCAAGAAAATTACCAAATCATCTTACTTGATTGCTGAGGAATCGGAGAATAACATTGAAATTTCCGATCCATGTCCTTACGTTTCAAGAGGTGGATTAAAGCTTGAAAAGGCCATAGTCGAGGGAAATGTTAACGTTTTAAACAAAACTGCCATAGATATAGGAGCCTCTACGGGCGGATTTACTGATTGTTTACTGAAACACGGGGCAAGAATCATTTATGCCGTTGATTCGGGCTCAAATCAGCTTGATACGGCTTTAAAATACAACTCTAGAGTTGTTTCTATGGAAAATTATAATGCGAGGACCATATCCTTTGAAGATATCGGAGAGTTTTGCGATATTATTACAATGGACGTTTCTTTTATATCTCAAACGCTTATTATGCCATCGGCAGTTTCGCTTTTAAGAGAAAGCGGAGCGTATATTTCACTAATCAAGCCACAGTTTGAGGTTGGAAAATCAAGGATTGGCAAGGGTGGAATTGTCAAAAATCCCGAGGATAGACTTTTTGGAGTGGAAAAGATAATTGAATGTGCAGATGCATTGAATATGAAGTGCATTTATTTTTCAAAATCTCCCATTCTTGGCGGAGATGGAAATACCGAATATTTGGCGATTTTTTCCAAAAATGCTATAAAACCTATAGAAAACACGGACATTAAGAGAATTGTGCTCGAAAAATAAGGGAGAATAATATATGAAATCCAGTAGACAGGAAAAAATACTTGAGATTATTTCGAAAAACAATATAGAAACTCAAGAAGAATTAATAGAGGCCCTTAAAAAAGAGGGAATTGTTGCAACTCAGGCGACGGCTTCAAGAGATATAAGACAGCTTAAGCTTTTGAAGGTTATGGTTGATGGTGTTTATAAGTACGTAGCACCAAAGAAGGAGCTTGATGAATTATCAGAATATAATAGTGCATTGATTTTGTCTATACGCGAAATAAAGTATGCTCTTAACAATGTTGTTATAAGAACTGCACCTGGTCTTGCTCAAGCCGTTGCTGCCGGTGTTGATTCGTTGAGAGAAAATGATATTTTAGGATCCGTGGCGGGTGATGATACTATAATTTTGGTTACATCGTCAGAGGAAGCTAGCGAAAGAATAGCGCAAAAGCTTTCTAAAATAGCTGAAAGATAAGAAATTACAAATATTAAAGGAGCAAATATGCTTTATTCCTTACATATTGAAAATATAGCAGTTGCCAAAAGTGTTGATATTGAATTCGAAAACGGTTTTAATGTGCTTACCGGCGAAACTGGTGCGGGTAAATCTATCATTATTGACTCGATAGGTTTGATTTTAGGTGCTAAGGGCTCGAGGGAGCTTATTCGCCAAGGTAGTGAAAAAGCCATTGTTAATGCGCTATTTTCAAATCCTTCCGAATCGGTATACGCGCTTTGCGATGAATATGGAATAGATTATGATAAAGACGATCTTTTTTCAGTGTCGAGATTTATCTCTTCTGACGGAAAAAGCATCGCAAAAATCAATTCCAGAACGGTTCCTCTTGCACAACTCAAGGCTATTGGCACATATTTGATTAATATTCACGGTCAAAACGAGAATCACACCTTTATGAATAAGGCTAATCATATACTTCTTTTGGACGAATACGTTTCTTGCGATGTGCTTGTTGGAGAATATTCGAAGCTTTATTCTAAGCTTGCATCCTTAAAAAATGAAATCGCATCGCTACGCGAGATGAGCAAGCAAAAGGATATGATGGTTGATATTCTTAATTATCAAGTAAACGAGATTGCGTCGGCTAAATTGAAGGATGAAAACGAAGAGGAGAACCTTTTACAACTTCGCACAAGACTCAAGAAAGCCGAAAAAATCGTCAAGCAGTCTTCTAACATATACAAGGTGATATGCAAGAATGATAGTGGAATAAGTGCTGTTTATTTGATTGATAAGGCGATAGAATCTCTTGTAAAGCTTGCTGACGTTCAACCTGAGGCTTCCGAAATGGCCGAAAAGCTTACGTCTTACAAATATGAGATTACTGATATCGCCGACAGAGCGCGTGAGTTCGGGTCGTTTGGTGGCATAGAAAATCCTGAAGAGGAGCTCCAAAGCATTGAATCAAGGCTTACGCTTATTCAAAAGCTAAAGAAAAAATATGGCTCTAGTATTCGAGAAATAATAAATTTCAAGATAGATGCTGAAGAAAAACTTAAGAACTTTGAGCGTGGCGAAGAAAAAATTGAGGAATTGAGCGCGGAATACAAGAAATTATATCAAAATGCTCTTGATGTTGCCGAAAAGCTACATGAGATTAGAATTAATGGGTCTAAGAGGCTCAGCAAGACTATAAAAGAGGCGCTTGAGTTCTTGGATATGCCAAAGGTAATGTTTGAAATTAAGGTTGAAAAAACAGCTTCCTCGGGCAAAACAATGCTATCGTCGCTTGGAATGGATGACGTTGAGTTTATGATTGCAACAAATCCGGGTGAAGAGCTTGCACCAATGAGCAAAATTGCATCGGGTGGAGAGCTTTCAAGAATAATGCTAGCTATGAAGAGTGCAATGTCTGATAAGAATGGTGCTCAAACGGTCATTTTTGATGAAATTGATACAGGTGTATCGGGAAGTACCTCTCAAAAAATTGGAATTAAGCTAAAATCAATTGCTTCTAATACTCAAACAATATGTGTAACTCACTCGCCACAAATTGCATCTTTAGCTGATTCTCATTTCTTTATAAAGAAAAAAGAGATAGATAATCGAGCACAGGCGCAGGTTACGCTTCTTGATGAGGAAGCGCGAATTGCTGAAATTGCAAGAATAATAGGTGGAATAAACGTAACCGATAAGCAGTTTGCTGCCGCAAGAGAGCTCATTAATCAATCAAAAGGACTTTCTAAATAGCTTTAAGTCAAATTTCGCATATACTTTTAGTAAAAAAGTGTTTGTGGAGTTGATATGAACGATAAGTTTTTAAAGCTTTTGATTGAGAATGGAATAAAATACGAGCTTGATTATCCTACTAGCAAGTTAAGCTCATTCGAGCTTGGTGGAAAAACGAAAACGATTCTTTTTCCCAAGGAAATGAATGAGTTTTGTGAAATTTTGTGCTTTTTGAGGCAAAATGATATGAAATTTTACATTGTGGGGGCTTGTACAAATACATTCTTTTCGGACGAAGGCTTTGAAGGAGTTATTGTTAGCACGAGCTTGTTAAATAAAAGCTTTTGTGAAAATAACACTATTAGCGCTATGTGTGGGGCGCTTGTTACCGATTTATCCGTTCTCGCTATGAAAAACGGACTTTCTGGCATGGAGTTTTGTTTAGGCATTCCAGGAAGCGTTGGTGGGGCTATAGCGATGAATGCCAGTGCTTTTGAAAGCACGATGTCCAATATCGTTTTGAAAAGCGAAGTTGTTGATTTGAGATCTGGAAAACGATTTATAATTGACAACAAAGAGCATCTTTTTGAAAAAAAGAGCTCCTTGATAACTAAAAATAGAAATTTTGTGCTTTTAAATACGCAATTCATCTTAGAAAGGCAAGAGAAATCTAGCATATACAACGAGATGAAGCGAATTGCGTTAAAAAGAATGTACTCTCAACCTCTTGACAAGGGAAGCTGTGGTAGTGCATTTAAACGGCCATTATGTGGGTATGCTTCTAAAATGATAGATAACGCCGGACTTAAGGGTGAGAAAATTGGGAACGTGGCAATATCGAATAAACATGCCGGATTTATTGTGAACTTGGGATGCGGAAATGCTCGAGATGTATTGAAACTTGTCAATAAAACAAAAAAAGAAATTTTAGATAGATTCGGTAGCGTCTTGGAAGAGGAATTTATATTTGTTGAATGAGGTTTTTATGAGTTCATTTTCAAATACAACTAAAAGAGAATTGCTAGAAATTGGCAAATTGAAAAAGTGTTGTGCGTTTTCGTTTTTGTATGGATGCTTTTATCTTTTTGATGGTGAAAGTGAGGCGGATTTGTCAAAAAAGACAAATGCCGAAAATGCTAAATACATTGACGATATGCTTGCGTCGGTGTTGAAAAACAAAGAGGTTAAATATGATGCAAAAAAACGAGAAATGCGCGTAGATAAAGGAGTTGTAAGATATTTTACAATTGCCGAATATAAAGATAATATTTTCAAATGCTCGTCTTGTGAGGGATGCTTTTTAAGAGCTGTCTTTTTGATGTGTGGAAGCGTCAATGATCCTGAAAAATCATATCGATTAGAGCTTGTTTTTGATGAAAAATCAAAAGGCGATGAAATAACCGAGCTTCTTTGCGAGCTTGGATTCATTCCAAAGACAAGCATTAGAAACGGAAAGTATATTATCTATTTTAGGGATAGCGAGCAAATCGAAAATTTCCTAGCTTTAATAGGTGCTGTAAATGCTACTTTTGCCGTTATGAATAGCAAAATATATAAAGAATTCGTTAACAATGCCAATCGCGCTGCGAATTGCGATACGGCTAACATAAACAAATCTCTTAAGGCTAACGAAAAGTACATAAGTGCTATTCAATGGCTAATTGATACAGGAAGCTTTGATGCTTTATCCGAGCAGTTAAAGGAAACTGCTAACAAGCGCCTAGAGTTCAAGGAGCTTAACTTTGAACAGCTTGGAAAGCGATTTGAACCGCCGATTTCAAAATCGGGAATGTATCACAGACTTGAAAAAATACTTGAAATCTATAATGAAATAAGAAAATCATAGAAAAGGAGAAAACAATGTCGGGCTTTGTACATTTACATTTACATAGTGAATACAGTCTTTTAGACGGTGCTTGTAAGATAAAAGAGATACCGAAGGTTGCCAAAAGCTTGGGCCAAGATGCCGTTGCCATAACTGACCACGGAAATATGTTCGGCGTTGTTGAGTTCTATAAGGCTTGCAAGGCTGAGGGAATAAAGCCTATTATAGGTTGTGAGGTTTACGTTGCACCTGGTAGCCGATTTGAAAGAGCAAGAATAAACGATATTTCATATTCTCATCTTGTTTTGCTTGCAAAAAACGAAATTGGATATAAAAATCTTTCGTTTTTAGTATCCGCGGGCTTCACTGAGGGCTTTTACGTTAAGCCGAGAGTGGATATAGAGCTTTTAAAGGAGCATTCCGAGGGACTTATATGCTTGTCCGCATGTCTTTCCGGATTTATACCAAAAAGTATCGTTTTGGGCGATATAAACGGTGCCGAAAAGCATATAAGACTTTTGCAATCCATTTTTGGCAGGGAAGATTTTTATCTTGAAATGCAAAACCACGGCATAGAAGAGGAATTGGTTGTAAACGATGCACTTTTAAAGTTGGCTAATGATACTAATTCGAAGATTGTTGCCACAAATGATGTTCATTACCTTAAAAAGGATGATTCTGAAAAGCAGCTTATCCTTATGTCTGTGCAAACTAATACTACAAAATCAAATAACTCTAATATTGCTTTTAAAACAAGCGAATTTTATCTTAAAAATGATGATGAAATGCGATTTGTCTTTAAAACGTGTCCTGAGGCGTGTGATGCTACTTTGGAAATTGCGGATAAATGTAATTTTGAATTTGATTTTGACAAGATAAGATTGCCTAAATTTCCAATAGAAAACGGTCTTACATCGGAAGAATATTTGAGATCCTTGACTTATAAGGGCTTTAAAAGTAAGGTTGATAGCTCGCTTATTTGCTTTTCGGACGAGCATCCGGAGGAGTTATATGAGCAAAGAATTGAATATGAGCTTGACGTTATAAATAAAATGGGATACAATGATTACTTTTTGATAGTTTGGGACTTTATAAACTATGCAAAGAGCAATTCTATTCCTGTTGGGCCTGGTAGAGGCTCGGGTGCGGGAAGTCTTGTAGCATTCCTTTTGGGTATTACGGATGTCGATTCTATTAAATTTGATTTGCTTTTTGAGCGCTTTTTGAACGTTGAAAGAGTAAGTATGCCTGATATTGATACCGATTTTTGCTATGAGCGCAGAGATGAGGTTATCGAATATGTAAAAAATAAATATGGCGCAGACCACGTGGCCCAAATCGTTACATTTGGAACAATGGCGGCTAAAGCTGCTATAAGAGACGTTGGACGTGTTTTGGAAATGCCGTATTCACAGATTGATATGATTTCTAAAATGATTCCTTACGGAGCTACTCTTGCTGAAGCGCTTGAGCAAAATAAGGAACTAAAGAAATTATACGATACGGACGATGACGTTAAAGCATTAATTGACACATCTATGTCTATTGAGGGATTGCCAAGACACGCCTCAACCCACGCAGCTGGCGTAGTTATCACAGAGGAGCCTATGTTTGACAGTATTCCTTTGTCTGTAAACGGCGGAATGGTGGTAACTCAATATGCAAAGGATGCGATTGAACAGCTTGGATTTTTGAAGTTTGACTTTTTGGGGCTTAGATATTTAACAATTATAAGCGATACTGAGAAGCTTATAAGAAAGAAAAATCCCAATTTCAACATTGAAAAAATCGATTTTTATGATAAAGACGTGTATAAGCTTTTGTCATCAGGTAAAACGGACGGCGTATTTCAACTTGAAAGTGCCGGAATAAAGCAGGTTTTGACACAGCTTCAGCCCGATAGATTCGACGATATCATTGCTTGTATTGCTTTGTATCGTCCTGGTCCTATGGATTCTATTCCTGACTATATAGAGAGAAGGCATTCGCAGGGCAAAATTCAATATAAATCACCACTTCTTGAGCCGATTTTGCGTTCTACCTACGGTTGCATCGTATATCAAGAGCAGGTTATGCAAATGTGCGTTAAAATCGCGGGGTATTCCTATGGACATGCCGATATTGTAAGACGAGCAATGTCGAAAAAGAAGGCATCCGTTATGGAGCAGGAAAGAAGCGAGTTTATAAACGGAGCTTTGAAAAACGGTATTTCCGAGAGTGTTGCGAACGAGCTTTTTGAGGAAATGCTTGGATTTGCAAAATACGCCTTTAATAAGAGCCACGCTGTTGCTTATGCAGTAATTGCTTATAGAACGGCTTACCTTAAGGTAAAATATCCAAAGGAATATTATGCATCTCTTATTACATCGGTGCTTGGAAATATTAGCAAAACAAACGAGTATATTGATGAGTGCGAAAAGCTAAATATTCATGTTTTACCGCCTGACGTTAATAAGAGCGACGTTAATTTCTCAATCGACGATACAAATATAAGATTTGGACTTTTGGCGCTCAAAAACGTTGGAAGAAGCTTTATTTCCTCGATCGTTAGAGAAAGAGAACAAAACGGAAGCTATAAATCCTTTGAGGACTTTATTTTCAGACTCAAAAGTGCCGATATCAATAAGCGTCAAATAGAGGCGCTTATAAAGGCAGGCGCGTTCGATTCTCTTGGCAAAAAGCGATCACAGCTTATGAGCAAGTACGAGGAAATCGTCGATAGTGCTACAAATCTTTCAAGAACAACTGCTCATGGTCAAACTGACATCTTTTCTATGATGAGCGATGGCTCGGATAAGGATGTTTTACCTCAATTTGAATATCCTGAAATCGAAGAGTTTTCCAAAAAAGAGCTTCTTATGTTTGAAAAAGAGGTTGCGGGAATATATTTTTCGGGACATATTCTTGATTCTTACAGTAAGCATATATCCAAAATTTCTCCTGTTAAAATTATCAATATAACAGGAAATGAGGAAAAGGAAGGTGCTTACAAGGAAAAGGATAAGGTTGTAATAGCCGGAATTATAACGTCTCGCACTGTTAAGCAAACCAAAAAGAAGGAAAATATGGCGTTTATTAGTCTTGAAGATCCAACAGGAGAAATAGAGGTGATTGTTTTTCCTGCTTTTTATGAAAAGTATGCCGATGTGCTTGTGGTTGAAAATATAGTTTCTATTACAGGTACTGTAAGTGTACGCGAGGATGAGCCGTGTAAGGTATTATTGACAAATGCCGAAAATGTTGTTCAAAACTCGGAATTCACAGAAAAGCAATCAAAATCTACTCCGAAGCTTTATTTGAGGGTAAACTCTATGAATGCGCCTGTTGTAAAGGATATTACGAAGCTTTTAAAGGATTTTTCGGGAGATGCTGAAATTATTTTCTATGATTCTCAAACGAAAAAGTATATAAAGGCTACCGAGCTTTCGATTTCCGTGAACGAGCAGGTTTTGAGTATATTGAAAGCAATTTTAGGTGAAGAATCGGTAATATATAAGGAATAAAAATCGGCGAAAGCCGATTTTTATTTTTTGAAAAAAGTGTAATAATGTGAAAAATAAAGTTGAATTTATAAAAGCTACTTTTCGAATAATATTTTTGATGGAAAGGAGTTTTTTATGCAAAAGAAAAAACACGCTATTGGCAAAGCAGTGCTTATTAGCACATTAATTCTTGTTTTACTAATTCTTTCCTTTCTTCTTTATGTTTATTTTGGCCTTAGTAAGGAGATAGACTTGTCGCTTATTAGAACGGGCGGCTCGTCTATTACGAGGGTGTATGCATTCGAAAGAGAAAACGGTATTGTAGACGTGTATAATCCAAAGGAGCTTGAAGAAGAAAGAATTTTCTATAAAAATAGTGAATGGTGTTCAATTTATGATATGCCAAAAGATCTTATAAATGCTTTTATAGCGGTTGAGGACCATAAATTTTACGAGCATAATGGTGTCGATTGGCCAAGGACGGTAAAAGCGACGATGAATTATATTTTCAAGCTTGAAAAATCAAGCTTTGGTGGATCTACAATTACGCAACAGCTTATAAAAAATCTCACAGGCGACGATATGGCAACTCCTAAAAGAAAGCTTGAGGAGATTATGAGGGCGATAAATCTTGAAAAGAAGCTTGGAAAAAACGAAATATTGGAGCTTTATCTCAATATCGTTTATCTTTCACAAAATGCATATGGCGTACAAAGTGCATCGAGGTTATATTTTGATAAGGACGTAAGAGATTTGTCCTTGGCAGAGTGTGCAACACTTGCATCTATTGTAAAAAGTCCTGTGAAATATGATCCTTATACAAATCCTGAAAATAACGAGAGCAGGCGCAAAATAATTCTTGATATGATGCTATCCTATGGAATGGTATCAAAAGAGGAATATGATAAGGCAACAAATGAGATAATTGAGATCGATTCTAAGATTGAGGTCGAGAGAACAAGTGGCGTTTATTCATGGTTTACGGAAAAACTAATTGAGGATGTGGCTCACGATTTAATGCAAAAGTATAATTTGAGCTACGAGGGCGCCATTACAATGATAAACAAGGGTGGACTTAACATTTATTCTACAGTTGATCCAAGCGTTCAAGAGGCAGTAGATAGGACCTTTGAGAGTTATATCGCATATTTGAAGCCTCAAAACGGAAAATATCCCGAGGGAGCGTGTGTTGTTTTAGATCCTTATACCTCAGATGTGTTAGCGATTGCCGGTGGAGTTGGAAAAAAGGGTGCAAATAGGATTTTTAATAGAGCTACTGATGCTAAAAGACCTCTTGGCTCGGTAATAAAGCCGTTATCAGTGTACACGCCCGGAATCGAAAACAAAAATTTCACATATGCCACGCCTTATGATGATGCGCCAATTTTCAAAAACGGAGAGCTTTGGCCAAGTAACGCGAGTGGAAATTACTTGGGGCTTATGAGTGTTAATTATGCGATTGAACATTCTATAAATACTGTTGCTGTAAAGGCGCTTTTGGATGTTGGAATTAAAGAATCGTTTGATTTTTGTAAAAATAAGCTCGGATTTAATCTTAAAGAGAGCGACAAAAACGAAGCCCCTCTCGCGCTTGGGCAGTTGACAGATGGAGAGAGTCTTTTAAATGTAACGAATGCGTATTCAATGCTTGCAAACGGTGGCACATTGGCTAAGCCGAGAAGCTATTATTATGTAACTGACAATTATGGAAATATCCTTTTATCGAACGATTATGAGGGCGAAAGAGTAATTAGCGAGGATACAGCATCAATTATGAATATAATGCTTAAAAACGTTGTTGAAAACGGTACAGGCAAAGCTATTACTATTAAAGATAAATTCGAAACCTGTGCAAAGACGGGCACCTCGGGCGAAAATAAGGACAAATGGTTTGTCGGCTATACACCGTATTATCTTTGTGGAGTTTGGGTTGGATATGATGAGCCTGTGAGCATGAGTGGTAGTGCAGGATACGCCTCGTCGCTTTTTGATGCGGTTATGACAAGAGTGCACGCGGGAAAGGATGAGAACGCTGAGATTTTTAAATCGAATAACGTGGTTGTAAGAGAATTTTGCGTTGATTCCGGGAAAATTCCTTCGGATAAGTGCGGATTTGACACAAGACTAAATCGAATTCAAATCGGTTATTTTATCAAGGGAACAGAACCGACGGAGTTGTGTGATAGACATATAACGATAGAGATTGATATACGAGATGGAACAGTGGCGAAAAAGCACACTAAGGCAATTTATAGACGAAAAATTTCACTCGTAGATTATGAAAGGGAAGAAGAGCTTGAATATTTAGATATTTTTGACAAAAAGTATCTTTTCAAAGAGCTTTTAGAGAATTAAATTGAAAACCGCCTCATATTTTGTTTTGAGGTGGTTTTTTTGAAGAAAATGTCTATATTTTCGAAATTCTTTTCGAGAATAAATAAGGAGTTAAAAACGGTTTGTACGAAAAGAGCCTTGATTTTGGGCTTGATTTTTTTGGCAATCGGTATTTTGAATTGGATTTTATGCTCGAACGGTGTAAGGGTCGCTTGTTTTTGGCAGATTCCAAGAACTGCGATGCCTGTTTTTCTTGTGTATTTGCTTTGGGCAATCTCGTATTTCTTGATAGGAGTGCTGATTTCAGCGTGTTTTAACGGTATTGAGAGATTTAGACGGCATTTGATTTACAAGGATATACTGGTTTTGGTTATAATGCAAGTCTTTTCGTATATTAGCTATTCATTATTTTGGGGAGCAAGTGCACCTTTTTTGGCGTTTTTGGCCCTTATGATTGCATCCCTTGCGTGCCTTATCGAGATTGTCTCATTGGCGAAATATTTCTCGGTGTGGACAATATTTTTGTCGATACACCTTATGTGGCTTCTTTATAACGCCTATGTTTCCCTTGCTTTTTCTATAATTAACTAAATTGTTGACACTAAAATAGAATTGTGTTAATATATAACTATAAAAAACACAACTTGACGGGAGAGTATTATGGAAGAAAAGAAAGTTTGGGGAATTCATACATCAGATGATCACCTTTTTCTTAAAAGTGGCGTAATTGCCATCGGTTGGGAAAAAATTGGAGATTTATCTAAAATTCCAGCAGACCGTGAATCATTTAAAAAGAAATATGCTGAGGTTTATGATGACGCAAAGCCACAATCAATTGCAAATAGCGCTGGCATGCTGTTTAGATTTATGCACGAGGCAAAAATTGGAGACTATGTTGTTTATCCATCAAAATTCAATAGAGAAATTAATATTGGAATTATCGAAGGGGAATACATCTACGAACCTGCTAATGTTCATTATGTTCAAACAAGAAAAGTTAAATGGTTGAAGAATTATCCTAGAACAGCTTTTTCTCAAGGGGCACTTTACGAGGTAGGTTCTTTTTTAACATTCTTCCAATTAAAAAACTATGCGGAAGAGTTTCTATCATCTCTTGATAAGAACTTCAAAAAGACTCAAATAGCAGTAGACGATGAAGAAGTTGTTGCTAAAACAGCAGAAGATATTATTGAATCAACAAAAGATTTTATTTTGAAAGAGTTGAGTAAAAATTTAAAGGGTTATGACTTGGAGACTTTTATAGCAAATCTTTTGGAAGCTATGGGATATCGCACAATGTTATCTCCTCATGGTGGGGATAGTGGAATTGATATTACTGCTTACAAAGATGAGCTGCCACCAAGAATTTTGGTTCAAGTTAAAAGTGGAGATAGCGATATCAGAGAATCAACTATTCAATCTTTGAAAGGTGCAATGAGAGAAGGAGACTATGGTTTGTTTGTAACGCTTTCGAATTACACTAAAAATGCACAAAAATACCTTCAAAATACACCGATAATTCGAGGTATCAATGGCACTGAACTTGTTGAACTTATACTTAAGTATTATGATTTCTTGAATGAAGATTACAAAAAATTAATCCCTCTTAAAAAGGTGTTCATTCCTATCGCTAAAACTGATTAGTTGAAATTAAACAAATTTACGGCTTGGTAGCAATCTACCAAGCTGTTTTTCTTTTGTGTCATTTTTCTATTTGCCTAGACATATGATTTTTTTGAGGTGATTTATATGAATAAGATTAAGAAAATAGTAGCTTTATTTTTTGTCGTGGTTTTTTCTTTTAGTCTATGTATGAGTGCTTTTGCGCTTGACATTAAGGAAACAAAGCTTGAGTTAAATGGAAAAAGCGCGATTTTAATGGATGCGACAACAGGGACGGTGTTATATGAAAGCAATGCCGACGAAAGACTTTCTCCTGCTTCGGTTACGAAAATTATGACCTTGTTGCTCGTTTTCGAGGCGATTCAAGGCGGATCGCTTAAATGGGACGATATTTTAGTTGTAAGCGAAAATGCGGCTTCCATGGGAGGCTCACAGGTGTTTTTAGAGCCCGGTGAGAAAATGTGTGTTGAGGATTTGATCAAAAGCGTTATTGTAGCTTCAGCAAATGATGCCGCGGTAACTCTTGCTGAGCATGTAGCTGGTAGTGAAGAAGCGTTTATTGAGGCTATGAATAAAAGGGCATCCGAGCTTGGAATGGAAAATACTAAATTTGAAAATGCAACAGGTCTTGACGATGATACATTGGACCACAAAACAACCGCGAGAGATATAGCTATAATGTCAAGGGAGCTTTTGAAGCACGAAAAGGTAACCGATTACACCACAATATGGATGGATACCATAAGAAATGGAGAATTCGGCCTTGCAAATACAAATAGACTTGTTAGATTTTACCGTGGTATAACAGGCTTGAAGACAGGCTACACATCCGAGGCAGGCTATTGTATAAGTGCAAGCGCGAAAAGGGATAATACACATCTTATTGCAGTTATAATGGGAGCTGAAAGCTCGGATCTTAGAAACGTGTCTGCTACAAAGCTATTAGATTTTGGCTTTGCAAATTATTCAGTATACACTGAAAAGGGATCAAAAACGGAGCCTGTACGTGTTCATGGTGGTGAAAAGGATACAGTAGCGACTACATATGACGAATTCAAGACTCTTGTTAACAAATCAAATATTGGAAAAATTGAAACCAAAATAGAGATGGACGAATATATTGAAGCTCCTGTAAAAAATGGTGATACTGTTGGCAAAATTATATATTCTGTAAATGGTGAAATTATAGGAGAAGCACCTATATTTTGTGCCGAAGACGTGGGGAAAATAACCTTTATTGATTATGCATTCAGAATATTGAAAAAATTTTTATTAAAATAGCAAAAAGTTGCTTAAAAAGTGTTGAATTTTCGGGACAAATGTAGTAATATTATAAAAGATATTTAAAAATTGTCTTGGAGGAATTAGAAAAATGACACTTTCATTGAATGACAAATTCGTTAAGGATTACGTAACTGAAAATGACATTGAAAATATAAAGGATGAGGTGTATTCAGCACAGTCTGTTCTTATGAATAGAACAGGCGAGGGAAATGATTTTCTCGGTTGGCTTGATCTTCCTGTTAATTATGATAAGGAAGAGTTCGAAAGAATTAAGAAGGCTGCTGAAAAAATTCAAAAGACCTGCGATATTTTGATTGTAATCGGTATTGGTGGTTCATATCTTGGTGCTCGCGCTGCGATTGAGTTCATCAAATCTCCTATTTATAACAATCTCAAAAAGGATACGCCTGACATTTATTTTGCAGGTAATTCGATTAGCTCTAGCGCGCTTTCCGATCTTCTTAAAATTTGTGAGGGAAAGGATATTTGCGTAAACGTTGTTTCAAAGTCCGGAACTACAACTGAGCCTGCTGTTGCTTTCCGTATTTTCAGAAATCTTCTCGAAGAGAAGTACGGCAAAGAAGGCGCAAAGGAAAGAATTTTTGCTACAACTGATAAGTCGAAGGGAACTCTTAAGAGCTTCTCGGATGATGAGGGATACGAAACATTCGTTGTTCCTGATGATGTAGGTGGAAGATTCTCAGTTCTTACCGCAGTTGGACTTTTGCCAATTGCCGTTGCTGGAATTGACATTGATGCGATGATGAAGGGCGCAGCTGATGCAAGAGAGCAATATTCTGCTATTGATATTAGTAAAAATGATGCTCTTAGATATGTTGCTATAAGAAATGCGCTTTACAGAGGCGGAAAATCAACTGAAATTCTCGTTTCATATGAGCCTGCAGCACAAATGCTTTGCGAATGGTGGAAGCAGCTCTTTGGCGAGAGCGAGGGCAAAGACCAAAAGGGTATTTTCCCATCGTCTGTAATTTTCTCAACTGACCTTCACTCACTTGGTCAGTTCATTCAAGATGGTTCCAGAATTATGTTCGAGACCGTTCTTAACATTAAAAAGTCAAATGATACAATAATCATCCCTGATGATCCTAACAATATTGATAAGCTTAATTTCCTTTCGGGCAAGGAGCTTGAATTTGTAAACGAGAAGGCAATGCTCGGTACATTGTTTGCTCACTCTGACGGAAACGTTCCTAATATTGTTATCGATATCGAGGATAGAAGTGCGTACACATTCGGAAATCTTGTTTATTTCTTTGAATATGCTTGTGCTGTTTCGGGATATACTCTTGGTGTAAATCCTTTTAATCAGCCCGGTGTTGAAAGCTACAAGAAGAATATGTTTGCTCTCCTTGGCAAGGATGGATACGAAGAATTGAGAGCTGAACTCAACAAGAGAATGGACTAAAAAACATTGAAAGCGGGCGATTTTAATCGCTCGCTTTGTTGTTTTTGGTTAATTTTAATGAAAATTCCTAAAAAACCTTAAAATTTTATACATTTTTAACAAAAAGTATTGATTTTTTCAAGCGTTTAATGTATAATTTAATTACAGAAATAATATTCGGGAGGATAATAAAATGACGAAAATTATTATTGGAGTAAAAGGAACCGGAAAGACAAAGGTGCTTATTGATATGATCAATGCAGCTCTTGATTCTTCAAAGGGTTCTGTTGTATGTATTGAAAAGGGTGATAACCTCAGATTGCAAGTTAGCCATAAGTGCAGACTTATAAATTCTGATGAATATATGGTGGAAGATGCGGAAGCACTTTACGGATTTATTGCAGGTCTTTTGGCAAGCAACCACGACATAACCGATATGTTTATTGATGCTACATTTAGAATTTGCAAGAGAGATCTCGCTGCATTTGAGCAGTTTGTGCTCGAGGCC
This sequence comes from Eubacteriales bacterium, assembly GCA_045612665.1. Classification (GTDB taxonomy): domain Bacteria; phylum Bacillota; class Clostridia; order Oscillospirales; family CAG-272; genus RGIG2000. The sequence continues at coordinate 47,080 of JAZKZO010000013.1, forward strand.
GATGCTCTTACAGCTAAGCTTGGTGTAAACCTTGTTATGACTGTTTCTATGCCAGCTGAAAATGCAACTGATACAATTAAAAAGTATCTTTAATTAAAAACGAAGCCCTCAATGAAAATTGAGGGCTTTTCTTTTGCAAAATATGACAAATTTTGTTATAGTGCATAGTATATTATGGAAGGCGAGAATATCGTTTCTTCAATAAATATAGGAGGTTAACCTTATGCCTGATAACAGAATTTGTCAGTCCTCTCATAGCAAGGAGTGCATTTGTATTGACACAAATAGAGTGCTTGATTCCTGTAGAGATAAGGATTGCTTTGAAAATGTAAAGGTGTATCTCACCGATTTTGGTGAAGAAATAATAGAACGCACCTGTAATATTCGCGTTAAGCATGCGAGCGTTGTTTGTGCGTATATCGATATTAACGAGGTTCCGTTTAATAGAGGATTTTATCAGTTAAATATTAAGATATACACAAAGATATGCTTTGAAGCCTGCATTAGTCCGTGCAATATTCAGGAGTTTGAGGGAATTGCGGTAGTTGAAAAGAAAGTAATTCTTTTTGGAAGCGAGGGCAACGTAAAGGTTTTCAAGAGCGAGGTAGGAAAGAGTGGCTTCTGTGCCGATCTTCCTTGTCAAGCGCCTGCGTCAACCAATCTTCCAATTGCGGTTATTGAAACAGTAGATCCAATCGTTTTGGATACCAAGATAATCGAGCCAAGAGTATTTCCGTGCTGCTGTCCCTGTTGCATAGATGATATTCCAGAGCACGTGCGTGGATGTGTTAACGGAAATCTTTGCGCAAGAGATGAAAAATCAATCGTTGTGTCACTTGGATTTTTCTCGGTTGTTAGAATTGAGCGCCCTGCACAGCTTTTGATTAGCGCTACAGAGTACAATATTCCTGAAAAAGAATGCGTTGTTGCTCCTGAAAATGATCCATGCAAGCTTTTTAAGGCTATGTCGTTTCCAATCAACGAATTTTCACCACCAACTATTAACACATTTCCATCCTGTGGTCCTTGTCATAATAAGCAAGAACCACCACATAAGGGTGGATGTGGTTGCTCATAAAGAAAAAAGCTCTTACAATTGTAAGAGCTTTTTTATAGGTTTATTATGTGATTAGCATACGTAGATGCTTCGTCCTGATTGTGCGATATAATTATAGTTGTTTTATTTTTCAAAAAGTCGAAAACTCTAGGAATGATGCGCTTTTTCATATTTTCGTCAAGTGCCGAAAATGGCTCGTCCATCAAGAAAATATCGCCGTTATAGATAAGTGCTCTGGCAAGAGAGAGGCGCATTTTCATTCCGCCTGACAGTTCGCTTGGATATGATGCTTGTTCATCTTCAAGCTCAACAATAGAAAGTGCCTCTTCAATTGACATATTAGAATGATTTTCTATTATTTCGAGATTTTGGCGGACAGTTAATGCGTCAAAAAGTCTTGGTTCTTGAAAAACGCAGCTGATTCGATCAAAGTACTTCGAGATTTTGCCTTTAAATTCCTTGTCAAGCCCTGCAATAATGCGTAAAAGAGTAGTTTTTCCCGAGCCACTCTCTCCCATTAAGAAGGTTGTTTTTTGCTCGGGGATTTCTATTGAAAAATCATTAAATACAACTTTATCGCCAAAGGATTTATATATGTTATTAATTTCCATTTTTCTCTCCTTTTGGTAAAGCGATATATTTTTTGAAGGCTACTTTTATAAGCTTTGTAAAGGCAAATTCTAAGGCAAGGCTTAAAATAACGACTGTAAGCGTCCATGCGAACAAATCTACGTACTCAATGTACGTTTTTGAGTCGAAAATAGCTTTTCCGATAGATCTCATAGGTGTACAAAGCACTTCGGCGGCAATTCCTGCTTTCCAACCAAGTCCAATAGATGAAAGAAGTGCAGAGGTAAAATGCGGAAGCACGCTTGGAATATACAACGATGAAATCATCTTTTTTCTTGGAATATTGTAGATTTTACATACCTCTAGCATATTTTTATCTACGCTTTTTATTCCGCCGTAAACGTTGGCGAAAACGATAGGGAAAACCATGAGTGCGGAAATTACGATTGGAGTTGTATTGTTGCCGATAAAAATCCACACAAGAATGATAAATGAAGCCACAGGAGTAGATTTGATAACCGTTACAAGTGGATATAGAGTTTCGTACAAAAGCTTAGAAAAAGAGCATAATAGAGCTGTAATACAGCCTAAAATTATAGCAATTACAATTCCAAGACTAACTCTACCAAGGGATAAAAGCGTATTTTGCCAAAACATCTTGGTAATAGATAACTCGAAAAGCTTTATAAACACGTCGATTGGTGAGGGGAAAAGAAGTGGCTTGCCAATAATAAGCGAAGCCACCTCCCAAACCATAAACCAAAACAGTACAATCAAAAATATTTTAAGTGGCTTTTTTAAATTACGCGCCATAGTAGAAATCGTCGCCTGGGATGGCGTTTCCAATGCTAGCGGGAGCAACAGCATTCATTGCTTCAAGGAAGTTTTGCATAGCATTTTTCATTTCTTTGCCGTCCAAATATGCAATATTGCACTTTGGGATAGCATTTTTTGCAACGTTTTCGTTTGCAAAGATTCCGAACTCCTTGATTGAAGCAGCAGCTGATTCTGGGTCGTCGTTTACGGCATCAATTGATTTTTTGTATTCCTTCAAGAATGAGTTTACGCTACCGGGATATTCGTTTGCGAACTCTGTTCTAACAACTACACAGCCTTGAACGAGCTGCTTGCCATCTGAGATTTTATCCCATTCAGAAGTCAAATCAAGTGCTACCTTTACGTTTGCATTGCCGGATTTTGCGATTGTAACCATTGGCTCGGGGAGAACCGCGATTTCGACAGTACCCGCCTTTACTGCATCACGAAGAGCATCGGGCTTTGCATATTTTGTGGAATCAACAGTTACTTTTCCGTCAAGACCATTTTCTTGAAGAATATATTTTGTTATAAAAAGAGGATTTTGTGCAGGGCAGTAGATGGTTTTGCCCTCAAGATCTGCCATAGAGTTGATTTCAACACCGTTTGTTACTACGTAAAGGACTCCAAGAGTGTTGATTGCGATTATTTGAACACCACCGTTGGTTTTGTTATATACGTTTGCAGCAGCATTTGTAGGAAGAGCAGCAATATCTATGCTTCCGTTTATAAGTCCTGCAGTAACGACTGTTGGATCGGTTTCAACCGAAAAGTCGTAATCGTTTTTGGTGTTGCCAAGAGAATGCTCCTTCATAAGAGGTGCCATTCCGAAGCCTGTAGTTCCGTTTAAGGTTGCAACCTTGATTTCACCGTCAGTTTTTTTGCCGCACGATGAAAGTGCAAATATTGATACGGCAACTAAAATCATTGCCAAAGCCAAAGAAAGAATTTTTTTCATTTTTTATACCTCGCATAATATTATTTCTTTGTTATTTTTTATTATTAATCCGTCTTTTTCAAGCTTGTCAAATGCTCGATACAAGGAAGCGCGCCCTATACCTATCATTTTTGCAATTGCTGAAAAGTCGGTTTTTAATACGATTTTATTATCAGTTCTCGGTAGCTGAAGAAGATATGAGTATAGCTTATTTTCGGCAGTTTTTGCCGTGTAAGCATCTATTTTTAAATTTAGAAAGCTTATTTTTTTAGCCAAATATTCAATATAATTTGATGCGATTTTGCTATTATATTCAATGCAGCTTTGAATGAAGGCGCGATTTAAAGATAAAATTTTACATTTACCGGTAGCCACAACCTTTGTTGAATAATGAGTATCATCGAATAGAATAGCCACTCCGTAAATATCTCCGCTGGAGAGTTTTTTTATTATTACTCCGTCATCTCCGGAAAAAATAGATGCCTTACCGGATATAAGAATACCGATTTTTTTATCCGTTTCAGAGCTGAGCATTATTTCATCTCGCTCATATTCTAGAAATTCGGCACCGATAAAGGAACAACAGTGTTCTATGTCTTTTTTAGAGATGCCTTTGAAAAGAAAAATGTTAGAGAGTATTTCGTGGATTGAATCCATATATTCACCTCTTGAAAAGTGTATCATTTGATACACTTATTATAAATTATTTTTCTTTATTTGTCAATATATTTTGCTTAAATATCTTGATTTTTTCATTGAAATAAGATATGATTATATTGATAAATAATAAAGGAGATAAAAATATGGCAATTTTGGTAACTGGTGGAACCGGTTTTATAGGTTCTCATACCGTTGTACAGCTTTTAAATGATGGCAGAGAGGTTGTTATTGTTGACAATCTTTGCAACTCAAAGCTTTGTGTTCTTGATAGAATTAAGACTATCACGGGTAAGGACGTTAAATTTTACAAGGCGGATTTGCTTGATTTTGAAGCTATAGATAAGATTTTTAAGGAAAATGATATTGATTCTGTAATTCATTTTGCAGGTCTTAAGGCAGTTGGTGAAAGCGTTCAAAAGCCAATGCTTTATTATCACAATAATATAACAGGTACACTCAATCTTACAAAGGCAATGGCTGATAACGGATGCAAGAGAATTGTATTTTCTTCCTCGGCTACTGTTTATGGAAATCCAAAGACAGTTCCAATCAAGGAGGATTTTCCTCTTTCAACCACTAATCCGTATGGCGAAACAAAGCTTATGATTGAAAGAATTCTTTCGGATATCGTAAAATCAGATCCTGAATGGAGTGTTTCTATTCTTAGATATTTCAATCCTATTGGAGCACATGAAAGCGGATTGATTGGCGAAGATCCAAAGGGAATTCCTAATAACCTTTTGCCATATATCGTTAAGGTTGCGTCCGGAAAATATGATCATTTGAGCGTTTTTGGAAATGATTATAACACACCTGATGGAACTGGAGTTCGTGACTACATTCACGTTGTAGATCTTGCAAATGCACACCTTAAAGCACTTGATAGAGCGGCTAAGGTTACAGGAGTTGAGCACTTTAACATAGGAACGGGCAACGGATATTCCGTTCTTGATATTGTAAAGGCTTACGAAAAGGCAACAGGGCTTACTGTTAAATACGAAATAGTGGCTCGTCGTCCCGGAGATATTGATGCTTGCTATGCCGATCCTACCAAGGCGTATGAGATTCTTGGATGGAAGGCACAATATGATATAAATAAAATGTGTCAGGATTCTGCAAATTGGCAAAAGAAAAATCCTGACGGATACGGTGAATAATATGATTGAAAAGTCTTATTTTGATAAAATGCCATCCGGAGAGGATATTTTCGCATATACGCTAAAAAATTCAAGCGGATCAAGCGTTAAAATCATCACTTTGGGTGGAAGAATTAACGAGATAAACGTTCCTGATAAAAACGGAAATTTGGCGGACGTTATTTGTGGATTCGATAATGCAAAGGATTATCTTTCTGACAGTGCATATCAAGGCGCTCTTATAGGACGTTTTGGCAACAGAATTGCCGATGCAAAGTTCACTCTTGACGGAGTTGAGTATAAGCTTTATAGAAATAACGGCAAAAATCATCTTCACGGTGGAGAAAAGGGCTTCGATAAAAAGATTTGGAATGCTAAATCTTGGCAAATCGGCTCTGAAATGTTCCTCGAGCTTTCAATTATAAGCGAGGATGGCGAAGAAGGATATCCCGGTAAGCTTTTTGTTACAGTTTTGTATTCATTTAACGATGAAAATACGCTTTCTATAAATTATAAGGCTACAACCGATAAAAAGACTGTTGTAAACCTTACAAATCACGCGTATTTTAACCTTGGCGGATATGATAGTGGCAATATTATGAATCATACCTTGTGGCTTGATGCCGACAAGTTTACTGAAACCGATTCTGAACTTATTCCAACCGGCAAGGAGCTTGACGTAGCAGGTACAGCCTTTGATTTTAGAAAAGAAAAGCTTATCGGCGCAGAAATTGATGCTGACGATGTGAATATTAAAAACGGACAAGGCTATGACCATAATTTTGTGTTAAATTTTGACGGTACAGTTAAGCATTTTGCAACTCTGAAGGATACCGTATCGGGACGCGTTATGAAGGCTTATACAAATCAGCCTTGCGTACAAATTTATGCCGGAAACTGTATAAATTGCGATGATCCTTGCTTTAAAAAAGGCGTTAAACAGGTAAAACGCTGTGGAATTTGCCTTGAAACTCAGCATTCGCCTGATGCACCAAATCAGCCTGATTTTATATCTTGTGAGCTTGATAAGGGTCAGCTTTACGATTATACAACCGTATTTAAATTTGAATTTTAATAAAAAACCGCATTTTTATGCGGTTTTTTTCATATGTTATATCGAATACTAATTTTTGGGAGTCGATATGATATATTTTTCAAGCATTGATGAAAGATGTGAAAAAATGGCACAATATCTTATAGATAACAAGGCGACTGTTCGAGAAACAGCAAAAAGGTTTGGAATAAGCAAATCAACTGTACATAAGGACCTCACGGACAAACTATACAAAATAAATCTTTTCCTTTATAATGAGGTTGATAAGATTTTGCAAATGAATAAATCGGAAAGACATATTCGAGGTGGCGAGGCGACTAAGCAAAAATACATAAAGGAACGAAATTGATGTAATTCTTGAAAACATGTTTTTTATAAGTTCTTTAAGGGTATGCATACTAATGAAAGAAAATTTTTGAATTAGGTTTTCTTAAAAACGCAAAAATTTTTGTTTAATTTGATGTAGATATCGAATTGAATTAAAAAAATCACGTTTTTACGAACAAAATGATTTTTTATAAATACAAATAAAATTTTCGTTTATATATGTAATATATTAAATAAATGATAAAAAACGCCATTTTACAAAATGAGCATTTTTTCTTTACGAATTTGGTGAGAGTTCAAAAAAATCGAGAAATCGCTATATAGCCTTTATTGGCACTTCTCCTAATTATATAAAATATGCATTTTATATAATTACACATATTGAATATTTGGGCATATAGGATGTGAGAGGTGTTGATGCTCTTTTGCTCTTCCTTTTGATTTTTGCGCTTTTAGCACATATAAAAATAAAGTTATAAAATTTTAATTTTACTATTGACAAGCGAGATGTTGTATGGTATACTGTGTAAAGTAATTTGGTTTACACCTTTTGGGAGGCTTGATTGTATGTTTGAAAAAAACCTTAATATCTCGCTTCTGCTTGATTTTTATGGAGATATCCTTTCGGAGCGCCAAAAGGAAATTTTAGACTTTTACTATAATGATGATCTTTCACTTGCCGAAATCGCCGAAAATTATGACATTTCGCGTCAAGGCGTGCGTAGTGTTTTGAAAAAAGGCGAAACTATACTCGTTGAAATGGAAGAAAAGCTTCATCTGGCAGAGCGCTTCTCTTCTGTACAAGAAAAATCATCCCAAATTGCCCTTGAGCTTCAAGAAATTACCTCATCTATTGAAAATAAGGAAATTTCAAGGAAAATTCAAGACTTAACTTCTCAAATCAAGGATTTGGCGTACTAAATCGGAGGTTTTATAATGGCAATGTTCCAAAATTTAGCGGATAAACTCGCTAATGCATTTAAAAAGTTCCGAAACAAAGGTAAACTTACACCTGCTGACGTAAAAGAAGGTATGCGTGAAATAAAGCTTGCACTTCTCGAGGCAGACGTTAACTTTAAGGTTGTTAAAGGGTTTATAAATACTGTTTCTGAGCGTGCGGTAGGTTCTGAAGTGCTTGAAAGCCTTCTCCCTGCTCAACAAATCGTTAAAATTGTAAATGAAGAGCTTATCAATCTTATGGGAACAACTCAAGCGAAGCTTGAAATTGCGCCCAAGCCACCAACGGTTGTTATGATGGTAGGTCTTCAAGGTGCCGGTAAAACAACTCATAGCGGTAAGATTGCCGGATTATATAAAAAGCAAGGCAAAAATCCTCTTTTAGTTGCGTGCGACGTATATCGTCCTGCTGCAATTAAGCAATTACAGATTGTTGGCGAAAAGCTTGGTATTACTGTATATGCTGAGGAAAAAAATCAAAAGCCTGTTTCTATTGCTAAAAACGCTATGGATTATGCTAAAAAGCATGGTCATGATATGGTGTTTATAGATACTGCAGGTCGTCTCCACGTTGACGAGGTTCTTATGAAGGAGCTTCAAGACATTAAGAGTGCTGTATCCCCTACTGAAATTCTTTTGGTAGTTGATGCTATGCTTGGACAGGATGCAGTAAATGTAGCGGAAAGCTTCAATGAAATGCTTGAAATTTCAGGTGTAGTTCTTACAAAGCTTGATGGTGATACTCGTGGTGGTGCTGCTCTTTCTGTAAGATACGTTACAGGCAAGCCTATTAAATTTGTTGGAACAGGCGAAAAGCTTGACACAATTGAGCCTTTTCATCCCGACAGAATGGCATCAAGAATTCTCGGAATGGGCGACGTTCTCTCTCTTATAGAAAAAGCTGAAGAGGCTTTTGACCAAAAGAAAGCTCAAGAGCTTGAAAAGAAGATGAGAGAAAGCACTTTTACTCTTACCGATTATCTTGAACAGCTTGCACAGCTTAAGCGTATGGGCTCGTTAGACAGTCTTATGGGTATGATCCCAGGTATGAATACCGGTGCTATGAAGGATGCCAAGATTGACGAGGGAATGCTTGTTAAAACCGAGGCTATAATCCTTTCTATGACCAAAAAAGAACGAATTAACCCCGACATTATCTCCTCTTCTCGCAAGAAAAGAATTGCGGCAGGAAGTGGCACTAGTGTTGAGGATATAAATAGGCTTTTGAAGCAATTCGACCAAATGAAAAAGATGATGAAGCAAATGACATCTGGCAAGTTTGGTGGAATGTTTGGCAAACGAATGAAAATGCCGTTTTAATGCGGATTTTTAGATAAAAAATAAAAAATTAAAATAAAATTCAATTTATTGGAGGAAATCACAATGGCAGTAAAAATCAGACTTAGAAGAATGGGCGCAAAGAAGGCTCCTTTCTACCGTGTAATCGTTGCAGACGAAAGATCACCAAGAGACGGTAAGTTTATCGACGAAATCGGTTACTACAATCCTTTGAGAGATCCAGCTGAAATCAAGATTGACAGCGACAAGGCTACAAAGTGGTTGAACGATGGCGCACAGCCAACTGAAACTGTTAAATCTCTTCTTAAGAAGAGCGGTATCGTAAAATAATCTCAAAGAAAGGTGATTATTTACGGATAATCAGGGTGTGCACATGCAAGATTTTAGCACAGTCCTTGGTAATATGGTTAAATCTATCGTAGACAATCCGGACAAGGTTGTCGTTACCGAGCATATCGAAGGCGACGAGGTTATGCTTACCTTGAACGTTGCTGAAGAGGATATGGGAATGGTTATCGGCAAGCGCGGAAAGATTGCCAAGGCAATACGCACCATAATGAAAACTGTCGCAAAGCTTGACGACAAAAAAGTTACGGTGGAAATTAAATAACTTAAAGCGGAGATATTCTCCGCTTTTTGTTTTTTCTATTGACTTTTCTTGCCTTTTATATTAAAATTATATTGTTAAAATAAATTGATTTTAGGAGATTTTTTTATGCTTAAACCGATTAAGGTGCAACCTATATTTAAAGAGATTATTTGGGGCGGAAACAGGCTTAAAACCGATTACAATAAGGTTTCCGATCTTAACAATATCGCCGAAAGCTGGGAGCTTACTGTTCGCGATGATGGCATGAACACGATTGTGGGTGGTGAGTTTGACGGGCTTACAATGCAGGAATATATTGATAAGAATGGATTTTCGGTTGTTACAAACAAGGAGCTTGATCGCTTCCCTCTTTTGATAAAGTTTATAGATGCTGAGGATAATCTTTCAATTCAAGTTCATCCTGATGACGAGTACGGTATGAAGACTGCGAATTCTCTTGGCAAAACTGAAATGTGGTATATAATTGACGCAAAGCCCGGTGCAAAGCTTGTTTATGGATTGAAAAAAGGATGTACTGTTGACACACTTCGCAAAGCCATTGAAAACGGTAGCGTTGAGGAACAGCTTAATTTTGTTGATGTGAAAAAAGGCGACGTGTTCTTTATCCCGTCAGGACTCGTTCATGCTATTGGCGCAGGAATTTTACTTGCTGAGATTCAACAAAATTCAAACATTACATATAGAGTTTACGATTACAATAGACTCGGCAAGGACGGCAAGCCAAGAGAACTTCACGTTAAAGATGCATTGAACGTTATCGTGAATAGAACCGACGATGAAATCGACAAAATAAGATTTTCTACAAATGTCAAAAACGATAATACATTAGCATCATGCGAATACTTCAATGTTGAAAAACACTTTGTTGATGGGGATTTGGAGTTTTCGACAAATGTCGAAAGCTTTAATTCTATTCTCTGCCTTGACGGAAACGGAAAAATTGAATATAACGGAGAAAGCTTCTCTCTTATAAAGGGTGATAGCTACTTTATTCCTGCCGGATTGGGTAAATATACTGTTAGCGGAAAAGTTGAAATTATAGTATCTAGAATATAACAAAAAAACTACCAAGAAAATTCTTGGTAGTTTTTGATTATTTCTTGAAATATAAAAAGGAATTGATTCCCAAAAGCGACGCGCCTAAAAAACCAAACAATCCACCGATGATTTTTAGAAAAAAGCAAATTACAGTAATAGTGTTTACAGAATTATATATATCACCTGGTCTTGTTAAATCTTGAGGAAAAACAAAGCCGGTTATTAAAAGTGTTATTCCTGTCGTTAAAAGGATTATTGATATGATAAATAAAATCTTTTGTGTGAATGTGGATTCTTTTCTTGAATTTGCGTTAAGAGTCATTAACTTTGCTTCTTCATTTGAGAGTAAATAATCAATACTTACATTCATAATTTGCGCTAATTTTTCCATATTGCTGTACGAAGGATAAATAACTCCGTTTTCCCATTTTGAAATTAAAGTTCTTGATATAAAAAGTTTACTTGCTAATTCCTCTTGGGATAAATGGTTTTCAATTCTATATTGCTTTAATTTGTCTTTGAATTTCAAGGCATTCACCTCCCTTTAATTTGATTATAGAGGATTTTCTTCAAAAAGTAAAGTGAAATTGTGTTTTCACGGTGTGAAAAGTAATTCACAATAAAAAATCCAAGCATTATTGCTTGGATTTTTTCTATTAGTCGCAGTTTTCCCAGTTATGATATACCTCGGTAACGTCGTCGTTATCCTCGAGATGCTCGATAAGAAGATTCATATACTTAATATCGTCCTCGGATGTGAGAGTTACGTAGGTTGAAGGAATTTTATCCTCTTCTGCCGAAACATACTTAAAGCCTGCGCCCTCTATTGCCTCTGCAACGGCAGCTAGGTCACTTGTTTCTGTATAGATAATATATGCGTCTTCATCGGAAACAAAGTCTTCAGCGCCCGCTTCGAGAGCTGCTTCCATCAAAGCGTCCTCGTCGTAGCCTTCTTCCTTGGAAATCATAATTACGCCCTTTTCCTCAAAAAGATAGCCTACGCAACCTGTTGTTCCAAGATTTCCCTTATATTTGCTGAAATATGAACGAACCTCGGGTGTTGTACGGTTGGTGTTGTCTGTTGCGGCCTCAACAATAACTGCAACTCCACCTGGGCCGTAGCCCTCGTATCTCATTTCTTCAAGGTTAGCTGCATCAGATGAGCTTGCCTTTTTAATTGTTCTTTCGATATTATCGTTAGGAACGTTATTCGCCTTTGCCTTTGCAATAAGCGCTGCAAGCTTTGCGTTTACGGAAGGATCAGGTCCGCCTGCTTTTACGGCGATAGACATTTCCTTTCCTATTTTAGTGAAAATCTTCGCTTTTTGAGCGTCGGTTTTCTCTTTTTTATGCATTATATTTTTCCATTTGCTATGTCCTGACATAATAACCTCTTAACAATTAAATTTTTTCAGTTTTCTTTAAACAAATAAGCTCAAATGCAGAGCCAAGAACCGTTTTAGTAGCGGACGCGAGTCTAATACGGGTATTTCTTACGGTTTCATCCTCGGCGGATACAATTTGACAGTTATGATAGAACTTATTGAATGCCGAGCAAACATCGATTATATATCTTGTGATAATTGATGGCTCGTAATCTTGGATTGCTCCTCTTACTGCCTCATTAAATTTCGAAAGTACTTTGAGTAAATCCGCTTCTTCGACTGTTGTAATTTGAGGCGCTGTGGAACTGTAATTTAGCTCTTTTGCTTTATCAAGTATTCCTGATGTACGGGCATAAGTATATTGCGCGTATGGGCCTGTATTTCCATCGAAGCTCAATGCATCCTTCATAACGAAGTTGATATCCTTGATTCTATTATTATAAAGGTAATAGAAAATTACAGAACCAACTCCGACAGCCTCTGCAACCTCTTCTTTATTAGGAAGATTTGGATTTTTCTCATCCATAATCTCGTTTACCTTTTCAATAGCAGTCGCAAAAAGGTCTTTTAGAAGAATTACGTTTCCTGTTCTTGTAGCGAGCTTTTCGTTGTTAATGCTTACAGTGCCGTATGGAACGTGAACGAGCTTATCATGCCAATCGTATCCCATAAGCTCAACTACCTTAAACCACTGTGCAAAGTGCAAGCTTTGGCCTGCTGAAGTTACATAGATACATTTATCAAAATTATATGTTTGCTTACGATAAACTGCCGCTGCAATATCTCTTGTTGGATAAAGGGTTGAACCGTCTCTTTTCAAAATAAGACATGGGGGCATATTATATTCTGAAAGGTCGACAATAGACGCTCCGTCATCGATTTTAAGAAGATTCTTTTCTCTTAAAATTTCGATTTGAGCAGGCATTTTATCAGTATAGAAGCTTTCGCCCTTATAGCTATCAAATTCTATACCAAGCTGTTTATACGTTTTTTTGTATTCTGCAAGGCTTATTTCAACGAACCATTTCCAAAGAGCAATGTTGGTTTCGTTGTGATGCTCAAGCTTTGTAAATTCTTCTCTTGCCCTTTGGTTAAGAGTTTCATCCTTTTCGGCTTCCTCGTGGAATTTAACATAAAGAGCAACAAGCTCATCAACTCCACCCTTTTCAACCTTTTCCTTATTGCCCCACAAGTTGTAAGCTACGATAAGCTTTCCAAACTGTGTTCCCCAGTCACCAAGATAGTTAATGCCTACGCAATCATACCCCTGGAACTGATGAAGCATTTTAAGAGAATGTCCGATAATTGTAGTGCCAAGATGGCCTATGTGGAATGGCTTTGCAACGTTTGGAGATGAATAGTCGAATACCGCAACCTTTCCTTTTCCGGAATCGTCCGAGCCGTAATGCTCTTTTTCTTCCTCTATTTTGAAAAGGACGTTATTTAGAAGATATTCGTTTGATACAAAAATGTTAAGATATCCGTTTACAGCCTCGGCCTTTGAAATAACGTCGCTTTTTAGCACTTCCGAGATTTCCTTGGCAATAACAGGTGGAGCTTTTCTCAAAATTCTGCTTAATTTAAAGCAAGGGAAAGCGATATCTCCAAGTGAGGAGTCCGGTGGATATTCAAACATATCCAAAATATCTTGTTTAGTTAAGTTAATATCGGCAGTTAGCCCCGAAATGCAAGAAAGCAAATCGGAGGCTACTGTATTTTTAAAGTTATTCATTTGAATTATCCTTAATTATCGTCTTCGTCGAGGTCAGACATGGAGTTAGAATTGAACTTGTCAAGCAATGTATGGATTTTCTTGACAGGATTGAGAAGATCGCTAATGGAAGCGTCTCTATTCAAGGTATCAACGATATATGAAACGTATTTGCTCATATTTACGTCGCAATACCACTCTCTTGAGAGAATTTCAGGGGTGTGATATGTGAGGTTTGTTGAGAAAATCTTATCAACAATTCCGTCAGCATAAGCCTTGTCGAACTTTTCAAGACCGTTGCAGAAAAGTGAGAATGTTGAGAATACAAATACTCTCTTTGCGCCTCTTTGCTTGAGCTGAAGTGCAACATCAATCATAGAATCGCCTGAAGAAATCATATCATCAACAACGATAACGTCCTTACCTTGAAGATCTTTACCGAGATACTCGTGAGCTTCGATAGGGTTCTTACCGTCGATAATTACTGAATAGTTTCTTCTCTTATAGAACATACCAAGCTCAATTCCAACAACGGAAGCTATATACATAGCTCTACCGATAGCTCCCTCGTCGGGAGAGATTACCATAAGGTTGTCCTTGTCAAGCTTAATATCAGGGATATTTTTAACGAGAGCCTTAATCATTTGGTATGTAGGTCTTACGCTGTCAAAGCCGTTAAGAGGAATAGCGTTTTGAACTCTTGGGTCGTGAGCATCAAAGGTAATGATGTTAGTAACGCCCATATTTGTGAGCTCCTGCAAAGCGAGAGCGCAGTCAAGGGACTCTCTTGCACTTCTCTTGTGCTGTCTTCCTTCATAAAGCATAGGCATAATAACAGAAATTCTTCTTGTTTTGCCGCCTGTTGCAGCAATTATTCTCTTCAGATCCTGAAAATGATCGTCAGGACTCATAGGTACTTGCATACCGTACATCTTATAAGTTACTCCATAATTGAAGCAGTCTGAAATGATATAAAGGTCAAGACCTCTCATTGACTCATTGATAAGAGCCTTAGCCTCACCTGAGCCAAATCTTGGACAATGAGCATCAGCGATAAAGGTGGATTCGCTATTTCTCCACTTTTTAAGATAGTAATCAACCTGATCTGCAAATTGCTCACAGCCTCTCATGCCGATAACCTTCAATTCTCCGTAACAATTCTCGTTCATAAAAACCCCCAAAAGTTAAAAGTGATAGTAAAATTTATTTTGTAACAGTTATTTTTGCAATAGCATCTGATTTATCAGGATCAATTCCCTTTGCTATAACAAGCTTAAGCGCGATGAGCTGTACTGTTAGAGCCATAAGGAACATAAGTGAATATTCAGAGCCGGTGCTTTCGATATAAATTGCATTTTCGCTATTTGCGAGCTCTTTGTCATCAGTTATGATAACCGAATTAGCCTTTACGGTATCGAGCTTTTTAAGCATTTTTATACCGTCAGGGAGCATAACTCCAGTTTGAGCCAAAACGATTGCAAGGTCGCCCTCATGAAGCTGTGCAACAGGACCGTGATAGAAGTCGGAAATTGTGTATCCTTTAACCTTCATCTTGTTAGTTTCAAGAATTTTGAGCGCACCTTCAAGAGCGATAGGATATGCAAGACCTCTTCCCAAAACAACCGCTTCCTTATAATTAAGAAGCTTTGCAACCTGTTCTTCAACACTTTGTGGCAAATAATCAAGAGCCTTTTCGAATTGAGCCGGAATTGCCTCGAGCGCATTGTTAAGCTCTTTGTTTTCACTCCACATAGCGCACAAAAGCGCCAAAAGATACATTTGTGAGGTGAAGGTTTTAGTAGCTGCAATGCTCTTTTCCTCTCCTGCGTTACAGAAAAGGTGATATTTAGCATTTGTAGCAAGCAAGGAATCCTTGTAGTTGGTAATTGCAACTGTTGTCATTCCCTGTTCGTTTGCCGATTTCAAAACCTCGCAAACGTCTTCAGCTCTTCCTGATTGAGAAACGCCGATAACGAGTGCGTTGTTAAACTTTATTTTTTGTCCGTATTGAGTAAATACAGATGGTGTGCCAAGCGCACAGTTCATTCCCATTGTGATTGCAAAAAGATATTGTGCATATGTACATGCATGATCGGATGTTCCTCTTGCAACTAGGTATATATTGTCAATGCCCTTTTCCTTTGCTTCCTTAACAAGCTCCTTTAAAACATCAAGGTTTGCATTTTTAAGGCTAGCAAGCACTGACGGCTGTTCTCTTATTTCTTTTTCCAAGTTTATCATAGCTTCACCTTATCTCCTTGAAAGAACCTTTGCCTCATAATCCTTAACCATAGCAATCCAGTCCATTCCACAAGGAACACCACATTCCTCGCAATATTTGTCCCAAACTGCCTCGAATGGCATAGTCTTAAGCTCTTCAAGAACAGCAAGGCGAGATGTATAATCAAGATCGAGCTCGTATTTTTTAAGTGCTTCGGTTGGCTCAAGCATAGCAAAAAGAAGAGCCTTTTGGATATTTCTAGCACCGATTACCCAAGCGGCGATTCTATTGATACTAGCATCAAAGAAGTCAAGACCGATATGAATTCTATCCATTTCATTGCTTCTTACGATTTCTTGTGCGATCGCCTTCAACTCATCGTCAAAGATTACTACGTGGTCGCTATCCCATCTTACAGGACGGGAAACGTGAAGCAAAAGTCCGGGTGTAAATTGAAGCGCTGTGCTAATTTTATCAGAAATAACCTCGGTTGGATGGAAATGTCCTGCATCAAGAGTGAGGAATTGACCGTTTTTAGCACAATATCCAAGATAGAAGTCATTAGAGCCTATTGTACAGCTTTCAGCTCCGATACCGAACACCTTTCCTTCAAGAGCCGCTACATTGTATTTAGGGTCTACTTCTACTGCAAAGATTTGGTTAAGAGAATCCTCAAGACGCTCTCTATAACCCTTTCTATCAACAGGAATATCCTTGAATCCGTCAGGAATCCAATAGTTACTAGCGCAAACCTCGCCCATTTCCTTACCGATATATTCAGCAACCTTTCTGGTAGCTATAACGTGATCAATCCAGAATTTACGGATTTTTTCATCGTGGTGGCTAAGAGTAAATCCATCGCTTGAAAGAGGGTGTGAGAAGCATGTTGGGTCGAGATTAAGACCATATCCCTTCTCCTTTGCCCATTTGATCCAAACATCGTAATGCTCAGGCTTAATTTGGTCTCTTGGAACGGTTTCTCCCTTGTTATCAAGGTAGATTGCGTGAAGACTAAGTTTCTTTTTGCCTGGAATCATAGATGCGGCAACATCGAAGTCTGCTTGGAGCTCTTCAATATTACGAGCTGCGCCAGGATAGTTACCTGTTGTTTGAATTCCGCCTGTCAATGGGCCCTTGCTTTCAAAGCCCTTAACGTCGTCGCCCTGCCAGCATTGGATCGAAACAGGTACTTTTTTCATTCTTTCTATTACCGCATCGGTATCAATACCGATTTTTGCGTACATTTCTTTTGCGATATCGTACATTTTAGCCATTATTTGTATTCCTTTCCACAAATGTCAATAAATCTTGCATAAGCCTCATCCCATTCAGCCGAGTGATGTGGCTCATAAACCTTTATTTCAAAAGAGTCTCTTATAACCTCTCTTGCCTCTGCGATATCCTTAAGCTCGCCAGAAGCAATGGTTTGCATTGCTATGTTACCGATAGCGGTTGCTTCAACAGGACCTGCATAAACAACTCTATTGGAAGCATCGGCTGCATATTGGCAAAGGATTGCTTCCTTTGTTCCACCACCAACGATGTTGATGGAGTTATAATGCTTGCCTGTCATAGATTCGATTGCTTCAATAGTCTGTCTATAGCAAAGAACAAGGCTTTCAAAGATACATCTTACTACCTCACCGATAGTTTCAGGAACCTCTTGACCTGTTTTCTTGCAGAATTCTCTAATTCTATTTGGCATATCGCCTTGAGGAGTAAACAAATCGTCATTAGGATTAATAAAGCACTTGAACGGCTTTGTTGCGAGAGCCTTTTCGGTAAGCTCGTCAAAGGAAATGTCAAGTCCCTCTCTCTTCCACTGGCGTCTTGATTCCTGCTCGAGCCACAAGCCCATAATGTTTTTAAGGAATCTAATCTTTCCACCTGCACCACCCTCGTTTGTGAGGTTATAATTAAGAGATGCAGAATTTATAACAGGCTCGTCATTTTCAACGCCCATAAGAGACCATGTTCCGCTACTTATGTAAACAAAATCGTCTCCGCGCTTTGCAGGAACAGCGATAACGGCGCTTGCTGTATCGTGAGATGCAACGTTAACAACGTTAGCTGAAATATTACCAACCTCGGATAAAATTTGAGGAGTGAGCTTTCCAAGCTTATTGCCCGGCATAACGATATCGCAGAAGATATCGGATCTAATACCGAATTTTGAAAGAAGATCTGTTGCAAGAGCTCTCTTTTTTGCATCGAGGATAGAACCAGTTGATGCGATTGTATATTCGGTAGCCTTTTCACCGGTTAAGAAGTAGTTAAGAAGATCGGGAACAAACAAGAGCTTGTCCGCATTGTCAACGATATACTTTCTATCTCTTAGATCGGCACAAAGCTGATACAAGGTATTGAAATTCATTGTTTGAATTCCTGCAACTGAATAAATATCAGCGAAAGGAACGGTTTTGAATGCGTAAGGCTGAATTCCGTCAGTACGCGCATCACGATAATGGTATGGATTCGCCATAAGAGCTCCGTTCTTATCAATGAAGCTGTAGTCAACTCCCCAAGTATCGATACCGATGCTTTTTATATCCTTATCATCGGACAAGGCACATTTGGAAATTGATGCCTTGATTTCGTGAAAAATTCTCAAAATATCCCAACAAAAATTGCCACATGTATTTACAGGCTCGTTTGGGAAACGGTGATTTTCTCTTACATAAAGCTTTTTGCCATCAAAAGAACCAACGATTCCGCGTCCGCTTGACGCGCCGAGGTCGATAGCAAGCATTTTAATTTCAGCCATAGCTAATCCTTTCAGCATAAAATGCATTATATTATTTATTACATAGGTATTATAACAGTAAAGGGATAATATTTCAAGTGCTTTTGGAATTTTTACAATTATTTTAATTCAACAACTGTAACGCCAAAATCGCCCTCTCCGTATTCTCCGTTTCTGTACTTTTTGATTCGCTTATCCTTTCGGAAAAATTCCCAAAGGCCCTTTCTTAAAGCTCCTGTTCCCTTTCCATGGACAATGGTTGTGCTTTTAACTCCGTGTAGGATTGCCTCGTCAAGGTATTTGTCAACGTCAATCCACGCTTCTTCAATGTTCTTTCCACGAACATCAAGAGATATTGAGAAAGTGCTTGAAACGGTACTTCTCGTTTTTGCTATAGGAGCTTGCTTTACCTCTCTTTTTTCGGTAACTAGCATAAGATTCTTTACATTTGTTTTAGTTTGAGCAATACCGCTCTTTACCAAAACGTTTCCGTTCTTATCAGGATTTTCCAAAAGAACGGCCTCAGTGCCGATATTTCTAAGAATTACGGTATCTCCTTTAACAAGCGGTCTTGGAAGAACGTAATTTTCGTCAATTTCCTCAACAGGATTATAAATGTCGTCGGCTTCATAGAGCTTTTCGCGAATTGATTTTTTCTTTTCATTATAATTTGAAGAGTCCTTTTGGAGCTTTTCAAGCTTATCAAAAATCAATTCAGCACTTGCACGAGCGCCAGAGATAGTTTGTTGAGCCCTACGAAGAAGCTCGTCGCTCTCCTTTTGAGCCCTGCCAAGCTTATCCTTGAGCTCCGCCTCTGCCTTGTTTTTGAAAATTTCGAATTCCTTGCGAAGACGAGTAGCCTCTTCCTTTTCTTTTTCCATAGCAACTCTTGCAATTTCGAGCTTTTCTATAACAGCTTCAAAGCTCTTGGAATCATCTGAGGTGAGTGCCATTGCCCGTGATACTACGCTTTCGGGTACTCCAAGCTTTTGAGAAATCAAAAATGCGTTTGATTTTCCAGGAGCTCCTATTATAAGCCTGTAGGTTGGCTTTAATGTGTTTATGTCGAATTCACAGCTTGCGTTTGAAACGTTTTCGGTGTTCAAAGCGAATGCTTTAAGCTCGGCGTAGTGAGTTGTAGATGCGCAAAGCGCGTTTTTGGATAAAATGCTCTCTAAAATGGACTGAGCAAGAGCTGCTCCT
The DNA here is from genome assembly GCA_045612665.1 of Eubacteriales bacterium. Taxonomy (GTDB): domain Bacteria; phylum Bacillota; class Clostridia; order Oscillospirales; family CAG-272; genus RGIG2000. The sequence continues at coordinate 66,804 of JAZKZO010000013.1, forward strand.
TCTATTGGATCGGTTCCAGCGCCAAGCTCATCAAATAGTGCAAGTGAATTTTCGGTAACACCGTTTAAAATGCTTACAACCGATAGCATATGAGCTGAAAAGGTAGAAAGAGATTGCTCGATGCTTTGCTCATCACCTATATCGGCAAATACACCGTCAAAAATACACATATCGGCATTATCTGCGGGAATTTGAAGTCCTGATTGCGCCATAAGAGCAAATAAGCCTAGAGTTTTAAGAGTTACGGTCTTTCCACCGGTGTTAGGACCGGTAATAACAAGCATTTTATATTCCTCACCAAGACTGATGTTAATTGGAACTACCTTTGTCTTGTCGAGTAATGGATGCCTTGCTCTCTCGAGACTTACATACTTTTTTGAATTGATAGCCGGTTCAACAGCATTCATTTTATAAGAAAGCTCCGAACAGGCAAAATAAAAAGCAATTTCAGTTATGTTTCTATAATTCTTTTCAAGTTGCATTCCAAAATCGGAAATTTCGGATGAAAATTCTGTCAAAATTCTCTCGATTTCGGCTTGCTCAGCTCCCATAAGCGTACGAAGCTCGTTATTAGCCTCTACAACGCCCATAGGCTCGATGAAAAGAGTTGCACCTGTTCCTGACGTGTCGTGAATCAAGCCCTTGATTTCGTTCTTGTTCTCGCTTTTTACAGGTAGAACGTATCTTCCGTTACGCATTGTTACAATGCTATCTCTTAAATGCTTTGCGTTGTCTCCGAGCAAAAAGCTTTGAAGAACCTCACGGATTCTATTTGTTTGATAACGGATTTTTCGTCTAATGTCGGCAAGAGCCGGACTGGCGTCATCTGAAATGAGATCTTCGCTTATAATAGCCTTGAAAATTTTACTTTCAAGAGCTTTGTTTGGCACTAATTGATCAAAAAATTCGGTAAGCGTGCATCTTTCAAGGGCGTCAGAGTGAATATACTCGATTAATGCTCTTGTAGATTGCAAAACGGATGCAACGTCAAGAATCTCTCTTGGAGAAAGAATTGAATTCTTCTCTGCCTTTTCTATTGCATCAAGAATTTCAGGCATTCCACCAAAGGATGGTGCGCCCTTTATTCCTGCCATTTTTTTCGCATTGGCGGTTAACTCTTGTCTTCGCTTTACAGTGTCGGGATTAGATGACGGCAAAAGCGCAGATGCTCTTTTTTTAGCACCGACAGTAGGAGAAACCGACACGAGCATATTTAAAATCTTGTCGAATTCCAAAATTCGGATTGATTTGTCCAGGTTAAGCATAAAACTCCTTACAAAAGTGATTTATAAAAATCCAAGGAATAAAATCCTCGCTCAAGTTGGTTAAGTAAATACTTTTCACATACATCGAAAAACATTTGATGCTCTGATTCTCCAAGTGAAAAAGCTAAAAATCTTTCTTGTCTTGCTGAAATGATATATCTCATAGTTGCAAGCACGGATAAAGATATTATAGAAATCGGTTTTGGCGTTCCTGTTTCGTAAAACGCGTCTTTTACAATTGTAGAAAACGCGTTTTTTCTGCATTTATCACAAATTATAGTGCCATCCATAATATCAAGGCACATCATATCGGGATTTTCATCTTCGCATACTCTACAAGCTGTTAAATCAGGCATAAAACCTGCATCAGAAGCCACTCTTAACTCAAATGAAGCTCGTATCATTTCGAGTGGGCGAAGATTTTTGGCAATTGCAAAAAGTGTATTTAGAGTTAATTTTAGCAGTTCTCTTTCCTCTATGCCCTCTTTTGCAATTTCACAGGTTACATCACAAACGAAGCTTGCAAGGGCAAGCTTTAGCATGTCGTCTCTTATATCGTAATAATTCTCTAAAAGGTCACTGTCGGTAATATAATAATAGCTTCCCTTGCGCCTTAAATTAAACGATGCATAAGAAAATAGCTGTGTAGATGCCATATGCCTACTTCGCACACTTTTGACACCCTTGCCAACCACATAAAGCTTTCCGTGTTTTTCCGTAAGAATGGTTAGCAGCTTATCATATTCACCTGTTTCGGCTTCTCTTATAACTAAGCCGTTTACTTTGAAATCTGTCATTGAATGTCCTTTGGATTGTATCCGAAATTATTTAAGTTAACAGAGCTGTCTCTCCATTTTTCCTTTACCTTTACCCAAAGCTCAATAAAGACCTTAACACCGAAAAATCTTTCAAGGTCTTCTCTTGCATATGAGCCAATAGTTTTAAGAGATGCACCCTTTTTACCTATAATGATTCCCTTGTGGGATTCTTTTTCACAATATATGTCGGCGCGAACCTTGATAATTTTACCATCATCCTTGAATTCTTCAATAGAAACGGCAGTTCCGTGAGGAATTTCATCGTTCAACGTACGAAGAATCTTTTCGCGAATTGTTTCGGCTACGATCATTCTCTCGGGTTGATCGGTAATCATATCGTCAGGGAAAAACCATTCGCTTGGAGATAAGAACTTCTCGCATTCCGAAAGAACAATGTCTATTCCCTCTCCCTTCGAAGCGCTGGTAGGAACAACGGCATCAAACTTATGTATTTCATCATATTGAGCTATTGTTAGGGCTAATTTTTCGGGATTTGACATATCTACCTTGTTAAGCACCAAAATAGCAGGAAGCTTATTTGCTACAACCTGCTCGATTATATTTTTTTCAATATCTCCCGGTGCGTGAAATGCATCGGCAACAATAACAACGGCATCAGATGAGCCGATAGAGCTTTTTGACGCCTTAAGCATATAATCGCCGAGCTTTGTGCGTGGCTTTTGGAAGCCTGGCGTGTCAAGAAAGACGAACTGATTTTCGCCCTTTGTTAAAATTCCTGTTATTCTATTTCTTGTTGTTTGCGGTTTAGAGGAAACAATAGCTATCTTTTCCTGCAAAATTGCGTTTAAAAGAGTTGATTTTCCTACGTTTGGTCTTCCGACAATTGCAATAAAAGCTGTTTTTCTCATTAGAATCCTATTATCTCCATTATTTCTCTTTGTTTTTGGAACATTTCCTCTTCATCCTCTTTAGAGGTTTCATGGTCGTATCCCAAAAGATGAAGCGTAGAATGCACGCAAAGGAAAGCGACCTCGTGATAAATACTGTGTCCTATGTCATATCCTTGTCTTGCAGCCCTTTCAAGAGAAATTACGATATCTCCTAGTGGAACGGCACATTCATTTTCAATTATCTCGGAAAAATCATCGTATAAAGGGAAAGAAAGCACGTCTGTTGGACAGTCCTTTTCTCTATAAGAAGCGTTAAGCTCTTTAATTCTATCGTTGTCTACAAAGGTTACCGAAACCTCGGCATCGGCATCAAAGCCCTCATATACAAGAGTGTTAAAAATTGCCTTTCTTACAATAGCCTTCATGGCTACTCTAACCTCATATATATCTTGTTCATCAGTAATGTATGTTGTAAGTGTCATTTTTGGGTTCCTTTCTTTTGCTTTGCATTTTTGCGCTCGGCCTTTTCTTTTTCGTACTTATCATAAGCTAAAATAATTCTTTGGACAAGCTTATGACGCACTACATCCTTATCCGAGAAGGTATGAATTGATATGCCGTCAACGTCCTTTAAAATCTTAATTGCCTCGGCAAGTCCACTCTTTTTGCCATCAGGCAGGTCTGTTTGAGTTAAATCGCCTGTTACAACTATTTTAGAGCCTATTCCCAAACGGGTTAAGAACATTTTCATTTGCTCGGGAGTTGTATTTTGAGCCTCATCAAGGATTATAAACGAATCATCAAGGGTTCTTCCTCTCATATAAGCCAACGGAGCAATTTCAATTACCATTTTCTCCATATATCTTGTGCAACTTTCGAAGCCAAGCATTTCATAGAGCGCGTCGTAAAGAGGGCGAAGGTATGGATCTATCTTGCTCTGTAAATCTCCAGGCAAAAATCCAAGCCTCTCGCCTGCCTCTACAGCCGGACGGGTTAAGATAATTCTACTTATTTCCTTGTCCTTTAATGCTTTTACCGCCATCGCAACCGCAAGAAAGGTTTTTCCAGTTCCGGCAGGACCGATACCTATGGTAACTGTATTTTTCTTAATGGCGTTAACATATTTCTTTTGTCCTAACGTTTTTGCTTTTGTAGGTCTGCCCTTTGCGCTAACCAAAAAGCAATCATCGTCGAGCTCGTTTAAGTCAGAGGTTCTATTGTCAACGACCATGGAAATAGCATAATCAACGCTTTGGTCGGTTATAGGAGAGTTCAAGGTAGCCATTTTGTTAAGATACATAAGGACCTCATATGCTTTTTTTACATTTTCTTCATCGCCTGTGATGGTAACACGATCTCCTATTTCGTTGTTCGCGGGACGGTTTACAATTTTTACGTCAAACACTCTCTCAATATTGCTAACGTGTATATCAAACGGTCCAAAAATTGCGCTTGTAATGTCAGGTGAGAGCGTGTTAAAGATTTTTTCTGCCATTTGGCCTCCTAATTTACGTCTTGTTTAACCTCAAATTCGACAAGAGTTGCTATATTTTCGATACAATAGAGCTCGCAGTCGAGATAAAAGCCACTTTCATCTCTGCGTGTTGAAATACTTTTGGAAATTAGCTCCGCGTTCATCAATGCCTCGTCGAGCCTTACACGAAGCTCGGAAAAAGCCATATCGACCGCTTGATCGTATGAATAAGAAGTCGGTATTTCCTCGTATTCACGATATTCAACGGTTGAAAATTCCAAGGGCAATTCGATGCGCCCGAAAATGCACACTCTTTTTCTTTTCTCTATTTTATCATAAATAATATAGGAATTTCTATACTTTGGAGAAAAATTTATTGATTTTGAGAAAATTTTTAAGCTTTTTTCCTTATAAGAGCTACCTGTATAATGCTTTTCGGTGGAATTTAACGGTATTTTTACCGAAATATTCTTTTTTACATAGCCATTTATCACGCCGTCGGCGTGTACATATCTTGTACCTTGAGATTGTGAATTTATAATTCCCGAGATTAGAAGATCACCTTTTTTTACAATATCGCCAATATTTACAACCTTCTTGCCCTCGTAAAGCTGAATTGTTAATATTTGAGCATCACTTGATGCAATTACGTTTGTAGAGGCGGTTTTTGGCTTTTCATTTTCTATCATTCTCTCTTTTACCAAGACGGTTGCCACGTTTCCCTTGATATTTACCGATATCCAAGATACCTTGCTTGAATTAAGCAAAAATTTGTTATGTAGCTCGTCATAATCGACTGTTGGGATAAAAGAACCAAGAGAAAAGCCTGATTTGTCAAGGGTTTTTATGATTTCTTCGTTTGACACAGTTTTATTACCTTCGATATCTATTCTCCAAACAAAAAGAGATGATACGTAAACACAAAGTAGCATGATAAACGCACCGAAAAGCAATCCAAAACGATGATGGTATCGCCATATATATGCCCAAAATCCTAAATTTTTAGAAAATACCGATTCTATAGAGTTATCCTCGAAAACGCTTTGAAAGCGCTCCCTTGACGATGCTTTGATTATTATTTCAAGAGAGCCATCCTCTAAAAGTTTAGTACGACGATATCTGAGATTGTTGATTAATATTGCGTTCATAGCAATACCTTTGTGCTTTGAAGGAATTATGATTTTTACATATCCAAGTGCGATTCTTTTCATAGCTTCTCCACACAATATGTTGAAATGTATCCTCTTATTGTAACCCTGCTATCCGAAAATGTCATCATATTAAGAGACGAGCCTGTAATTTTGAGTATGTAATCCTTCGCCCTTATAATGATTTCAGTGCCCTCGTATTTCTTTATTCCGATACATCCGTCTATGCATACTTGAGAGTTTCCAACTATCTGAGCATTAGGTATTGATGCAATTCCCTCAAGAGGAATATCGAACTTGTCAAAAACAACCTCTTCTAAATTCTTTTTTCGCATTTTATCCTCCTACATTGACATATAATTTCACAGTAATATATCCTATGAGGTGGTGAAAATAATAATAACTGCACAAGTTAAAAAATGCACGGCTTTTATTGCATCGTTTTTGCTATTCATATTGTTTTTTACAAATGTAGAAAATGTAAAATCGTCAATTAGAGACAGTTTTAAATTTTGTGTCAATTCACTTATACCATCAATTTTTATTTTTATGGTAATTTCCTTGTTTTTCCTTTATTCATCGGTGTTTTCTGGCGCTTTCAATATTCTTCCAAAAGGCTTTTTTTGTAAAATAGGCATTTGTAGAAAATACTTTGCAACCGTGCTTCTGTGCTCTCTTTGTGGATTTGTTGGCGGACCGAAGATTATATGTGAGGATTATAAGCAAAATCATGTCAATGAACAAGATTTTTCAAACGCGATTATACTTTCCTCTAACGCAGGAATAGGCTTTTTGGTAAGTTGTGTTGGGATAGGTATATGGAACGATGCTTTGTTTGGGATTTCCTTATATTTGTTTCAAATGTTAAGTGTTTTTATGCTTGGAAAATGTGCTTTGAAGCATTCAGAGTTAGCGTTGGCAAGTGATAAAAAGAAGGAAAAACCGCTCGATTTATCCGTCGCATTTACGCGAGCTGTTACAACGTCCTGCTCTACTGTTATTTCAATTTGTGCATTTGTCGTAGTTTTTTCTTGCTTTATAAGCGTTATGTTAAGCTTTTTAGGAATTAGCGAGGAATCCACGTGGTATGCGATAGTAACAAGCGTATTTGAGTTTTGCAAGGGTAGCTTTTTAGTCTTTAACACAAGAAATTTTCTTTTTAGTGCTTTTTTAAGTGGATTTTGTGTAGGCTTTGGTGGAATATGCGTTCATTTTCAAACCTTTGCTGTTTGCGAGGGACTTCCTCTTAACAAATTTGATTTCGTTAAATTTAAGGCTATACACGGTGTTTTATGCGGATTTTTTTGCGTTCTTTATATGCTGATAAAAAACTTTTTACTATAAAATAATATTTTTTCATAAATAATATTGATTTTTGCGGAAAATAAAATTATAATGAGAATAGAATTTTTTTGAAAAGGAGTTGAAAACTGTGACCGCGAGCGTCGAAAACGGTAATTCCGTTCCCCGAGGGTGTTTTGAACAATATGATTGCGCTTGCGATTCATTTTTCGCTTTCGCTAGATAGTTCTTTTCACCTTCGTAAATTAAAATTTATGGAGGTATATTATGGAGCTTGAAGAACTCAAGGAAATAATCGAGGAAGCTGAAAGACTCCTCGAGGATAAAAATTTTTATGCTCTAAAGCTACTGCTTCAAGATATGGAAGGCGCAGATATCGCGCTTGTTCTTGATGAGTTTCCTGACAAAAAAATCGGCATTTTGTTCCGTGTTTTGCCAAAGGATCTTGCAGCTGAGGCTTTTGTAGAAATGGATAGCGACAATCAAGAGCTTCTTCTCTCTTCCTTTACGGACAGCGAGATCAAGGAAATTCTTGATGAGCTTTATATTGATGATACAGTTGATATTATCGAGGAAATGCCTGCGAACGTGGTTAGAAGAATTATCAAAAACTCCACGCCTGAGGCTAGAAAATCAATTAATGAAATCTTAAAATATCCCGTTGATTCCGCGGGAAGCATTATGACAACCGAGTATGTTCGCTTGGATGAGGATATTACCGTTGAGGATGCTTTAAAAAGAATTAGACGTACGGGTGTTGACAAGGAAACTATTTACACATGTTACGTAACGAAGCCTGATAGAACTCTTTTAGGCTATGTAACCGCAAAAACTCTTCTTCTCTCTGATGACGAGCAATTTATTTCCGATATAATGGAAACTAACGTAATCGTTGCTCACACTGACGAGGATAAAGAGAATGTTGTTAAGGAAATGAGTAAATATGACCTTTTGGCGCTCCCTGTTGTAGACAAGGAAAACAGACTTGTCGGTATCGTAACCGTCGATGATGCTATTGACGTTATGGAAGAGGAGGCGACTGAGGACGTTGAAAAGATGGCTGCTATTACACCGTCCGATAAGCCTTATTTGAGCACTAGTGTATTTGAAATATGGAAAAACCGTATTCCGTGGCTATTTCTTCTTATGCTTTCGGCTACCTTTACCGGTGCAATTATCACCTATTTCGAGGACAAGCTAGTTGCTTCTATTGCCGGCACTGCCCTAATCGCCTTTATTCCTATGCTTATGGGAACCGGCGGTAACGCAGGCGGACAGTCGTCGGTTACAATAATTCGTGGTCTTGCCGTAGAAGAAATTCGAATGGGCGACATTATGAAGATTATATTTAAGGAACTACGAGTATCAATTCTTTGTAGCGTATCGCTTGCTATAGTTAATTTTGGAAAGATGCTTTTAGTTGATAATCTTCTCTTTGGAAATCCAAATATCACGGTTTCCGTGGCTATGACCGTTTCACTTACACTTATTTTGGTAGTTATAGTTGCAAAAATTGTTGGATGTACGTTGCCGATTTTGGCAAAGAGGGTTGGCTTTGACCCTGCCGTTATGGCGAGTCCATTCATTACAACCATCATTGATGCCGTTTCTCTTTTGATTTATTTCAATATCGCTGCATCTATATTAAGCATTTAATAAAAGCCCACATCTTGTGGGCTTTTTTCTTGCTTTCGCATAAGATATAAACAGGCATCCAAGGAGGTGAGCTTATGTGCATTGCTTCTCTTAAATCAATGACATATGCTATAAAGGCGCAAAAAGTGCTTTCGGCATTTGATATAGAAGCTGAAATTGTAAGATTAGAGCCTCAAATGACTCATAACGGTTGTGCATACGGTGTAAAATTTGATTGTGTAAATTTATATTCCGTACAAGATGCCTTATCGAAAAAACACGTTAATTACACGGAAATTATAAATTTATAGATATGATTTATTTTGACAATCCTGCAACAACCTTTCCCAAGCCAAGCGTTTTAAGTGAGGAAATAACGCGTTGTATTAAAAATTACTGTGGAAATCCCGGTAGAAGCGCACATTCTTTGTCGATAAAAAGCTCTGAAAAGATTTTTGAGGCAAGGACGGTGCTTGCTGAAACGTTTGGGTGCTCAGCTGAAAACGTTGTTTTTACTC
>JAZKZO010000014.1:0-12990 GCA_045612665.1 Eubacteriales bacterium
ATAAACACACCAGTTGCGCCGTTTTCATATTCAACATAAGCGGTAACGTCATCCTCAACCTCAATATCATGCCATTTGCCATAGTGAAGATGTGCAAAAACCTTTTTAGGCATTCCACATATCCACTGCCACAAATCAAGTTGATGAGGACATTGGTTAAGAAGCACTCCTCCACCTTCACCAGACCAAGTAGCACGCCAACCGCCTGAATTATAATAAAATTGCGGACGGTACCAGTCGGTAATTATCCAGTTAGCTCTTCTTATTTTACCAAATTCTCCGCTTTGAATCAGCTCACGCATTTTGCGGTAAACGCAGTTGGTTCTTTGGTTCATCATAATTCCAAAAACAACGTCGCATTCATCTGCAACCTTATTCATTTCAAGAACGTGCTTTGTGTAAACGCCGGCAGGCTTTTCGACAAGGGTGTGAAGCCCCTTTTTCATAGCCATTATAGCATATTTCGGATGGTCGTAGTGGGGTACACATATTAACACTGAGTCAATTTTTCCGCTATCCATCATTTCCTCAGCATCCTTAAAAATCGCAACCTCGGGATGCTCGTTTTTTATCCATTCAACCTTTTCGTCCTTTAAGTCGCATACTGCGCTTAATTCTATCTCGGGACATTTTCCTTCGAAAATGTTTTTTGAATGGGCTGTACCCATATTTCCTATTCCTATAATACCTAATTTTATCATAAAGTCCCCCAAATTAATTTAATCCTAAGCTTGTTAAATAATCGTAGCTCTTTTTAAGACACTCAAACGGATTTTCGCCGTAGCAGTTATCCTGCTCAACCAACAGATATTCAACGCCTGATGATTCAGCAGCCTTTATTATTTTTTTAAAGTCCATACTGCCACTGCCAACAGGTGCCATTCTTTGCTCATCGTTTACAATAGCTAAATCCTTAAGGTGAATACATTCGCATCTGCCCTTCATCTTTTCAATATAAGAGCAAACGTCGCCACCACCGTACTGTACCCAATACGTATCAAGTGTAAAGGACATTTCGCTTGGCTCAAATGCATTTATCAGCTTATCGAAAATCATTTCACCGTCAGAGCATCTTTTAAACTCACAGTGGTGATTATGATAGAAGAGCTTGCCGCCGTTTTCCTTTAAAATTTTTGCAGGCTCCTTAAAGTCCTCAATAAACTTGTAGGTATTTTCCTCTGTTGCCCACGGTGGCATACAGCCGATTCCTACGTAATTACAATCAAACACTCTATGCTTGTTAAGCACCTCCACGGTGTTATCCTTTATATCGTTAGCGCCCCAATGTGTAAGTGCGCATTTTAATCCGTTTTTCTTAAGCTCATTTGCTAACCATTCAGGCTCATATTGACATACGCCCGAAACCTGAACCACCGTATATCCGATTTCTGCTACCTTTTTCAAGGTGTCGGCAAAGTCCTCAAGATTTGTGCAATAATCTCTTAAAGTGTAAAGCTGTGCTCCGATTTTCATATATTTAACTCCTTTCAGTCGTAGGTGCAACAAGTATTAATAATTTAGGTTTAATTTGTTCAGTATTGCCTTAAGTGCGCTAACACCTGCGTCAAACGCCTCGTTTTCATCCCTATAAACGGAGTTTTCGACAACGCTTTCGCCATTTTCAAGTGCCTTCAGACCACAAAATTCCATAAGATGTGGCTCAAGAGTCAATACCTCTCCGCCATTTTTAGCATAAGCGCTAACTATTGCCTCAACGTTTCCAATTCCCTTGCCCGCAGGAACAACTCTCTTGCTTGGGAGTGCGTCCTTGATGTGCATATAGTCAACATATTTTTCAAGCTTTTGCCAAGCATCAAGCGTATCAACGTCGCATTGAACGAAGTTGGCAGGGTCAAAAACTGCTCTAACCTTTGGGAATTTCTCGCAAATCTTAACACAGGACTCCGCATCATCACCGAAAATGCCCTTTTCGTTTTCGTGGCACATAATAATTCCGTCGGGAGTTGCGTTAGAAAGCGCTTCAAGACGCTCCATCACCTTGCCCTCGTCCTTTGAGAAAAAGCTGAACATTCTTATTCTCTTCGCACCGAGAATTTTTGCATACTCGCAAAGGCGCTTATACTCCTCGAGCTGACCTTCAAAATTCTCATCGGGATTATACTTTCCAACAGGCGAGCCTATTGACCAAACGCTAATGCCGTTTTCATCAAGACGAGCCTTGATTTCCTTTATTTTTTCGTAGCTGATTTCCTTAATATTTTGCCCGTCAACGCCACGAATCTCGAGCAAGCTTATATTATTTCTCTTGAGCGCCTCAATTTGACCGTCAAGGTTTGTTGAAGCCTCATCTGCAAATGCACAAAGTCTCATATTTATACTCCTGAATAGGCTGAAAAGCCACCGTCGATTGGTATTATCGTTCCTGTTACAAATCCTGATACGCTATCATCGCAAAGCCACAAAAGCGTGCCGAGAAGCTCCTCGGGCTTACCAAAGCGCTTCATAGGTGTTGCGTTAAGGATTTTTTCTGTTCTTGGTGTTGGGTTGCCCTCACTATCAAAAAGAAGTGCTTGGTTTTGTCTTGTTACAAAGAATCCCGGGGCAATTGCGTTAACTCTTATTCCACTTTGAGCAAAGTGTACTGCGAGCCACTGTGTAAGGTTGGAAACTGCCGATTTTGCTCCACTGTATGCAGGAATTTTAGTAAGAGGTGTAAACGCGTTCATTGATGAAATGTTTACAATCACTCCACCGTTTGCGGTCATATCCTTTGAAAATACCTGTGTTGGAAGGAGAGTTCCCGTTAGATTGAGAGAAAATACAGCCTCGAAATCGTCCTGACCTATATTAAAGAAGGTTTTTATATCCTCTCTTTCCTCGTCGCCCATTTCGTAATATTCCTTTGTGGTTGTTGCTCTTGGGCTATTTCCGCCTGCACCGTTGATAAGAATATCGCACTTACCAACCTTTTCTAGCATATCCTTATGAGCCGACTCGAGCTCGCTCTTATTAAGAACGCTACAAGCATAATAAATTGCCTTGCCACCGTTTGCATTGATTTTGTCGGCTACTTTTTTAACGTTTTCCTCGTGCAAATCGAGAAGCACAACGCTTGCGCCGTTTTGAGCAAGAGCCTCTGCCATAATGGAGCAAAGCACTCCACCTGCGCCTGTTATTACGGCTACCTTGTTTTCAAATCTCATATCTTACCTCCTAAAATTTGTTTGAATTTTTTCATATACACATTCCAGTCGTATCTTGACATAAAATGAGAGCCTTCTCTAAAATGATAGCAAACCTCTCCGTCAATCGAGGTATCTCCCGTATCAATAAAGCCGTCCTTACCGTAAAGCGACCATATTGGTGAGGCAAGCTTACACGAAAGGAGCTGTCCCTCGTTATCTGCCCATACGTCCTCGCACGCTGCGCCTATCATTAAATATCTCGGTGCGATAAGGGCAAGAAGCATATGTTGGTCAAACGGAAGTGCGTCCTCGTTTGATACATACTTCAAGTATTTTTCACTAAACCACCAAGGGAAAACTCTTGTAATTGCCTCAATGGTTTCGTTTTCCTCAGTTTTGCCTCTTGAAATGGAAGCGCCGCAGCATCCACTATTGTTAGAGCAGGTTAATATAAATCTACTGTCTAATACCGAGGTGAGAATAGCGGTTTTGCCAAGGCGAGAATGTCCTGCCACTGCAACGCTATTTGCATCAACCTCGGGGCGCGATTCGAGATAATCCATACAAGCGCTTGCCATATATGCCCAAAGGCTAATTTTACCGAATTCGCATCTTTTGCCGTCCTCGGAAAAGAGTCCGTAAAGACCGTTTGAATAATCGCCGTCATCGCTTGTTACATTTTGATAATCAAACATCATAACGCCAAAGCCGTTATCAAGAATTTCTTCCATAGGAAGATATTTGTTCGGAACGTCGCCCGAGAAGCTTATGTACAAGAACACGGGGATTTTCGTTTTATTTTTGGGCAAAATAAGCTCTGCTCTTACAGTGTGAGCTTTTCCGTTGTTTTCAAAGGTGAAAAACACGCTTTCCCAACGTCCCTTGCCTGCGAAATTTACGCCCTGCTCCTCAGTCGTAACGCTTGGTACAAGCTTTTTGGGGAGATGACCGTACTCCTCGGTCAAGAAAAGCTCCTTTATTTCATCCTTACGAGCTTGCCATTCGTCAAGATTAACGTCCTTGAGAAAATCGGGGATATTTCTTGATTTGAGTAATTCTTTCATATCACTTCTCCATAATTCTTCAATCGTTTAACGAAGTTCCACAAGAAGGCTCTTAAGTTCTCCGTTTAGAAAATTCTTTTCTAATTCTATTGTAGCATAATTGTTTTTACAATTGAATTGTAAATTTATGCTTTTTATATTGTATTTTTGCGCATATTGTGCTAAAATAATAAAAAAAGATAGGGAGGAAACGCCTTGGCTATTATTGAAAAGCACGAAAGCGAGCTTTTTTCGCTTTCACATTCGCTTGACACAAATCCTGTTGACGAATGGTTTAACTATCATATTCACGACGGCTATGAGCTTTTTTGCCTTGTAAAGGGCAAGGTTAGCTACGTTGTTGAGGGACACATTTACAAGCTTCGTCCGGGAGCAATTTTACTTATGCGCTCATCCGAGGCGCACAAGCTTATCGTAAACGAGAGCGACGAATATGAAAGATATGTTTTTAACTTCCGTCCCGAGCTGTTTTCCTTGTTTTCAAAGGAGCTTTTAACTCCCTTCACCGAAAGAGCGCTTGGCGAAAGGAATTTATATTTACCGTCTGAGCTTGGTGTGTCGGCAATTTCAGTTTTCGAAAAAATATTCACCGAGCTTTCACTGATTTGTCCAAAGGACGTAATTTTGGCTAACGCTTCTTCTCTTTTTAGTGCCGTTTTAAGGGCTTTTTTAGACACATCAAGGCACATAAACGCAAAAGATAAGAGTATTCCGCAAGAGATAATATCGTATATAAACGAACACTTAAGCGACGAGCTTTCTCTTGATAAAATAGCAAAAGAGGTGCATCTTAGCGCATCGCAAACAAATAGAATCTTCAAGGAAATTGCAGGCACTTCGGTATACGATTATATTCTCTCAAAGCGACTCATTCTTTTTCAAGAAAAGCGCGCACTCGGCAAAAGCGCTCTCGAGGCAAGTCAAGAATGTGGATTCCGTGATTATTCGTCCTTTTACAGGCTATACAAAAAAAGAATGGGGATTTCTCCTACACGAATAGAAAAATAAAAAAAGCGCTACACAGGTAGCGCTTTTTTAAATAAATTTAACGAATTCCTTCAAATAATCAAAGCGTAGCTTATCCATTATTTCATCATAGGTAAGCTTGTTTTTTCCGTCTTCAACGCTTTGCATAATTGATGCAAAAATCCTCTTTCTTATCATTACAAGAATTGATTTTTCAATCCAATATTCAAAGTGTGTTTTAGGGGACAGTGCCTCTAGCTTTTTCATTTTTATATACATATCAACGCCGTCCGAGGTATCTCTCCAAAGGTCAACAAAGGCATAGTCAAAATTTTCTCTTGGCATTTGCTCTTTTGCGTATTTAAAGGCGTCGGCACAAACTATATTTATCTTCTCGGGATTGTCAAAATGTGGGAGAATGTGTGTTTTAAATAAGGAAATTACATCCTCACTTCTCTCAATTACGGTAACCGACTCAACCTCTTTTTTCAGGCTTGCCATATAGGTGAAATATCCAAGACCGAGTCCAAAGGTTATCACACGTCCGTGCGCCCTTTCGATAGGCTCTTTCATCGTTTCGATTTCGTTTGGCTTTATCGCCATCCACTCCACTCCGTTTTCAAAGACGGTGGGATAAGAAAACTCGCTGTCAAAGAAGCCTATTGCGCAAATCTCGCGCATATGCTCGTCTATTATAAAATCATCACGCACAAAGCCCTCATACGGCTCGTATTTTTGATAGGAAAGCGTCCAATTGCCTTCCTTTTTGTTTGGAATTTTTACGTTCTTAAAATACGGATTTGAGGTGTATTCTTCGGGATTTATCTTCTTAATTGAGGGGACAAAATACTCTCGGTGCATTTGTCCTTCAAGCTCATCATCCTCGATAAATGCGCTACTTAAAAAGGCTGAAAACGCGCCCTCGTCAAGGCGTGAATCTCCCGAGGTTATTTCGCTCATAATCTCGGGGGTAACAAGTCGTTCACATTCGTTTAGATATGCCGAGCATATGCGTAAAAACAGGTCGTTTTTGGCCTGTATTTTGTCGAGATTTTGAAGTTTTTTCATCTCATCTGCGTGCATATCATACCTCTTAAAATCACACCGATAACGGTGCGATTTTTGTTATTTTTTAAGTGAATTTTTAGCCGAAGTCATTGTGTTTGTAAGAAGCATCGAGATAGTCATAGGACTAACGCCACCGGGAACAGGCGTTATGTAGGACGCCTTTGGCTCAACGCTTGCAAAATCAGCGTCGCCTGTCTCCGCTTTGATTAGTTCTTGCCATTTCGTTTCGTCTTGTGGGATTTCTTTTACATTTATTATTTCTTCATTTCCGTCGAGGCAGAACATATAAGATTTTTCGAGCTCAATATGTTTCTCTGGATATGAAATGAATTTTTGAACGAAAAATAGAGGGTCTCCATTTATTAAAATTTTGTCTATTTTATAAAACTCGTTTTCTTCAATTTCGAATTTTTCCTCTACTTTTTCAATTAAAGAATCTTCATATTCTTGATTGATTCGCTCCACTTGATACGAAATTAACTTTTCATAATCTATTTTTTTATCCCAATCGTTTCTAATTTTTAATGTTTCAATTACCGAATTAGATTCTTCGAGCAATTCATATGAATATGTATAACTATCTATATCATATAAAAACACTTCTTCTTTGGTATTGCTAGGTTTACAAATTAAATATACATACAGATAATCGTAATCTTGCTTCTCAGTATTCCACCTACGAGAAGTCGTTCCCATAGAACAAATCAATTCCCTACCATATGCATCCTTTGCCATAATTTTATATTCCGTACAATTTTTTTCGTAATCATAAAACGGAACTTGGTTTCCAAACGCCACTTTTATGTATTCTTCGTAATTGTTTCTGTCAAAATCACAGCTTGAAAATATAATTAATATACTCAACGCCACCATTACCACAATATATGCTTTTTTCATAATATCACCTACCAACGGTGCGATTTTTGTTATTTTTTAAGTGAATTTTTAGCCGAAGTCATTGTGTTTGTAAGAAGCATCGAGATAGTCATAGGACCAACGCCACCGGGAACAGGCGTTATGTAGGACGCCTTTGGCTCAACGCTTGCAAAATCAACGTCGCCTGTGAGCTTTCCGTCAGCCCTTCTGTTCATTCCAACGTCTATTACAATCGCGCCATCCTTAACCATATCACCTGTAACAAAATCAGCCTTACCGATTGCTACAACGAGAATGTCTGCTCTTCTTGTAACGGATGCCAAGTCCTTTGTTCTTGAATGGCAAATTGTAACTGTTGCGTTCTTATGAAGAAGAAGCATGGCCTGTGGCTTTCCAACAATATTGCTTCTACCGATAACAACGCACTCCTTACCTGTAATATCAACGCCTGTGCTCTCTATAAGCTTCATAACGCCTGCAGGTGTGCAAGGCAAAAATTTGTAGTCGCCTATCATAATTCTGCCAACGTTCACAGGATGGAACGCATCAACGTCCTTTTCGGGGTCTATGGCGAGGATTACTGCGTTTTCATCAAGATGCTTAGGCAAAGGAAGCTGACAAAGTATTCCGTGGATTTTTTCGTCATTATTAAGCTTGTGAACAAGTACCAAAAGCTCCTCTTGTGTAGTTTCTGCAGGAAGTCTATACACCTCGGAGTAATAGCCAACCTCGGCGCATCCCTTTTCCTTGTTATTAACGTAAACCTTTGACGCAGGGTCATCACCTACGATAATAACCGCAAGTCCAGGACGAACTCCGTGCTTTTCAATCATTTCCTGTGTTTGAGCCTTAAGCTCCTCTCTTACCTGTGCGGAAACAACCTTTCCACTAATTATTTGTGCCATTACTTTCTTCTCCTGTTTCTTCTACTAATACGGGCTTGACTCTTGTTACAAGAGCGTTTTCCTTGCCCTTTTTAAGCATTACAAAGCTATAAACCATAAGTGCAGTGCCTGCAATAAACGACAAAAGCGCCACAAGCTGTGATACTCTTATCACGTTTGGAATAAGATAGAGGCTATCCGTTCTCATTCCCTCAATCCAAAATCTTCCGATACCGTACCAAATTATATACGAATAGAAGATTTGACCGTTAAACTTATGAAGATGCTTTGTTTTTGTAAGCTTTACGAATATGAGCCATATTGCAAGGAAGCCTATAAGATTCCAAAGCGACTCATAAAGGAAGGTTGGGTGATAGTAATTTGTAATTACACTTCCCTCGCTTCTTATTCCCATTCTCAAAAAGATGTCCGTGTGTCCACCGTGTGCCTCTGCGTTGCAGAAGTTGCCCCATCTTCCGATTGCCTGGGCAAGCATAACCGCAGGGGCGAGAAAATCAAGGATTTGAAGGATATTTATTTTCTTTTTCCTTGCTACAAGCACTCCGGCAAGTCCACCCGCGATAATTCCGCCATAGATTGCAAGTCCACCGTTCCAAACGGATACCATGGCGACTATCGTATCCCAAAAGCTATCCATTATATAATGCTCTAAGCTAAACAAAATATAATAAACTCTTGCGCCGATAACACCAAAAATGATTACGAAAAACGCCAAATCTATTAGGTCGTCGGTCTTCATATGATGCTCCTTAAATCGAAGCCATACGTAAAGGATTGCCAAGAGCATTCCCGTCATTATGATAAGACCGTACCAAGCAATTTTAAAATTGCCGATTTCAATAGCGTTTGTGTTGACTTTCATCTCTCCGATTCCAAGTCCGGGAAAGGATATATAATGAATTCTGAGTGGCATTATTTTTCCTCCTTCTCGATTGGATTGACAACTGACATAGCATAGCAACGCTCATCATATGCACTATGAAGCATTTTTTCAACATAGTCAAAGGTGATTGATGCGATTATATCGCTATTTTCAAAAAGCTCGGTTTCTTCAAGATAATTTGTAACGAGTGCGTCGGCAATATCGTCAACGGAGTCGTACATCATTATATTGTCGGCATAAAGAGTTCTCTTTGCAAGCTCAAATGCCTCGATGCTTAAGCCGTTTTTCTTTTTATCGTTAATATACGATACAAAATAATCGTATACCGCCTCGGGATCACCTGATTCAGAGTAAATTTCATTGAAGAAATAGCTGTTAAACTGCTCGACTGACGATGAAATCGGACCTGTTATAAGGTTTTTATCATAAAGCTCGTTATACATCTCGCTCGAACGGGAATAAAGCATTTCGTTAAGAATCGACATAGCATAAAATTGCTTTAATCTCTCTTTTGGATCGCTAGGTATCTCGTTTATTTTAACACCTATTGCAAAAATAGGCTTAGATACAGAGAGTGAGCAGGTGCTACGGGTGTTATAAGCCTCATACGGCTCATCATCACACTCGTAATCTCTTATTATCTTCTTTTCCTCGGTTGGCACAAGAAGCTTATCACAAATTTTCAACACCTCATCAAGGTCAACATTACCGCAAAGTGCAAGAACCATATTGTGAAGGCTATAAAAGGTGTTATAGCATTTATAAAGAAGGTCCGCGTTGATTTGAGCAATAGATTCAATCGTTCCACCGACGTCTATGCGGATTTTGTTTTTCTTGTAAAGAGCCTGCAAGAGTCCCTTTTCAAGTCTTGCCATAGGATGGTCGTCATACATTTTAAGCTCTTGACCGATAATTCCCTGCTCCTTTTGTACCGTTTGCTCGGTAAAATACGGATGAGTTACAAAGTCAAGAAGATATTCAAGGCTCTCGTAAAAATTCTCGGTTGCCGAGAAAAGATATGCGGTTCTTGTATTTGAGGTGTAAGCATTTGCGCTTGCTCCTGTTCTTGAGAAAAGCTCAAAGGCATCAACACCGTTTTCACACTCAAACATTTTATGCTCAAGGAAGTGTGCAATTCCGTCGGGAACGCAGGTAAACTCCTCTTCACCCTCGAGCTTGAATTTATTGTCTATTGCACCGTATCTTGTGGCAAAGAGTGCGTAGCTTGAGGACATTTCCTTTGGAAAAACATATACTGTTAATCCGGAGCTATGCTTAAAGGTGTAATATTTTTCTCCGAGGGCGGGGCTTTCTTTAACTACGATATTAGTCATTTTCAAGCTCTCCTCTCATAAAATACACGGTATCAAGATTTATTTTTTTAGCAAATGATGCAATTTGCTCCTTGGTTATCGAATTTAGTCTTTCGTATTCAAGCATAGGCGTGCTATCAAGTGATGAAAGGCTTCTATTTAAAAACCATGTAGCAAGAGCCGAGGGACGGTCATATATTGTCATATATGCGTTTTTAAGCGATTTCTTTGCGCTTTCAAGCTCTTCATCGGTGATTTCGGCATTTTTTACGCAATCAAGCTGCTCCAAAATTGCCTTCTCGGCGATTTCCTTATTTGTTGCCTCAATTCCCGCTACAACGTACATAGCGCCCGATTTAAGCGACAAAATAGAACGGCAGGTATAGCAAAGGCTCTTCTTTTCTCTTACGTTAATAAAAAGCTTTGACGTAGGTGATGCGCCGTAAAGCTCGGAGAAAAGGTTTGCTACAACGGTGTCGTTTGTATTTCCGAGTCTAAATCCCATGCAAAGCTTACCCTGCGAAACGTCGTCAATTTCACAAATTTGTTTAATATCCCTTTTGGAAACAGTAGGTGTTATATCAATGATTTTTTCAACGTGGCGCTCAACCTTATCAAAATGAGCCTTAAATGTGCTTGCCACCCTGTCAATATCGACACTACCGACAACGTATATTTCAACAGTACACTCGGACAACGCCTTTTTATAAGCATTATAAAGCATTTCGGGAGTTATTCTCTCAACGTCCTCGACAGTTCCCGTTTTGCGAACGGAGAAAATTTCGCCCTCAAACATATTTTCGATACAGCGAGTGATTGAATAGCTTGTTTTGCTATTGATTTCCGCCTCTATTGCGTCAATCATTTCAAGCTTTTCGTTTTCGGTGAATTGCTTTGAAAATACTCCGTTTTCAAGATACGGATTAAAGATAATATCGCAAAGGAAATTTACCATTTCATCGGTAACGCTCGTTCCAAGCGCGTATTTATCATTTAACATATCGCTCAAAAATCCAAAAATGTGGTATTGACCGTATGAAACGTTTTTGGTAGTAAGCGATGCCGAATAAAGATATTGCAATCTTTTATCAATTTCAGCCTGAGACGGATAGTTTTTTGATGCGTGAGAAAGAATTCTTGGCACCATTGAGTTCAAAAATGACTTATCCTTATCAAGCTCCGAAATAAAATTGACAGCTATAAAATTAGATTTAAACTTCTCAGTTTCAATGTAATTTATTCTTACTCCGTCGGAGATAGTTGTTTTTTTAGTTATCATTTCAATCCTCTTTTCTGCGTTAAAACACATCTACATATTATTTTACACCATATTATATTATTTTTCAATAAAATTCTTTACTTTAAGTGAAATATGTGTTAAAATTATATAAATACTACGATTGGAGATACTTCAATGGAAAACATTATCAAGGCTGCTAAATCATTTATCGGAGACGTTGACTTTCAAAAGCCTGTTCCTGTTGGAAACGGACATATCAACTGCACCTATTTGGTTAAAACAGCAAACAACTCATATTGCCTACAAAAAATCAACACCTCTATTTTCAAGGACCTTGACGGTCTTATGAACAATATCGAGGCTGTAACCGAGCATATAAGAAAGAAAAGCATTGCTCTTGGCAGAAATCCTTACCGTTCAACTCTCAAATTTTTGACAGCAAACACCGGTAAATCATATGTGAAAATAGACGGCGCAGCATATAGAATGTACCATTTTATTGATGACGTGTTTACAATTGAGAAGATGGAAAATCCAAACCATTTCTATCTTTCAGGTGTTGCTTTTGGAGAATTCGCAAACTTTTTGAGCGATTTTGATGCTTCGGTGCTTTCCGAAACAATCAAAAATTTCCACAACACAGTATCAAGATACAACGATTTTGAGATAGCAATTAAGAACAACATTTCAGGCAGAGCTGATGAGGTTACGGCAGAGATTGAGTTTGTTCGTCAAAGAAAGGACTTTGTTTCCATGTTCGTTGACAGGCTTTCTGACGGTTCGTTGCCACTTCGCGTTACACACAACGATACAAAGCTCAATAACGTGCTTTTTGACAACAAAACACAAGCTCCTGTGTCTGTAATCGACCTTGACACGGTTATGCCAGGATCGTACCTTTACGACTTTGGTGATGCGATTCGTTCTGGTGCTACACATGCTGCCGAGGACGAGCAAAATCTTGATATCGTTGATTTTGACCTCGATCTTTACAAGGCATTTGCAAAGGGATATATTGAGCAGTGCGGTGCTTCTCTTACCGACGTTGAAATTGAGCTTCTTCCCTATGCATCAATTATGCTAACCCTTGAATGCGGTATAAGATTCTTGACCGACCATTTGAATGGCGACACATATTTCAAGATTCATCGCGAGGGACACAACCTTGATAGATGCAGAACTCAATTCAAGCTTGTTTATGAAATGGAGCAAAATCTTGATAAGCTAAAGGAAATTATCAATTCTCTTGTTAAATAAAGAAAAAGCCTACGGTTTCGTAGGCTTTTTTATTAGCGATTTAATAATAGATATAAAAAAACAGCATCAAATGATGCTGTGCTTTTTCGTCCATTCGAAAATGCTCATTGAAAAACCGGATAAAGAAAGGTAATGAGTAAACGATGAACCCAACAACTTTGATGAACAAAGTAGTTCAAGCTTTCGGCCTATTAGTATCGGTCAGCTGAACACATTACTGTGCTTACACCTCCGACCTATCAACTCGTAGTCTACAAGTGGCCTTATCAACT
>JAZKZO010000015.1:0-54043 GCA_045612665.1 Eubacteriales bacterium
GATTTTCTTCATTTTTACCTCCAAGGAGACAGTGGACAGTTCCTTGTCTCCACAAGTTGACTATATCTTCATAGCCGGCTTCACTTCAAATTCTGCATAGCTGTCCCCACGCGTCATAGAAGTATCTTCTTCGTCAAGACATGCTCATTTCGGAGACACAGAACCGTCCCCTGTCTCCTCGAATAAATTTCTCTTTCGTTGAAAACACTGCAAAAGAAGCATTATCTTCAAGCGAAGTTTTCAATTCATCCGGAACATAATACCCAAAATCCAAGTCTCCGTCAAAAACACCGACTTCAATTGGGTCTCGTAAAATTATTTTCCCAAGAAAATTCATCACATAATTAAACTCATTAAATTTGCGAGGAAACAAAAATTTCACATGAACTTTTTCAAAATCTTCAAATTTCCAACTATAATCTTCCACTTTACTTATTATAAACTTGACCTTATAATCTTTAGAAACGTCCTCTGCTCTATTCAAAATTTTTCGCAAAGGATTTTTATGATGAATTATAAATCCGCTAACAATCATTTGTGTGTTACATGTCCTTTCCACAATACATTAATAGGAGACAGTGGACTGTTCCTTGTCTTCCTTTCTTCATAGAGACAGTGTGCTGTTTCTTGATTTTCTTTTATCAAGAATCACAAAGATAATAATACCAACAATTATACTATAAACAGCAAAAACAATCAAACCACACATAACTCCATATGTGCTTGAATCATATATTAGAGTTTCAGTTCCATTATTCTCTATTTTCACAAGACAAGAACGAGCGCCTGTTAAACTTATATAAAAGGTCTTTGCGTTATTTTTGCGAACAAATTTGCAACCGTTCGTTTCTATTTCCAAACGATGCGCAAGGCGATCCTTATACAGATCATTTTCTCTACAAGACTTAATTTTTTCTACACCTTGCACGACCCCGTTAATATCATATGAAACAACAACTTCGCTTCTAGGATGATATACAACGAGGTTCGTTCCATCCCATTCTACTCCATAATTTTCACTATTTACTATAAAAGAATAGGCATATTTAAAAACTCCATTTGTATCATAAATAGAAACTATTGCTGTATTTGGAAATTTATACTGACAAATTGCAATCAATTCTTCTTCCTCGTTCACGGCAAAAGAATATATTGAGCGCTTTTTAGGTTCGGAAGTTAATATAGAAGCGTTTCTATAATTTTGCTGTTCTTCAACATCTTCAACATCCAAAATAAATCCTGTATCAATTTCATTAGCGTGTATAACCACGTTAAATAGAAAAACAAAAAACAAAAACAAAATAATTTTTCTCAGCTTCATAGGCTGTCTCCTAAAATACGTTCGTTTCTAATTTCATATTAACACAAAAAGGTTAAAAAGTAAAGTGGGGCATTGACTTTTATGGCTAAAAATGGTATAATTTTTATAACAAATATATTTTGAGAGGAAACTTTTTTATGAGAATTTTATTTCAAGGCGATTCTATAACCGACGCAGGCAGAAGCTGGTCAAATAATGCCGACCTTGGCAAGGGCTACGCACATCTCGTTGAGGCTTCACTTGGCTTTGAGGAGCCCGGTCAGCACGAGTTCTTTAACAAGGGAATTAGTGGAAACCGAATTGTTGACCTTTATGCACGCATTAAGGCTGACATCATCAACCTAAAGCCCGATTTTATGAGCATTCTTATCGGTGTAAACGATGTTTGGCACGAGGTTGGAGATAATCCAAACGGTGTTGACAACGACAAGTTTTTCAAGATTTATTCAATGCTTATCGAGGAAGTAAAGGAAGCGCTTCCAAATATTAAAATTATAATTCTCGAGCCATTCGTGCTTGAGGGCCCTGCTACAACTGAGCATTGGGATTACTTCAAGACCGAAACCGCAAAGAGAGCGCAAATGGCAAAAAAGATTGCCGAAAAGTTCGATTTGCCATTCGTTGAGCTTCAGGCAGGCTTCGACGCACTTGCTAAGAAGGCTGAAAACACCTATTGGCTTGGCGACGGCGTTCACCCAACTGCAAAGGGACACGAGTTTATCAAAACCGAGTGGCTTAAGGCGTTCAAGGCACTTTAAGTGCGAAATGCGAGGTGCGAAGTGCGAAGCGCAAAATTCGGAATTCGGAATGCGGAATGCGGAATGCGAGGTGCGAAGTGATTAACATTCTACATCACGAGGAGCAACGCACATTACTTTAATTCTTTTGTGCTAAATTAGACAAGGCGCACCGGAAATGGCGGACGACGGCGTACTCGGTGTACGGTTAGGTCGCCATTGAGGAGCAACGCAGTATAATGACGCACAAAAGAATTAAAAAACCGACACAGTGTGTCGGTTTTTTTATTTATAGGTACTTTTCGGAAAGCTCGTCGATATACCTTGCAAGCTCTCGGTCGGTGATTAGGTGGTTATACTTTGCAATATATTTTTTGAGAGCCTCTTTATTGATTTCCTTTGGCTTACCGCCAAGGCGATTTAGTGCGTTATCCGAGAAGATTTTTTGAACGCACTCGTTTGGAAGATTGATGCCGTGCAAATTGTGGTCGTCAAAGGACGGAACGCACTCGTTGCCTGCAAAATAGCGATATTCTCTGTCGCAAAGCCAAATGCCCGCCTCCATATACACAGGATAGTCCATATCCGTGCCAAAGTGGACCCTGTGTGCGTATTTCTCAAAGAAATCTCTAAAATACTCGGGGCGCTTTTCAAAGCCGATATACATTTCTCCACCGGGCGTTATATCAACTGCGAGGTTTTTATACCTTGCAAACATTTGCTCAAGCCTTTCAGGGTTTTCCGAGCTAAAGAAGAAGTGAGCAAGGCACAAATTAAGGCTTGGATATTTTTCCAAAACGTTGATTACCTGTGAAGAAAGCTCCTCGTAGCTTGGATAAGTGCCGTCTCCGTAGAACCAGCCTCTGCTTACTCTATCCTCGGTTGCATCGGTCCAAAAATTCTCGGGGTCAAGCGCGTGCATAAGGATAGGTGTATTTTCCTTTTCCATTTTTGCAAAAACACCGTCAAAAAGCTCGCCATCAAGTGGATTGCCTACCTTTTTATAGAGATTTGGCTTGCCCTCAAGCATCTTTATGCCGTCAAAGCCTATCTCGTTTAGCTCATCGAGCTGTGTTACAAGCTCCATTCCGACAAGGTCATCACCCTTGACAGGATAGGACGGATAAATAAATCCGCCATACGCGAAGGTGTTCTCATTTAAGAGCTTGTAAAACGCGCACATAATGTTGTTGCTTACGTCTCTTGGCGCAGGAATAGGATTTCCCGACGGAAGTGAGGCAAGAGCTATGTAGGTAAGACCGCATGTTTTGCGATATTCCTCAAAGCCGTGAATGAAAAATTCACCGTTATCGTCGTGCCATTTGTGCATATGAAGGTGTCCGTCAACTACGTTTTTTACCGTAGGAAACGGCTTTTCAAGATATTTTCCCATAGTTATTCTCCACTTGTATTAGTTGGTGGGGGATATTCCGCCTCGAGCGCTGCGTAGCTCTTTTCAAGGTAGTCCTCGACATACTCGAGCTGTCCCTCCCAGGTCTTTATAGCCGTTATATACGGGGGATTTGTCCAGGTGTTTTTGCCTATTACATCCCACTTTTCAAAATTTGCCTTGTACGCATCATCGTGTGCGCGTGCATAGGTCGTAATGGCGTCGATTTTCGCGAAAACCGCGCTCTTGTTGCTTACAAGCTCCTCTCCTATGAGAGCTCTAAAATCGTCAAAGGAAACGAGTCCCTTGAACCAAGGATTTTTCGTCGCGCTCCAAAGAAGTGCCGGATCTCCGAAGATTACGCCCTCCTTCTTATGCGCTACATTTCCGACGGACATATCAAAGTCCCAAATCGGTCCGCACTTAAGCTTTCCGTCCACGTCCTTGTACATATAGAAGCTTGAATAGTCGGTGTCGGGATTTTTAAACATTTCGAAAACGATATACGCCTGTGCAAAGGATTTTACGTCAATTAGCTCCTTTACCGCCTCGTAATCGCTTCCCTGTACTGCGCTAATACAGGATTTAAGATACTGCTCAATATAGTTAATTTGCCCTGCAGTTGCCGGCTCGGGCTCTTTAATTGAGTATTTTCTATCGCCCTTCAAGACATCGGGCACCTTGACGCAGGTTCCGTCTGCCCAACCGTCCATTTCGACCAAAAAGCTTGTGTTATCATCGGTTGTTGGGTCGGTAATCGGCACTCTGTGCTTGTTAATTTCGATTTGCTCGCAAAGTAAATACACGCCCCTGTATTCGCCATTTAGGTAAACCTCAACGTTTTTTGCGTTAGGTGATGTACCAAGCTCCGAGAAAAGTCCACCAACATTATAGGCGAGATTGTTTCTTAGAAGTGAGTTGTCAATATAGTCAGCCAAAAGCACCCAATCACGCGCCTTGCCGTAATCAAAGAACTCCTGCTTTTCGTCAAACTTTATCTTATATGGCTTTTTGTCAAATCTTGACCAGGTGGAGTTTCCTCTACCCTTGATTTGACCTGTCTTATCAAAGAGATAACCGCCCTGTCCGTCGGGGTCATAGAAGGTAACCACGCAGGACATATAGACACCCTTTTGAATGTTACTGTTGCTGTTTGGAGTGTCAATTGTAATTACAGGCAAGCCATTTCCCTCAAGTGCGAAGTACGCAACGAGGCTAAGGGACTCGGTTGCCACAACGGAAATTTCTTCCTCAGTTGAGCCGTTTGACCAGCAAACGAACTTATATCCGTCCTTTGCAACTGCCCTTACCTGCTCGCTAGCCGTTTTATCGTCAACCTCTTGGGCGCTCTTGCCCTCGATTGTGCCTCTGCTCGTATCGGCACTTGAGAACGAGATTATGTGGAATTTTTGGAAACGCGCGGTGAAAACGAGGTCGCTCATACCTGCGATATCGCTTCTTCCTATCTTGCTTATGCCGTCATCCCAACCGATAAAGCGATAGCCCGAGCTTGCAAGTGCCATAACGAGATTAGTGTACTCACCGTATGCGAGCTCCTGCTCGGCAATACCGCTTATGTATCCACCCTCGGTTGCTTGATATTTAACTGTAATCTTATTTGTAAAAATCGCATTAACGCTTAAATTGTCGCTTGCGATATCGGTTCTTGTCGGCTCGGTCTTGCCGTCGCTCCACGAAACGAAGCGATAGCCCTCGTGCGGGGTTGCCGTAACGGCACTTCCCGTGCTACCCTTTTCAAGAGTTTGCGACGAGGCTCCCTCTATATATCCACCGTCATCTGATGAGTAAGAAAGAGTTACCGTTTCATATTTTTCAAAGGTTGCGTAAATTGTTGTGCTCTCGCTGAGCGTATCGCGCCTGAACATATCGATGCTTCCGTCGCTCCACGAAACGAAGCGATAGCCCTCGCTCGCATACGCGGTAACCTCATCAAAGAGTGCGCTCTCGCCCTCTAAAACCGTTTTTTCCTGTGTCGCTCCACCAAGGACTGTTCCACCCTCGAGAGCGATATATTCAACCTTAACCGTGGTTGATTTTTCACAGGCACAAAAAACGAAAGCAACGACGAGAAGCGCGCATAGCAATATTGCTATTTTTCTCATAAATACCTCTTAAAGCTTTATTTCCGCTATGTGAGGACGGTGATCCGAGGCTACAAGCTCGGGAATATCGGCACTCACAAGCTCTATATCGTGGCTTATAAATATATAGTCGATTTTCACCTTTGGCTTATCAGACGGCCAGCTTTTCTTATCAGGTGAAAAATGCGCACCTGTGTCGACCATTCTCTCTCTTATAGGCAAAAGAAGCTCGTTATGGGGCTCTATATTAAAGTCGCCCATAAGAATACATTTTTCATTTTCTATATGCTCAAGAACGGTTTTAACCGCATTTCTTTGCTCGTCGGGATTAAGACCGAAGTGAGTTATAAGAACGGTGAGTCCGCCCTCAAGCCTTGCCTTCAAAAGACAACGGGTTTCGTAAAAGCCACCGGGATATTCTCTTGGGCACGGGTCGGGGATTATTATGCTCTCGGCACTCTCGATTTTGTATTTTGTCAAAAGTCCGTTGCCGTAAGGTCCTTCAAAATCGTCAATCGCCTTTGCGAAAAAGTGGTTTTTAAGCGAGGTTAGCTCGGAAAGCCTTGCAGTTTGCGCTCCGAATTTTGCGCCCTCTGCCTCGTCAAACATTTCGTTAAGACCGACAATATCAGCACCGCACTCCTCAATAGCTCTTGCCATTATCTCGTAGTCAACCTTTTGTTCAAGATAATTAAGACAATGCTGTGTATTAAAGCTCATTAGTTTCATATTTATCTCTTATTTCCCTCTCGTTTATCTCTTGCCGATAGCAAAATCCACTATTGTTGAAATGTATTTCTCCTTTGCCTCGGGAAATGGCTCCATCCAGCAGTGCTCCATTCCCTCGACCTCGATATATTCAATATTTCTTCCAAGCTCTCTCATCGCCTTAACGAACCTGTCGGAGTGGATTTCCTTGTTTACTGCGCCGTCCCTTGTTCCGTGAAGAACAACGTACGGAATATCGGGCATTGTGGGGGCAAGGTGGTATGCGCTATGAAGCATAATTTCCTCGCCAAGTGGACGGTCAGTTCCCTCAAAGGCAAGATAAATCGTTCTTGGCAAATCCTCGCGCTCGGTTGCGTGGAAGGCAAAATCGCACACAGGGCAATTCGTAACGCACGCCTTAGGTGTACGCTTTGCATATCTTGTATAAACGAGCGCGCTATGTCCTCCCATGCTTCCGCCCTCGATTATAATAGGTGTTTTATCGGGGTCAAGACCGTGGCGCGCACAGGCAACCTCAATTACCTTATCAACGTATCTTACCGCTTGTGCGTTCATCCAGCTCCAAGGGCCGTAATACGGATAAATTGAAAGCACGCCGTTTTCGGCAAGGCGCTTTTCAAGATCGCCGTTATCGTGCTTCATTCCACAGCTTCCAAGACCGTGGAAAATAAGAACGATTGACCTAGGTGTGCCGACCAAGATTTCGTGATTTGTATGTACATAATATTCAAGTGTTTCGGGTGTAATTTCAGGTACTGTGTATTTAAGCTCCATTTTAAAAACCTTCCTTTGCTTCTTTAATTTAATTCTATCATAAATTGCGTGCGCTTGCAACAGAAAAAATAATATATATTTTTTAAAAATAGTATAGATTTTTATATTTTTTTGTTGTAGAATAGTCATAGGGCGATTTGTCCTTAATTTTTACAGGTAGGTTTTTTTATGAAAATTGAAAACGGTAAGGCGCAGGGCGTCAAAATTGCATATATCGGCGGTGGCTCGCGCGGTTGGGCTTGGGGGCTTATGAGCGACCTTGCAAGCTGTGATGATATGAGCGGTGAGGTTTACCTCTACGATATCGATAACGAGGCATCTAAGGCTAACGAAATAATCGGAAACAAGTTTAACAGTGCCGAGGGCGCGCGCTCCGTGTGGAACTACAAGGCGGTTGAAACAATCGGTGAGGCGCTAACAGGGGCTAACTTCGTTGTTATCTCAATTCTCCCCGGTACGTTTGACGAAATGGAAAGCGATGTACATACTCCCGAAAAATACGGAATTTATCAAAGCGTAGGCGATACAAGCGGTCCCGGTGGAATTGTAAGAGCTATGCGTACCGTTCCTATGTTTGAGGAAATTGCAAGAAATATCGAAAAATATTCACCTAACGCGTGGGTAATCAACTACACAAACCCGATGACCCTTTGCGTTAAGACTCTTTATAGAACGTTCCCGAAAATCAAGGCGTTCGGCTGTTGCCACGAGGTATTCGGCACTCAAGGTCTTCTTTGCTGGATGATTGAGGAATTCCTTGGTGAAAAAGCGACCAAAAAGGACGTAAAGGTTAACCCTGTGAGCGTAAACCACTTTACTTGGCTTACAAGCGCAAGCTATCACGGAATTGATTTGTTCCCTTACTACGAAAAGTATTGCGAAAAATATTCGGACGGTCTTCCGATGACCGATAACAACTGGATGAACAACCATTTTGCAAGTCAGCACAAGGTTAAGTTCGATTTGTTCAGAAGATTTGGCTACATTGCAGCGGCAGGCGACCGTCATCTTGCCGAGTTCTGCCCAGGCAAGTGGTATCTTGAAAATCCCGATAGAGTTCACGAAATGAAGTTTGGACTTACTCCTGTTTCGTGGAGAAAGGGCGACCTCAAAAACCGTCTTGAAAGAAGCAAGCGACTCCTTAGCGGTGAGGAAGAGGTTAAAATTAACAACACAGGCGAGGAAGGCGTTGACCAAATGCGCGCACTTCTCGGTCTTTGCGACCTTGTAACAAATGTAAATATTCCAAATGTGGGACAAATTCCAAATCTCCCTCTTGGCGCAGTTGTTGAAACTAACGCTGCATTCCGTTCGGATAGCGTTCTTCCCGTTATGGCAGGACCTATTCCAAACGCGATTTATCCTCTCGTTTCAAAGATTTGCTCCGAGCAAGAGGCACTCTCCGACGCTATCGCAAATCGCGACCTTGATGCTATCTTTGAGGTGTTTGCATCCGATCCTCTCGTTACCTGCTCTCTTGCCGATGCAAGAAAGCTCTTTGACGAAATGGTAGATAATACAAAGAAGTATTTGACGGATTACAATATTTAAGTGCGAAACGCGAAGTGAACACCTCATCCGTCAGTCTGCGACTGCCACCTTCTCCCACTGGCGAAGGCTAATTTGTCAGTCGCGAAGCGATTTCATCCAAGTTTCACTTGGATTTCATCCCAACGGGATTTCATCCACCTTGGTGGATTTCGTCTCCTCCGCATTCCAAATTCCGCACTAAAAAACTCGACCTTGCGGTCGAGTTTTTTGTTTCTTTACTTGCGGTCTACTGTGATAACAATCTTTCTAGTCTCATCATAGCCAACGCTATGTGTTGAAACGCCCTCGATTTTTTGAACCTCGGAGTGAATGATTCTTCTCTCATATGGATTCATTGGGTCAAGGTGAATGCTTCTATTTTGACGGAGTGCCTTATCTGCCATCTTTCTTGCGAGTGCACGGAGAGTCTGCTCTCTCTTTGCACGGTAGTTTTCGATATCGACAACAACCTTTACGTATTCCTTATGGTCGGTGTCGCTCTTTCTTGCAAGACAAAGGTTTGCAAGATACTGAATTGCATCGAGTGTTTCGCCATGGTGGCCGATAAGTGTGCTTGCGCCCTCGCCCTCAACGGTAACGAGTCTTGAAACGTAGCCGTTTTCATCAGGAGTGAGGTCGCCTATAACCTCGCACTTGAAGCCGATGCTTGCAATAAAATCGCGAATGAAGCCGATTGCGAGCGACTTTTCAGACGCTGTAACCTTGATGTCCTCATCCTTAATTGGCTCTTTTGCTACCTCTGCCTTTGGAGCTTGCTTCTTTTCAGGCTTCTTTTCCTGCTTTTTCTCAGGCTTTTTATTGTTATTGTTGTTTTGCTTGTTATTGTTTTGTTGAGGCTTCTTTTCCTGCTGTGGAGCTTGCTTTGGAGCTTCCTGCTTCTTTTCGGGCTTCTTTTCCTGCTTCTTTTCGAAGGTCTTTGCTCTCTCGGGCTTACCGTCGTCAACGGTTACCTTGATTTCAGCGAGCTGTGAGCCGAAAATTCCGAGAAATCCCTTCTTACCCTCGCAAATAATCTCGCTATTAACAATTTCTCCAACGCTTGAGTAGAGCGAAACTGCCTTGGAATATGCGTCCTCAACTGTTTTTGCTGTAACTGTATATTCGAATTTCATATTTTTCCTCGTAGCAGACGACCTGCGCCATCTGCGCTAGTCCTTTAGTCGTCTATATGATGAAGTGAGCGATATTCGCCTGGGTTAACAACATAGCTTGTGTCCTTTTTGCTCTTTGTGTTACCCTTAAGATCTCTTTCAGCCTTCTTATAGTCCTCTTCGGTAAACTGTGGATAAGGCATAGCCTTATAGAAGATGAACTGCTGAAGCATTGAAAGAAGTGTTCTGAAAATCCAGTAGATACCGATTCCTGCAGCGAAGCTGAAGGTAATGAACATTGTCATAAGTGGAAGAACATACATCATAATCTTCATAGATGAGTTGTTCATTTCCTGTGCCTGTGGATTTTGATAAGACATCTTCTTGGTCAAGAACTGTGAAAGGTACATAAGACCAAGGTTGATGATAGGAATGAAGATGAGCCACCAGTAGCTTTGACCGAACGCGCTAAACGGTGTAATTCCGAGGTCCTGTCCAAAAAGTGTCATATTTGGAAGTCCGTCGATACCGCCAACGTCGTTGATTGCTGCCTGAAGGTCGCCACCGAGCTTGCCGAATGCCTCGGGATTGTTTCTGAGCTCAGAGATGATATTGAACTGTGCAATACCGTCCTTTGCGTATGCGCTTGCATCTCCCAAGCCAAGAGCTGTATAAATGCCTTGGCAAACGTCCTTACCGATTCCTGAAAGGAATTCAAGAGGACGAATTACTACACGGTAAATTGGGAAAATGATAATAAGCTGAAGCAACATAGGAAGACAGCCTGCGAGCTGTGAGTAGCCCTCCTTTTGATAGAGGTCCATAATCTCCTGTTGCATCTTTTTCATTGTTACTTGGTCAGTTCTGCCCTTGTACTTGCTTCTAATCGCCATTTCCTTTGGGCGAATGCTTGCCTGCTTAACCATATTCTTCTGTTGCTTAAATCCGAACGGAAGAAGAAGGATTTGCATAGCAAGAGCAAACAAAAGCATCGCAAGAACGTAGTTGCCACCTGTTACCCAAGAGCAACCCTTCATTACGTAACCAAATAGCTTTGCTAGAAAATCAAACATTTTTATTCTCCTTTAATTGTTCCCTTGGCTCTCGTTTGAGAGTGAATTTATCGGGAACAGGGTCGTAACCGCCACGGCAAAAGGGATTACATCTCAAAATTCGCCACGTGGCAAGGATTGAGCCCTTTATTGCGCCGTGCTTATCAAGAGCCTCAAGCGCGTACTCGGAGCAGGTCGGTGTAAAGCGACACGCATTCGGTAGCAGTGGCGAGATAAGCTTGCGGTATGCCTTTATGAAAAATTTAAGAATTTTTTTCATCGCTTATGAATTTTAATGCCTTAAAGGCCTTTGTCAGGTCATATCTTATATCGTCAGAGCCCGCGTCCTGCGCGCTTGGTCTTGCAACCAAAACGATAAGATATCCCTTTTTAAGATTGTTTTCCTTTTCGGTCTGTCTTAATCCCTCACGCAAAATTCTTTTAATACGGTTGCGTATGTGCGCCTTTCCAATCTTCTTGGAAACCGTAAGACCGATTCTGTTAATATATTCCTTCTCGGGATTTGCACGCATTAGCCTTGTCGCCTTAAAATCCTTTAGGATATAGACGATAAGATGCCTTGCGACAAACTTGTCCCCCTTTGCGTAAGCCTTCGAGTATAAATGGTTTTCGCTTATAGCTATATGCTTCATATGCACCTCTTTGTAGCCAAAACGCTACACTTGACAGTACTTGATTTTAGGACTCTCGTCCGTTCGTGTAAAGACACGAAAAAGACACCGAACGACTATGCGCTCGGTGTCAAAGTGGCAAATAATACTAAATTAGTATGTGAGTCTAGCACGACCCTTTGCGCGTCTTCTCTTCAAAACTTTTCTTCCGTCAGCAGTTCTCATTCTCTTTCTGAAACCGTGTTCCTTTTTTCTCTGACGCTTCTTAGGCTGGTAAGTTCTTAACATAGCGACACCTCCTTAACTTATAAATTGGAGCTATATTTAGCATCAATTTAAAACCTATTTATCTTCTCGATTTCAAGACAATGTATATTATACACACACAAAATACATTTGTCAAGTCTTTTTTTACATATGACTAATATTTTTTTCGCGCTCGCACGCTTAGGGCTGATTTTCGGCTTACCTCTTTCCCTTTTTCTTGGTCGCCGATTTGCCTTTTCCCTTCGCATTTCGCACTTCGCCCTTCGCACTCTGCGCCTTTCCATTCCGCACTCCGCATTCCGAATTCCGCATTTGCTTGCCTTGCGCTTTCTTTTCGGCAGTCGAGCCGCCTCGACCATTCCGCATTCCGAATTCCGCATTCCGCATTTGCTTCGCACCTGCCGTTTCCCTTCCGTCAGGGGCAACAAGACATTCCTTGCCGTAGCCGATAAGGTCCTCGCGCCCTGCCTTGATAAGTGCCTCACGAACGAGGTTTCGATTTTCGGGGCGTTTATATTGCAAAAGCGCTCTTTGCATTAGCTTTTCGCGGTAATCGTCGGGGGCGTAAACCTTTTTCATATCAAGTGGATTTATGCCCGCATAGTACATTACGGTCGATGCTGTGCCCGGAGTTGGATAGAAATCCTGCACCTGCTCGGGATTACAGCCCTGGTCGCGCAAATAAAGCGAAAGCTCAATTGCGTCGTTTAAGGTGCTACCGGGGTGAGATGACATAAGATACGGCACAAGATACTGCTCAAGTCCGCATTCGTGCGAGAGCTTAAAATACTTCTCGCGGAATTTGTCGTAAACCTTAACATCGGGCTTGCCCATATATTTAAGCACCGAGGAGCTACAATGCTCGGGTGCTACCTTTAGCTGACCGCTTACGTGGTCGCGCACTAGCTTTTTAAAGAACGCGTCGCTCTTGTCGGCGAGCATATAGTCAAATCGAATTCCCGAGCGAATGAACACCTTTTTCACCTTTGGAAGCGATTCCACGCGCTTCAAAAGCTCTATGTATTCGCTATGGTCTGCCTTCAAATTCGGACACGGGGTGGGCACTAAGCACTTTCTACCCGAGCAAACTCCGTCCTTTAGTTGCTTATCGCAGGCAGGGTAACGGAAGTTGGCTGTCGGTCCGCCGATATCGTGGATATAGCCCTTAAAATCGCTCATTTCGGTAATGAGCTTCGCCTCTTTTACAACGCTCTCAATGCTACGGGAGCGAACGCTTCTTCCCTGATGGAACGCAAGGGCGCAAAAGTTACAGCCACCGAAGCATCCACGGTTGTGCGTTATGGAGAATTTTACCTCGCTGATTGCAGGCACTCCACCCTCTTTTTCGTACACAGGGTGGTACATTCTCATATACGGAAGGGCATAAACTGCGTCAAGCTCCTCTCTTTCAAGAGGGAACGCAGGTGGGTTTTGAACGAGCTTTTTATTGTCGTAATACTCGACAATCGCCTTACCGCTAATGGCATCTTGATTCTTATATTGAACACCGAAGGCACGCGCATATTCGCGCTTGTCCTCTTTGATTTTATTAAAATCAAATTCCTCGGCAACAGGGAAATTAACCGCGTCATCTCTTTGGCAAAGATAAACACAGCCTCGCTCGCCTCTTATCTTTTTAACGGGCACGCCCCTGTCAAGAAGCTTGGCAAGTCGCAAAATTATGCTTTCGCCCATACCGTATGTCAAAATATCGGCACGTGAGTCCACCAAAATCGAGCGTCTTATCTTGTTATCCCAGTAGTCATAGTGCGCAAATCGACGAAGCGAAGCCTCAAGACCGCCTATAATTATCGGCACATCCCCGTACGCTTCACGAATTCTATTGCAATAAACGATAACGGCACGGTCGGGGCGCTTGCCCATTTTTCCACCTGCCGAATAGTAGTCGTACGAACGTTTTTTCTTCGATACGGTGTAATGCGCCACCATTGAGTCAATGTTTCCTGCGCTTACAAGGAAGCCAAGACGAGGCTTGCCAAATCGCTTGAACTCCTCGCACGATTTGTAGTCGGGCTGTGCAAGAATAGCAACGCTAAAGCCTGCGTTTTCAAGAACTCTCGAAATTATAGCCGTGCCAAACGACGGGTGATCCACATACGCATCGCCCGTTACGTATACAAAGTCAGGTGCGCCACCGTAGCGCTCCTCACACTCTTCTCTTGTTATTGGTAAAAATCCGTTTGCCATTTTACACCTCGCAAAATTCTTCCTTACTATTTTAACATATAATAAAGGGAAATTCAACTATTAAATGATTGTTTTACTTTCAAAAGGGGCATCGAGGAGCAACGCAGTATAATAAAGCCAAAACGATTAAAAAACAGCCACAATGTGGCTGTTTTTGTTATTTATTTGTTTTCGATAGCTACGAGAATCTTCTTAAGAAGCTCCTCAGCTGTTGGGTTAGCCTCTTTTTCAAGACGAGCCTTTTCCTCTGCCTCAGCCTTTGCCTTAGCCTCATCCTCTGCCTTCTTTGCAAAGTATGCTTCAACTGCTGTCTTGTCCTTAAGCTTGATGCCCTGAGCCTTCATAGCCTTCTTATCTTCCTTGGAAATCTTGCCGTCCTTTGCCTTCTTTGAGCCGTCCTTAACGTTGTTAATTGCCTTTACGATAAGGAAAAGAACGAATGCTGTTACGAAGAAGTTAATGATTGCGATGATAAGTGAGCCCCAATCAATGTAGTGGCACTTTGCGAGGTCAACGATTGCATTTCCCTCTGCATCCACGGTATAAACCTTTGGACCAAGGAAGGTATATGCGCTTTCAAATGCACCGTCACCAAAGATGAGTGCGAGCACGAAATTGATAATAGGCTTAAGCACGTAGTTGCTAACGCCATTTACAATTGCTGTAAACGCACCACCGACAATAACGCCGACAGCCATATCGAGAACGTTACCGCGAGTGATGAACTTCTTGAATTCACCAAAAAACTTTTTCATTTTCTTTTCTCCTTTTTTCTTTATATGTAAATTTTACATTCTTTGACGTTGTTTGTCAATATGTAAAATTATACTCTTTCGCCGTCAACGGTTACCTCGGCACTGTCAACGTAGATGCTATCGCCAAACTCGAATGGAGCAGGCTCGATAAGGTTAGGAACGTTTGGTTGAAGGTCCATCTTGCCCTCGAAGTACGGATGAGTTGAGCCCTTTTCAGCCTTGAAGGTACAGCCCTCAAGCGACACGCCCTTAACGTTTTCGTTCTCGCCTACGATGATTGCAGGATTTTCGTGAGTGAAGTGGCAATTCTTGAACGAAACGTTCTTGATTTCTCCGTTTACGTCCTTAGCGCAAATAACGATAGGCTCGCCCTTGCCCCACCACCAGCCACCGTAAATCTTGGTGTCGGAAACGATATTTTCAAAGTGTGCATTCTCAACACAGCCCTCGTTACCTGTGAAGATTGCGATTGCTCTGTTTGAACGAATGATTTTGATATCTCTTACAGTAATGTTTCTTACCTTGCTGTAAAGGTGTCCGAAGCGAATTGCCGCGCTACGAGAGGACATAAGGCAATCGTAGATTTCCATATTCTCGCACACACCCTCCTCGTTTGTGATACAGGTTGCTGCAAAGCAGTCATCTCCACAAAGGAAGGTTGAATTTCTTACAACGATATTTCTTGATGCGGTGCAGTGTACACCGTCGTTGTTACCGATTCTGTTATGGTTGTCAACGTAGATTTTTTCAACCAAGATGTTCTCACAGTTTGAGAAAACGAGAGTCCAGCACGGAGAGTTGAAAATCTTAATTCCGTCGATTGTAATGTTCTTACAGTTGTTGAAGAAGATAGGCTGAGTTGGGCGCTTAACAAGACCGATTACCATTTGCTCAGCATATTCCTTCGTCATTGTGGATTCGTCCACAAACGGTGGGCAGTACGCGTCAAAATCAAAGAACGCATCACCGCTCATTTGGATTTTTCCCTCACCTGTGATGCGAATGTTATCACAGTCAAGAGCGTAAATTAGCGACACAGTCTGCTTCATTTCAAGGTGATAGAAGCCACAGTCGTAGTAATGCTCAATGTTGCGAGAGCCTACAAGCTCCGCGCCCTTTTCAAGACGAAGAGTGAGGTCGCCCTTGAGAGCGATTGTACCTGTAACATAGTAGCCCTTTGGGAAAACTATCTCGTCTCCCTTGCCGGCATTGTCAATAAGTCTTTGTAGTGCCTCGGTTTCAAGTGTAACACCGTCTCCTACAAGTCCGTAATCCTTTACATTTAAAATTGCCATTTTTATTTCTCCTAATAAGTTTGAAAGCTTGATAAATAGATTTAAGGGATTTGTGCTAAATTGTACAAGGCGCACCGCAGTGGACAGGCGATGGCATACTTGCGTATGTCGAGGTTGTCTCACGAGGAGCAACGAAGTAGAATGACGCACAAACGGCTTAAAGTATTTAAGACACTTTGTGCACAGTTAGGCTAGGCGCACCGCAAACTGCGGACGACGGCGTACTCGGTGTACGGCTAGGTCGCAGTTGAGGAGCAACAACGCATAACAAAGCACAAATGGCTTAAATTACCACTCGCCTTTCCAGTAAACAGTACCTCCAATATTATTCCAAAGAGGATTCCAATCGTCTGGCTGAGCCTCAACATTGCAAAGAATCAATACTTGGTCGGAGCCTCTGAATACTCTGTTGCCCATATAAGTAACGCTTGATGGGATTTCTATTGTCAAAAGCGAGGTGCAGAATGCAAACGCTGCATCGCCTACGCTCTTAAGCGTTGTTGGAAGTGTGATTTCCTCAAGGGCTGCGCAACCGTAAAATGCCTCGTTGCCTATCTTCTTTACGCTATCGCCAATATCTATCTTTTTGAGGTTTATGCACTTATAGAATGCATAATCACCGATATCGGTAATGTCGCTTGGAAGCTTAACCTCGGTCAAGGACTTGCAGTTATTGAACGCATCCGCGCCAATTTTGGTTACGGTGCTTGGAAGCTCGATATTTTCAAGAGATACGCAGTTAAAGAACGCGCGTCTGCCGATTTTTTCAAGCTCGGTCTTTTTCATAGTGATTGTTTTAAGGGAAACGCATCCGTCGAACGCCTTTTCACCGATTGTTCTGTAATCCTCGGGAATAACGATGCTTTGGAGTCTTTCACAGCCCTCAAATGCGCTATCAGCGAGTCCTGTTACAAGTCTTCCCTCGTAGATTGTAGGGAGCTTTGTAAGAACCTCAACGTTTTTGTCCTTGCAAGCGATTGAATAGCTGTTGTCGGGATTCTTTGTGTAAATCCAAAGAGGGTCGGAATAGTCCTCTTCCTCTTCTTCCTCGTCCTCTTCCTCTTCTTCCTCCTCGTAATCGTCGGAGCTTGATGACTCTCCAAAGATTGAACGGTCGCAGGACACAAAGACAAGACAAAGTGCCATAAGAAGTGCCAAGATAAGTAATAAATGCTTCTTCATAATTCTACCTTCCTTTACTTGTTTTCAAGATATATTAACAAAACCGATATATCAGCAGGGCTTACACCGCTTATTCGCGATGCTTGACCGAGAGTTACAGGCTTAACCTTGTTAAGCTTTTGCTGTGCCTCGATACGAAGTCCCTTTATATTCATATAATCTATGTCAGGGGGGAGCGCCCTTGATTCCATTTTTTCGTTTCGCTTAACCTCGAGAAGCTGTTTTTTAACGTAGCCCTCATATTTTATTTCGGTTTGAGCGCTGAAAATTATGGATTTCTTCATTTCAGGGCGAGACGTGTCGAATTTTGCTAGATTTTCGTAATCAAGCTGAGGTCTTTTAAGAAGCTCCGACATTTGAAGCGGAGCACTCAATTTCGACGTTCCAAGCTCCTCGAGCATTTCGTTTAGCTCCTCGCTAGGGCGGATAAGAGTGCGTGATGCTCTCTCGATTTCAGCATTGATTTTTTCTTGCTTTTGAGTATACGCGTTCCATTGTGCATCGCTTACAAGACCGACTCTTCGTCCTATCGGAGTCAAGCGCCTGTCGGCATTGTCCTGTCTTAAAAGCAAGCGATATTCGGAGC
Organism: Eubacteriales bacterium; assembly: GCA_045612665.1. Taxonomy (GTDB): domain Bacteria; phylum Bacillota; class Clostridia; order Oscillospirales; family CAG-272; genus RGIG2000. The sequence goes on from JAZKZO010000015.1 coordinate 17,673, forward strand.
GCGAGGTCATCATTCTATACGGCTCGCTCGTTCCCTTTGTAACAAGGTCGTCAATTAGCGTTCCGATATACGATGATGAGCGCGGTAGGATTAGTGGCTCCTCGCCCTTTAATTTGAGCGATGCATTAATTCCCGCGACAAGTCCCTGTGCGCCTGCCTCCTCGTAGCCCGATGTGCCGTTGAATTGCCCTGCTCCGTAAAGACCGCTTATTTTCTTGTATTCAAGCGTGGGCAAAAGCTCCTGCGGGTCGGTGCAATCATACTCGATTGCGTAGGCGTATCTCATAATTTTGGCATTTTCGAAGCCCAAAAGGGAATGAACCATTTCCTCTTGAACATCGATTGGCATTGAGGTTGAGAAGCCTTGGAGATACATTTCCTTTGTATCACTTCCCATTGGCTCAACAAAGAGCTGATGGCGCTCCTTATCGGCAAATCTTACGATTTTATCCTCAATTGACGGGCAGTATCTCGGTCCTGTGCCGTGAATGTTGCCCGAATAAAGCGCCGAGCGCTTTATGTTGCTTTTTATAATTTCGTGTGTTTTCGCGTTTGTGTAAACTATGTAACAGGGGGATTGCTCCGCTTTTGCGTACTCGTCCTCGGGAGTTTGCCACGAGAACGGAAGCTGATCCTTATCTCCGTTTTGAATTTCGAGCTTGGAGTAGTCGATTGAGTCCGCGTGAATTCGTGCGGGTGTTCCCGTCTTAAAGCGCATCATCGAAATTCCCTCTCGAACGAGCGCGTTGGTTAGGTGAGTTGCGCTAAGAAGCGAGTCAGGACCTGACGAGTAGCAAATGTTACCTGTGTGAATAGTTCCGTTGAGGAATGTGCCTGTGCAAAGGATTGCACAATCGACAAAATATTCCTCGCCAAGATGCGTTTTCACGCTCTTGATTTTTTTGATTTCGCCCATAGCCTCGGTCGTTATATCGACGATTTCGGCTTGGATTATGCGAAGATTAGGTGTATCCTCGAGAGCCTTTTTCATAATAGAGCGGTATTTCATTCTATCCGCCTGTACTCTCTTGGAATGTACTGCTGCGCCCTTGCCGAGATTGAGTGTGCGCGCTTGCATAGTTACCTTGTCAGCGCCTCTTCCCATCTCTCCACCGAGAGCGTCTATTTCATATACGAGATGCCCCTTAGCAGTACCGCCAATAGACGGATTACAGGGCATATTCGCAATAGCATCAAGCGACATAGTAAACAGAATGGTATCAATGCCCATTCTTGCACACGCGAGCGCACTCTCGACACCTGCGTGTCCTGCGCCAACGACGGCAACCTGTGCCCTTTTTTCCATAGGGAATCTCCTTTCGTTAAATGTGGAATGAATTTGAAATGCGGAATTCGGAATGCGGAATTCGGAATGAAATCACACATAGTGTGTATATCATTGATTTCGAAGAAATCGTATATCATCAATTCGCAGAATTGCATATCATCAAGGCTTGCCTTGTATATCATCACCGAAGGTGCATAGAATTCGGAATGCGGAATCAACTTCGCACTTCGCACTTCGCACTTTCCTGCTTCTCACTTATATTTCTCTTGGAATATCGAGAAGTGTTGGTATATGCCCCGTTGCGGGAAGATACTTTTCCAAAATATCCTTTGTTTTTATTTTAAGGCTTGTTGTGTTCTCGCAAGGATGACAGCCGATAAACTCAGGCTCAAGCACCTCTTTATCGATAAGAAGGTTGATATTATGCTCCTTGTCGTTCATTAGTCCCATAATACTAACCGAGCCGGGATGAACGTCGAGAAATTTTTCAAGATATTCGGCATCGGCAAAGCTAAGGCGCGCGCTATTTATCATATGCGAAACGTCCTTGGTCTTGAAGGGCTTTGATGCAGGCATCATAAGTAGGTAAAAAACAGTCTTTTGTCTGTTGCAAAGAACTAAATTTTTACACATAACCGTTTCAAGCGCAATATCAATTGCCTCACAGTCGTTCATTGTTTCGGCACGCGCGTGGTCAACGCGATAAAATTCTATTCCGAGATTGTCAAGATAATCGTAAACACGAATTTCTCTTGCCTCTCTGCCTGTTTCGTCCTTTGGACGACCTTTTAAAAGTATCATAGTAATTTCCTTGTAAATAAATTGAGAAGGCTAGTAACGACGCATAGCGAAGCGTTTAAGCGTCTTTGTGCTAAATTAGGCTAGGCGCGACGAAATCCACGGGCGAAGGTGTACCTTTCGTACTCCAAGGTCGCCTTTGAGGAAGCAACAACGCATAATGACGCACAAAGCGCTTAAAAAAGTTATTTATGGTATCTTGTCCCGTTGATAATGGAAAGCGCCCTATACACAGCCTCGTGCAAGATGACACGGAGAAGCTGATGTGGGAATGTCAGTTTTGAAATCGAAAGCTTATAATCGGCACGGTTTTTCACCTCAGGCGAAAGCCCAAAGGATGAGCCGATAATCAGCACTATTTCGCTAAATCCATTACCTTGAATTTGCTCGATTTTCTCGGCAAGCTCCTCGCTTGAAAGCTGTTTGCCCTCAACACACATAGCGATTACGTACGCTCTTGGTGAGATTTTTTCAAGCACTCGCTTCGCCTCAATATCAAGTGATTTGTCAATTTGAGATTGCGACGGATTGTCGGGAAGCTTTTCCTCTTTTAGAATAATTTCCTCAAGCTTACACCACGCGCCAAGTCTTTTTTTGTACTCGGCACAGGCATCACGAAGATAATTTTCCTTGAAATCTCCCGTCGCTATTATCTTAACATTTAGCATAGTTATCTACACCTCTTATAAATGCGGAATGCGGAATGCGGAATTGATCTAATAAGGCGCACCGCAAACTGCTAACCTTTTATCGATGTTCAAGAAGCAAGTTATCCTGCGAACCCCCAAAGCTTACTTCGTGCACTTCGGGGAACCCCAGCGTTAGACGCACCGCAAACTGTGGGCAACCTTTCCGTTGAGGTAAAAGAAACGAGTTGTTCGAGGCGCACCGCAGCAGGCGGGCGATGGCTATCTTGCGATAGTCGAGGTCGACTGCGAGGAGCAACAAAGAAGAACGAAGTTTATTTTTCCTCAAGGAGCTTTTGGACTGCACTCATAACCGCAAGCTTTCCGCTCTCGTAGGTAAGTCCGCCCTGCATAAACGCAATATACGGCTCTCTTATAGGTCCGTCGCACGAGATTTCGATTGACGAGCCCTGTGTGAATGCGCCTGCTGCCATTATTACCTCGTCAGCATAGCCTGGCATAGCCCAAGGCATAGGCGTTACATAGGAGTCAACAGGTGATGCGCTTTGAATTCCCTGACAGAACTTGATTAGTCCCTCGGGATATCCGAATTTGATTGTTTGAATTATATCTGAGCGCACCTCGTCGTATTTTGGATTTGTGTCAAATCCAAGCTTTTCAAGCACATATGCGCCAAAATGTGCGGTTTTAAGTGCCTGTGCAACGATGTGCGGTGCCATAAAGAAGCCCTTGAAAAGGTTTCTATTTTGTCCTAGGGTTGCGCCAACCTCAGTTCCGCATCCAACGCTTGTAAGACGGTATGATGCAAGCTCAACTGCGCGAGCAGTTCCTGCAATATATCCACCGCTTTCGGCAATTCCACCGCCCGGATTTTTGATAAGCGAGCCGATAATCATATCAGCGCCAACAGCGGTTGGCTCTTTATCCTCGGTAAATTCTCCGTAGCAGTTATCAACCACTATATAAGCGCCCGAGCGAGCCTTTACAAAGGTGCAAATCTCGCCAATTTCATCAACGCTAAGTGTTGGTCTGTCAAGATATCCCTTTGAGCGCTGAATGAAAACAACCTTTACCTTGTCGCCAAGCTCGGTGAGCTTTTTGTCAATTTGGTCAAAGTCGATTTTTCTATCAGGTGTAAAATCCACCTGCTCATATTTTACGCCAAAATCGGCAAGCGAGCCGTTTCCGTTTGCGCCGTCAATTCCAACAACCTCACAAAGAGTGTCGTACGGACGGTTTGTAACGGACAAAAGGACATCGCCCGGGCGCAAAAGACCGAAAAGTCCTATTGTGAGCGCCTGTGTACCGTTTGCGATGCTATGGCGCACGAACGCGCTTTGCGCACCGAAAACCTGTGCGTAAATTTTATCGAGAGTTTCTCTACCGAGGTCGTCGTAGCCGTAGCCCGTGGTAGAAACGAGCATGCTCTCGCCTACTCGGTTTTCACGAAAGGCATCTAGCACTCTCTGCGTGTTTTTAAACGAAATCTCGTCTATTCTTTTGAATATAGGTGCAAGCTCTATTTCAGCTTGACCTGCAATTTCTAATAAATTTTGTGAAAACATATCTTACTGTCTGTTAAGCTTAGCCTGTGTTTTAAGTCTAAGCTCGGTATTCAAAATTCTCTTTCTAAGACGGAGCGACTTTGGAGTTACCTCGATAAGCTCATCGTCTGCGATATACTCGATTGCCTGCTCAAGAGAAAGAACTCTTGGTGGAACGAGGATAAGTGCCTCATCTGCACCCTTTGAACGAACGGCAGTCAAGTGCTTTTTCTTACATACATTAACAACGATATCCTCTTGCTTTGGACATTCGCCGACAATCATTCCCTCGTAAACGGGAGTTTGAACGCCGATAAACATAGCGCCTCTATCCTGTGTATTGAAAAGACCGTATGAGGTAGCCTCTCCGTTTTCAGATGCGATAAGTGAGCCTGTAAAGCGAGTTACAACGTCGCCCTTGAATGGCTGATAACCGTCGAAGAGTGTGTTAAGAACGCCCTCTCCCTTTGTATCGGTCATAAATTCGCTACGGTAGCCGAGCAAGCATCTTGAAGGAATGAGATATTCAATTCTTGTTCTTGAGCCAACCTTGCTCATATCAACGAATTCACCCTTACGCGCACCGAGCTTCTGCATTACTGTTCCCTCGCTCTCCTCGGGAACGTCGATTGAAACTCTTTCCATTGGCTCGTGAAGAATGCCGTCGATTTCCTTATAAAGCACGCGTGGAGTTGAGCAACAAAGCTCGTAGCCCTCGCGACGCATATTTTCAATGAGAATAGAAAGGTGCATTTCGCCTCTGCCCGCAACCTTGAAGGAGTCGGTTGTTTCGCCGTCGCTTACACGAAGAGATACATCCTTAAGTGTTTCCTTATAAAGACGGTCGCGAATTTGGCGAGATGTAACGAATTTACCCTCTTGACCTGCAAATGGGCTATCGTTTACCTGGAAGGTCATTTCCATTGTAGGCTCGGAAACCTTAACGAATTCAAGTGGCTCAACGCAATCGGTTGCACAAAGTGTATCACCGATAGAAAGCTCCTCAACTCCGCTAAAGCATACGATATCGCCAACGGTTGCGCTTTGTGCAGGTGAGCGTGAAAGACCGTCAAACTGATAGATTGAAATAATTCTTGCACGGCGTGGCTTTGCGTCGGAGTGATAGTTACATACGCTAACCTCTTGACCCACCTTAAGAGTACCTCTCTCGATTCTACCGATACCGATTTTTCCTACGTAGTCGCTATAATCAACGCTTGAAACGAGAAGCTGAAGAGGCTCGTCCTCTTCTCCCTCGGGAGCGGGGATATAGTCAACGATTGTGTCAAGGAGTGGAATAAGGTCCTTGCCCTCAACGTCGGGAGAAAGTGAAGCTGTACCGCTTCTGCCCGAGCAGAAAAGCATAGGTGAATCAAGCTGATCGTCAGTTGCGTTGAGGTCGATAAGAAGCTCGAGAACCTCGTCAATAACCTCTTGAATACGCGCATCAGGACGGTCAATCTTGTTTACAACAACGATAATTCTATGTCCTATCTCCATTGCCTTTTGAAGCACGAAGCGAGTTTGTGGCATCGGTCCTTCTGCTGCGTCAACGAGCAAGATAACGCCGTTTACCATCTTAAGAATTCTCTCTACCTCTCCACCGAAGTCTGCGTGGCCGGGGGTGTCGATTACATTAATTTTCTTGTCGCCATACTTAATTGCGGTATTTTTGGCAAGAATTGTAATGCCTCTCTCCTTTTCAAGGTCGTTTGAGTCCATTACTCTTTCAGTTGTCGCTTGATTTTCGTGATATGCGCCACCCTGCTGAAGCATTCCGTCAACAAGTGTTGTCTTACCGTGGTCAACATGGGCGATAATCGCAACATTTCTCAAATCTTCTCTTATCATAAAAACCTCTCTATAAAAAGTTAATTATTATTTATAAAATTTTTGGTCGGCACTATTCTAACATATATATTTAAAAAAATAAAGGGTTTTTTAAAAATTTTTAAAATTTTTTTGAGGGGGCGCCCTCGATACATTAAAAAAGAGGCAACCGAGATGGATATTAAATGATAGAAGAAAAACACAGGGACGACCCTGTGTTTTTTAATTTGAAATTCGGAGTGAAATTAGGCTTCATTGAAAGAAGGTTTAAGAGCGTTTAGGCAAAGTTAGACAAGGCGCACCGCAAGAATGACGGGCGACGGTGTACACCTCGTACATCAAGGTCGGCATTCGGGAGCAACGCAGTATAACGAAGCATAAACCTCTTAAACGATTAGCAAACAAACTCCCAAAAGTGTAACCAAGAATATTACGTTCAAGAGTGTAAATACTCCGATATATTTGAGCTTTGAGCCGACGCCTGTTCTCGAATATTCGGCAAAGGTGATAAGTGAGGCAAGAGATGCAATAAGCGTTCCCGTTCCACCGATATTGACACCGAGCAAAAGCTCCTTATAATTGTCGGTGAATTGCGAGAGCAAAATCGCGCTTGGCACGTTTGAGATTACCTGACACGAGAGTGCCGAGAAAACGAGCGTGCTTTTTTCGAGCAATCCGCTAAAAAGGGCGCGTACTGTGTCGATATTTGACATATTTCCTGCGAAAATGAAGAATGCGCCAAACGTTCCGAGAAGAAAATAATCGACTCTCAAAAGTGCGTATCTATCCATTATAAGAATTGCCACAAGCACGATTGCGAGGGCGATATAGTACGGAATAATTCCAAAAACCATTAGCACGGTCAAGGCAAAAAGCACAAGATAAATAGCACTTCTGCCCTTCTTGAAAACGAAGGGCTCTTTTTTTGTAAGCTCCATTTTCGTCCTTGGGAAAAAGAGCGCGCTAACGGTAAGCATTGCAACGGCAACGAGGAACGGAACGAGCATTATGCCCATAAATTCGAGCGTTGGAATGTTGAATTTCGAATACAGGTAGAGGTTTTGTGGGTTTCCGAACGGTGTCAGCATACCGCCAAGATTTGCGCTTATATTTTGCAAAACGAAGAGCCACGGCGCGTATTTTTCGTTGCCCGTTTCGCTCAGCACATACCAGCCGAGGGGTAAAAACGTGATAAGCGCCATATCGTTTGCGATAAAGAGCGAGCCGATAAAGGTTATGTAAATTAGAGCAAGCACGCACACTCTGAAGTTTGGCGTTGCGTGAATGATTTTTCGCGCTACAATGCTGAAAAATTTGATGTTTTTAAGCGCACATACAACGGCAAGCGTTGCAAGCAGGCACGAGAGTGTTTTGAAGTCTATGTAATCAAAATACGCCTTGGTCGGTGGAACGAAAAAACACGTAACAGTAGCACAAATAAGTGCGATAAAAAACACTGCGTGTCCACGCACAAAAAGCAATACTTTCTTCAAGGTCTTGCCCCCTTTCCCTTTATTTTCGCACAAATTATACTACTTTTTTATAGCATTGTCAACTGTTTTATTGACTTTTTGGCGCACGCGTGGTAAAATATAGAAAGGAACAGGGCTTTCCCTGTCAAATAATGCTTTACCGAGTCTATTGACTCTAAGGGGGACACATAATGAACGTTAAAATTGCTAAATATCTAAACAACGCTAAGGGCGCTTTTTCCTTTACCTTTGATGACGGCTGTTATGCTGATAGCACACGCAAGACCGTTGAGATTTTCAAAGAGGTTGAGGCGAAAACAGGCATAAAAATCAAGGCTACCTCGGCACAAACCGTTGGATTTTTGCACGAGGGCACTATCGCTATGTGGAAGGAATTCTTTGAGAGTGGCTACTATGACCTCGCATCCCACTCCGTTGACCACTGTATCGGCTATAACAACGAAACTCCCGAGGAAAAGCGACTCGAGGATGCCGAAAAATCACAGGCGCGTCTTGGTGAAATCTACGGTCAAGCTCCCGTTTGCTTTGTAATCCCGGGTGGCGGTGAGAGTGAGGAAGCGTGTGCACTTCTTAAAAAGCACTATATTGCCAACCGTGTTGGCGAGGGTCCTATCAACTATCCCGACACAATGAACTTTATGCGCCTTACCTCGTTTGTTGGCAGATTTGCGCACGAGGACGTAACACCGTACAAGGAATACATTGACGAGGTTATCAATACCGAGGGCTACGGAATTCAAATCAACCACTGGCTAAGCGATAAGGAAAGCGACGTTCACCACGCGCAAAAGGTGCACACCTTCTACGATGAATGCTTCTATATTGCCGAGCGCGCGCTTAAGGGTGATATTTGGATTGCCTCGTTTAACGATGCAGTAAAGTATCTTTACGAGTACAAAAACGCAAAAATATCGACACAGGGCAACGAAATTACCGTTTCCTGCGACCTTGACAAGGAGATCTTCAACCATCCGCTCACCATCGTTGTATCAAGCGACAAGGACGAGCAAATTACCGTAAATGGTGTGTCATACGACATCAAGGCAGGAAAGGAAAACGTCATCACCTTCGAGCTATGAAGTTAAAAAATCCCTTTTCGCTATTCACTAAATTTGACTACGTGCTTTGGGCAGTATCGGCTGTCGTTGTAGCGCTATCGTTTCTTCTCTCTCCCGAGCGTGATGCCCTGACGCTTATCGCCTCGGTTGTCGGCGTAAGTGCGCTTATATTCATTGCTAAGGGGCACGTTGTAGGTCAATTTCTTATCGTCGCATTTGCCGTTTTATACGGTATTGTATCAATTGAATTCAAATATTACGGGGAAGCCATAACCTATCTTGGAATGAGCGCGCCTATCGCACTTGGCTCTATCGTTTCTTGGATAAGACACCCGTACGGAAAAACCTCACAGGTTGAGGTTCACGCTATAACCTGGCGACACGTCCTCGGCATTTCTGCCGCCTGTGTGGGCGTTACCGTCGCATTCTATTTTATTCTCGACACTCTCGGCACACAAAATCTTATATTCAGCACGCTATCCGTTACAACGAGCTTTTTTGCAGCCTCACTTTCGTTTTTTAGAAGCCCGTTTTATGCCCTTGCCTACTGTGCAAACGACCTAGTGCTTATCGTTCTTTGGATTTTGGCAACCGTGAAAAGCGTTTCGTATCTACCTATGATTTTGTGCTTCGTTATGTTTTTGATAAACGACGTTCACGGCTTTTTGTGTTGGAGAAAAATGCAAAAATCTCAATCTAGCACCTAGAAAGGAAAATCCATGATTACAAATTATTCTGAAATTACACCATATATAAAATCTCTTGCGGACATCTCGTGCGAAAGCAACAAAATTCGCCCCGAGATGTATCTTGAGCACGACGTTAAAAAGGGACTTCGCGACCTTGACGGAAACGGTGTTGTCGCAGGTCTTACAGAGGTTTCACATATTCAAAACAAAATTCTCGGTCCAAACGGTGAGAAGCTTCCCTGTCCCGGTGAGCTTTACTATCGTGGCATCAACGTTCGCGATATTGTTGACGGCTTTACTAGCGAGAAAAGGCACGGCTTTGAGGAGAGCGTGTATCTTCTTTTAACCTCGCATCTTCCGACAAAGGACGAGCTTGACACCTTTAAGGCTACCCTGTCGGATTACAGAAATTTGCCGTCCTCGTTTGTGCGTGATATGATTCTTAAAGCACCTGGCAAGAATATGATGAACGTTCTTTCCCGAAGCGTGCTTGCGCTCTATGCGTATGACGAAAATCCCGACGACATTTCAATTCCGAATGTGTTAAGACAGTCGATTGCGCTTATCTCGCAATTCCCTCTCTTGGCAGTTTACGGTTATCAGTCCTTTCAGCACTATCACAACGGCAAGAGCTTGTTTATTCACTATCCAAGACCTGAGCTTGATACTGCCGAAAATCTTCTTTATATTCTCCGTGAGGACGGCAAGTTTACCGAAAAGGAAGCACAGCTTCTTGACCTTGCGCTCGTTTTGCACATGGAGCACGGTGGCGGAAACAACTCGACCTTTACAACACACGTGGTTTCGTCCTCGGGCACGGATACCTATTCGGCTATTGCTGCGGCACTCGGCTCTCTCAAGGGTCCTCGCCACGGTGGTGCGAATATCAAGGTTGTTGAAATGTTTGACGATATGAAGGCATCAATTGACACAAGGGACGAAAGTCAAATCAAGGATTACCTTGTAAAATTGCTCGATAAGCAGGCGTTTGACAAGGCAGGTCTTATCTACGGTATGGGACACGCGGTTTACTCTATTTCCGACCCTCGCGCTCAAATTCTTGAAAAGTACGCAAGAGAGCTTTCGATTGAAAAGGGTATGGAGGACGAGTTCGCCCTTTACAAGACGGTTGCAACGCTTGCGCCCGACATTATCGCATCAAAGCGCAAGATTTACAAGGGTGTAAGCCCTAACGTTGACTTCTTCTCGGGACTCGTTTACCGTATGCTTGGACTCCCCGAGGAGCTTTATACTCCTATCTTTGCCGTTGCAAGAATTGCAGGCTGGTGCGCACACAGAATTGAGGAAATCCAAAACGCGGGTAAGATTATCCGTCCTGCATATATTGCAGTTAAGGACCTTGACGACTATACTCCGATGGAAGAAAGATAAGCATTCCACTAAAAATCACACTCAAAGGAGAAAAAGATGACGGCTGAGGAAATATTGTGTTTAAAAAAATACGGCTTTGAGCCATTTTATGACGGAAGCGACATAATGGCGGCATTTAAGCATCCCATATACGGTCTTGACGCAAAAATGTACACACGTGGCGAGCATTCTGACGAGCGCGCGGTCATTATGTACGTGCAAAACGACGATTTCGAGGGGCTTTGCTACGCAAATTCCTTGATTGAGTATTTGATGGTGTCCTATCCCGACGACCACGGTATGGACGAAATCATCAAGGAGCTTGCATCTGTGGGCATTTTTGTAGAGCTCAAATTTATTAGAATATATCCTATGATAGTAATGTCTCGCGAAAACATAGAGAGCCCGTCGGACGATATAATGTTTGAATTTTATCTTAGCGATATGATAAAGGCATCAGCAATTCTAGACTATTTGGTGCAAAAAAGACTTGACTATTTGAGGGGAAAGCACAATGGATGAAATCAAGGAGCTAATAAAAAAAGCTAAAAAGGAAGAAAAGAAAAATCCCGAATTTTTATATCAGCTTGGGCTTCGCTTCAAAAACGGCGACGGCGTTGACGCAAATATGTTCAAGGCGTCCAAGTATTTTGAAAAGGCTTGCAAGCTCGGACACGTAGAGGCACATATAGAGTACGCTCTCTTTTGGTGGAAAACCGTAAATAGCTACTACTACGCAAAGCCATATTTAAACAAGGCTATCGAGCTTGGCTCGGATAAGGCAAAGACAGTTCTTTGTGAAATGGAAGATGAAGAGCTGCTCAAAAAGCTCGCCAAGGAAGAAAAGAAGAACGACGGATTATTCCACGTAACAAATAAATCCGGTGGCGATTTGTTTGACTCTCCAAGATTCAAGGACGATGCCTTAACCTCATTTTCCAAAAGCCACTCCTTTATTCGCTGTCCTGCCTGCAGGGGCGAAATTGAAATAGTGCTTGGCGATATCTGGGGAGAGCTATTTCAAGATGCCTACCGTGTTTACAACAAGGGCACACCTAAAGAAACAAGATCGGACATTTTTTCGATGCCGACCGACGAGGGACAGGCGGTTATTCATGGATACATATGCAAGGATTGCGATTTTAGGTTTATCAAAATAACTCAAACAAAATATGAGTCAAGAGATAGTGATCTTTGGAAGACGGTTGAAATTTCCTACCGGCCTGCCTACAAGGAAAAGACAGGAAACGACCTTTTAAAGGTGCTCAAAAAAGCCGAGGGCAAATACGAGAAAAAATGCTAAATAAAGAAAAAGAGCTTCAAGCGAAGCTCTTTTTGTGTGTTTAAGATAAAGAAATGCACGCAAATGCGTGATGCCATGCGCCACAAGTGGCAATTACATGCAATGCGCAAGCGCATTGATTACATACCAAGCCTCCTTTGTCGGCTTGGATAAAAAACAAGCAACCCGAGTGGGTTGCTTGATTTTTTTGGAGCTACTAATCGGAATCGAACCGATGACCTCATCCTTACCAAGGATGTGCTCTACCATCTGAGCCATAGTAGCATTTGCGTAGGTTATTTTATCACAAGTTTTATGCTTTGTCAATAGTTTTTTTAATTATTATATTGAACTATTTTTCAAAGTATAGTAAAATATATTTATAATTTGCCACGAAAGGAGAGATAACGTGTCGCAGGTAACGAGCAATCCGTTCAAATATACGGATACAAACAAAAGATATCACACGTATGATTACCATTTGCGCCACACCTTTGGCGGAAAATGCGCGAAAATCACGCTCGATGCAGGGCTTTCCTGTCCTAACATTGACGGCACGTGTGGCACGGGTGGTTGTATTTACTGCTCGGGTGGTAGTGCGTCAAGGACTCTCAATTCTCTACTTCCTCTAAGGGAGCAATATCGCGCGCAAATTGACGGTGCAAGTGCGAAATGGAAGGGGCTTGTCGGCTTTATTCCGTATCTTCAAGCCTATTCAAACACGCACACATCTCCCGATAATTTAAGAAAAATCCTTGAGGACGTGTCTAATTTTGAGGGCGCGGTGGCTATTGATATAGCAACGAGAGCCGATTGCCTTGAAAATGAAAAGATAGATATTTTAGCCGAGCTTTCAGGCAAAATGCCTGTAACTCTTGAGCTCGGTCTTCAAAGCTCGGACGATGAAACGGCACGTATAATAAATCGCGGACATACCTTTGCAACCTTCGAGGACGCCTTCAAAAGAGTGCGTGAGCGCGCACCCAAGGTCAAAATCGCCGTGCATATAATCAACGGCTTGCCAAGCGAAAATCACGAGAAAATGATGAAAACGGCACACTCCCTCGCACTTTTGAAGCCCGATATTATAAAAATTCACTTGCTTCATGTAATCGAGGGCACACCTCTTGCAAGGCTATATAAGGATGGTCTTTACTCTCCCCTTTCCCTTGACGAATACGTAAGGACGGTGTGCGATCAGCTTGAGGCTCTGCCCCCCGAATGTGTAATCGAGCGCGTTACAGGCGACGGAGCGCGCGATACTCTTCTTGCTCCCCTTTGGAGCTTGAAAAAGACGGTTGTTATAAACGAAATAGACAAAGAATTATTCAGACGAGATTCATATCAAGGAGTAAAATACAATGAAGATACAATATAATAACGGCTATTACGAGGGTGAGGTTAACGAGGCAGGCGTTCCCCACGGAAAAGGCCACCTTGTCTTTGAAAACGGCGAGGAATACGAGGGCGATTTTCAAAACGGCACGATTACAGGATACGGCACCTTTACCGGTTCCAGCAAAAGCAAATACGTCGGGGAATTCCTAAACGGTCTCCCTCACGGAAGAGGAATTTTCACGTGGGCAAACGGCGACACCTACTATGGCGATTTTGTAAACAACAAACGCACGGGCAAGGGCAAATTCACTTGGACAAACGGCGACATTTACGAGGGAGATTTTGTTGACGGCAAGGCTCACGGCAAGGGAAAGATAACTTACGCAAGCGGTAATGTCTATGAGGGTGATTTAGTTGACGGCAAGGCTCACGGCAAGGGAGTTTTAACTTGGGCAAACGGCGAAGTTTACGAGGGAGATTTTGTAAACAGCAAACGCACGGGCAAGGGCAAATTCACTTGCACAAACGGCGACATTTACGAGGGAGATTTTGTTGACGGCAACTTTCACGGTAAGGGCACCTTTACTTGGGCAGACGGTGAAATATACAAGGGTGATTTCCAAGACGGCCATGCAACCGGCGAGGGCGAGGCTTACTTTGACAACTTCAAAACTATGCTTTTTGGAACGTTTGAAAATCTCTCGTTGATTCGCGGAAACATTCACGAAAAATTCGACCAATATCCCGACAGGACCTTGTTTAAAACAGTAGAGGGGGGCAAGGTGGTGTCCACGTACATTTTCTTTGAAAATGGCAACTCGTATACCGGTGAGCGAAATAGTGTTGTTCCCCACGGAAAAGGCACTATGTATAGAAAAGACGGTACCGACTTAGAGGGAACCTTCGAAAACGGTGAATACGTCGGTCCTGCCGAGTGATAATCGCACCTAAAGAGAAAATCAAATCAAAAAAGCAGACACACGGTCTGCTTTTTTTATTTAAAATCGTTTAATTGAGTCGGAAATTGTAAGTATTTCGTCGTCCGTTTTCGTCTTTATCTTTTCGGTGCTATGTATAGGACAGCCTGCGCCACCGACGCAACCGCCGATACACGCCATTCCCTCGATAAAGTTTGTATCGAGCTTTCCGTATTTAAGCTTGATAAGCGCGTTCATACACTGCTCTATGCCGTTACACGAAACACTCTTAAGCTCAAACATTTCGCTATCTCCGTGCTCGCAAATTCCCTCACGCACGGCATCGGCAAGACCGCCACAGCGCGCAAAGTTTTGACCGAAATAGGATGCGCCTATCGTCTGCTCGTCATTAAAGACGGAAATATCGATATTCTTACTTCCAAAGAGGGCTTGAAGCTCCTCAAAGGTAATAACGCTATCCACGTAGTCGCGCACGTCTTCCTTTTGGAATTCGTGCTTTTTAGCGGTACACGGTCCTATAAACACGAACTTGGAGCTTGGCTCCTTGTCCTTAAAATACTTGCAAATTGATGCCATCGGTGAAAGCGTTGAGGACACAAGATGCAAAAGCTCAGGAAATTGCTTTTCAACGTAGGTTAAAAAGGCAGGACAGCACGAGCTGATGAGCGAGCCCTTTTCAACAAGCTCCCTCGATTCCGCATCGGCAACCATATCAGCGCCGAGTGCTGCCTCGATTACGTCGGCAAAGCCGAGCGCCTTAATTCCCGCAATCACCTGTCCCGGTCTTGCGTATGCAAACTGAGTGGTAATCGACGGTGCAACAACCGCATAAACCTTGTAATTTTTACCGCCGTCGCTTCCCTTTATCATTTTGATTACGTCGCAAATAAAGGATTTATCGGAAATCGCGCCCCAAGGGCAGTGATACATACAGTTTCCACAGGAAATACAGGTTGAATTATCAATCTTCGCTTCCTTGGTTTCACCGCCTGCGTAAATTGCCTTGATTTTGCAAGCCTTTTCACACGGACGTGTACGGTGAGTTATCGCGCCATACGGGCAAGCGCGTGAGCATTGTCCACACTCAACGCACTTTGATTTGTCGATATGTGCAACTCGATGCTCGTCAAAGGTGATAGCACCGAATTTGCACACGTATTCGCAGTTATGAGCAAGGCAACCACGGCAAGCCTCTCCAACCTCGTAACCGCCCGTCGGACATTCGTCGCAGGCGATACCGATAACCTCGATAACGTTGGGGTTGGACTTGTCGCCACCCATTGCCATTCTTATTCTTTCCTCAACGACTGCCCTCTCCTTATAGATGCAGCAGCGCACGGCAGGTGTGCCACCGGGGGCAATCTTCTTCGGAATTTCAAATATAGTATCAAGGAGCGTGTCGTTCCACGTGCGACGCGCAACCTCCTTTAACACCTTGTACTTAACGTACTGTACCTCGGTGTCAAATCTTCTCTTTTCTATCATTTTTCTCTCTTTTGATTAGTTTTGTTCTTCTGGCTTGTATGATGCTGGAACAACAGCCACAGGGTCGGCTCTATCAATGCTTACTGTGTTAAGAAGCTTGCCGTCGAAGCTTGTAGGCTCGTTGTCCTTACCTGGCATTTCATATTGGCAATATGAGATTTCAGCCTCGCCGTCTCCATCAAGGTCAGCTACAACGTAAGAGGTGATGAGCAAATCAAGCGCACGAAGCTCGTCTGTGTTAAAGCCTGTGATATAAAGACTAAAGGTTGTATAGCCTCTTTGAACGAGCTCTACCTGAAGTCCCTTGTCGCTTATAAGCTCGAAGTCCTCGTCAACAAGACCGAGCTTGCTTGCGAGCGCCGAATTTACAATGATTATACCAAGTTTAATCTTGCCGTTTTGAGTCTCGTACTTTTCAAGAAGTGCCTTGTCGATTTGATATCCGCCGTCAATACCTGTTCTGTTATTTCTAACGGAATAGCCGATAGGTGTAATGATTGCGCCAAGGGTAGCGTCGTTTCTTGTGTCCTTACAAATAGCGCATCTTTCGCCCTCACATCCTGCCTTGTCAAAGCCGTTTACGTATGCGATAAAGTAGCTGTATTCGTGTGATGAATAGTCGCGGAAGATTGATCTTTCCTCGCCCTCGCCACAGTAAATGCACGAATAAGCGATTTTGCCAAGAGTTGCGCAGTTAGGTGTAACGGTAATTACGCCACCGTCAACCTTGTGCTCAAGGGGCTCTCCGACTGTTTCGCTAACGGTTGCTCCGCAAACAAAGCAAGCTTCTTTTATAGTCGCGCCCTGTGTACAGGTAGCCTCGGTTTCGGTAAACACTCCACCATGGAAGAAGGCAACTGTATGCTCTTGTCTTGGATTGCTATTACGAATCCACCAGGATTTCTTGGTTGCGCAATCAAGGAACGTTGCGTCGTTTATTCTGTAGTTGTGGTTTTGTGCAAGAATTGCGTTTGCAAATACGTCAATTGCATCAACGCTTTCCATAAAGATACGGGTATCCTTTTGTCCTGCAATAACTGCCTGACCGCTGGTTGTTACGTATCCCTTAATGTAGTAATATTTTGTTGCGGTGTTACTTGTAAACTCTTGTCCTAGGTCAAGTGCTGTTTCGGGAGTGTCGCCACCCTCGATATAAATGGTTACAAGTCCGTTTGCGTTATTGAATGCAAATTTTTCGCTGAGGTTACAGCCCTTTGCAACATGTGCTTCTCTTATGATATTTCCGTTTAGATTACACTGCCTTCCAACGTAGGTAAGATACGTGTTAAACTCGTAAGGAATAGCGCTTGAAGACGAACTCACCTTTTGGAATGCGCAATAGTGAATTTCGGCAATTGTGCCCTTCCAAATAAACTCGTTAAGGGTTGCACCGTTACCCATAGAAAATACTTCTCTTTCTATTACGGTAACACCCTTACCTACAACTACAACCAAGAGGTTGCTATTGTTGCCAAAGCAACCGATATTTGAGCCACCGATAATTCTTGTAACGGTGTCGGGAATATAAATTGCACGAATTGACTTGCCGTTAAAGCCACCGATTGTGGTTACCTTAACAATTTCCTCGCCGACCATAACGTATGACGGGAAATAAAGGTTTGCTCTATCAAAGGTAGCGCCCGACGGAGTTACGTTTCCGTTTGCGTCTACACTTATGTAAGCAAGAGTCGCGGTTGCATCAAAGAGTCCGTAGCCCTCAATGTAGCACTTGTTTACAAGGCTAACGTTTTCAGCCTTGCCAAAAGTGTTACAGTATTCGCAATAATATTCTACTGCAAGGAGATGTCCGTTTACTGCGCCGTATTTTTCAACGGTGTTGGAGTGTTGCGCTTTATCTACAAATGCGCCAACCTCTTGAAGGTCGCACACGGTGCAGTCAAACTCGGTGTAGCCTATCGACTGACAGGTTGGAATCTTTGTGTAGGTTTCAAATATGTGGTTTCCAAGGACAGTGCCCTCGTTTGTTTTTACCTTGTTATTACAGGAGTAGCAGTATTTCTCATCTCTTTCGAAGTTAGAGCAGTCCGCCTCGTAATGAGTTATGTCGCTGTAAATATGGTTTTCGGTAGCAGTTCCTGTTTCGGCATAGGTGCCATCTCTGTTTGCCTTATAGGTCTTGCCTGTTTCGCAAACGTAAACTGTGAAGTTTTCTATACGGTCCTTGTAGTTAGGAACGGTTTCAACGTAATTTTCAAGCGTTGCCTCAAGAGTTTCAATATCAGGAAAATAAAGCTTTTGTCCGTTTCTGCCTGGGAACGGTGCTTGACCGCCGAAGGTAACCTTACCTGTGATTACAAGCGAGAAGTTGTTAACTACGCCCGCAGCGCTCAAGAACTCCTGTGGGAAAAGCTTTGTTTCGCCCTTTGCAACCTCGAAAACCATAAGTGTAAGAGCTTGTGCACCGTTAAAGGACGAATAAGAAACAGTCGCGCCTGCAGGAATGTATGCCTCTACGACGTTTGAGGAAAGAAACGCCTTTTGGTCTATAAACTCAAGCTTATCGCTGAAGTTAGCGATAACACGGAGTTTACACTCGTTAAATGCGACGGTGTCAACTCTTTTAACCTCTGAAAAGTCGAATTCAACAACGTCGGTGCAAGAAACAGCCATACTGTTGAACGCATGTTGCTCGATATACTCAGGCTTTGCCTTACAAACGAACACGCTATATCCCTTTGAGCCACTAAACGTTTCTCTACCGAAGGTTTTAACGCCTGCGCCGATATACGCCTTGTCAATGTTTGAGTTTCCAAACGTTCCCGAGCCATTTCCGCCTGCAAGAGTGATTACGCTGTCAGGAATATAAAGGTCATAGGTCAAGGATTGGAAAAGTCTTGCGTTAATTTGCGTTACCTTGTAGGTCTTTTCGTTATAAGTAACGGTTGACGGAAATACAAGATTACCGCCTGCAAACGAGCCTCTGCCCGATACAGCCGCGGTCATTGTTTCGTCATCAAGAGAATATTGAAGTCCTCTTGTTACTGACGGAATTGTAACTCCGTTAAGATTTGCAATAGTACAGTCGCCAAGCGTTACGTTGCTTCCGTTATCGGTTACGCTCGTCGCAGCGCTCGCACCTATTACAAAAAGCGCACACATAAGAGCGCAAAGTGCCAGGGTCAAAAGTAGCTTTTTCATAATTTTTCTCCATTGTGATAAAATAGCATATATTATATTATATCACGCACACGCCCTTGTGTCAAGAAAAAAACAAAAGAGATAACTGTTCGGCAATAACCGAATCGTTATCTCTTTGTACCTAATTGTTATTGGATTTGAGGATTCTGCTCTCCGAATTCCGCATTCCGAATTCCGCATTCCGAATTGCGAAGTTCGACGCTTATCGAAATTCCTTGACTATTGGTTTCGAGAAGCAAGAAATTCTTTCACTTCGCACTCCGCACCTCGCACTTAATAGAGGCTGTCAGCCTTTATCGCTTTCATAATCTTGCGCGCAATAATCATACTTCCAACCCAGTTAGGATGAACTCTATCCCAAGAGATGTATGCAGGATATCTATGAACGAGATGTGCGTCGAAGTCCTCTTGAACGTCGATATAGGTTGCACCGTACTTTTCAGCCACTTCCCTCGCAATTTGTGCGTATTCAACCATTCTTTTCTTCATTGGGTCGTCGTTATTTGCTTCCATATAGAATGGGCTGATAACGAAAAGTCCCTTTACCTTTTTAACGGTTCTTTCGCAAACTGCCTCAAGGTTAGCTCTATAAACCTCGGGAGTGTAATTTTCGCCATACATTGCAGGCTCATCAAACTGACGCCATACGTCGTTTGCGCCAATCATAAAGAATACCCAGTCAGGATTGCACTTTTCAACGTTGTTTGCCCAGTTGTCAAGCATATTTGTGCTTGTCGCACCGCTTTCACCTACGTTTGTTACGTGGATAAGTCTTTCGGGATACAAAACGCTGAGCATACTGTCAACGTTTCTAACGTAGCCGTTTCCAACGCCTTCCCAAAGTCCCTCACCGTAAGGGCGCTTTCTTCCTGAGTCAGTTACACTGTCGCCAGCAAATACTACTCTGTCTCCATTTTCAAAAATCATAATATGTTCTCCTTGATATAAAATTGTTATCGTAATTATCATTCCGAACTCCGCATTCCGAATTCCGAATTGCGAATTGCGAATTGCGTCGCTTAGCGTTTCTTAGAGGAAAAGCCGAATTTTCCTAAACGATTAGTTAGCTCGTAGTATTCTCCGTGCGCAAAGGCGCAGAGGTGTGCGCGATTTATGCAAATTTTGTCGCCCTCGAAGAGCCTTTCATCTACGTTTACGCCCACTATGTCGGCTAAAAACATATCGTGCGAGCCTAATTTTATTATGTCGCTTACCTTGCACTCAACGTTGATTGGGCACTCCTCGATTAAGGGAGCGCTTACCTTTTGAGCCTTGGCCTTGGTTAGGGCGCATTTTTGGAACTTATCGACCTTGCGACCTGTGTACATTCCACAGTAGTCGGCGGTTTTTGCAAGGTTTCTTGGAACGAGGTTGATAACGAACTCGCCCTTTTCCTTGATTATGTCGTACGAATACCTCTCAGGACGTACGGAAATGTATGTTTTTGGGGGGACTGTGTTTGTAATTCCACACCAAGCGATTGTGATTATGTTGGATTTTTCCATATCTCCACACGATACCATAACCGCAGGCACAGGAGCAACAAGCGCCCCTCCCTTTAAGTGTCGTTTCATAAAATACCTTTCTAAAATGCGGAATGCTGAATTCGGAATTCGGAATGTCAATCAACCGCCAGGTTGTATATCATCACACAAAGTGTGTATATCATTGCGCATAGCGCGTATATCATCAAAGCACAGCTTTGTATATCATCAATGCAAAGCATTGTATATCACACAAGCTATCAACGATTGAAACGGTTCATAGCAGTCGTTATGTCGCCATTTATCATAGTCGCAACTGCACTTGGCACGCTTTCAACTGTTTTTGAAAGAGCTTCAAAATCTTCCTTTGGGAATTTGCCGAGCACCCAGTCAACCATATCGTAGTCGGGATGAGGCTTTTCGCCAACACCGAGCTTAATTCTCGGAAATTCCTGTGTTCCAAGATGCTCAATTATGCTCTTTAAACCGTTGTGTCCGCCTGCGCTT
The DNA here is from genome assembly GCA_045612665.1 of Eubacteriales bacterium. Taxonomy (GTDB): domain Bacteria; phylum Bacillota; class Clostridia; order Oscillospirales; family CAG-272; genus RGIG2000. Next base: position 38,584 of record JAZKZO010000015.1, read on the forward strand.
CCCTTTCCACGAATTCGAAGCTTGCCTACGGCAAGAGTAACATCGTCGGAGATAACGATAACCTTGTCGGCAGGGATTTTATAAAACCTCGATGCCTCGGAGATTGCCTCGCCCGATTTGTTCATATAGGTTTGAGGCTTCATAATAAGCACACGGTTTTCACCGATTGTCGCCTCGCAACAAAGAGCCTTGAATTTCGCCCTGTCGCACTTAACGCCAAGAGAGTCGCAAAGGCGGTCAATTGCAATAAATCCCGCATTGTGTCGAGTCTTTTCATATTCGCCCCCAGGATTGCCAAGTCCCACAACTATGTGCGAAATCGCGCCACCCTGTGGCTGTTTTTCTATCTTTTTAAATAAATCAAATATTGACATGTTGTCTCCTTAAAGTAGGGAATTCGGAATTCGGAATGCGGAATGCGGAGTTAATCTATCTTCCCCTGACGCTTCCAGAGTATCCTCTTTTCGGGCATTCAGAGCAAGTTAGGCTTGTTTTTCCTGACGCTTCCAGAGTATCCTCTTTTCGGTCATTCAGAGCAAGTTAGGCTAGGCTCTGCTTTCTCCTTGGGCGACGGTGTACTTGCGTACTCCTAGGTCAAGGGGGAAGCTAGTAACGACGCATAACGCCGCTATCAATGACCGAAAAGTTATTTCTTCCTTCTTCTCGCCCAACCCTCATGGTTAGTTTGGTACTGTCTTGCGATTGCGAGAGCACCGGAATTTACGTCGTCCGTTATTGTTGAGCCGGCTGCGATATACGAGCCTGCACCGATTGTCAAAGGAGCGATTAGGTTGACACCTGTGCCGATAAACGCATCGTCAGCTATCTTACATTCGGTTATTTTCTTGCCGTCGTAGTTGACTGTGCAAACGCCTGTGCCGATTGTTACTCTTTGACCGATTTCGGTGTCTATTATTGCCGAGTGCTCATGCACTACCGAGCCAACACCAAGTGTGGTTGAGCGAAGCTTACTGTACGAGAGCACCTTTGAGCGCATAAGAAGGTGGCAGGAGCTATCAATATGGCAATACGGGCCCACCTCTACCTCTTTTTCGATGGTTGATGCATACACATAGCTACTGTCTATTACACAGCCCTCACAAACAATAGAGCCCGAAATTACAGTATTTGGACCGATAAGACAGCCCTTTCCAACGGTGGAGTGTCCACAAATTTGCGTATTTGGCAAAATTGTCGTATCCTTGCCGATTGTTGCGCCTGGTGAAATGACAATTCCGTCGCGCAGGTCGATATTTACGCCGTTTTCGCAAAGATAATCAAGAAATTCCTCTCTATATCTATTGCGACGGAGAATATATTCTCTTTTTGAGTCGGGAGTCGCCTTTTCATCGCCAAAGGAGCGACTTTCGCACTTTGCACCGCAGTTTCCTATCATTTTAAGAAAATCGTACGGTGTTGCAATCGTTTCCTCGGAAATGAGCTTTCCTGTGCCGATTGTCGCATAAAGCGCGCTTGCGCTTCCGACGGTTGCGTATGCGAGGTCGATTGTATCAACAAAGCGAATTGCATCCTCAATCCACTCTCTTTTTGCCAAAAACGCGAGGGGATGTGTGAATATAACGATATCCTCGAGGTCGCAGTTAAGCTCCGAGGTAACGCCCTCAAGCGTGTATGATGCCGAGCGAACGATCTCACAATCTATTTTAAGATGATTTACCGCATCTGCAAATTTGCGATAGGTATGCTCATAAATCGGGGAGAAAAAGAGTGTGTCCTTATCGACATTAAGATACTCCGATTCCTGCGCCCTGCATACTACAATAAAAACCTTTTTCATAATCATTTCTACTCCAAAGCATTATTTTACAGTGTAATTATAGCACAAAAGAAATGCCCTTTCAAGACTAAAATCACATAACTACTTTACAAATTACTATTTTTGTGTTAAAATATACTATAATTTATATTTTAAGCGCACATAGTACGCACAATATATAGGAGATTTATAAATTTATGTACGAAAAAAAGGAAAAGCTATCCGTATATACGATACTCTCGGGCATAATTTGTCTTGCCCTCGGTGTCGGCACTGCCGTTTTGGCAGTATTTTGGAGTGCGAGAAGACCGTCTAGTTGGCTTCTTATAATGATCCTTCTCGGTCTTATCTTCGTTTCCCTCTCGATATGCACCTTTATCGGCTTAAAGGCGATAGAAAAGAAGCGACGCGTTGACGGCCCAAGCGGTCCTGTGCTCGGCTCTATTATGTACGATATGGTAAATACCGCATCTGAGCCTGCGCTCATTTGCGACGAAAACAAAAGAATTATTTGGTTTAACCACTTTGCTCAAAGGGCATCGCACTCCGCTACCTCGTTGCTCGGCAAGGGGCTCAGCGTTATAATGCAAAATCCGTTGCCCGACGAAAACGATAAAAAATCAGGCGAAAGACAAATCGTAACCGAGCTTGACGGCGAAACATACATTGTTGATGTAACCAAAATTCACGCCGACAAGGTGTATAATTTGCTTATGTTCCGTAACATTACCGAGCAGGCGCGCCTTGAAAAGTTCGTGCGCGACGAGGATAAGGTTGTTGCCTATATGATAGTCGATAACCTTGAGGAGCTTATTCAGTTTGAGCAGGAAAATTACCGCTCCGCATCCAACCAGGTTGAAACGATTATGCGTGATTGGGCGCTCAGCGTTAACGGCATTTTGAAGGAATATGAAAAGGATAAATATATATTTATCTTCCGTAATGAGGACCTTGAAAAATTCGTCGAGGACAAGTTCGACATTCTTGACAAGATAAGAGAGGTTCGCGTTGGAAGCAGTGCTATTCCACTTACCGTTTCTATCGGTGTTGCGAAGGTTAGTGGCTCGCTTGCCGATAAGGAAAAGGCTGCACATATCGCGCTCGATATGGCACTTCAGCGCGGTGGCGACCAAGCCGTTGTTAAATACGATGAGGCTGTTGCCTTCTTTGGCGGTAAGACAAGCACCGTACACAAGAAAACAAAGGTTAAGGCAAGAGTTGCCGGCACAAAGCTCGCAACGCTTATGGCTTCCGCCTCTAACGTTATCATTATGGGACACAAGTTCCCCGACTACGACGCGTTTGGCGCAAGCGTTGGTCTTGCCCGTCTTGCAATGTTCTGCGGAGTTAAGGTAAACGTCGTTACCGACCCAAAGAACCCGAATATCAAAAAATGTCTTAAATTCTTTGATGGCGACGAATACAAGGGCGTGTTCGTTGATGCCGCAAGAGGTCTTGACCTCATTAAGAGTGAAACTCTTCTCGTTATCGCTGACGTAAATAACCCTGCGATGTTCGAGTCCATAGATATTTACAACAACGTTTATAACGTTGCAATCGTTGACCACCATAGAAAAACCGCTGAAAGTGAGAGAAATCTCGCAATCGAGTATATCGAGCCTGCCTCGTCAAGTGCGAGCGAGCTTGTTTCCGAGATGCTCGAGCAAACCGTTCCACCATCAACACTTAAAAGAGTTGAGGCAAATATGCTTTTGGCAGGTATTTCTCTTGATACCAAGCAGTTTACAAAGGGCACGGGCGCAAAAACCTATGCGGCGGCTATGTATCTTCTTGGCTCAAATGCCTCTTACGAGGGAATTCAGGACCTTTTCAAGACAAGCATTGTCGATTACAGACAAATTGCAAAGTTCGGTCAAAAGGTTGAGGTTTACCGTAACAGTATGGCTATTGCCGTTAACTTCGAGGTTGGAGATTCTTCAACCGACCGTTCTCTTGCCGCAAAGGCAGCCGACGGACTTCTCGCAGTTGAGGGCGTTAGCGCATCGTTTGCTCTTATGCAAATAGAGGACACAATTCACATAAGTGCGCGTTCAAACGGTAGCGTAAACGTTCAGCTTATCCTTGAAAAGCTCAAGGGTGGCGGACGATACGACTCTGCGGGCGCACAGCTTAAGAGTGCTACAATTCAACAGGCATTGTTGAAATTAAAGCACGCAATAGACAGTTATTTCGACTTGGAGGACTAATATGAAGGTTGTTTTGACACAGGACGTCAAGGGACAGGGCAAGAAGAACGATATCATCGACGTAAGCGATGGATATGCAAGAAACTTCCTTTTCCCAAGAAAGCTTGCAATCGTTGCCGATGCAAAGGCTATAAATGACGTTAAAAATAAAAAATCGTCCGAGGAGCATAAAATCGAGCTTGAAAAGGCAAGCGCACGCGAAATCGAGGCAAAGCTTGGCGAAATCAAGGTTGTTATTTGTGCCGAGGCAGGTAAGGACGGAAGATTTTACGGTGCTATCACCTCAAAGGACATAAGCGACGCACTCAAGGCTCAAGCAAAGCTTGATATTGATAAGAGAAAAATCTCTCTTGACGCGCCTATCAAGGCGTTTGGAACTTATATCGTTGACGTAAAGCTCTATTCGGGAATTAGCGGAAAGCTTAACGTACAGGTAAAGGAGAAATAAGATGGACGCTTTACAAAGAAAGCTCCCCTTCTCCGTCGATGCCGAGCAAAGCGTGCTTGGTAGCATACTTTGCGACCCGAATTGCTTTGGCGAGGTTGCCGAAATCATCACAATGGATGATTTCTACCTAGAGGAGCACAAAAGAATTTACGAGATTTTCCTTGATTTCAGCTATAAAAACAAGGTTGCCGACCTTGTAACCGTTATCAACGAGCTCGTTTCGCGTGGAATTTATCGCGATGATGACGAGGCGCGCTCATATATTCGTATTATTGCCGAGGTTGTGCCAAGCGCAAAGAATGCCAAGGACTATGCAAAAATCGTCCACGACAAGAGCATTTTGAGAAGGCTTATCGAGGCGGCAGACGATATTCAAAGGGCTGCGTTTACCGAGGGCGAGAGCGTTTCGCACATTGTCGACCTCGCAGAGAAAAAGATTTACGATATTGCAGGAAACAACGAGCGACACGATTTCGTGCATATTCGCGATGTTCTTATTAAAACCTACGACCACCTAAAGGAGCTTGGCGAGGGCACGAGCGAGGAAAATCTCGGAATTCAATCGGGCTTCTCCGACCTTGATAATACGCTTGTCGGCTTTGGCAAGGGAAATATGATTATCGTCGGCGCGCGTCCCGGTGTTGGTAAAACCTCATTTGCGCTTAATATCGGTACGAATATCGCAAAGCGCACAGGCAAGAGCGTTTGCATCTTCTCTCTTGAAATGTCGGACGAGGAGCTTGTTTCCCGTGTCGTTTCAAGTGAGGCTATGGTAGATTCGTATAAGCTTCGCAAGGGCGAGCTTAGCGTTGACGAGTGGGAAAAGCTCGCACACGCATCATCTACTCTTTCCGAAACTAATATTTTGATTGATGATACAACGGGAATTTCAATTACCTCTATGAAGGCAAAGCTTCGCAGGGTTAAAAATCTCGGTATGGTAATTGTCGATTATCTTCAGCTTATGCAACCCGAAAGACACGGTGGCGACCAAAACCGTGTAAACCAAATCGGTGAAATTTCCCGTGGTCTTAAGGTTATGGCAAAGGAGCTTGGCGTGCCTGTTATGGTGCTTTCACAGCTCTCGCGTACAGCAGAAAAGAACGGTGAAACAGGTAAAGCAACCTCTCGTACACCTATGCTTAGCGACCTTCGTGATTCGGGCTCAATCGAGCAGGATGCCGATATGGTTATCTTCCTAAGCCGTGATTACTACGGCACTGACCCCGAAAGAGAAAACCTCGTTGACGTTATCGTGGCTAAAAACCGTCATGGCTCAACAGGTAAGGTTACAATGAGCTGGATCGGTAAATACACTAAATTCTCTACCCTCGATAAGGAAGAGGCACAGAGATTTGGAGTTAATTACGACTTGTGATGCTTCGCAAATGCGAAATGCGGAATTCGGAATTCGGAATTCAACAAAAGAAATGAAAAAGGAGAAATAGATAAACTCTCTAACCACTTTGATTTGATTTTAAGTGGTTAGAAACAAGTTAGACAAGGCGCACCGCAAACCACGGACGACAGCGTACTTGGCGTACGATTAGGTCGTGGTTGAGGAGCAACACAGTATAACGCCGTTTATCACCACTTAAAATAAAAAAGGAGAAATTATAAGCTACTCTAATCGTTTAAACCTTAAACGATTAGAAGCAAGCTAGGTTAGGCGCACCGGAAACCACGGACGACAGCGTACTTGGCGTACGATTAGGTCGTGGTTGAGGAGCAACAACACATAGCGCAGCTTATTATCGTTTAAAATGGAGTTCAACGTAAATCACCCTATCTTATTCATATTAGTAGGGGTTATCATCGCCACGGTGTTGGCACAGTCATTTTACTTTTTGATTCGTGCTTACAAGCGTGCGCTTGCTAAGGGAATGGAAAAGACTCTTCTTAAGAAGACTATTATTTCCTCGGCTATTTTCACTATTGCGCCTGCAATTTCTATTCTTGTTGGCGTTATTTCACTTTCTAAATCGCTTGGCGTTGCCGTTCCTTGGCTTCGTCTTTCGGTTATCGGCTCACTCTCTTATGAGATGATTGCCGCAAACAATGCTATGAACGGATTTGGCGAGGCGCTCGGTGGACAAATCACCGATGCAAGCGTGTTCGTAACCATTCTTTGGGTTATGACCGTCGGTATTCTTCTCGGTCTTATCCTCACACCCATTCTTACAAAGAAAATCCAAAACGGTATGATTAAGCTCGAAAAGAGCGACCCGAAATGGCGCGAAATCTTCAACAACGCAATGTTCCTTGGTATGATTTCGGCATTCCTTGGCTTCGTGTTCTGCGATGTTTACCGTCTTTGGTCATCTGAGAATGGAATTTTCACACAGCTTGAAAAGAACGACCTTGGTGAAAAGGTAGAGCATTATTACACCTCAACCTCGGGACTTGTGCCTGTGCTTGTTATGGTAATCAGTGCGCTCGTTATGGCACTTTGTGGCTTCCTTATGAAGAAATTTAAGTGGAAATGGATAAACGACTACGCGCTTCCTATTTCCATGGTAGCAGGTATGGCTTGCGCTATTCCTCTTACAAATTGGCTTGGAGGTGAGATTCTCTAATGAATAACAAAAAAGAGCTTTCTTATCTTGACAGCGTTCATCGCGACGGTAAAATTTGGGGCTTTACACTCCTTGCGATGATTTTCCTTTTCCCACTTATCGTGTGCCTTATTTTCAATGCCGTTCCTAACTGGAGCGCGCTCGGAAAGGGACTTCTTGCAACCGTTCCTATGTATTGGGCGGTTGGTCTTATCGAGGTATTTACCTATGTTCCTATGCTTGGTGCAGGCGGTACATATCTTTCATTTGTAACAGGTAACATTTCAAATCTTAAGCTCCCTGTATCGCTTGACGCTATGGAAAAGGCAGGCGTTAAGTCGAATAGCGAGGAGGGCGAGATTATCTCAACAATTTCAATTGCAACCTCGAGCATTGTAACGACGCTTATCGTTATTCTCGGTGTAATTATGATTGTTCCTCTCACGCCTGTGCTTTCGTCTCCTGCGCTCGACCCTGCGTTTGCGCAAATGCTCCCTGCCCTCTTTGGCGGTCTTGGAGTTGTGTTCGTTTCTAAGAACTGGAAGCTTGCAATCGCACCTATCGTGCTTATGCTTATACTCTTTGTAACAATCCCTGCACTCAACGCGGGAACGGTTGGTATTATGGTTCCTGTTGGAGTTGTATTCACCGTAATCGTTGCAAGAATTATGTACAAAAAGGGAATTCTTTAATACTATATTATAAACAAAAAAACACGCAAGAGTCTTGCGTGTTTTTTTGTTTTGTTAAAGCGTTGCTATTCCGATTATAAATCCGAGCAAGCCGAAAACTATCGACACAGGGATGGCGATTGTAGCTGTAATTCTACCAACCTTGGTGAATGCGTTCGGAGCGCCTGCTTCTCTTATGTAATAGGTTGATTTTCTCTTTGCAATGATTGAGAATACAATTCCTATAACCATAAACAAAATTGATGCTAAACCTGACAAAATTGCACTTGCGCCGAATTCAAGAGAGATGATACCGAAAATCATTGACATGATAGCGTTTTTCTTGCTTACGCTTGGATCAGGCTCGTTTGAAGGCGCTGCCTGATAGTAATCGTTTCTTTGTGGATTTTGAGCTGCCATTTCAGCTTCCTTTTGTGCCAAAATTCTTGCGATATCCTCATCGCTTAGCTTTGGCTGTGCAGGCTTTTCTTCAACCTTTGGCTCATTTTCAACAGGTGCGCCACAGGCTGTACAAAACTTTGCATCGTCCTCAAGAGTTGCAAAGCAGCTTTTACAATACTTCTTATCTTCCATATTGTTCTCCTTTTTATTTAAATATATTGATTTTTTAGTTTTCTCCGTTATCGGTTTGCCCGTCGCCCTCGGCTTGCGCCTCTTGTGCCTCGCGAGCCTTTCTTTCCTCTTCAAGCCTTCTATCGCGCTCAAAGAACTCTTGAACTAGCGCATCGTCAATGATTTGAAGCGCCGACTCGGCAAGATTTGTAATCGACTTTTCCTTTGTGAGATTGTCCTCAAACGGAACATCAGGATCGATTATTTCAATTCCCTCGGTAAAGAATTTAAGGCATTCCTCGTATCCGTCTCCGAATCCACCGCAAAGCATATAGGTGGTTTTGCCGTAATACCACGCAATTTTGGCAACGCTCATAGCCGCCTTGCCCTGTAAGCTTTGACCGTCAAGGCGTCCCTCGCCACTGATTACGATATCCGCCTCTTTTATTCTTTCAATTAGGTCAAGTCTGCGCTTTATAAAGTTAAAGCCAAGCTCCAAATCGGCATTAAGGAAGGTTCTAAATGCAAATCCAAGTCCACCTGCCGCACCACTACTCGGAAGCTCGGGATTTGCCGTTGGAATTGCTTTTTTTGCACATTCGGCAAAGGTTGCAAGATATGCGTCCATTTTAGAAAGCTCGGTCGGATCTGCGCCCTTTTGAGGTGAGAATACATAAGTGCATCCGTTCATGCCAAGGAGTGGGTTTTCAACGTCGCAAAGGACGGTAAAATTACACTCGTCAAGCTCGGGAACAACGCGGGATGTGTCGATTTTTACAACCTTGCCCGCACCCTGTGCACCAAATCCAACCTCGCCACCGTCTTTATCAAGAAGGATGAAGCCGAGCGCCTGAATCATTCCCGCACCGGCATCGTTGGTCGCACTTCCGCCAAGACCGATATAGAAGTTTCTATATCCCTCGGCAATCGCGTTCTTTATAAGCAAGCCAACACCGAAGCTCGTAACGTGCATAGGATCGCGATCAAGCTTATCAACGAGAGGAAGACCGATACAGGAGCTCACCTCGATGAGGAGAGTGTCGTCCTTGCCGTAGCAACGCGCGCTAATCGGCTTGCCTGTCGGAGTCATCGCATTAATATAAACGGGCTCTGCCTCGAAATGGTCCTTTAGTACGTCGGTTGTGCCCTCGCCACCGTCGGCAATCGGGGAAATGTCAACCTCTGCCTTTTCGTATTTTTCCAAGATAGCATCTCTTACCGCCTCGCTTGCCTCGCGTGAGGAGAGCGTGCCCTTAAAGCTATCCATCGCTACAAAAAATCTCATTTTTTCTCCTATTTTAGCACAAATCGCCCGTATCCTCATAAGCAAGGCATTACATTTTGTAAGCCGTAGGTTGCATTTTCGGGGGAATGTGTCTTTTATTTTACCCTTACAATGTCGTCGGGCATTGCAACGTTGAGCGCAACCTCGCTAAAATCGTGCTTGTCAAGGTGTGCGCGTGTTACCTGATGAGCAATCATCGGGGAGTTGTTTTCACGGCTTAAGTGCGCCAAGGTTATTGACGATGTGCCGTTTTTTGCAAGGTGCAAGCAAAGCTCCGCGCTATCCTCGTTTGCAAGGTGTCCTCTCTCGGAGAGGATACGGTGCTTTAGAAACTCGGGATATTTGCCTGCAACAAGCATAAATTTATCGTGATTTGACTCTATAATAGCCGTTTTACAGCCACAGAGTCGCTCTTTTATCTCGTCGGTTACGTGTCCTATGTCGGTCGCGATGCCGAGAATATCGTCCTCGCTCTTTATAACAAAGCCGAGGTTTTGTGCGCTATCGTGCGGAATCTCAAAGGAGCTTACCGTAAGCGAGCCAACGCTTACCTCATAGTGCGACTCGTGCTCCTTGGCGCATTGCGACACAAACGAGCCTTGATACGCAACCTTTGGATATGACGGAGCGCTTATATGTATCGGTATGTGATACTTTTTAGATATAATTTCAAGACCGCTTGTGTGGTCGGAATGCTCGTGAGTTACGAAGATTGCATCAATGTTTTTGAGCGTCGTGCCAAGGGCGGTAAGCGATTTTTCAATCGCGCCTGCACTCTTGCCCGCGTCAACGAGAATCTCGTCGCGCCCGTTTTTTATGTAAATGCAATTCCCCGTCGAGCCGGAAAATAATGTGTATGCTATCATAAAGATCCTTTGTAAGTGTGAAGTTCGAAGCGCGAAGTGCGAAGTTATATTACCGCAGGTGCATAAACTTTGAGGAGCAACAACGCACAATGACGCTTACTCTTGATAAGTGCGTTTAGGCAAAGCTATGTTAGGCGCACCGCAGGCGACAGACGATGGCTATCTTTACGATAGTCGAGGTTGTCGGCGAGGAGCAACAACACATAGCAAAGCATAAACCGCTTAAAGCTCTATTGCTCCCAAGCTTCTTATCTTCAGCACATAACACGCCCCTGCGCCAAATGCGCCATCAATTACATTACGGTAATTTTCAACCTCTGCCATTGGAACAAAGGCTTGAATTGTGCCGGCAAAGCCACCACCGTGTACACGGAATGCTCCGCCCTTGCCCTTCAACGCGTTTTCACTTAGGCAAAGTGCGAGGGAAAGTCCCTGCTCGTATACGTTCTTTGTGGTAAATACATTTTGCAAATACATAAACGAGGAGCGACCGCTCTTTAATACATACTCGAAGAACGTGTCGATATCTCCGTTTTTGAGTGCCTTTGCTTGCGCCTCTACTCTTTCGTTTTCATCAAAGAAGTGGAGAGCACGCAAAACTGCTCTATCACCTACGTTTTGACGAAGTGCCTTAACGTCGCCAAGAAGCTGTTCTCTTGTCATTTGACGGAGAACGGCATAGCCAAAGTGTGCCGCAACGCTCTTCATCTCGGCAGGAACTGACGCGTAATCCTCATTTAGGTCTGCGTGGTTGCCACCTGTGTTTACAATGCAAAGAGCATAGCCTGCGCTTGTAAGGTCAAAGGCAACCTTTTCGATTACAGGTGCGTTTGGCTTTTCAAAGTCGATTGCAACAAATCCACCAACGGCACACGCAACCTGATCCATAAGTCCACAGGGCTTACCGAAGAATTTGTTCTCGGCAAACTGTGCCATCTTTGCGATTTCAACGTTGTCAACCTGTCCGTCGTTATAGAAATAGTTAAGAATGTTACCTATCATAACCTCGAACGCAGCGGACGAGGAAAGTCCCGAGCCCTTAAATACGTTTGAGGTGGTATATGCAACGTATCCACCTGTTTTGAGGTCGTTATTCTTGAACGCCTTTGCCATTCCGGCAATAAGTGCGCTAGACTTGAAATAATCGTCCTCGTTTGGTGTGATATATTCCGAAATATCGACACAGTCCTCGTCAAAGCCTCTGCTCTTTATGCGAATAAGAGAGTCGTCGGTCTTTGATGCAACTGCGATAATGTCAAGATTGATTGAGCCTGCAAGCACCTTTCCAAAGTTGTGGTCGGTGTGGTTGCCTGAAATTTCACTTCTGCCAGGAACGCTGAAAAGTGAAACCTCGCGCTCGCCATACATGCTATAAAAATCGTCAAGTGCGCCTACGTATCTTTCCTTTTGCGCCTCAACCGCCTCAGCGCCGTAAACCTCGGCAAGTCTTGCGTCAAGCGCGCCCGCCTTAATGCTATTCAAAAGCTCTGTTGTTTTCATAATAATCTCCTAAAATTTAACAAGATTGCACGAGGTGCACTTGAACGTGTCCTCGTCTATTTCAAAAATTGCACCGTAAGCCTCGATTTCGCCATCGGCAAAGTCAAAGCGAGTGAGCATTTTTGTCTTCATTTTGTAAATTACGTTTTCCTTTTTAACACCGAGAATGCTCTCGCGTGCGCCAACCATTCCGATATCGGTAACGTATCCGCATCTGCCACTAAGAATTTGTGCATCGTTAGTTTGAACGTGGGTGTGTGTGCCGAAAATCACGCTCAAGCGAGGTGCGAATTCGTAGCCTATCGCCTTTTTCTCGCCCGTTGCCTCTGCATGGACGTCCAAAACGGCAAAATCGTACGCACCCTTGTTTCTTTCAAGGCATTTTTCGATTGCCTCAAACGGACACGCGCTAGAATCCATATACGCACTGCCAAGCACGTTTAGACAAAGAATTTTGTAGCCGTCGATTTTGACAATACAATCACCGTGGCCCGGATTGGTTGATGGAAAATTAAGAGGTCGAAGCACTCTTTCCTCGTCGTCAAGATAGGAAAAAACGCTCGATTTTCTAAACACGTGGTTGCCTGTCGTTATAACGTCAACACCGCTTTCAAGCAATGTCGTAGCCCCCACACGGTCAATTCCGTTTGGCTCAGCGCAGTTCTCGGCATTGGCAATTACCATATTTACCTTTAACTCCGAGCGTACGCGCCATAATTTTTTACTGAGATACTCAACGGACGCAGGTCCGCAAATATCTCCTATTGCTAAAATTTTGAACATTCTGTTGTTCTTCTTTCTACCGAGAGCCTAAGCCCTCGAAATTTTAAGGGCGACAGGTGTCGCCCTTATTTTTAATCAAATGCGAAGTGAATGCGAGGTGAATGCGGAATTCGGAGTGCGGAATGCGGAATGCGGAGTTAAACTAACTTTCATTCAACAAAACTCGGAATTTTTCTTTTCAGACATTTAGAGCAAGTTAGGCTAGGCGCACCGGAAATAGCGGACGACGGCGTACTTGGTGTACGGCTAGGTCGCTATTGAGGAGCAACGCAGTATTGCGACGCTTATTGAACTCACTTAGCGTAGTCGACTACTCTACTCTCGCGAATCAAATTAACCTTAATCTGTCCCGGATACTCCATCTCGCTCTCGATTTTCTTAACGATATCGCGAGCTACGAGTGCCATTGTTTCGTCATTGATTTGCTCAGGCTTAACCATAATACGAACCTCACGGCCTGCCTGAATTGCAAAGGTCTTTTCAACACCGTCAAAGCTCTTTGCGATTTCCTCGAGCTTTTCAAGGCGCTTAATGTAGTTTTCAAGATTTTCGCGTCTTGCGCCAGGTCTTGCAGCTGAAATTGCATCGGCAGCCTGAACGATAACAGCGATAATCGAATGTGGCTCTACGTCGCCATGGTGAGCCTCAATTGCGTGGATAATTTCCTTGCTTTCCTTGTACTTCTTAGCCACATCTACGCCGATTTGCACGTGTGAGCCCTCAACCTCAGCAGTAAGAGCCTTACCGATATCGTGAAGAAGTCCTGCGCGCTTAGCAAGTGTAACGTCAGCGCCAAGCTCGGCAGCCATAACGCCTGCAAGCTCAGCAACCTCGATTGAGTGTGTAAGGACGTTTTGTCCGTAGCTTGTTCTAAATTTAAGACGACCGAGAAGCTTAACAAGCTCGATATTAAGGCCGTGAACGCCAATTTCAAACGTAGCCTTTTCTCCTGCCTGCTTAATTGAAGCATCAACCTCACGTTGAGCCTTTTCAACCATCTCCTCAATTCTTGTCGGATGGATACGACCGTCGGCAATGAGCTTTTCAAGAGCAATTCTTGCAACCTCACGTCTTACTGGGTCAAAGCCTGAAATTGTGATAACCTCAGGGGTATCGTCAATAATAAGCTCAACGCCTGTAAGGCTTTCAATAGCACGAACGTTTCGTCCCTCACGTCCGATGATTCTTCCCTTCATATCGTCATTAGGGATAGTAACAACGGAAATTGTAGCCTCGGAAACGTGGTCGGCAGCGCAACGGGAGATAGCCAAGGAGATGATGTTCTTCGCCTTCTTGTCAGCCTCCTCCTTCCATTCTGCCTCAAGCTCCATAAGCTTTTGAGCCTGCTCGTATCTTACGTCATCCTCGAGATTCTTAATAAGAAGCGCACGCGCCTCTTCGGCTGAATATCCCGAGATTTTTTCAAGAAGCTTAAGCTGTTCCTCGCGAATGGATTTTACCTTCTCGCCAAGAGCCTCGTTCTCCTTAATCTTTTGACTAAGAACCTCTTCTTTTCTTTCAATTGCCTCTGCCTTTTTGTCAAGATTTTCTTCCTTGGTGTTAACGCGCATTTCCTGACGGGAAAGCTCGCTTCTTCTTTCCTTGACCTCTGCCTCAAACTCGTTCTTGTCAGCGAGGATTTGCTCCTTAGCCTCGAGAACCAATTCCTTGCGCTTTGATTCAGCAGTTCTCATAGCATCCTCAAGAAGTCTTTTAGCCTGAGCCTCAGCCGAGCCGATACGCTTTTCAGCAGATTTCTTTCTTATGATATAACCGACAGCCACGCCAACGACAGCGCCGATAACTATACCAATAATTCCACCGATAATGTAGTCTAGCATAATTTTCTCCTTTCATAATTTTTGTTTATAGACTGCCACGCGACACGCGTGGATTTATGCATTAAATGATTTTTGGCGTAAATCACATATCTACATATAATAATTTTATAATATAATAGAAAAAAAGTCAATAGGAATTTGAAATTTTGCGTTTTTCTTATTGACTAAAACGAGATTGTTTCGTATAATATAATAAGAGGTGATTACATGTTAAAGGCAATTGACGCCGGTATTTGTGAGCGCTTAAGGGACGAATTTGCCCTGCTCGGTGCTACAAAAAGCGACGGAAGCTATAATTTTATGACCGTTTCCTGGGGTGGCTTTGGAATTCTTTGGGGAAAAGAGGTTTGCTTCGTTTTCGTTCGTCCCGAGAGGTACACATACGAATTTTGCGAGGCGAGCGAGTGCTTTTCTCTGTCGTTTTTCGGCAAGGATAGAATGAAGGACCTCGTATTTTGCGGTCGAAATTCAGGCAAGGACGTTGACAAGACAAGGGAATGTGGCTTCAAGGTTGAAATTATCAACGGAGTGCCACGCTTTGACGATGCAACGCTCACTCTCACTCTCAAAAAATTATACGCACAGGATATCGAAAAAGCATGCTTTATCGACACATCCCTGCTCAAAAACTACGAAAACGCAGGATTTCACAGAATGTATGTTTGTGAAGTGATTAATGCGGAATTCGGAGTTCGGAATGCGGAATGAAAAGTGCGAAACGCGAAATGCGAAACGCGAAGTTAAAAATAAATAAGCTTAAAATATAAAATATAAGAAAGGACTTGCGATAAGCTGCTTCTACCTTAAATGGTCAGAAGCAAGTTAGGCTAGGCGCACCGCAAGAATGACGGGCGACGGTGTCTCGCGAACCCCCAAAACTTACTTCGTGCATTTTGGGGAACCCCGAGGCGCATACTCCGAGGTCGGCATTCGGGAGCAACAACGCATAACGAA
>JAZKZO010000016.1:0-3555 GCA_045612665.1 Eubacteriales bacterium
ATGTGTTGAGCGAGCTTGACCCTACAAGACGCGCATACGTGCTTTCAAACATAAATAACCGACAGGTGATAATCACCTCTTGCGAGCCACAGCACTTTGAGGCAAGCGATACGAATTTTATTTATCTTTCCGAGGGAAAGAAAATAAAGTGTGAAGTGCGAAGTGCGGAGTGCGAAGTTGGTGCGGAGTGCGAAGTTGAAAACGCGAAATTCGAGGTTGGTGGCGAAAATGAATAGCATTATAGAGGAAAAAAGCTTCAAATTCGCAACCAGAATCGTAAAGCTATACGACCACTTAAAAGAAAAAAAGAGCAACTTGATTCTTTTAAATCAACTTCTAAAGGCGGGAACGAGTATCGGCGCAAACGTAGTTGAAGCCGAAAAAGGACAATCAAAGCCCGATTTTTATGCAAAAATGTCTATTGCATTAAAGGAAGCAAACGAAACCATTTATTGGATCAATCTTTTACACGAAACCGACTATCTTTCAGATAGCGAATTTGAAAGTATAGAAAAGGATGCAAGAGAAATTTGTGGAATGCTGGTAGCAATAACTAAAACCACAAAGGAAAATATTTCTAAAAATAACTAAAGGATATGCGAAAATGCCCGTGCAAGAGATAACTTCGCACTTCGCGTTTCGCACTTCGAACTTTCTATGTATGTACATTTAGGAAACAACAAAAGCGTAAGAAGGTGCGACATTGTGGCGATATTCGACCTTGACTCGTCAACGGTGTCGGTGCATACGCGAAATTTTTTATCACGCGCGCAGGCGCACGCCCGCGTAATAGCTCTTGGAATGGAGCTTCCGAAATCGTTTGTTGTAATGAGGGACGAAACGGTGTATTTGAGTCCGTTTAACAGTGCAACAATTGGAAGCCATGTGGATTATATGAAATGAATGAGGAATTCGGAATGCGGAACGAGAAATTCGGAATTGTTTTACAAGAGAGCAAGGCTGTGTGCAATTTGATTTTACCGAAATAAATATTAAAAGCACAAATGACAAGAGGAACGGAAAACAAAAGAGTGCAAGCACATTCCGCATTTCGCACTCCGCATTTCTAAAGATGTCCGTTTTGTCCGTTTTTATGTGATACAATATAAACAGCAGGAAGACACGGCCTGCTAACCGACTAAAAATCGAAAAAATTCGGCCTCTTTACCGTTTTCCTGGCTCAATGAAAACGGTACGGCACAGCCGTAACACAAAACAAGAAATTTATGCCTATTGGCGAAAGGAATAAATAAGATGGAAGACGAAAAGATTTATGGCGACGAACAAATACAGGTTCTGGAAGGTCTTGAAGCGGTAAGAAAGCGTCCGGGAATGTATATTGGAACGACCTCGGTAAGAGGACTCCACCATCTCGTGTATGAGATAGTAGACAACTCTATTGACGAGGCAATGGCAAATTATTGCGACAAAATCGAGGTAATTTTGCACGCTGACGGAAGCGTATCCGTACAGGACAACGGACGAGGAGCTCCTGCCGGAATAAACGCGAAAACAGGCCGTCCAACGCTTGAGGTAATATTTATGGTGCTTCACGCAGGCGGTAAGTTTGGCGGTGGCGGATACAAAATATCCGGTGGTCTTCACGGAGTAGGAGCATCGGTAGTAAACGCCCTCTCGGACTGGCTCGAGGTTGAGAACTGCCACGAGGGAAAGAGATATACCGAGCGCTTTGAAAAGGGCGCAGTAGCACGCGACTTTAAGTGTGAGGGAGATGCTCCCGAGGGCAAGCACGGCTTGTATGTACGCTTTAAGCCTGATGCTACAATCTTTGAAACCGTTGAATTCGAATACGAAACACTTCTTACAAGACTTCGCGAGCAGGCATTCCTTAACGCAGGAATTCGAATCGTGCTTCGCGACGAGCGCGAGAAGATAGAAATCGAAAACGAGGACGGCACAGTAAGCGAGGGATATCGCGAGGACGACCTTTGCTTCGAGGGCGGTATCAAGGAATTCGTAACTTACGTAAACAACCTCAAGCACGCAACTATGGTGCACGAGGAAATCATATATATGAAGGCGGAGAAGGGCGACATTACTGCTGAGGTAGCAATGCAGTATAACGACACCTACACCGAGAGCATTATAACCTTTGCGAACAATATGTCGACAATTGACGGCGGTACGCACGAGGTTGGCTTTAAGAACGCGCTTACCAAGGTAACAAACACCTATGCAAGAAAGCTCGGCTTCTTAAAGGATGCCGATTCAAATCTTAAGAGCGAGGACACACGCGAGGGACTTACTGCAATCGTTAGTGTAAAGCTTCCTGACGCTCAATTTGAATCGCAAACAAAGGCTAAGCTTGGAAATAGCGAGATTAGAACAATCGTTGATAATATCGTTGTAGAAAAGCTCAGTGAATTTTATGAGGAAAATCCCGATATTGCAAAGCAGATAATCGGCAAGAGCTGTGATGCTGCGAAGGCAAGAGAGGCTGCAAGAAAGGCAAGAGATTTGGCGCGCCGTAAGGACGCATTCGGTGGAAGCGCGCTTCCTATTAAGCTTGCTGACTGTCAGGATAGAAGAAGTGAATATACAGAGCTCTTCCTTGTAGAGGGAGATTCTGCGGGCGGTAGTGCAAAGGACGGCCGTGATAGCCGATTCCAAGCGATTTTGCCACTTCGCGGTAAGGTTCTCAACGTAGAAAAGAGCCGTCTTGACAAGGTATATTCAAACGAGTCGCTCATTCCGATTATCCAAGCGCTTGGCTGTGGAATCGGTGAGGAATTCGACTCTGCAAAGCTCAGATACGGAAAGATAATCATAATGGCGGATGCCGATGTAGACGGAAGCCATATTCAGGTGCTTCTCCTTACATTCTTCTTTAGACATATGCGTCAGCTAATTGAGGACGGACATATCTATCTTGCAAAGCCACCGCTTTACAAGATTACAAAGGGTAAGGTTGAAAGATACGCATTCTCCGACGAGGAAAGAGATAAAATCTTCGAGGAGATAGGTGGTGGTCAGGCAGAGCGCTATAAAGGTCTTGGAGAAATGGACAAGGAACAGCTCTGGGAAACCACAATGGATCCAAATACAAGAACAATAATCAAAGTAGAAATAGGCGACGCAATGAAGTGCGACGAGGTATTCTCACTCCTTATGGGCGACAAGGTTGAGCCGAGAAGAGAGTTTATTGAGAAAAATGCGAAGTTCGTTGAGAACCTCGATATTTAAGCGCTTTGGGCGTTATTAATCTGCGTTGCTCCTGCATTACGACCTTGGAGTACGGAAAGTACACCTTCGCCCGTAATGTGCGGTGCGCCTTGCCTAATTTAGCCCAAGGACGCTTAAAACTTGAATTTACAAAAAATGACAGGCGAAACGGAGAAAGAGGGAAGGCGAAAGCACTTCGCATTTCGCACCTCGCACTTCGCACTTGCCAACGGAGGACATTATGTCAGAAAAAGAACACAACGTGCTTGATTATGAAAATATCGAGCAGATGATAGTAAACCGCAACATTGAGTCAAGAGTAAAGGAAGCGTTTCTTGAATACTCGATGAGCGTTATAGTTTCCCGTGCGTT
>JAZKZO010000017.1:0-44919 GCA_045612665.1 Eubacteriales bacterium
CACAAAAATTCCAAAGCATAAGATTACTGAAAGCAATAGAGAAAATATTCTTTTCATATTATCACTCCTTTTAATCAAGAGTTTCGCCAAAATACTTTTCAATAATAGCGTTTATTTGAGCTGTTTCCTCCTCGGAAAGCTGCAAGTGTCGCTCATCTCCGGACTGCTCGCTTCCCAAATCATTAAAAATGCCTACTGAAGAATATTTTATTTCCAAACCAGAAAAACACACTACGTAGTCTGGTATAGTTTTGGTTATGTCAAATGCCCACGCGCCCTCGTTAAACATTTTTTCTATCAATTCTGCGTCCTGTTTTGAAAGTTGTACGGTTTTGTTACTGATAATTTCTCTGACCATAATTTCGCTTTGAGAAGCTTCAGATGACTGCTCGCTAAATGAGCTTCTCTCATCATTACAAGAAACAAATACACCAAGGCACAAAATCGTTGCAAGTAATAGCAAAATTATTTTTTTCATAAGATCAGCCCCTTTCTTAATTTTATTGTAGCATACGGAAAATATGCTTGTAAATGCTTTTCACTTAATTTTCATCAAATGTTCACAAAATCAAAAAAGCACTCGGTGAGTGCATTTTAGTGCTTTTTTAAAAGTATAATTTCGGGAAATGTTATTTCTTTTGTCTTTTCTTCTATTGACAAAAATTTTTTAGAAAGCTCGACGAGTGCGATATTAACCTCTTTTTCTTCTATTCCAAAGACTCGGCAAAGAGCCCAAAGCTCGTCCTCGGACAAGAAAAGTCTTCTCCTTTTTACGCCTTTAACCAATCTCATTTTACCACCTCGGTTATATTTTAACCTGTTTTAGGTTAAAAGTCAATAATCTAAAACAGATTAGTATATACTTTTGGTAGAAACAAGTTAAGGGGGGAATGTTATGTATAAGCGCATACGCGATTTGCGTGAGGACAAGGACTTAACACAAACAGAGCTTGCAAAAATGCTTGGTATGTCGCAAACGGGCTACTCTAAATACGAAACGGGCGAAAACGACATTCCAACCTCGGTGCTTATTTGGCTATCTCGCTTTTACGAGGTAAGCATTGACTATTTGCTTGGCGAAACGAACAATCCTAAAAGAAACTAAAAAGGCACTCGGTGAGTGCCTTTTATTATTTTTCTAAGTGCTCAAATATTCTTTCCCAGAGGTTCATATCCTGCTCGGTTATTGCGTGCCAGTTGTAGAAATTGATAAAGCGCGCCTTTGACTCGGGCGTTTTGAGAAGTCCCTTGCGCTTCATTTTTTTCAAATCCTTGAAGAATTTGCGCTTATGTGCGATTGCCTCGGGCGTAAAGTTCGGATTATGGTCCTTGCCATTTTCCAAAATAAAGCTTATATTCGGCTTTTCGGCAAGCTGTGCCTTTAAAATATCGTAGCTATACCTTTTCTGCACCATTTTATCGTTGTCGGAGTAGATAAGAAGCACGGGAATATCGGTTGCCATAAGCGAATCTAACGCGTTATAGGTATAGAAAAACGGATTTGCCTCGCGCTCTAGCTTGTTTATCGCCTTGCGAACAGACGCAAGAGGTCCTCTAAAGTTTTGCCTTACCATTTTATCAACCGAGATAAAGCCCGACATTGACAGGGCGGTATGAATATCACGGTGAAGGGCGCAAATATTCATTGTGGAAAATCCGCCCCAGCTGTGCCCCATTACGCAAATTTTCTTGTCAGAGGTCGAGGGATGTGTCTTTAAAAAGGCAATTACATCATCGAGGTCGCTAAGGGATTGCGAAAGACCGTTTGCGCTTTCGCCCTCGGAGTCCATACAGCCTGTGTGGTCGTATGCGACAACTAAAAATCCGTGATATGCAAGAAGCTCTATCTCCTTCATATACGCAGTATGCCCACCGCCAAGACCGTGGTCGAAAACGACTACTCTGTCGGGAAATTTGATATCGTAGTGGTAAAAATATCCACGCAAGGTGTCGCCACGCTTGCTCTCTATCTCAAAGCGCTCCGCACAAAGCCCGTCAAAGTCGTCCTTTGTAAAATAGAATATCCCCTCGGCATTGTCGCAACGCGCAAAAATCATACTCTTGTAAATCTCGATTACCTTGTCCTTAAAGCCCATAATATCACCTCTTTATTATATTTTACCACCTTTTCAAATTTTAGTCAACAAAAAAGCGAACGGTTTTCCGCTCGCTTTTTGTTTGTAATCGAATTTGCGCTTATGCTCTGGAAACTTGTTGCCCGTTAAGGAACAAGTTATCCTGCGAACCCCCAAAACTTACTTCGTGCATTTCGGGGAACCCCAGTGCGAGGCGCACCACGCGCAAATCAACCGATAGAGTGTGGATAATCAAGTTAGACAAGGCGCACTGCAAGTCGCGGGCGAAGGTGTACTTTAGTGTACATCAAGGTCGCGACTGAAGCGCAACGCAGTATAACGAAGATTAGGCGCGCTCTACTTGTTGCATTTCAAATGCCTCGAGAATATCGCCCTCTTTAATATCATTGAATTTTTCAAGTCCGATACCACATTCGTAGCCCTGCGCTACTTCCTTTACGTCGTCCTTGAAACGACGAAGTGATGAAATCTTGTCCTCGAAAATAACGATACCGTCGCGAATAACACGAATTTGTGATTGGCGTGTGATTTTTCCGTCTTGAACGTAGCTTCCTGCGATTGTACCAACGTTTGGAACGCGAATTGTTTGTCTTACCTCAGCGTGTCCGTTGATAACCTCCTTGAAGGTTGGAGCAAGCATACCCTTCATGGCAGCTTCCATTTCCTCAATGATTTCATAGATAATTCTATGTGTTCTGATATCAACATTTTGTCTTTCGGCAGAGTCGATTGCGCCCTTATCAGGACGAACGTTGAAGCCTACGATAATTGCATTAGATGCAGCAGCGAGCATTACATCGCTTTCGGTAATTCCACCGACACCTGTGTGAATAACATTAACCTTAACCTCGGCATTTGAGAGCTTAACGAGTGAAGCCTTAACAGCCTCGGAGCTTCCACCAACGTCAGCCTTAACGATAACGTTGATTTCCTTTGCTCCCTCGCTAATTTGTGCAAAGAGGTCGTCGAGGTTAACCTTAGCATTTGCCTTGAATACCTCTTCCTTTGCCTTTGCCTTTCTTTGCTCAGCGAGCTCTCTTGCCATTCTCTCGTCCTCAACGGCATTGAACTCATCACCTGCCATTGGAACCTCGGTAAGACCCATAATTTCAACAGCCTTACTTGGACCTGCGCTCTTAACAACCTTACCGTTGTGGTCGTTCATAGCTCTTACGTGTCCTACGGCTGTGCCTGCGATTACTACATCGCCACTCTTAAGTGTACCGTTTTGAACGAGAACGGTTGCAACAGGTCCACGACCCTTGTCAAGCTTAGCCTCGATTACGATACCCTTAGCGCGTCTATTTGGATTAGCCTTAAGCTCCTTAACCTCGGCAACGAGAAGAACATTTTCGAGAAGGTCGTCAAGTCCCATACCTGTTTTTGCAGACACAGGTACGCAAATAACGTCTCCGCCCCATTCCTCGGGAACGAGCTCATACTGTGTGAGCTCCTGCTTGATTGCATCGGGATTTGCGGTTGGCTTATCCATTTTATTGATTGCGATTATAATGTCAACGCCTGCAGCCTTTGCGTGGTTGATTGCCTCAACTGTTTGTGGCATAATTCCGTCGTCAGCTGCAACAACGATGATTGCGATATCAGTTGCCATAGCACCGCGAAGACGCATTGCTGTAAACGCCTCGTGGCCTGGGGTGTCAAGGAAAGTGATTGGCTTTCCGTCGATTGTTACGCTATAAGCACCGATATGCTGTGTGATACCGCCTGCCTCGCCTGCGGTAACGCTTGTATGTCTGATTGCGTCAAGAACTGATGTCTTACCGTGGTCAACGTGTCCCATTACGCAAACAACGGGCGCTCTCTCAACAAGAGCTGATGCATCGTCCTCGGCATCGTCAAAGAGCTTCTCCTCGATTGTAACAACAACCTCTTTTGTAACCTTTGCGCCAAGCTCATCACCGATAAGGTACGCGGTATCATAGTCAACGATTTGGTTTACGGTAGCCATTACGCCCATCATCATAAGGCGCTTGATAACCTCGCTTGAGGTTACCTTAAGGCGAGATGCAAGCTCTCCAACGGTGATTTCGTCGGGAACTGTGATTGCAAGCTGAGTATTCTTTGCCTTTTCGAATGCTGCGCGCTTTGCCTTCTCCTGTGCCTGACGCTCCTTATCCTTCTTGGAGTTGAATCCGCCCTCTTGGCCCTTGTTGTTTTGCTTTTTGAGCTTTTGCTTACCAGAGCCATAGTTTTCGTATGCTCCGTAATCAGCCTTTTCCTCATATTTTGAGGAATCGTATGAGCCCGAGCCTCTTGTATCAACTACGCGAGTAGCTCCTGTCTTTTTCTTAATTTCAATAGTAGATGGCTGTTCGAATTTTGGGGACTGTTGCTTTTGAGCGCCAAAGCCCTGACGGTTTTGGTTTTGTCCCTGTTGGAAGTCCTTTCTTGGACCTCTATCCTTGTTAAAGCCGTCCTTATCAAAGCCCTTATCAAAGCCCTTGTTAAAGTTATCTCTATTATCTCTGTTAAAGCCCTTGTCGAAATCCTTGCGCTGATCTCTTTGCTCACGCGGTTGGAAATCCTTTCTTGGCTCGAACTGCTTCTTTTGCTGTGTAGCTCTTTCAGCCTCTGCCTTAGCCTCAGCTCTTGCTTTTGCTTCAGCCTCTGCCTTTGCTTTAGCCTCTGCTTCAGCCTTAGCCTTAGCTTCCGCCTCTGCCTTTGCCTTAGCTTCCGCTTCAGCCTTAGCCTTCTTTTCAGCCTCAGCCTTAGCCTTTGCCTCAGCCTCAGCCTTCTTTTGAGCCTCGGTTTTTCTTACCTTACCTGCAGGAACGTCAGTTTTCTTTGCGAGGTAGTCGTTAAGACTTACGTTCTCGCACAAAACTGCGATACGGTTTGCAACCACATTCGCATCCTTAGTTTCAAGAGAATCGCCACTTGCCTTAACGCCTGCTATCTCAATTACCTCGGTTACGTCCTTAATATCTAATCCGAAATTTTTCGCAAAATCCTTAATCTTTATTGCCATATATCAGTTACCTCGTTTCCACTTGATTTATGAGCTCACGTGAAAAGCCCTCGTCGGTTATGCCAAGCGCACAAACTGCGCTATCCTTGCCTATTGCCCTCGATAATTCAAGAGAGGATGCGCCTGCCTCTATACATTTTACGCCGTAAAACGCGCACTTATCTGTAATTTTCTTTTTTGTGTTCGCCGATGCGTCAGGTGCATATATAACGACCTTTATTTTACCCTTTGGGAGTGATTCGGTCACCAAAGGAGTGCCGATTACCATTGCCCCTGCTCTGCGACACAAGCCTAGCATAAGAAGAAATTTGTTCATTTTTTAAGCTCCGCTCCAAGTGCCTCTGCGATTTGGTCGGGAATCTCTATTTCAAGATGCGCCCCAAGTCGCTTAGCCTTAATTGCCTTTTTCAAGCACGCTTCGTTTTTACATATATACGCGCCTCTGCCCGATTTCTTTCCCGTGAGGTCGATTTCAACCTCGCCCTCGGGCGTGCGTACTACTCTTATAAGCTCCTTTTTAGGAAAGGATTGCATACAGCCAAGGCATTTTCTCTGCGGTATTTTTTTAACCTTTTCCATAAGTGCCTCCAAGCGAAAATTACTCGCTCTTTATATCAATCTTAAAGCCTGTAAGTCTTGCTGCAAGTCTTGCGTTCTGACCTTGTCTTCCGATTGCAAGGGAGAGCTGATCTGCGCTAACTGTTACTCTTGCGCTACGGTCGCCCTCGATGTAAACATTCTTTACGGTTGCAGGAAGAAGTGCGCTCTTGATATATTCGTTAGGATCGTCGTTATATGGGATTATGTCAATCTTTTCGCCCCAAAGCTCATTAACAACTGCGTTAATTCTTGCACCGCGATTACCGATACAAGCACCAACTGCGTCAACCTCGGGATCTCTTGAATATACAGCCATCTTTGTTCTTGAGCCTGCCTCACGGCAAATGCTCTTAATGATTACTGTGCCGTCCTGAATTTCAGGAACCTCAGCCTCGAAAAGTCTTTTAACGAGGTCGGGATGAAGTCTTGTAAGTGAAACGACAGGACCTCTTTGCTCTCCGGAGTTAACCTGAAGTGCGTAAACCTTAATTCTATCGTCAACGCGAAGTGATTCGCCTGGGATTTGCTCGCTCTTAAGAAGAACTGCCTGTGAAATGCCTGTGTCAACTACTACGTTGCCTGTGCTATCCTCTACCTTTGTTACGATAGCGGACATAATCTCGCCCTTCTTCTCCTCGTATTCTCTTATTTGTCTTGACTTTTCAGCCTCTCTTATAGCCTGAACGATTACCTGCTTAGCATTTTGTGCGCTAAGACGGCGGAATTCCTTTGTATGAAGCTCATACTCGTAATCAGCACCAACGCTACGCTTTCTTGAACGGGTCTTGTGCTTGATGCCCTGTGCCTTTCTTTCAGCCTCAAATGCCTCGATTTGAGCCTTTGTCATCTCGGTTGTAGGATCTTCAACCTCGGCAACAATCTTGTACTTACGGAAAACTCTCATATCTCTCTTTTCAGGGTCGATAACTACTGTGATATTAGCTGTTCCGTACTCCTTTTTGCAGGCTGCTGCAAGTGCTGCCTCAACCTTTTCAATCATATATTCCTTTGGAATGTGTCTTTCTCTTTCGAGCATCTCTAGTGCTTCAAAAAATTCGTTGTTCATCTTTCATTCTCCTTTTAAAATTCAAAATAAATATTCATTTTGGCTATTGCCTTGCGTGGGATAACTATTTTTTCTTGTGCCTCTACCGTTACGCTCTCGCTATCAAAGCTGTCAAGCACTCCGATAATCGCCTTTTGTCCGTCAAGCGGTGCGTAAAGCTTCGCAATTACCGTCTGACCTATGCACGAGGACAGGTGGAAGTCGTTTTTAATCTCCCTCTCTATGCCCGGTGAGGACACATCAAGGTGATACTCGTCCTGAATAGGATCAGCCTCGTCAAGAATCGGATCAATCGCACGCGACATTTTCTCGCAGTCCTCAATTCCGATGCCGTCGGGGGAATCAATCGTTATTGTAAGGTGGTATTCCGCGCCGATTTTCTCGTACTCAACATCCCAAACGGTGTAGCCGAGCTCATTTGCGACCTTTTCGCAAAGTGCGCTAACCTCACTTACTATTGCCTTTGAAGATTTCATTTCAACCTCCTTTTAGTAAACAAAACAAAATCTGCGAAGGCTTTGGGTCCTCGCAGATAGTAAAAATACTATTATCGTGCCTATTATAGCATAGCACTTTTTAAATTGCAAGACTTTTTTTAATTTTTTTAGAAAAAATATAATATATAGTTTACAAATAAAAATATTTGTGCTAAAATAATGTGAAACAAATGCGGAATGCAGAATGCGGAATGCGGAATGCGTATACGAGCAAAAGCGAGTATCAAGGTTCCAAGTGTGAAAATGCTATTTGATTTTCACAAGCTACGAAGTAGCCTGTTTGGAAAACAGAGAACTTGGGTTCTTCAATTCGGAATGAAATCACACGGCAGTGTGCATTTCAAGAAAGGGGTAGCGTATGGAAGAAAAATCGCGTGCAAAGCGCTTTTGGGGCGCGATTGGGCAGGCGTGTGCGTTTTTTGGTGTTTATCTTGGCGCACAAATTGCCGTAAGCTCGGCTCTTACCGTGGCATTTACGATTATTTCCGTAATGAGGACGGGAGAATATAACGAATCGGCTATAACCGAAATGCTAAACTCCTCGATTATGGAGCTTACTCTTATCTCGAATGCGATTGCCATTGTGCTTTGCTTACTTCTTGCTTCAATTTTCAGAAAAAAGCATCCGATTGAGGCAATTGACTTAACGCTTTCGTTTGACAAAAAGCCTCTAACGCTCGGTGCTTGTGCGTTTCTTGGCATTGTCGGACAAATTGCAATTCTATTTTTACTCAATATAATTCCATTCCCCGAGTCGTGGACGGCTATGCTCGAGGAAAACAACTCACAAATCGCCTCGTCAGGTGTTGTGGTTGAGATAATTTCCGTTGCGATTATGGCGCCTCTTGCCGAGGAAATTATCTTCCGTGCAGGAATTCAAGGCTCGCTCAAAAGAGGTATGCCAAGGTGGTGGGCGATTGCCCTCTCGGCGCTCATCTTCGGTGTAATGCACGGCAATCCTATCGGCATCATCTATGCGAGCGCGCTCGGCATTATGATGGGCTGGATTTATTCAAAATTCGATTCGATAATTCCGTCAATGGTTTTCCATTTGGCGTTTAACACAATGTCGCTTATAGTTTCACTCTTTGACGGCATTCCGTTTATAATTTGTATAATTTCGTGTGCTCTATTCGCATCGTGTATCGCGTTTATAGCATGCATTCCAAATACTAGCAAGGGAGAAAATAACAATGATCAGACTTTATAACACACTTTCAAGAACAGTTGAGGATTTTATTCCAAGAGAGGAAGGCAAGGTGCAAATGTACACCTGCGGTCCTACCGTTTATCACTTTGCACACATAGGAAATCTCCGTACCTATATGATGGAGGACGTGCTCGAAAAGATGCTTCGCTTTAGTGGCTACGACGTTAAGAGAGTTATGAACATCACCGACGTAGGACACCTTACAAGCGACGGCGACACAGGTGAGGACAAGATGCTCAAGGGAGCTAAGCGCGAGAAAAAGACCGTGCTTGAAATTGCCGAGTTCTACAAAAACGCATTCTTCTCCGATTGCGCGAAGCTCAATATCAAAACTCCTGATGTTATCGAGCCTGCAACTCAGTGCATTTCCGAGTTTATTGCCACAATCGAGGGACTTCTTGAAAAGGGCTTTGCTTACATTGCCGACGGAAACGTTTACTTTGACACCTCTAAGGTAAAGGATTACAACGCGCTCACAGGACATTCAAGCGACGAGCTTATGGTTGGCGTTCGTGATGACGTTACCGAGGATACAAGCAAGAAAAACAAGAGCGACTTCGTGCTTTGGTTTACAAAATCGAAGTTCGACGACCAGGAGCTCAAATGGGAAAGCCCTTGGGGAATCGGTTATCCAGGTTGGCACATTGAGTGCTCCTGCATTAGCATGAAGCACTGTGGCGAATATCTCGATATTCACTGCGGTGGTGTTGACAACATTTTCCCACACCATACAAACGAAATTGCACAAAGTGAGGCTTATCTCGGTCATAAATGGTGCAACTATTGGTTCCACGTTCATCACTTAAACGACGAAACAGGAAAAATGTCCAAGTCAAAGGGCGAATTCTTGACAGTATCGCTCCTTGAAAGCAAGGGCTACAATCCTATCGCATATAGATTCTTCTGCCTACAATCGCATTACAGAAAGCCTCTTGTGTTCTCCTACGAGGCACTCGATCAGGCAAGCGCAACATATAACAAGCTTCTTAAAAAGATTGCTTCAATTAAGGACGAGGGCGAAATTGACGAGGCGTTCGTTCAACGCGTTCGCGCTGACTTTATAAAAGCCGTTGGAAACGATATGAACACTGCGCTCGGAATTACTGCAATCTACAATATTTTGAAGGCTGACGCAAACGGTGCTTCAAAGCTTGCCGCTCTTAAGGCAATCGACGAGGTGCTCTCTCTTGACCTTGTAAAGGAAGCTACCAAAGAAGCTCCTGTCGAAAAGTCCGAGCTTGAACTTGAAATTGAGGCTCTTATCGCTGAGCGCGCACAGGCAAAGAAGGACAAGAACTTCGCACGCGCTGACGAAATCAGAAATTCTCTTAAGGAGAGAGGTATTACCTTGCTCGATACAAGAGAGGGTACGACTTATACCATAGATTAAGTGTATGGCAAGCAACTGTGAAAGCTGTGAATATTTCGACTACGACGAGGAAATTGGCGACTATGTGTGCAAAATTGACCTCGACGAGGACGAATATCTCGATTACCTGACAAGAAAAAACAGCTCTTGTCCATACTACAAATTTTACGACGAATACAAATCAGTCCAAAAGCAAAACTAACCCGAGAAGCCTCGGGGGGCAAGAGCCGAGATTGATACACGAATTGTTTCATTCCTAGTTCGTCGCGAAGCGATTTCATCCAAGTTCTACTTGGATTTCATCCCAACGGGATTTCATCCACCTCGGTGGATTTCATTCCGCACTCCGCATTCCGAATTCCGAATTCCGAATTCCGCATTAGCTTCACACTCCGCACTTCGCACTTCGCACTCTAATATTTAAAAACGTTTAGGCAAAGCAAGACAAGGCGCACCGCAAGCTGTGGGCGCAGGCGTACACATCGTACGTCAAGGTCGCAGCTGAGGAGCAACACAGTATTGCAAAGCATAAACGTTATTAACGCGTCCTGACGGGCGCGTTACCTATTAAAAAAGGAGCACACATATGTTTGATTTTAAAAATAAAATAGTTTGCGCTCCTATGGCGGGCGTAAGCGACCGTCCGTTTCGCGTTATGGCGCGAAAATTCGGTGCTGACCTTTGTGTTAGCGAGATGATAAGCTCGGTTGCGATGCACTACGAGGACAAGAAAACTGCCTCTCTTGCTAATATTGAGAGCGACGACACTCCTCTTTCCCTTCAAATCTTCGGACACAACCCCGAGATTATGGCAAAGAGCGCTTATCTTCTCTCAAACGGAGAATACAAGCACTCAAGGGGCGACATTTTACCTGTCGCAATCGATATAAATATGGGTTGTCCTGTTAAGAAAATAGTAAACTCGGGCGACGGCAGTGCGCTCATGCGCGACCTTCCCCTTTGCGAGAAGATAATAAGCGCGTGCGTAAAAGCCTCGAGCGTGCCCGTTACGGTTAAAATGCGCGCAGGTTGGGACAAAAGCTCGATTAACTGTGTTGAGCTTGCCAAGATTGCCGAAGGCTCAGGCGCGAGCGCGATTACAATTCACGCGCGCACTCGCTCTCAAATGTATGAGCCGAGCGCAAATTGGGAAATAATAAAACGCGTAAAGGATGCCGTTAGCATTCCCGTTATCGGAAACGGTGATATATTCTCCTGCGAGGATGCGCTTAAAATGATACGCGAAACAGGCTGTGATAGCGTTATGGTAGGGCGTGGCGCTATGGGAAATCCGTTTATATTCGCACAAATTCGCGCGTTACTTGACGGAAAGGAATATTCTTCTCCAAGCCACGAGGAGCGACTTAACACAGCGAGGGCTCAGCTCACTATGCTCGTTGCCGAAAAGGGCGAAAGAGTGGGCGTGTGCGAGGCGAGAAAGCATCTTGCATGGTACACAAAGGGTATGCGCTTCTCTGCCGGTGCGCGTGGAATGATAAACTCAGTTTGCACGCTTGACGATGTAAACCGAGTAATCGATTTTTTACTTGAAAATGCAAATGAAAATTAAGGAAAATATATGAAAAAGAAGCTTTTATCAGCAGGTCTTTGCCTTCTTGCCGCAGTCGTGTGGGGAACGGCATTTAAAATTCAAGAGATTGCCTCGGTGAATGCCGACAAAATCGACGCGTTCTTCTTTGGCGGAATTAGATTTTTACTTGGCGGTCTTATTCTTATCCCTCTTTGGTTTGTTTTCGAAAAGGAAACGGATTTAACTCCCGAGATAAAGGCTAAAAAGCACAAAAGCACTATAATTTACGGAATTATAACAGGTGCGGTATTGTTCGTTGCCTCTGCACTTCAGCAGTTTGGAATTCAGCTGACAGGCGAGAGCGGTAAGGCGGGCTTTATTACGGGAATGTATCTTATTTTCGTGCCGATTGCCTCGCTTATCATCTTCCGTCAAAAGGCATCACCGCTCGTTTGGGGCGCGGTCGCGTTCTCGTTCGTTGGTCTTTACTTCTTGTGCCTTAACGGTGGCGCGTTCTCTATCAAGGCAGGCGACGTTCTCGTTTTCCTTTGCGCGATATTCTTTACGGCGCACATAATAGTAATAGACCGCTTTATCGGCAGAGTAAGCGCACTTCGCTATTCGTCGGTGCAGTTTATAACCGTCGGTGTTCTAAACCTTTTGACAGGCACAATCTTCGGACACATCACCTGGGAAGGCTTTGTGGCGACACTGTTCCCTATTATTTACTGTGGCGTTATGTCAACGGGCGTTGCATACACCTGTCAAATTATCGGTCAAAAATTCACACCGCCTACAATCGCGGCACTTCTCTTCTCAACCGAGGGACTCTTCTCCGTTATCTTCGAGAGCATAGTTGAGAGGCGCGTTCCGTCAGGCACAATGCTTATCGGATGCGCACTTATGTTTGTGGGAATTATCCTCTCGCAAATCCCCGACCCATTCAAACGATTTTATAAGAAAAAAGAACCCAGCGAAAACGAAATAGAATAAATAAAAACCGAGGCAAACGCCTCGGTTTTTGTTTTATGGAAATTGGTTAGCGAAACGAATGTAGAAGGCGTGAATTCGCGCTTGTCGGCGTACTTGGTACGGTAGAGCGCGAAGTCGCGACTAAAGCAAAACAAAAAAGAAGAGATTTGCGTTTGATGCAAATCTCAATCTTTTGTCTTTGATGAATACTCTTAAAGCGCAACCCTTTGGTTATCTCGTTTTGCTTGTTCTGCATCGTTGCAGCAAACAATTTAATTAGATATCCATTTCGTTGAGCAATGCCTTAAGATTCTTGATTTCTTCCTCAGTAAGAGTGATGCCTTTACCAAGTTTTTCGTGACCTTCCTGCCATACGCGGATGTCATAGACAGGCTCGCGCTCGTTCCAGCTTACGAGGTTAACTTCCTTAACCCAGCCATTGTTGCTGTCAGAAACTGTACCGAAATTTTTCACGATGTCGAATTGAAATTCAGCCATTTTACGAACAAACCTCCCATAGAATTTCGAAAAACTTACCAAAAAAGGCAAATTCTCCTGTATAAATTGATTTTATCACACTTTTTTCATAAATGCAATATATTTTTAAAATTTTATAATATTATTTTAAATATTTTATATAAAGTATAAAAATGAGCCGTAAACAGCGCTCCTCGTTGAAACGAATTGATGCCTTGCATCGTGAATTCTCGCTACGCTCCATGAATCGGCTTACGCCATGAATCGAATTGCAACCTTGCCTCCATCTGACGAGGGAGGTGGATTGCAAAGCAAGACGGAGGGAGAGACCCCCTTCATGCCGTTAGGCAATTCATGCGACCCTCGCAATTCATGACACGCAGTGTCAATTCACGCAACGCAGTTGCAATTCATTGTAAGGATTGTTCTCTTTTGCGCACTCTCCCTCAGTCGCTACGCGCCAGTATCTCGCTGCGGCTCGGTCCCATTTTGGCTCTAACTCTCCCCGAGAGTTATTCACTGCCAAAATGCCGCTTCGCTACCTCCCGGAAGGAGCCCCATTTAATGCCAACGGTCAAGGCATCGCCAGCGAAGTGCCAAGAAAAACAGCTAAATAAGCAAAAAGAGCAGGTCAACCCTACCCTTTTTTAGCATTTTCGCAATTAAGCTTTCTTAAGTCTTCAATAAGCATAGAAATATGAGAAATTTGTTCCACCGTAAGAAAGGAAACATCTAAAATCGCGCGCTTGTCCCTGCCGAGCAAATAATCCGTGCTTATAGAAAAGAAATCCGCGATTTTTTCAAGCATTTCTATTGACGGCACGACATTGTCGTTTTCCCAATTAGAAACGCACTGCTTTGTTACTCCGATAGCTTTTGCAAACTCTACTTGATTCAAGCCCCTAACACTTCGGAGCGTTTTTATGTTTTCGCTCAAATAAAATGCCATTTTCTCACTCCACAAAGTCAATTTTTACAATACCATTATAAAACAAATTATTGACAAGGCAAAAATACTATGGTATACTAATTATTGACCGTTGGTCGAAAAACATTCTTAAAGGAGAGAAAAAATGGAAGACCTCAACAAAAGACTTCGCAAAAACAAAATTTTCACACTCATATCAGCTGCGCTACTCGTGCTTTTCATCGTTTTGACACTCGTTGGCTTTTTCGGTGGAAAGGTGTTCCTTGGTGTAATCGGTTTCTTTGGATTCTGTGCATTTCTTGGAGCCACATACGGTTTCATTTATTACAAGAAACTAATTAAGCGCTCATACTGCCCAAGCTGTGGCGCGCACTACACCTACGGCACAGACATTTCGTGGGAAGAGATTCAACGTTACACAAAGCAACTCAGCAAGGAAGAAAAGGTTCTTGCAAAGGTTCGCTTTGAGTGCAAATGCCCAAGTTGCCAAGAGGTTCAAAGCTTTTCTGACGATTTCGTAATCTATCAGCACAACTTTGAAACACACAAGGAAAAGGCGTTCAATCTTCACGACTTGGCAAAGAAATACTTTGTATAACAAAAAAGCTCGACACATAGTCGAGCTTTTTTGTTCACGGGCGCAGTGTAATAGCGTCCGAGGCAAACTCCGCATTCCGCATTAAGATTTTTAGAACCCCATCATTTCATCTACTATTACAACCTTAACCCTGTTCGGATTTGACGAAAATCTTGTTACCACCGTGTGGGCGCAAATTGTTGCTCCGCCCTTATAGCAATTGCCGCATTCGCCTGTTTTGGCGCAGGGAGTGTCGCGATTTAGCCTTTGTGCGTTCTTTACACAGGCGATTTTTTTAATTCTCTCATATGCGCTCTCTATATCGGGAACTATCTTGTTTTTGCCGACAACGATTATAACCGTTTCAGGGCCGTAGATAAGTGCGCCCAAGCGATTACCGTTGCCGTCTATATTGACAAGCTCTCCGCTCTCGCAAAGCGCGTTTGTGCCCATTAGGAACACGTCGCTTAGGAGCGCTCTTCTTTTTGCCTCATTTTGCTCGGCAGGTGTTTTTTGCGCATATGGGTCGAGGGCGTTATATTTTTCCTTTACGGCATCTCTTATTCCGCACTCGTCAAGAGTTACCGAGCCACCCCACGAAACGGACACGTCCTTTTCGTTTTTTCCACACTCTGTGCGCTTTTTTTCGATTATTTCAATTACCTTTTCTCTTGCCGACTCTCTATTCGGAACGAAAAACGCCTCGATTTGTTCTTTTTTAAGATTGTTCAAAAGTCTTTCCATATTTGCCTCACAAGAAGAATTTCTTTTTAAGCGAATTACGAAGTGGCTTGCAAATTGCGATTACCAAAAGCATAATTCCAAAAATCATGGCAACCGAGAACGGATATCTCGACCAAATAAACTGAACTCCACCGTCAAAGGTGTTGCTGATAAGCGCCTCTAAGCCGACCATATATGCGCCAAGGGCGAGAATCGCACCGCTATAAAGGTAGAGTCTGCCACGTCTTACGTATCTGTAAATTGCCACAAATGCCGTTGCAAGCACTGCAAAAGCGCCAACGGTTGGGAGCGCAAATGTCAAAAACCAGCCACCCTGTGTTGCAAAATCAATATAAAACAGCACTCCGAGCATACCGACAAAGTCGCAAGGAACAAAGATTACGGGATTTGGACGTCTAAACCAAAACGGAAGCGCGAGCACAAGATACGCAAGCGCAATTCCGCTCATCGCATAGCCCGACCAAACAACCGTTTCGTGCACGGAAACGTCGCACAAAAGGCAAAGCACAAAGGGGATTAAAAACATCATCGTTACAATGAACATAAGCCCCTTTTGCTCAAATTTGTCGGGGGGAGTGTTGTTTTTTGGATAGGTGTCGTTATCTATTTTTAAAAAATCGGGATGATAAACCTCGGTTTCGCAAAGAGGGCATTTCTTTTGCCCCTCGGAGAGCTCTGCTCCGCATTTTATACAATACATATATTACCTCTGATTTCCCTCAATTACAGGTTTTAGCCCCTCTTGTCTTAGAACCTCGTAAAAGGCTCTTTCAAGAATAGGCTCTTTTATGTTTCTTATTACGTTAAGATTTGCCTTGCCACCGTAGGTGATAAGTCCTACATTGTACGCGCCATAGGTTTGTGCACCGAGAACGAAATCCATTCTCTTTACGTGCGCCTCAAGCGCCTCGGGAAGCTTAACAACGCCAAGATTAGACATAGTAAAGCATCCTGTTCTATCGCCTACTGCGTTAAAAATAAGCTTCATAACTATATTTTTCAAGAACAGCGGGGCAAGCTTCAAAATCATACTTCTCTCACTTTGAACGTTGGTCGAAATGCGTGAGCTTAAGTGCTTTTCGGTGATTTGAAGCTTCATTTGATGTGAAAAAATTCCACAAAGCTCGTCTATTGTGTAATCGCCAAGCCTCGGGTCAACGCCCGGATACACGAAATACGCAAAGTTACGAAGAGTTTCGGAGTTATATATCGGGCGCAAATTCACAGGCACGATTAGCTTTACAGGCTTGCGCCTTTTTGGATTTTTCACCTGAATTTTTTGTACGTCAATGCAAGCCTTAGCAAGAAGTGCGCTCACATATGCGGTAACCGTTACTCCGTGTGATTTCGCCCTTGCATAAAGCTCAGTGTTATCGAAAATAAAGGTCGTGTTTGTCTTATAGCCGTCCTTTTCGGGCGTACCGTCAAGCTTATATGCCGTTGAATCGCCTCTTGGCGCGTGAACGGGACTGTCTATTTTCAAAAACGAGTCCTCAAGCTCCTCACTCCTTGGTGCTTCAAGGGTGTTAAGTATGCCGTTTTCGCTCGGAACATCGACCCTGTGTTTGATTTTTACATATTCGGCAAGCAACGTTTTAAGGAAAACGAGTCCACCGTTTCCGTCGGTTATCGCGTGGAAAAATTCAAGAGCGAGTCGCTTTTTGTACACGATTACGCGAAATGCGCATTTTCTTATATCGTCAAAGAGCATTCGCGAAAGCGGATATGCCTTCTCGTCCACAATGTCGGGCGCTTTTGGAATTTCCTCAAGATAATACCAAAACATTCCCGTTTTAATTCGAACGGCAATTGACGGAAAGCGTCTTATCGTTATATCAAGTGCGCTTGTGAGGGCTTCCCCATCAATTTCCTCGTCAAGAGTCGCGCTAAGTCTAAATACATTTGTCCAATTTCGTCTACGTGCGGCAGGATAAATCTTTGCCGAGTTGTCAAGCGCCATCCAACGAAGCTTTTTGCGTGCAGGGGCAACAACGTTGAGGAAATTCTCAATCTCGTCAAAGGCAACCTTAGCTTCCTTTATCGGATAAAGCGGAAACGCGTGCCACATTTTAGGTGCAACAAAAATTTTACTTCTAACTCCGTGAGAAAGAAGTGCCTCGTGCATTTTAACGGAGTCGTCAAGCATTATCTCGTGTGCGCCGACAACGATAAGCGACGGTGGCATTCCGTCAAGGTCGGCAAAAAGTGGAGATGCAAAGGGATTTTGCTTAATTTGCGCGTCCTTTTTCTTGTCGTGTATAACGTTTGGCGTGCCCTTATCGTCCTTTGCGCCATGCATATAGCAGTTGGCGTAATATTTTAAGTCCTTTATACCGATTGAGGGATCGCGCCTTGCATTTTTACGGTAGCTTTCGCCTGACATTGTAAGGTCGGTCCACGGAGAAACCGAAACTATGCACGACGGCATAGGAAGTGCCATTTCCTTGATTTCAAGGCAAAGGGAGTAGCAAAGTCCACCGCCTGCGCTCTCTCCGCATAAAATTATTCTTGACGGATCATAGCCGAGCTCCAAAAGGTGCTTATAAGCCTCAAGGGAGTCGTCAAGTGCGCACGGGAATTTGTGCTCGGGGGCAAGACGGTAATCGGGGGCATAAACCTTACAGCCGAATCTTGCGCTCAAAACGCTGGCAAAGGACTTTGTATAGGTCATACCGCCACAGGTGTAGCCACCACCGTGAAGATACAAAATAACGTTATCGCTAGTTTCGTCCTTAGGGAAAATCTCACAGGCATCTATTTCGCCTATGCTAAAAAACGAGGTGCGGACGCTATCCTTGTATTTAAGCGCCATAAAATCGCCGAGCCTATCCTGCCATTTGCGCCTGCGTTCAAGAGAAAAGCCGTTTGACACGGATTTTATCATCGTTACCTGCGCACGCATAAATTTTGACGACAGCTTCATTCGTTATCCCCCCTTAAAGAATTTGAGCCACAAGACAGCCATCTTGCACTGTTAATTATATTGTAACACACGCGCGCCAAATAATCAACAAATATTTTGCGTGCGAATTTTTTCGCTCTTTCTTTATATTCTTATTTGCTCAAATATTCATATAAAAGGCATTTCGAAACCAAAAAAATCCAAAAAAGCCTTTTGTCAAGCGCATTTTGCACTTATGAATATTTGCGCATATATAAATATGTAATTCAAAAACAAAAGAGCCATACAGCTCTTTTGTTTGTTTTTAGTCGTTTGTTTTAATTTGAATTTTGCTTCTGTCGTACGGAGTTACCTGATATACATAGTAGTTAAGCCAGTTAGAATAGATTATATTCGCAGTCGAGAACCAGTTTGGAACAACGAGAGTTTTCGATGCGTTTCTAAAATAATTCTTAGGCTCTTCAATATCAAGCCCCTTCATAACGTCTCTTTCGTACTCCTTTTTAAGAGTATCGCGGTCATATTCCATATGTCCCATAAAGTAAATTTGTCTTCCGTCAAGTGATCGCGCCATCGAAACACCGATTTCGTCGCTACCTGCGAGAATTACAATATCCTTCGCCTTATCAAATTCCTCGGCGGAAATTGTGGTATGGCGAGAGTGAGGCATAAAGAATTCCTCGTCCGTGCCCTTAAGAAGTGGGTCAAACTGAACGTACTTTCTGTGTGGGAAAACTCCGAAAAGCTTGCTATCAAGCATCGACTTGTTAAGTCCATAGTAATAATGAAGCGCAGCCTGTGCTCCCCAACAAATAAAGATTGTGCTTTGAACGTTCGTTTTTGCAAAGTCGAGAATTTCAGTTAGCTCCTTCCAATACTTAACGTCCTCAAATTCCATTTGCTCAACGGGCGCGCCGGTGATAATCATTCCGTCAAAGCGCTCGTTTTTAACCTCGTTAAAGGTTTTATAAAAGCGTTGAAGGTGAGCAAGAGGAGTGTTTTTACCGATATAGCTCTCCGTGCCGATAAGTGTTACCTTGATTTGAAGCGGAGAGTTGGAAAGAAGCCTTATAAGCTGTGTTTCGGTTTCGATTTTCGTAGGCATCAGGTTGAGAATTGCAATCTCAATAGGACGAATATCCTGAGATGCCGCCCTCTCGTGTCCCATTACGAAAATGTTTTCCTCGGACAACGTGGAATACGCAGGTATGTCCTTTGGAATTATAATTGGCATAAATTCTAACCTCCTTTGATATGTGAAGTGTGAAATTCGAAGTGCGAAGCTAATTCGTTCCGCATTCCGCATTCCGAATTTAGATGCTTTTGCGAAGCGCTAACTTTTAAGAAGCAAGCAAGACAAGGCGCACCGGAAGATAGCGGGCGAAGGTGTACTCTTTGTACTCCAAGGTCGCTATCGTGGAGCAACGCAGTATTGCGACGCTT
This sequence comes from Eubacteriales bacterium, assembly GCA_045612665.1. GTDB lineage: Bacteria > Bacillota > Clostridia > Oscillospirales > CAG-272 > RGIG2000. Next base: position 19,402 of record JAZKZO010000017.1, read on the forward strand.
ATTAAATGTTAGAAAGAGCTTGGTCAATGTCCGCAATAATATCCTCAGCATTCTCAATACCAACGCTAAGACGAATGAGGTTGTCGGCAATTCCGATTGCCTCAAGGTCTGCCTTTGAGAGCTGACGGTGAGTTGTAGATGCAGGATGAAGCACACAGGAGCGTGCGTCAGCTACGTGAGTTACAATCTTTAGCATTTTAAGATTTTCCATAAACTCGGCAGCCTTTTCGCTTCCGCCCTTAACGCCGAAGCTCATCATACCGCCCATTCCGTTTGGAAGATATTTCTTTCCAAGCTCATAATACTTGTCGCCCTCAAGAGTTGGATGCTTAACCCATTCAACCTTTTCATGAGAAGCCAAGAATTTTGCAACCTTAGCCGCGTTTTCGCTATGTCTTGCCATACGAAGCGCGAGTGTTTCCATACCGAGGTTGGTAAGGAATGCGTTTTGTGGGCTCATAATCGCACCGAGGTCGCGCATCATTTGAACTCTGCACTTAACACCGAATGCGGTTTTGCCAAGGCTTGAATAAACAAGTCCGTGATAGCTTTCGTCAGGCACGAGGAATTCCTCGTATCTGTTTGTTGCTGTAAAGTCAAAGTTACCACCGTCAACGATAACTCCACCAAGAGCTACTGCGTGGCCGTCAAGATATTTAGATGATGAATAAAGCACGATGTTTGCGCCATATTCGATTGGACGGAAAAGCGCAGGTGTTACAAGAGTGTTGTCCACCATAAAGAGAACCTTGTGCTTTTTCGCGATTGCTGAAATCTTATCAAAATCCAAAACAACGATAGTTGGATTTGCAAGAGTTTCCGCAAAGATAACCTTTGTCTTTTCGTCAACGAGAGCCTCGATTTCCTCGCTTGACGCGTCAGGGTCGAAGAATCTGCACTCGATGCCGTACTTTTTAAGAGTAATCGAGAAAAGGTTGTACGTTCCGCCATAAATTGCGTTTGCCGAAACGATATTGTCGCCTGCGTTACAAACATTGAGAATTGCGAGAAGTGTCGCACTCATTCCCGATGCGCAAGCGATAGCGCATACGCCACCGTCAAGTGCCGTAAGCTTGTTTTCAAGCGCTGAAACGGTAGGATTAGCAAGACGGGTGTAGAAATATCCGTCAGCCTTCAAGTCGAAAAGGTCAGCAAGCCCCGACGCAGTGTCGTAAGCATAGGTCGTGCTTTGAACTATCGGCACAACTCTTGGCTCGCCATTCTTCGGCTCATATCCTGCCTGTACGCATAGTGTATCTATTTTTGACATATTTTCACCTCAAGCGGGGGCGTCCCCGCGGACAAATATAAATTCTTAATAAAGCTTGAATTTTCGAGCTTTAACTTTTAAGCGCTAAAGGCTAAGAAACTGGATTATATGGATAGCTTTAATCCGCTATGTTCAGGAATTTAGAAACAAATTAGCTAAGAACTAAGAAGCAAGTTAGACAAGGCGCACCGGAAACGGCGGACGACGGCGTACTTGGCGTACGGTTAGGTCGCCGTTGAGGAGCAACACAGTATAACGACGCTTATTAGTTTCTTAGAGAGTGGATTGGCGCTGGAATTCGTCCACCTCGCTTAATAAACTCCTCCGATGAGTATTTATTAAGTGGCATAATGGGTGCGTGGCCGAGAAGTCCACCGAATTCTACGCTTTCGCCTACGCCCTTACCGATTACAGGGATAAGGCGTACGGCTGTTGTTTTATTATTGATTACACCGATTGCAATTTCGTCTGCGATAATTCCGCTAAGCGTTGATGCGCTTGTGTCGCCAGGAACGGCAATCATATCAAGACCTACCGAGCAAACGGCAGTCATCGCCTCAAGCTTTTCGATTGTGAGTGCGCCACATTCAGCTGCACTAATCATTCCCGCATCCTCGGAAACAGGGATAAATGCACCGCTAAGTCCGCCTACATGGCTTGACGCCATAACTCCGCCCTTCTTAACTGCATCGTTAAGCATAGCAAGAGCCGCGGTTGTTCCGTGTGTACCGCACTTTTCAAGTCCCATATTTTCAAGAATATGAGCAACGCTATCTCCAACCGCAGGAGTCGGAGCAAGAGATAGGTCGATAATTCCGTAAGGAGTGTTCATGCGCTTTGAAGCCTCGTACGCGATAAGCTGACCGACTCTTGTAATCTTGAATGCGGTCTTTTTGATAACATCCGCAAGGTGGGAGAAATCGCAAAAGCCCTCTCTCTTGATTGCAGATGCAACAACGCCAGGTCCACTAACGCCAACGTTGATAACGGTATCGCTTTCGCCCATACCGTGCATAGCGCCCGCCATAAACGGATTATCCTCGGGAATGTTTGCGAAAATAACGAGCTTTGCGCATCCGATTGAGTCTTGGTCCTTTGTCAAAATCGCTGTTTCACGCATAATTTCACCCATGCGCTTAACTGCGTCCATATTTATACCCGCCTTGGTTGATGCAACGTTAACGCTAGAGCAAACCTTAGTTGTGGTTGCGAGCGCCTCGGGAATTGCCTCAATCAAATTAGATGCGCCTCTTGTCATTCCCTTTTGAACGAGCGCGCCAAAGCCACCGATAAAGTTAATACCAAGCTCGTTTGCCGCCTTTTCAAGCACGCCTGCCAAGCGAACGTACTCGTCAGGTCCAAAATCAGCACCTACAAGTGAGATAGGAGTTACCGATACACGCTTGTTGATGATTGGAATACCATAGGTATGCTCAAGGTCAAGCGCGGTCTTTACAAGATCCTTTGCGCTCTTAGTAATTTTATCGTAAATCTTTGTTTCAAGACGAGATTTATCGTCGCTTATGCAGTCGAGAAGTGAAATACCCATAGTGATAGTACGGATATCAAGATTCTCCTGCTTTATCATATTTATAGTTTCAAGAATATCGTTTGTGTTAAGCATTTTTCACCTCAAATGCGATGCATAGTGTTAAAAATGTCCTCGTGCATTACACGAATGTCGAGATTCTTTTCAGCGCCTACCGCCTCAAGCTCCTTTTGGAAGCTCATAAAGGTCGATGACATATTGTCAATCTCAACGAGCATTATCATTGCAAAATAATCTTGAATTACACTTTGTGTAATGTCAACGATGTTAACCGAATACTTTGCACACTCTGCACTTACTGTGGCAATAATGCCTACACTGTCTTTTCCAATTACTGTAATTACTGCTTTCATTTCTATAACCTTTCTCTTGTTGCGGGGGCGCCCCCGCGGGCAGTCGGTGCGGACCGACAACCAAATATTTGATTTCGATGCACGAATTATTTCATTCCGCATTCCGCATTCCGCATTCCGAATTTATCCGCCTAAGTACGCCTTCTTAATATCCTCCGACGCAAGCAATTCCGCACCCGTGCCACTCAAAACTATATTTCCGTTTTCGAGGACATAGGCTCTATCGCTTATTGCCAAGGATTTATTTGCGTTTTGCTCTACCAAAAGGATTGTTGTTCCCTTTTCGTGGAATTTCTTAATGATTTCAAACACTTGGTCAACGAGCAACGGGGAAAGTCCCATTGATGGCTCATCAAGCATAAGAAGGTCGGGGCGCGACATCATCGCTCTACCCATTGCGAGCATTTGCTGCTCACCACCCGAAAGTGTTCCCGCAACCTGATTTTTTCTTTCAAGCAAACGAGGGAACATTTCGTAAATTTCGTCAAGGTCGGCTTTAATTCCGTCCTTGTCGGTTCTTGTATATGCGCCCATCATAAGATTTTCGTAAACTGTGAGCTCCGAGAAAATTCTTCTTCCCTCGGGAACCTGTGTCATACCGAGCTTAACAATCTTATGTGATGGAATGCCGTTGATTTTTTGACCGTTATAGATAACCTCTCCCGACCTTGCGTGGATAAGTCCCATAATGCTTTGCATTGTGGTAGTCTTACCTGCACCGTTTGCGCCGATGAGTGTTACTATTTCGCCCTTGTTTACCTCGAAGGAGATGCCCTTTATAGCTTGAATTACGCCATAGTAAACTTCAAGATTTTTTACCTCTAAAAGTGCCATACTTCCTCCTTAGTTTCCTATATACGCCTTGATTACATCAGGGTGATTGAGTGCCTCTTGGGCTGTGCCCTCGGTCAATGCAGTACCGAAGTTAAGAACGGTTACTCTATCACAAAGTCCCGATACGAACTTAAGGTCGTGCTCAATTAAAAGCACAGTCATATCGAACTTGTCGCGAATTAGGCGAATTGTATTCATTAGGTCCTCAGTTTCGTGAGGGTTCATACCTGCTGCAGGCTCGTCAAGGAGCAAGAGCTTTGGATTTGTTGCAAGCGCACGCGCGATTTCGAGCTTTCTTTGCTTACCGTAAGGCAAGTTGCACGCAAGAGCGTTTCTATCCTCGAGAAGTCCGAAGATGTCAAGAAGCTCCTTTGCCCTTGCTCTCATTTCCTTTTCCACCTTAAAGTGGCGAGGCAAGCGGAAGAGGCTCTCAAAGAGATTGCACTTGTATTCGCTCTGATTTGCAAGTCCAACCATTACATTTCTTACAACCGTCATATTGTTGAAAAGACGAATGTTTTGGAAGGTTCTCGCAATTCCCTTATGGTTGATTTTATCCTGTGGCAAGCCCTTAAGCTCCTCTCCACAAAGATAGAACGTTCCCTCTGTTGGCTGATATACGCCTGTAAGAAGGTTAAAGATTGTGGTCTTACCTGCACCGTTTGGTCCGATAAGTCCGTAGATTTCATTCTTTTTAATCTTAAGATTAACATTTTGCGCCGCCTTAAGACCACCGAATGAGATACCGAGGTTTTTAGTTTCAAGAACAAGCTCGCTCATCACTTATTTCCCCCTCTCTCACCGATATCGGCACTATTGTCGCCGTAATTATCGATTACAACGTCGGTTGAAAGAACCTCGTCCATTGCAATCTTTGTTGGAACAACGTCCCATCTTGCCGCATCGTCGCGAACCTTTGACGGGTCGTGCTTTGGCTTGAAGATTTTGTTCCAAAGGTTTTTGAAGTTGTATTTTTCGCGGAAGCCCTTAAGAGCCGGTGCGTTTCTATATATTACAAGGAGAATAAGAACTAATGCGTAGATAAAGTCCTTTGTTGCGCCCGAGAACTTGTCTCCGAGCATTGTTTCAATAACGGTAATAACAGCTGCCGAAACGAGCGAGCCGTTGATTGTCATACCGCCAAGAACAACCATTACAAGAATGTCAATTGATCTGTTATATGTGAAGTTAATCGCATCAACAGGAGAGTTACAGAAGCTATCAAGAGCACCAGCAACGCCTGCAAATACAGCGGCAACTACAAACGCGATAAGCTTATACTTAGTTACATTTACGCCTGTCGCCTTAGCTGCGATTTCGTTATCACGGATTGCAGTAATTGCGCGTCCGTGCTTACTTCTCATAAGGTTTTGAATAATCGCTATTGCAGCAAGAAGCGCGACAAGAGCGATTGTTATAATTACAAACGAGTCGTTGAGTGAGAATTTAGGAGTTGTAAGTCCCTTTACTCCACCAAAGCCTGTTTCCTTTGTGTTTTGGAAGATAACTCTTACAATTTCGCCAAACGCGAGTGTTACGATTGCAAGGTAGTCGCCCTTAAGACGAAGCGCAGGAAGTCCTACGATAAATCCGCAAGCGCCTGCAACAAGTCCTCCCAAGAGGATAGCCACGATTACCGACAAAACGGTTGGCTTATCAAGAGATGGGCAAATTGCAACGGCTATAATACCGCCAAAGTACGCGCCAACGCACATAAAGCCTGCGTGTCCGAGCGAAAGCTCACCAAGGAAGCCGACAACAACGCTAAGAGATACTGCCAAAAGCATATTTATAGCGATGCTCTTAAGCATAGGAACATAGCGAAGGATTGTAAGCTTTGTTTTATAATCAACGCTCTCAAAGGTCAAGGTCATAATAAAGCAGAATAGCGCAAGTGCCGCGATAATGATATAGCTTATATATCTTGACCATTTTATTTTCTTAAGCTTTTGTACAAATCCACTCATTATACCTTCTCCCTTCTCTTCTTGCCAAGAATACCGGTAGGCTTAACAAGGAGAATTATTATAAGAAGTGAAAATTCTATCGCCTCGGTATATGCGCTAATTTGTGGAATTGCGAGCGAGAAGCTCTCAACAAGTCCGAGCAAAATACCGCCAAGCATAGCTCCCGGAATTGAGCCGATACCACCGATAACCGCAGCAGTAAACGCCTTGATGCCGGGGATTGCACCCATTGTAGGAACTACCGAAGGTGTAGAAAGAAGATAGCAAAAGGCAGCGAGGGCTGCAAGAGCCGAGCCGATTGCAAAGGTAATCATAATGATAAAGTTTACGTTTATACCCATAAGACGTGCAGCGCCCTTATCCTCGGAAACCGCAACCATTGCGCGACCTGTCTTGGTTTTCTTTACAAACAAGGTAAGAGATACCATGACAATAACCGTACAAATTATGGTTATAATCGTAGACCATTTTACATAAAACTTGCCTGCGGTGATTGCGCCAAGTGCCAAGTTAAGCATCTTTGGCTTACCCTCTGTAAGCATCAATGCAACGCTTTGCAAGAGGTAGCTGACACCGATGGCAGTTATAAGAACGGCAAGAGGCGATGAGCCACGAAGTGGCTTGTATGCGAGCTTCTCAATCGTAATTCCGAGAATTACGCAGAAGATAATTGCCGCGATAACAGCCACAACTGGATTTATTGCCAAGAAAAGCACTATTGTATAGCCACCGACCATTATGACATCACCGTGTGCAAAGTTAAGCATCTTTGCAATACCGTAAACCATAGTATAGCCGAGAGCAATCATAGCGTAAACTCCGCCGATACCCAAGCCGTTTACTAGACTAATTAAAAATTCCATATTCGTTTCCTCTAACAAATTTGCCGACGAAAAACGTCGGCAAATTCTTTGATATTGTTCGCCTTAGTTAGCGTTTGCTTCCTTTACAACATAGGATACAGCCTTCTTGTTTACGTAGCCTGTGGACTCCCATGAAATGTCGGATTTTTCAGTAGCAGATGTTTCACCGGTGATACCGTGGAATGTGAAGTCGCCATTGAATACTTCAGTAAGAATTGCAGTGTATTCAGCAGGAGACAAATCTGAGGTTACCTTCTTATCGGTTGCCTTAAGAGCCTCATAGATTGCATATACGCAGTCGTATGCAGCAGCACCGAACTGGTTAAGAGGAGCTTCTGCACCAAACTTTGCCTTGTAAGCAGCGATATAGTCAGCAGCAGGACCCTCAGTTGCGTTTGAGTTGAAGTGTGAGAGGTATGAAACCTTTTGAGGAATTGTTGTGATATCAAATCCGTCGATAGCATCGATACCGTCAAGACCGTCGCATCCGTAGTAGGTAGCATCAGCCTTAATAATGCCAACACCCTGAGACATAAAGAGTGAAGCAGGTGTGTAGTAGATAGGCATAAAGATTACGTCGCAAGCCTTAAGAGCGTTAACCTGTGTTGAGAAGTCAGCTGATGTAGACTCAGTAAATGAAGCCTCAACCAAGCCAGCCTTCAAGTCAGCGCTAAGAGTAGCCTTAAACTTGTCGTAGATGCCCTTTGAATAGTCGTCGTCGCTCTTGTAGAATACACCGATCTTCTTGCCTTGGTATACTTCGTTGAAGATTTCAGCAGAAGCAGCACCTTGGTTAGAGTCAGCGAAGCACATCTGATAACCCATTGAGTCAACAGGAATATCGTCGCCTGATGCAGATGGTGTGAGGTAGAAGAGGTTCTGATCCTTAGCGAGAGTCTTGAATGCAAGACCAGGCTTTGTTGTTACGGTACCGAGAGAGATTTGCATTCCGTCAGCGAGAAGCTGTGTGAAGTTTGTCTCAATCTTTGTTGCGTCGTGAACGTCGTCTCTGAAAATCAATTCAAACTTGATTCCGTTGAGGCCGTTGTCGTCCATTGCGTTAATTTCGTCTACTGCCATTTGAGCAGAGTTCTTTACTGCAATACCGTACATTGCAGCTCCACCTGAGAGTGGTCCGGAAAAACCAATCTTGATTGTTCCGCCGTCTTCGCCGTTGCATGAGGTGAAGCAAAATACGCTAACACCAGCAAGCATTACAAGGCAAAGAACCAAAGAAATAATCTTTTTCATTTTCTTTTCTCCTTAAAATGAACTGTTTTTTAAATGCCGTTTAACATTTAATGAATGTAGTATATCACACTATTCTCTTATATGTCAAGACATATCTTAAAATTTTTTTATTTTTATTTATTTATATAAAAGAAAATCACCGAACGGTGTCGGTGATTATAGCTCGGAGATGGCTCTTGTGCCTTCCTTGGCGAGATTGAAGAGCTTTCTTTCCATTTTTTTGGCATATCTTAGCGTTTGTGCCGTGCCCGATACTCTTTTTCCGTTGAAATAGGAAATTCCGTAATAGCAGGTATCGACCATTTTATAGTTTCTTTTCTTCATTACGGTGCTATCGTAGTAAACCTGTGGGCAATCTATGTAATCGGCACGGTCAATTAGTGCCTGACGGCGCGCCTTATCGGTTGCGTTCCATCTTTCGTCTTGATTTATGCAGGGTAGAAAAAGCCAAAGCTTAACCTCGCTATGCTCCTCTTTAAGCTTTAAAACAAGCTCACCCATTTCAATATCGAAGCCGACTGCCCCACCGCAAACGAAGGTGTCAACTCCCATCTTTTCATTAAGGACCTTTATTGCGTTGTACGCCCTTTCTCTTGAAAAGTCAGCGCCAAGCCCCCTATGCCCTGTAAAAAAGCATTTCTTTTTCATTTCATCACTTCCTTATCTTGATTTTATCACAATCGCTCCGAAAATACAACAAATCGCACGATTTTTTATGATATTTTTTGACAACGCGCCACCCTGTGTGCGATTTTCGACAATTTCCCGTCCTTTAAATGTGATTTGCGACACCGCACTATGACAAAAATATAGAACGATTTGCGTTAAAATAGAGGTGCAAATCATAAATTTATGCAAAAAAGGAGATTTTTATGAACAAACCGATTACTAAAAAGCTTAAAAGGCTAAGGAGCTTGCGCCTTGACGACGAGCCAAAGGAGCTTCTTCTTGAAATTTTCACAATGCTTATCGCGCTTGCGATAACGCCCGTCAAGTTTCTTTTTGATATTTATCCCTTTGGGATAGCCTTTTGCGCCTCTACCAAAAAGCGCACACCGTTTGCTCTTGCGGGAAGCGCCCTATCCTTTGTTTTATTTGTGGACAAGCCGATACCTTATGTTATCGCCCTGCTTGCCCTTGTCGGAATGAGGCTTGCGGGTAGCGTTTGGCTTCACGACAACGGAGAGCGCGAGCTTTCGCTCGGTAAGGCATCGCGACCGTCCTTTGTTTCCTTGATTTTTAAGGAAAGACCGTCCGTGCGAGTTGCCCTGTGTGCGCTTTGCTCGCTCGGGCTTGGCGTTTATCGCGTTATTGCAAGCAAATATTCCTATTACGAGATTTTCGTCTTGATTTTCCTTTGCGTTTTTTCAAGCGTTTTATGCTATGCCCTTTGCTCGTTTGACAGCGACAAGAGCGAAAGGCTTCTCGGAATTTGCGCGCTTTTGTTCATTTTCGTTTATGCGATAAGAGGGCGCGAGGTGTTTGGACTTGATATTTCAATGGTAATTTCCTACGCATCGATTCTCTACGCCTCAAAATACATATCGGGGGCGAAAAGCTGTGCCCTCGGTGCGCTTCTCGGCATATGCCACGGCGTTTTGTTCGCCCCTGTGTTCGCAATTTGCGCTATCACTAGCTCGTTTTTGTGGGGATTTTCGTACTATCTTGCGATAATAAGCGCACTTGTTATGAGTGTCGGCTACGGTGTTTTCGCATCGGGCTATCAGGCACTTGTTTACCTTTTGCCCGAGCTACTTCTCGCCTCGCTTGCGATGTATCCGATAACGCGCTTTGAAATTTTGCCACGCGCAGACAGGCTACTCGGCATTAACGCTTCTAGTCCAAGACAGGTAATCACCTCGGACAAATCGCGAGAAGCAATAGACGAGGTATCAAGAGCGCTCTCCGAAATATCGAGGCTTCTTTTAGAGCTATCTCAAAAGGGAAAATCGCCCGACAGGGAGTTTTATAAGAGTGCGAGCCTCGAAATTTGCGAAAGCCATTGCTTTTCGTGTCCGAAGCGCACAATTTGTTGGGAAAAGGAAATCATAACTACCAAGGACAATATAGCAAGAATGGGCGAGGGTGTGTTTGTAAACGGCGCACCGAGCATAGATGCGCTTGACGAAAGGTTTTTGCACAGGTGCCCGAATCTAGAGGTGATTTTCGAGGAATTAAAATCGTTTAAGGAGTCGTGCGAAAAGCGGTTTTCCTCAACGGACAAGCTTGAAATAAGCGCACAGGACTACTCTCTTATGTCGAGGCTAATTGACGAAATTTTCGCTTCGCTTGACAAGGATTTGCGCCCAAATCCACTCGTTTACGACAAGGTTATAAGAGTGTGCGACAGGCTCGGCTTAAGGTACGGCTTTTGCATAGCGACAGGCACGGAAAGCATCAAAATCACGCTTGGCGAGGTGTTAAGCGAGGGCTCGAAATGCTCTCTTGACGAGCTAAAATCCTCTCTTGAGGACGCACTAGAGCTTCCACTTGATATAGCTCTTTGCGAGGACGGAGAGGAAAGCAAAATCGTAATAAAAAGGGCAAAATCGCTTGCCGTCGAGAGCAAAAGCGCATTTTCCGCGCAAAGCGACGAGGGGCAAAATGGCGACACAGTGTGCGAGATTTTAAGTCTTGACGACAAATATTACTCACTTTTATGCGACGGAATGGGAACGGGCGCAGATGCACACGCAACCTCGCAAATGTGCGTTGATTTTATGAAAAAGCTCTTGCCTGTTTGCAAAAGCAAGGAGCTTTCTATGTGTATGCTGAACAATTTTGTGCGTGCAAAGGCACTCGAATCCTCGTCAAGCGTTGATTTGCTCGAAATCGACCTTTTAAACGGAAGCGCGTGTCTTGTGAAAAGCGGTGCTGCGCCCTCGTTTATCAAAAGAGGAACGAACGTTTTCAGACTTCACTCTCGCACAGCGCCTATCGGCATTATGAAGGAGCTTGACGGTGAAAAGCTCGACTTTTCCTTGCGCGAGGGCGATATTGTGGTTATGATAAGCGACGGTATTGCAAGCGACGAGCGCAACAGCAAGTTTTTGGTTGACTTTCTTTCGAGCGTTGAAATCGTCGAAAATGACGAAATTATCGACACTCCCCCCTCAAACGAGATAAAAAAAGAGGTCCTTTCACCTGTGAATTCAAGCAATATAACAAAATCCGACGCGCCCCTTGAAATCTCCACTCCGAAAAGACTCGCTCTTGACGCCTTGCCCGACGTGATAATAGCTCTTGCAAAGCAACGAGGCGCACCTCGCGACGATATGAGCGTGAGCGTGATTAAAATAATGAATGCGGAATGAGGAATGAGGAGTGCGGAATGAGAATTGCTTCGTGAGAGTGTTGGGTCTTTGCTAATCAAACGCGGGATTTGCCTCAGGCGCGTGCCTGCGGAATGCGAAAGGGACGAAATCCACCAAGGTGGATGAAATCCCGTTGGGATGAAATCCAAGCAAAGCTTGGATGAAATCGCTTCGCGAGGAATAATAATAAGGCTCCATCTAGAAAAGGGGCTTACCTGTCAATAGGAAAAAGACGAAGAATTATGAAAATTCCTCGTCCTTTTTCTTATTTTCTTTTCAATTTCAAAAGCTCGTGCTTCTCGTCCCACAATTTTTGTGAGAGGTCAACATAGTAGTTATGAGGATTTTCAAGGCGAAGCACCTCGTCCCACATGGAATTGAGCTCTTTTTGGCATTTTTCACGGATTTTATCGACACATGGTGAGGTATAAACGCATTTTCCGCCCTCGAAAATCTTAACTCGAAGGTCGCGCAAAATGTAATTTTCCATTGTCTTGCGCTTCCAAACATACTCGCTATCAAAAAGCTCATACGGCTTGCTCTCGTCGATTTTTTCATCGAAAACCGTGATAAGGTCCGCCTCTGCCTTGCCCGTTTCCCTCGAATAGAAGCGATACAGGCTCTTAAAGTCGGGATTTGTTATCTTGCCCGCATTTTCGCTTATCTTAATCTTCGGAATAAGCTTACCGTTCTTTTCAACGGCACAAAGCTTATAAACTCCACCGAAAACGCTCTCGCTCTTTGCCGTTACAAGTCTTTCGCCAACGCCAAACGCGTCAACGCACGCACCCTGCAAGAGAATATCTCTTATAATGTACTCGTCAAGCGAGTTGGAAATTACGATTTTACACTCGGTAAGCCCTGCATTGTCAAGCAATTTTCTTGCCTTTTTGGAAAGGTAGGTAATATCGCCCGAGTCAATTCGAATCGCACAGTGCTTTAATTGCTCCTCGCTCAAATTGCTCTTAAACGCCTTAATCGCGTTAGGCACGCCACTCTTTAAAACATCATAGGTGTCAACTAACAGCGTTGGATTGTCGGGATAAAGCTTAACATAGCTCTCAAACGCCTCGTATTCGCTATCAAACATTTGAATCCAAGAATGTGCCATCGTTCCGCCTGCAGGAGTACCGAACATTTTGTCGGCAATCGTGCAAGAGGTTGAAGCGCAACCACCGATATACGATGCGCGTGCGCCATAAATTGAAGCATCAGCTCCGTGTGCGCGTCTTGCACCGAACTCTGACACCGGTCTGCCCTGTGCCGAGCGAGCAATTCTTGATGCCTTTGTCGCAATCAGGCATTGATGGTTGATTGTAAGAAGCACAAAGGTTTCGATAAATTGCGCCTCGATTGCCGGTGCGCGTACGGTCATTATCGGCTCGTGTGGGAAGATAACCGTTCCCTCCTCAACGCTCCAAATATCGCCTGTGAACTTGAAATTCTTAAGATACGAAAGAAATTCCTCGTCAAAAATCCCCTTTGAGCGAAGATATTCGATATCGGAGTCGTCGAATTTTATTGAGTTGATATATTCAATTACCTGCTCAAGCCCTGCAAAGATGGCATATCCGCCACCGTCGGGCACGCGACGGAAGAACACATCAAAGTATGCAATTTGATCCCTTACCTCGCTATGAAAATAGCCACGCGCCATAGTTAATTCGTAAAAATCACAAAGGAGAGTAAGCTCTCTTTTTCCTATATTCATATCAAATTTCCTCACAATTTCAAAAATCTCTTGAATTTTTGCAATAATATATGTATAATCTAAATATATAATATCTTAAAATTGTCGAAAAGTCAAGGCTTTATGCCGGAAAGGGGACATATGAAGCACGGATTTGTAAAGGTTAAGGCATTCTCGCCCGAGCTACGAGTAGCCGATATAAAATTTAATACTGCCAAAATTATTCAAGCGATTTGGGACAGTGCCGAAAACGGTGTTAAGGTGCTTGTGCTTCCCGAGCTTTGCGTTTGTGGAGCTAGCTGTGGCGATTTGCTTTTACAGCCCGCCTTGCTCGACGCGTGCGAGATAGCGCTTGACGATATTCGTGCATCAAGTGAGGGCAAGGATATTGTCGTTTTTGTTGGTGCTCCACTAAGAGGCGCTTCGGCAATTTATAACTCTGCTGTCGCAATTTGCAACGGAAGCATCTTGGGAGTTTTCCCAAAAACAACTCCGTCAAGCTATACAGGGGCGCGCGATTCCCGTTATTTTTCAAGTCTTGCAACCGATAGCGAGGTTAAAATTTGCAAGCAGGCGTACGATCTTTCAAGCGAATGTGTGCTTGAATGTGAGTCTATGCCGTCGCTCAAAATCGGTGTCGTAATCGGTGATGATGCCCTTTCGTTTAAGAGCTTTTTTGGTGGAAGATGCCAAGACGGTGCTACCGTGATTGCTCATCTTGATGCAAGATGCGCGCTTGTCGGCTCTTATGAGCGCAAGGTGCAGTCGCTCGTAGCGCAAAGTGCAAAGTATAAATGTGCAATCGTGAGCGCGAGCGCAGGTGAGGGCGAAACCTCGTCGGATATGCTATTTGCGCCACATAATATTATTTGCGAAAATGGCGAAATTCTTACACAGAGTGGACCTTTTTCCGCTAAAAACGGCGAATGTGTGTCTGAAATTGACACAGAACTTCTTACAGGAGCGCGAGCCACAGATGCAAGCGTGCAGGAGTTCGCCTCTACCACTCCGTTTAGCCTCAAGAGTGAAAAAACCACTCTTACGCGCAAAATTGACGCTTATCCGTTCGTTTCGGGCGATAAGGACACCTACGAGTTTATTTTAACCGTACAGGCGAGGGCGCTTGCAAAAAGGCTTGTCGCCTCACATTCGAAAACCGCGGTGCTCGGAATCTCGGGCGGTCTTGATTCAACGCTTGCCCTTCTCGTTTTGTGCCGTGCAATCGACCATCTCGGTTGGGAAAGAGAGAAAATTCACGCGATTACGATGCCGTGCTTCGGCACTACCAAGCGTACAAAATCAAACGCAACTCTACTTTGCGAATCGCTTGGCGTAACCTTTAAGGAAATCAACATTGCCGATAGCGTAAGGCTTCATTTTAAGGATATCGGTCATAGCGAGGACGACCATAGCGTAACCTTTGAAAACGCCCAAGCGCGTGAGCGTACACAAATTCTTATGGACTACGCAAACCGTACAGGCGGACTCGTTGTCGGCACGGGCGATTTAAGCGAGATTGCCCTCGGTTGGTCAACCTATAACGCCGACCATATGTCGATGTATAATCCAAACTGCGATATTCCAAAAACGCTTGTGCGCCATCTCGTTTATCACGAGGCGATGCTTTGCGAGGGCGAATGCCGTGATATTTTAAGCGATATTCTCGACACTCCCGTATCTCCCGAGCTTCTCCCACCTGACGAAAACGGACAAATCGAGCAAAAGACCGAGGACCTTGTCGGCCCTTACGAGCTTCACGACTTCTTCATTTATAATTTCGTAAGAAGGCGCTTTGCTCCGTCGAAGATTTACCGGCTCGCAAAATACGCGTTTGACGGAAAATTTGACGAACAAACAATATATAAGTGGCTTGGAGTGTTTATAAAACGCTTCTTTACACAACAATTCAAGCGCTCCTGCTCTCCTGACGGAGTTAAGGTTGGCTCGGTTTCCCTCTCGCCAAGAGGTGAATTCTTGATGCCAAGCGACGCGACCTCGTGGGTATGGCTTGACGAGCTTGAAGCAAATAAAGACTATTAAGGAGTTTATTATGGAAAAGATTTTGACTTTACTTGAAAACGATGCAACCCTCACCGCTGACGAGCTCTCCGTGATGCTCAAAAAAGAGGTTGGAGAGGTTAAAAATATGATTGAAAAGTACGAGCGCGACGGAGTTATCCTCGGCTATCAAACGGTAGTTGACTGGGATAAAACCGACCGTGAGTACGTAAGCGCGCTTATCGAGGTTAAGGTTATGCCTCAAAGAGATAAGGGCTTTGACAAGATTGCTGAAAAAATTACACTTCATCCCGAGGTTAAGGCACTCTATCTTATGTCCGGTGGATTTGACTTCACCGTTCTTATCGAGGGCAAAACTATGAAAGAGGTTGCTTATTTCGTAGCGCAAAAGCTCGCTCCTATCGAGTTCGTTACTTCAACCGCTACTCACTTCGTTTTGAAGAAATACAAGGACAAGGGTGTTGTTTACACCTCGCCTGAAAAGGATGAGAGAGGTAACATTCCACTATGATAGATTACTCAAAGATGCTCTGTGATACGGTGCAGGAAATCAAGCCGTCGGGCATTCGAAAATTCTTCGATATGCTTTCCGATATGGGCGATGATGTCGTTGCACTCACAGTAGGTCAGCCTGATTTCGTTACCCCGTGGCACATTCGCGAGGCAGCAATCGACTCTCTTGAAAAGGGAAAGACCTACTACACCTCGAATGCAGGTATGCCGGAGCTACGAAATGAAATTTCGAGGTATATGAAAAGAAAATTCTCGCTTGACTACGAAAGCGACGAGATAATCGTTACTGTCGGCGGAAGCGAGGCTATTGATATTGCAATCCGTTCTCTTGTCAATCCGGGAGATGAGGTAATTTTGCCAACTCCCTCGTTCGTTTGCTACGAGCCTATTGCAAAAATGTGCGGTGCAAAGGTTGTTACGGTTGAAACAAAGCTTGAAAACAACTTTAAGCTCACTGCAAAGGAGCTACGCGAGGCTATAAGCGACAAAACAAAGCTTCTTATTCTCCCGTTCCCGAACAATCCAACAGGCGCGATTTTGACAAAGAGCGAGCTTGAGGAGCTTGCCGAGGTGCTTCGCGATACAAATATCGCGGTTCTCTCCGACGAAATCTATGCCGAGCTTACATACGGTAAAAATCACGTGTCGATTGCATCAATTGACGGTATGCACGAGCGTACGATTATCGCAAGCGGATTTTCAAAGGCTTATGCTATGACAGGCTGGCGTCTTGGTTATCTTTGCGCGCCAAAGCCTCTTGCAGTTCAAATGCTTAAGCTTCACCAATTTGCAATTATGTGCTCACCTACCGCTTCACAGTTTGCGGCAACAGAGGCTATGAAAAACGGTGATGACGATATCGAATATATGAGAAACGAATATAACAGACGTCGTGTTTTCATTCTCGAGGGACTTCGCAAAATAGGCATTGAGTGCTTTGAGCCCGAGGGCGCATTCTATATCTATCCAAACGTTGGCAAATTCGGACTTTCAAGCGAGGAGTTTTGTGAAAGACTCTTGTTTGAGCATAAGTGCGCTATCGTTCCCGGTACTGCCTTTGGCGACGGTGGCGAGGGCTTCGCAAGAATTTCCTACGCTTACTCGGTAAAGCATATCTCCGAGGCACTCAAGCGCATAGAGGCGTTTGTTAATTGCCTCCTTTGTTAAAGGGAGGGGGACCACGTTAGTGGTGGAAGGATTGTTTTGTTTTGCATACAATCCCTCAGTCTCACATTCGTTCGACAGCTCCCTTCCTCGAAAGGAGCCAAAACGGGGCGTTTGTTAAAAAGCTTCAAAAATAGCCTCCCTTGGAGCAAGGGAGGGGGACCACGCTAGTGGTGGAAGGATTGTTAACAATGTTCAAACACTGTAAACCATTAGTTCCTCTCGCGAAGGTGTTGCGAAAAAACATGACAAAAGAGGAAAAACACCTTTGGTATGATTTTTTAAGGAAATATCCCATAAAATTTGTACGCCAAAAGGTGTTGGGTCCATATATCGCCGATTTCTATTGTGCAAAAGCAAAGCTCGTAATTGAGCTTGACGGTTCTCAACACAGTTCCGAAAGCGGAGCCAAGCACGATGAAGAACGAACACATTTCTTAGAAAAAGAGCTTGGAATAAAAGTTGTTCGATTTTCCAATCTTGATATATGGAACAAATTCGAAGGAATATGCCATCTCATTGACAAAGAGGTGCAATCCCTCAGTCAGCACAGCTGACAGCTCCCTTAGATTAAAGGAGCCTACTAGCAGAAGTTCTCAAGCGCATAGAGGCGTTTGTTAATAGACTCAAAAGCGAAAAATAAGAAATTTTAAGACACTATAAGGAGAAAATTATGAAGAAAAGACTTTTTATCGCCTTGCTCGTTGCAATCGTTGCCTGTCTTTTTACCCTCTCGATTAGTGCCAAGGACGAGGTAACCTTGACAAGTGGCGAAACAGCAGATTTTGAAACAGTTTTCAAGATCGGCTCCGTCAACTGGAAAGGACTAGATGGTGTAACAACCAAGGTTGACAATGTTGTAACCGGATATAACACAGGCTACACAAAGAACGATATCGTTCATGTTACATTCCCTGATGAGATCAACGGAATCGAAAGCAACTTCCTTTTTAGCAGTTCTACAAGCATCAGAACCATCACATTCGCCGCAACCGATACATTCTTTATCAACGGCGACAATATGTTCTCGAGCTGCTCCGTTACAAAGGTAACATTTAACCCTAACTGTGTTGTTGATTTCAGAAAGGGTAACTTTGTGGACTGCGAATCACTTACACAGATCACTTTCCCTAAGTTCATCTCTCTTGCAGGAAGTGCGTTCAAGGGCTGTTCTAACATGGTAGCTACAAACGAGCTTGTATTTGCAGAGGGCATGAAGGAAATCGGCGGACACGCGTTCAACGGTTGTTCTAAGCTACGCGGTACTGTTTATTTCCCTGCATCTCTTGAAACAATACAGGAATATTCTTTCCAAAATTCAGGCTTTGACTATTTTGACCTTAGCAAATGCTCAAGTTTAACCGTGGTTGGTGGCGGATACGGCGGACCGTTTACCGATTGCAACAATATCACAAAGCTTGATATGAGTGGTTGCACAAGCTTGACTGAACTAAAAAAGGGCAACCTTGCCTCAAGCTGTGATAATTTGGTTGAGGTGATTTTGCCACCTAACCTAACTAATATCTCTCACAAATCCTTTGCTCATTGTTATAAGCTACAATCTATCGTGCTTCCCGCTTCCATGGAAACCGTAGCGGACGAAGCGTTCCATTCAGCAAGAAGCGGTCAGACAATAAAGACCTTTACCTTCTATATACAAAGCGATGTCGTATTCCACGACCCATATGCATGGCGCGATTCTGGTGCAAAAATAGAATTTGTATTGCTAAACGGCGTTACTGTAGAAAGCTTTAAGGCTGTAAACACTCATGCGGCTATTACAGGTGCGACAACAGTCGACTACCTTGACCCTGCTAGCAAGTGGCAACACACGGCAGGTGGCACACTAACAAATCACACAATCGTAATAAACTACTGTAACTCTCTTGCTCTAACAAAGAGCCACTCTGCAACTGACACAATTTGTGGAAACGACGATTATTGCTCGGACTGTGGTTATCACACCTTGACTCCACACGTTGGCGAGCCATCTGTAACTTATCCAAACGGATACACAAAGAGCGGTCTTGCTCAAACCTGCCACCTTGCAGCTTGCAACGGCAACATCAAGACAACTCTAAAGCCGATTTTCGAAACCGTTGGCTACTCCGTTAAGGAAAAGGGTGGATACGGAATTGTCTCGACCTTCTATGTAAATCCAACCGCGCTTAAGGCGTACGAGGATATGAACGAAAAGCTCACAATCGGTATTATCGTTGCTAACGCAAAAACTATCGGTCAAGATGCGTTTATGACAAAGGGCGACGACGGAAAATACAAGCTCAATGCGACAAAGGGAATTCAGGTTGAAATGTCCGACGTTTATTCAAGAATAGATGCAACTCTCGATCAATTTACCCAAGATGCAGTAGACCTCAATCTCGTAATTGCGCTCTACGTTATCGATGAAAATGGCGTTTCGTTCGTTCAACACGAGGGAACTTACGCAGGCGAGGTAACAAAGGGCGAGTCAACTCTTGATATCGTAACTATTTCAAAAATAGCCGAGCTCACAAACGTAACTCTTCCATTCGTTGTTCCAACACCGTCAGAAAACGAAGAAAACGAATAACAACAAAAAATCCACACTCGATTGAGTGTGGATTTTTCTTATAACTCGCTTGCCTTATACAAATTATAGCCCTCGTAATAATAGCTATGGTCGATGCCCTTCATAAACAGCTCCCTATCGCCCGTATCGACAACGAGCGCCTCTCTCAAAACAAATTTGATTTCGGTATCCCTTATCGGGCTTCTCTCCATTGCCAAAAGGTAATCCTCTTTGTCAACTCGCGACCAGTCAATCGCTTTGCCGAGCTCCTTTTTCAAAACAAGATCGAGCCATATTCTCGTGCTTCTGCCATTTCCCTCGCGAAACGGATGAGCTATGTTCATTTCAACGTACTTTTCCACTATTTGTTCAAAGGTGGACTGTGGCATTTTGTCGATTGCCTTAAGCGACTCCTTCAAATACATAAGTGGTGCAAATCGGAAGCTTCCCTTTGCAATATTAACCTCTCGTAGCTTTCCTGCAAAAGCATATATATCGCCAAAAAGATGCTCGTGAATATATTTGAGGGATTCGAACGTGCCCGCATCAAGTGAGTCAAGCGCACCGCTTTCAAAAAGCTCAACCGCGCGCGTTTTGCTGATTCTTTCCTCTTCTCTTGCGAGAAGCGCAGAATCCGTTATTCCAAGCTTGTTTTCAAGTGCCATAACCGTCCCCCTTTCAATTCTTTATATATATTTTACCACATTTTTGCAAAAAAATCAATAGAAAACAGCCACATATGTGGCTGTTTTTATGTTTTATGCCTGTTCTTCCTTCTTTTGAGGCTCTTCGATTGTGTAGTCGCCAAGGCTTGAAAGGTCGTTTGCTCCTGCCTTAACCGACGCAAGAGTTACTGTGTAAAGCGTTTCACCGCCAACGGTTACGTTCTTGTCGCCACACTTAGTTGTTGTAGATTGAATGAATTCAACGCTTTCGGCATCGTCATATACATAAAGCGCGATTACGAGTGAGAGACCCTCTGCGCCTGCAAAGCCTGTGAGCGACACGTTTACATTTTTGTACTGGTTGTTAGCAAGCTCAACCTGTAATGCGCCACCGCTTGTGTTTACCTTGCCGTTTGAATCAAAGAACGAATCCTTGCCATAGTAGTAATTTGGATTTACTACCATAATTCCAAAGGTAAGTGTGCCGTTTATTCTCTTATACTCATTTACACCGTCAACGTTGATTGTATATCCGCCTGCGATTCCGTCCTCGCCCTTTGTGGAGAAGCCCTCTCCACCGTTAAAGAGAGGAGCTCTGCTCGATCCCTCGTCGCCTGCCTTTATATCAACCACCGTACAGCCGTTAAAGGTACAGTCGCAAGTATAAACGCCGTTTTCAGTAAAGCCGTTTGCATAAACAAGAGCTTCGAGCAAGGTGTGTTCTGCCTGCTTTGCGATTGGAAGAGCACAAATCTTACAGGTATCGTCCTTTGTACAGTCAGTGCCTGTCAAGGTGTGATTGCCCTCATAGAATGCAAAGCATTTATTTACACCGTAAACGATATATCTACCACTCTTGGTTTCAATGTCTTGGAACTCATCCCAAGACTTCGCTTGCTTGTAAGCGTCGAGGAAAGCTGTATTGTTAGAGTTTGCATTAGCCTTTACATTGTCAAGCTGACCCTTTGTTCCTGTAAAATAGAACACACAATTGCTTGCAGCAGTGTTAAATACGTTTCCTGCAATAGCGGTCATAGTTTCCGGCATCCAAACCTCTTCAAGCGAGGAACAGTTTTTAAATCCGTCATAGCTACTCCACGTTGCAAAGGAAGCGCCAAGCACTACCTTTTCAAGTGAGGTACAGCCCGCAAATGCGGATTGCCCAATAGACGTCAACGAATTTGGAAGTATAACGTTTGGTCCAAATGAGGTGCATCCGACAAAAGCGGAACCGCCTATACTGGAAAGTCCTTCGGGGAAAACTCCGTTTTCAAAAAGGGTTTCAAGAGAGGTACAGTTCTCGAACATGTTGGCAAGAATACCTGTGATAGCTCGGCTTTCAATAAGCGCTTCTAGTCCATACACGTTTTCCAAGCTTGCACAGTTTTTAAAGGTTGCACTTCCGTCTATTTTCTTAATACTGCTTGGGAAGGTAAATTCTGTAAGTCCTGTAGCTTGGAAGGTATAGTGTCCTAAAACCTTAAGGGTGTTCGGCAAATTTATTTGTGTAAGAGAGGTACAACCGTTAAACACACCGTTTCCGCCAATCTCTATAAGATTAATGGACTCCGTATTTATGTATCTTAGCTTTGAGCAATATTCAAAGGACTGTGACAAAATGAAAATCGGTGTAGAGTCAGAGCCCTTATCAAGATAAACCGCCTCGAGCGATGCACAGTGTCTAAACGTTGTCGCAAACATATTTACCTTGTTGTTGCTATTAAACATCAAGTTCTGAATGTTTATAAGCACAAAATCCTCGTGCTTGCTACTACTGCTACTTGAGTAGCTACCGTTATCGTCCGTTACAGTAACTGCGGTTATTTGATAACCATAGTAGTTCCTTCCGTCAACAGCTCGGCCATAAGGACCGCCCTTGCTATAAGAAACGTAAGGCTTTATGCTACTGTCGGTTTGAGTATTTGCAACGTAATCATAGTTAGCATAACCGTCCTCGGTATTCAAGGTGGACTTATACCAGATAAGACCATTGCCATCGGTGTCCCAAATAGGCAACACTGTTCCGTCGGTAAGAGTAAAGGTTTCTCTTGTTGTATCAGGCGTTGCTGCAAATGAAACAACGGCAAGAAGACACATAAGAGTCGCTACCACAGCGAACAGGAAAAAGAGCTTTTTCTTCATAATAATTCCTTTCTGTCGGGCAAGCCCGAAATTTAAAGAGTAGTATTACATTATAATTATATCATATATAACGCGCGCCGGAAACCACGGACGACAATCAACCATCGCATCTTGATTTTCAAGAAGCAAGTTAGACAAGGCGCACCACAGTAGACGGATGAAGGCTATCTTACGATAGTCGAAGTCGGCTACGAGGAGCAACGACGATTAATGACGTGCAAAGCGATTTAAGCATCTTTGTGCTAAATTAGACAAGGCGTACCGGAAGATAGCGGGCGAAGGCTATCTTTGTGATAGTCAAGGTCGCTATCGTGGAACAACGCAGTATAATGACGCACAAAGTGCTTAAGGGTTAAAGTTTTCGGTACCTTTGCTCGTATACCAGTTATACTCAACTCTTTCACCGTTGATTTTATAGACTTGCGGGCGTGTTGTTTCCATCCAGTCGAGTGGCACTAATTCGTCCTTTTGAACGGACGCTATTTCAAACGCTTTTGCAAGCTCCTTTTCTTGGTCAGGAGTCAAGATGCCAGGCTTACAGGAAACGAACAGGGACGAGCCACTTCTTGACAAAATATCAAGCCATTTTGAATTGAGCTCCCACGGAACGAGTCCCATAATTCCAACACAGTCGGCATCTGCACCGAAGAACGCATTGTTTTGGCAAATTCTAAACGCGAGGGTGTTAACGCCCATTTTCGCAGTACGTTGCCACTCCATTCCACTTGTGTCATCACCTGTTCTATTGAGCTGATGAAGACCTGCGCAAAGGTGTCCTATCGCGTTACAACCGATTATAACTGCGCCATTTGAGCTTTCCTTTATCGTTTTATAAAACTCCTTTACAATCTCGGCACTTGTCTTTGTCTTATCATAGAAGCCCCACTTGCCAACGGTGAGCGCATCACCGAGCTCGAAGCCCCATTTGCCGAAAATATCAAAGGTTGAAAAGTCGTGCTTTATAAGCTGATAGCCCCAATCAACAATTCTCTTGGTAGTTTGAGCTACATATTCAAGAACCCTTGGATGCGACGGATCAAGCACACAATTGTTTCTTTCAAGATACATATCCTCTGAGAAGGTGTCAACCTTTCTTGGCTCGTCATCCTTGCCGTTTACAAGGTATCTTACCCAAATTCCGGGGCGCACGCCAAGAGATTTCATCTCGTCGCAAAGGCGCTTCATATCAGGGAATCGCTCGTTACCTCTATCCCAAGGCGCATCGGTCGGATTAGGTTGCCAACCGTCATCAATTACCATATAAGGCACGTTTTGACAGCCCTGTGTCAATCTTTTAACGAATTTAGTGTCGGAAATAATCTCCTCGTGTGAGCTTTTTCCGTATGCGTAATACCAGTTATTCGAGCCGTAAACCACGTGGTCGGTTGTATAAGGGCTTGGACTCATAACCGAGCAAAACTCCTTGAGTGCGCTAAACGCACTTTGGTTTTCGTATTCCTTGAAAATTACGGTTGCACATTCAAGCTCGCGCTCGCCAAGGTCAGTGCCCCTCGTGCCGTTTCCGATATCGAGCCAAAGAGTTACGCCAGCCATGTCGCATTGCCAAAAGCAAAGGGCACTTGGTTGAACACCAACGCCAAAGCAATAGGTTTTTCTTCCCTCGTAATTTTCGTTTAGGTCGCTACCGTTTGAGGTTGCAAAATACCACGGCATACATCTTTGTGGGTCTACTCCACGCCATTCGAGATCACCGTATCCTCTTTCCCACGCATCGCCAAGCACCTTAACACCGTGCTCTATTTTCTCGTTCCAGCGAAGGCGCACGTATCTTACGGGCTTTTTTGCGCTAATATATGGCTTTAAGGTGTCGTTTTCAATCAAAAAACGCACACATACCTCGCTGTTTTCGGTTTTTCCCTCAAAATCAACGTGCGAATTTTCAAAATACACGCTTGTGATATCAGGCAATCTAATTTTCATAAATTTCTCCTTTAAAGCTCGGTGTAAAATCTCTTTTTGCCGAGGTTTTTTCTTGTATATATCCGTCGTAGCCGAGCTCTATCGCCCTGTCAACGACGCTTTGATATTCAAAGGTTGTTATTTTGCGCCTAAGCGCCTTGTCCTCTCCGTCATAAAAGTCAGGAGTGTACTGGCTCATAAGCGAAAGCTTGAATTTGCTCACGTCAAAGCGCTCTGCCACGCGCTCAAGGAGCTTAATCGAGTCATCACGGTGCGACGGCAAGACAAGATGGCGCAAAATTACGCCCTTTTGCATAATTCCGTTCTCGTCAAAAACGCACTCGGGTGCGATTTCGAGCATTTTTTCAAAGGAAGCAATCGCCATCTCAAAATAGTCGCTTGCAAGTGAATATTTTTTTGAAAGGTCGCTTGAAAAATACTTAATATCGGTCAAAAAAACATCCACATATGAGGACATTTTCGCAATTTCCGACGGTTTTTCGTATCCACCGGTGTTATAGACAACGGGGATTTTGAGCTCGCCTCGCACACCGTCAATCGCCTCTCTTATAAAGGGGGCATATTGTGTCGGGGAAACAAGGTTTATGTTGTGCGCGCCCTTTTCCTGTAAGGATAGCATCGCGCCTGATAGCTCGCCCACGCTCATTTTTTCACCCGTTAGCGTGTGGCTTATTTCCTTGTTTTGGCAGTACACGCATTTTAGAGGACAGCCCGAGAAGAATATCGCGCCACTTCCGTTTTTGCCACTAATACACGGCTCTTCCCACCTGTGTAGCATTATCTTCGCAACACTTATGTAATCTCGCGCACCGCATACACCCACGCGCTCGCTACGGTCTATCCCACACTCCCTCGGGCAAAGAGTGCAATTTAATATTTCGTTCATTTTCATTTAGCACTCCAAATTCTGCATTCCGAATTCCGAATTAACTTCGCATTCCGCACGGACCAGCGTCCGAGGCAAATCCCGCGTTTGCTTAGTAAGTATTGAACAACTCCCACGAAGCAATCTCATTCCGAATTGAAGAACCTAACCTAACTGTTCTTGCGAACAGGCTACTGCGTAGCTCGTGAAAATCAAATAGTATTTTCACGGTTAGAACCTTGATACTCGCTTCGCTCGTATACGCATTCAAAATACGGCTTATCTTATCTCTCCTTTAGTGAGAAGAATGATTTTCTTTATATCATCCGGTTGAATTTCCGCCTCGTGTGCCGTGCGATTTTTGGACTCGTAGCCACATTTTTCGCACTTGTGCACGATTACGTAGCCCTTTTTGGAGCTGATTTCAACTCTTATCGGGCGCATAACTCCACCGCAATCGCTCGCCCTGTCGCCAGGCATTATGTCAACATGCTTCGAGCAAAGACACTTGGGACAGTGATTGCGCGACGAGTAGCCAAGAGGCTTTACCTCGTGCCCACAGTTCTC
>JAZKZO010000018.1:0-14860 GCA_045612665.1 Eubacteriales bacterium
GCTTCCAAGGCAAATCAAAATAAAGAACATTTTATCTAAAATGTCACATTTAATAATTAAATCACAGAGCACGAAACTTAGTAACACTATTAAATTTGACAGCAACAAAACCTTCATAAACAAAGGAACTTTTGGTACTCTGGCGTATTTGCGAGTCTTATTTTGATATTTTCCATCAAATACAAATCCTATTTCTTTGTCTGTTATTAGTTTAACAATCGAACAGCTTTTACCACATATTTCAAAATGATATTCATAGTTGAAGTATTTGTCAATTTTTAACTTTTCAATTAAAAATCCATCAACATAAAGTGGATATTCTTGATTTTGCTGTTGCAAAACAACAAAATGCACTTCTCCATCAACTTCTAAACTCCATCTTATTTCTTTAGCTTCCATATCAATACCTGCTTCCAAAATTCAATGCAGACCACAGTCCCCTGTCTCTTCCATAATTATAGCATATTCTCGAATCAAAAGTCAACAAACATTTAAGTTTCATACATTAAAAGCGAGCGCAAATTTTAGCGCTCGCTTTTAGTTATTGAATTGAAATTCGATAGCTTCTACTGCCTTTTTTACCTTAAAAATAGCAATTTCGTTACCTGAAATTATCTTTTGGGTCTTATTTGTCAAAAGATTTTTAGCCGTAAAATTAGTTTCAAGCTTAAGCTTCTTATCGGAGCGATTTACAAGCGTTATAATGCTTGTTTTTTCGTTGTATCTTGCAAACGCAAGGCAATTGCTATTGCAATGCAAAAGCTTGAAAAATCCATCTTTATAAAGGCCCTCAGAGGCTCTTATCTTACCTATTTTACGATAAAAATCAAGAAGCTCCTGATCCTCCTTACCCCAAGGGAAAGGAAGCCTATTAAATGGATCGCGATAGCCCTCCATTCCAGCCTCATCTCCATAAAAAATACACGGAATTCCGGGAACAGTTGCATTGATAAGATACGCCATTTTAAGCTTATTTTTTGCATTTTTTCGCTCTTGCGATGACATTTTCATAGTGGACAATTGCTCATTTGTAAGGCCATCGGAGCTTTTTCCACCCAAAACAGTTAGAATTCTCTCTGTATCGTGAGTACCTAACACATTCATAAGAATATCAGTCGCACTCTTCGGATAATGCGAATAAAGCATCACAAACGTATCCTTTAAAAGCTCCGAATTACCACATTTTATGTAGTCGATAATCGCTTCTCTTAACGGATAATTCATAACAGAATCAAGCTCATTACCAAGGAAATACTGCTTCCTTTTATCATAAGCGATTTTATTTGATGCATCCTCCCAAACCTCTCCGTAAATTACTCCGTTTGGATTGATGCTTTTTAGCTTGAAATTCAAGGTTGCAAGAAAATCATCGCTTAACTCATCAGCGACATCAAGACGAAATCCACCGATTCCCTTTTTCATCCACTTTTCAATGACTCCACCATCGCCTAAAATGAACTTTTTATAGGACGGAGTGTCGCTCTTTACGCGAGGAAGGATTTGAACGTCCCACCAGCACTCGTATTTGTTCGGGAAATCCTTAAAATTAAACCACTCATAATAAGGCGATTCCTTCGACTGATACGCGCCAAGCGTTTTATAAGTGCCATACTTGTTAAAATAGACACTATCTGCGCCTGTGTGGTTGAAAACACCGTCAAAAATTATCTCGATTCCCCTATTTTTAGCCTCAAAAATGAGCTTTTCAAGCGCATTTTCATCGCCAAACATAGGGTCAATCTTCATATAATCGGCCGTATCATATTTATGGTTTGAATAAGCCTCGAAAATAGGACTCAAGTAAATGCAATTTACCCCAAGAGATTTGATATAATCAAGGTTATCGATAACACCGCAAAGGTCGCCACCAAAAAACATATTATTATCAACATCAGCACCTGGATATTCTGGATATTGAGGAATTCCGTTATACCAATCCTCATTGACAATGGCATAATCCTTTTTCTTAAAATTACCACCCTTAGCAAATCTATCAACGAAAATATGGTACATAACACCACCATTGAGCCAATTTGGATGTTTTTTGGACTCTTTATAGACTGTCAACTGAATTAGACCGTCGTAAGGGTTTTCAAGCCTTGTAAGAGCTCCGTCAAGGTCGCGTTTTCCATAAAATTCGGACTTTTCTGCACTTATAAGCTCATATCCATAATAAAAAAGCCCGACACCGATGCTCGATAGATCTATTTCCACCTCGTAAACATCCTTACCTTGAAAAAGCGCCTTCCATTTTAACGGTATTCTCTTGTAAATCTGACTATTCAAGCCATCTGAGGACAAATGCATAAATACCTCAGAAACCCCACGATACCGTGGGATTTCGAGGCTAAATGTTATTGTTTTATCGTGCTCAAATGCGCCAAAATAGCCAAGATTTCTATTTTGCTCGTATTTTGATTCAATAATCATATTATTTTACAGGCTTCAAATGCCAAATGTTATCTGCGTATTCCTTTATGCTACGGTCAGCTGCAAAGAATCCAGCCTTTGCAACGTTAACAAGCGACATTTTCCCCCATTTTTCCTTATCGTTATAAGCCTTAATAATTTCCTCTGACTTAATATAGTAAGAATCAAAGTCGGCAAGACACATATATGGGTCGGAAATTCCGTATCCACCTATAAGATAATTAGCAATATTTGAGAATGAAACGCCATTAAAGCCCTTGTTGAGTCTATCAACGGCCTTCTTTATGCGAATACTGTTAGCATAGAAATCAAGAGATTTATATCCCTTCTCCCAAAGCTCATCTACCTCTTTTGAATTAAGACCGAAAATGAAGATATTGTCATCTCCAACAGCCTCTCTCATTTCAACGTTAGCACCGTCAAGAGTACCGATAGTAAGCGCGCCGTTAATCATAAACTTCATGCATCCGGTACCACTTGCCTCTTTTCCTGCAAGCGAAATTTGCTCACTTATATCTGACGCAGGCATAAGCACCTCAGCTGTGCTTACGTTATAATCCTCAAGATATACAACGGAAATCTTATCTCTAACCTTTGGATTCTTTTTAATATCCTCGCCAAGATTCCAAATAAGCTTAATGATGTCCTTTGCCATATAATAGCCAGGGGCTGCCTTACCACCAAAAATAAACGTTCTTGGTGTAAATTCCTTCTCAGGATGCTCCTCAATATCTACATAGTAGTAAATAATTTTGAGAACATTAAGAAGCTGACGCTTATACTCGTGCATTCTCTTAACCTGCACGTCAAATACGGACGATGTATCGAGATTGCTACCGGTCTTGTTAAAGATATACTTCGAAAGCGCGAGCTTGTTTTCTTCCTTTATCGCTCTCATTTGATCGTGAACGCTCTTATCGTCAGCAAACTTGAGAAGCTTTTCTAGCTCCTGAGGATTTTTAACAAATCCATCACCAATGCAATCCTTTATAAGTCCGTTAAGACTTGGATTTGCGTAGCAAAGCCATCTTCTATGAGCAATTCCGTTTGTTACATTTGTGAACTTTTCGGGTGTTGCTTTATAAAAATCGTGGAAAACAGTCTTTTTAAGAATATCAGAGTGAAGCTTTGATACTCCATTAACCGTATGAGACGCTACAACACTCAAATTAGCCATTCTAACCTGTGAATATGCAATTACAGCCATCTTTGAGATTCTATCCCAATCTCCTGGATATATATTCCACAAATCATTGCAAAGGCGACGGTTAATTTCCTTTACGATCATATGAATTCTTGGAAGCTTGAAGCTGAAAAGATCCTCATTCCAACATTCAAGTGCCTCGGGCATTACCGTATGATTTGTATAAGAAATCGTTCTTGTAACGACGCTCCAAGCATCATCCCAAGAGTAGTTGTAAACATCCATAAGAATTCTCATAAGCTCAGGAACGCAAAGCGCTGGATGAGTATCATTGATATGAATGGCTACCTTATCAGCGAACTCGTTAAGAGATCCGTATGCCGCAAGATGGTCGCTTATAATGCTTTGAAGCGATGCGGAAACAAGGAAATATTGCTGTGTCAAGCGAAGAAGCTTTCCCTCGGTATGCTCATCAGATGGATAAAGTACCTTAGAGATAACCTCTGCGTTAGTTGTTTGCTCTATTGCCTTTACGTACTGTCCCTGTGAGAAAAGACTCATATTAAAGTGATTTGTGTTATGCGCCTTCCAAAGACGAAGTCTGTTAACAGCATCATCAGCACCAGAAATCATCATATCATAAGGAATAGCCTCGACCTCTTCATAATTCTCATATTTAAGATCAAGATGTCCGTTAATCCACTCTTCCTTAAGGTGTCCACCAAATCTAACATTAAATTTCTTGTCAGATCTTGGAACGAGCCAGCATTCTCCGTTAGGAAGCCAAGAATCAGGAAGCTCTACCTGGTTTCCGTCAATAATCTTTTGCTTAAAAAGTCCGTATTCGTAAAGAATAGAAAATCCATCGCCCGGATAATTGAGTGAGGTAAGGGAGTCCATAAAGCATGCCGCAAGACGTCCAAGACCGCCGTTTCCAAGACCCGGATCTGGCTCCATTTCATAAATTTCTTGAATATCAATACCAATTTCTTGAAGGGCATCGGTATATGCCTCGGCAATGCCGAGGTTTCTCAAATTATTTTTAAGAGATCTACCTATCAAAAATTCCATACATAGGTAGTAAATTTTCTTTGCGTGAGCATCCTTTACCTTATGCCTAAAATGCGATCTTTTTTGAGTCAAAATGTCCTTAACAGTCAAAATAGTCGCCTTGTAAATTTGCTCCTTGGTGGCATCATCAGGATTTACACCAAAATATCTAGAAAGCTTTGTCTCAAGGGCAAGCTTAATATCTGTCTTTGTTAAATGCTTGTTCATTAATTGTTCTTCTCCTTTTTTCAACACGAACCGCGCCTAAAATACATATTTTGCCAAAAGCATCAAATTAAACTGTCCCGTTTGCACGGGACAGTCCATTTTAACATTCTCCGATAAGCTTTTTGTACATATTCATATATTTAGTCGCAGATACACCCCATGAAAAATCAATTTCCATAATTTTTCTAACAAGTGCATCCCACTTTTGTCCGTCATTATATAGCTCAACGGCACGACCGATTGCATCCTTCATTTCGTGAGCATTATAATTAGCGAAGGTAAATCCGTTTCCTTCGTCAGTGTATTTGTTATAAGCCTTTATCGTATCGTAAAGACCGCCTGTTTCTCTTACAACAGGAACAGTTCCGTATCTTGATGAGATCATTTGTGCAAGACCGCACGGCTCGCTCTTTGATGGCATCAAGAAAATATCAGAGCCTGAATAAATCTTCTTTGAAAGATCCTTGTTAAATTCAATAAATGCCTTAACCTGAGTAGGATACTGCATCTGAAGCTCCTTGAAATAATCCTCTATTTCCTGTTCACCTGTTCCCAAAAGAACAAATTGAACACCAAAAGAAAGAATTTCAGGTAAAATATATTTTACAAGGTCAAAGCCCTTGTGCGATGCAAGTCTTGAAACCATTGATATAACGGGAACATTCGGATTTTCAGGAAGACCTGAAAGTCTTTGAAGCTCTCTCTTACATATAGCCTTTCCTTCAAGATTTTTGGAGTCAAATTTGCTTGGTATAGCATCGTCGGTTACAGGGTTATAATAATCCACGTCTATACCGTTAACTATTCCACAAACCTTATCAGCAAACATATGAAGAACGTGATGGAGACCACTCGAATAAAATTCCGTTTGGATTTCGTTCGCATATCTTTCGCTAACCGTAGATATTTGGTCCGCACAAACTATAGCTCCCTTAGTAAGATTCATACAATCGTTATACTCGACAGTTACCAAATCATCCATCGAATCAAGTCCAAAAACATCACCGATTATATGAAGTGGGAAAACGCCCTGATAATCAATGTTGTGAATTGTATAAATAGTCTTGATATGACTATATTCAGGCAAAGATGCGTATTTTCTCTTTAAATACACAACAGACATAGCGCTTTGCCAATCGTTTGTATGCAAAATATCAGGATAAAAATCGATAAGAGGCATTATATCAAGCACTGCCTTGCCAAAAAATCCGTATATTTCAGCATCATCAAAGTTACCATATGCAGAATCCCTTTGGAAATAATACTCATTATCTATAAAGTAGTAAGTTACTCCGTTTCTAACACAGGAAAATACTCCACAATACTGACATCTCCAAGACAAATAAACATAAGTTTCCCCAACAAATGTCAACTCATTTATAAATTTTTGCTTGGTCGACTTGTGAAGTGGCAAAACAACTCTCACATCCATATTCTTTTCGCTTGCAAGGGCGGCAGGTAACGAGCCAAGCACATCACCAAGACCACCTGTTGACATAAAAGGAATAGCCTCTGAGCCCACAAAAAGTATCTTCATAATTTCTCCTTAAATCATCTTTCCCTTTGACAAGTAGAAAGGAAGTGTCTCATCGCCTGAAAGCATCTTGTTATCACGAATTACAACGTTTTTATCAGCGATAACGCAGTTAAGCATTACGTTCTCTCCCGTGAAAGCATCTTGGAAAAGTATGGAATTTTTAACAACGCTTCCCTTTCCTATTTTTACACCTCTAAATAGGATCGAATTTTCAACCTCACCGTAAATTTGACATCCATCGGCGATGAGGGAATTCTTAATTTTAGAATCGGGACTGTAATAAGTTGGTGCAGAATTTCGAACCTTTGTATAAATAGGTCTATTTTTAACCTTGAAAAGCTGGTTTCTTATATCGCTATTCTTAATTAATTCCATGCTACACTTGTAATAGTCCTCTGACGAGGTAATGCAAGCAAAGTAACCGTCATATCTATAAACGCGATAGTTTTTACCTTGAATATTTTTAAGAATTATATCCTTATTCAAGCTAACATAATCGTGTGCCACAGCATCAAGAACAATTTCTTGAAGATATTGACGAGTCATGACCATTATATTAAGATTGATATCACTTTCGCCCTCAAAAGAGGTAGGATATGCTTGAAGGTCGGTTATTCTTCCGTTTTCATCGGAATCTATTAATACGTTAAGCTTTGCAGCCGCCTTTGTAAGACTAACCCTCTTTACGGCAATTGTAATATCCGCCTTATTTTCGATATGGTTTTTAATCATATCATTAAGATCAATATTACAAATAACATCGCAGTCGGATAAAACAACATAATCATCAGTAATTTTTGTGATAGAATGGCTTACGCTCTTAAGAGCCTCTAATCTTGTTCTATAAAGTGAATTAACATTGTTTGCATATGCAGTAATGTAAGGTGGAAGTATCTTTATACCACCTGATCTTCTTGCAAGATCCCAGTCCTTTCCTGCTCCGATATGATCCATCAAAGACTGATAATTGTAGTGAGTGATAACACTTACATTACGAATGTTAGAGTTTACCATATTAGAAAGGGCAAAATCTATCAATCTGTATCTACAACCAAATGGCACTGACGCCATAGTTCTATTCCTTGTAAGCTCCGGAATATTTGCATCGTGTATGTTAGAAAAAATTATTCCTGCAGTTGACATTTTCATTCCCCTCCTTAATTTGCATTGTTGAAATCGGTGTCAATCATAAGTCCAGCCTCAATACTTGAGCCCTCACCGATAACTATGTCGCTACCTATAACGGTAATTCCCTTTGCGCTCTTCTTGTCTTCACCGACAATAGCCCTTTCGCCAACAACCGTGTTGCTATCAATAATTGAATAATTAACGGTAGCACCGGCTTTTATGGTAACACCGCTCATAATCACAGAATCTCTTACAACAGCACCCTTTTCAACAGTTACACTGTTAGAAAGAACGGAATTTTCAACAAGTCCCTCAATAACGCAACCCTCTGTGATGATCGAGTTAACGGCATTTCCACCATTTCCTACAAACTGAGGTGGCTCAGCATAGTTTCTTGAGAAGATTCTCCATGACTTATCATGAACGTTAAATTCAGGATTTTCTCCCAAAAGATCCATATTTGCTTCCCAAAGGCTATCAATTGTTCCAACATCCTTCCAATATCCAAGAAAAGGATACGCAAACATTTTTTTGCCATCTGCAAGCATATTTGGAATAATGTTTTTTCCAAAGTCATTGCTTGATTTAGGATCAGCTTCATCGGCAATTAAATATTCCTCGAGCACCTTTCGATTGAATATGTAAATACCCATCGAAGCCTGTGTGCTTATCGGATTTTTTGGTTTTTCTTGGAATTGAGTGATTTTTCCGGTTTCATCTGTTACCATAATTCCAAAACGGCTAGCCTCTGAAAGTGGCACGTTAAGAACAGCTATTGTACAATCAGCTCCTGTTTCCTTGTGAGCTGTAAGCATAGCATTGTAATCCATTTTATAAATATGGTCGCCCGAAAGAATGATAACATAGTCAGGATTATACCTGTTTATAAAACCCAAATTTTGATAAATAGCATTCGCTGTACCCTTATACCAGTCAGCACCTTTTTTGGCTTGATAAGGTGGCAAAACCATTACTCCACCGCTAAGTCTATCCAAATCCCACGGCTGACCGTTACCAATATATTCGTTCAAAACAAGAGGCTGATACTGTGTAAGAACACCAACAGTTTCAATGCCCGAATTGATACAGTTAGACATAGGAAAATCAATTATTTTATACTTTCCGCCAAAGGTAACAGCAGGCTTTGCGGTTTTCTCGGTAAGCGTATAAAGTCTACTTCCCTGACCACCCGCCAAAAGCATAGCAACGCATTCTTTTTTCTTAAACATATCTTATCCTCTCCTTATTTTTCCATTTGTTTTGCGGATAATAACTCCGCTCAACGCAGGAAGATTTATTTCTATATAATTTTGTTTGTTTGAATTAGAGCACTTGCTCTTTATAGGCTTTTCATTAACAAGTCCCTTGCCTCCAAATCGATACTCATCACTTGTAAGCACCTCTTTGTATACTCCCGCCTCGTCAACAGGAATCGGATAATCAGGCCTTGACACCGGAGAAAAGTTTATAACGATATAAAGCGTAGAACCGTCTATTGCTTTCCTCTTATAAGAAATAGCATTAGTATCACTTTGATTAGTTGCAATCCATTCGTATCCATCCCAAGAATTCTCTATTTCCCAAAGCTCTTTATTCTCGAGATAAAAATTATTTAAATGTCCAACAAATCTTTGCATTTCTTTATGGCGTGGATATTTGAGCATAAACCATTCAAGCTCATTCTCATAGTCCCATTCTCTGAATTGAGCGAATTCAGATCCCATAAACATCATTTTTTTGCCTGGAGTTGTCATCATATATGTCAAAAATGCTCTCATTGTTGAAAACTTTTGATCATAATCTCCATACATTTTGTCAATCAGAGATTTTTTGCCATGCACAACCTCATCGTGAGAAATCGGCAAAATATAATTTTCGTTGAAGGCATACATCATAGGGAAAGTAAGCTTGTCGTGATTAAACTGTCTAAAATACGGATCGGTTTCAACATATTTGTATATATCATTAGCCCATCCCATATTCCATTTGTAATTAAATCCAAGTCCACCCTCAAAAACAGGCTTTGTAATCATTTGCCAATCGGCAGATTCCTCTGCTATCATAAGAGCATCTCCAAACTCGGCAAAAACCTGTGTATTTAGCTTTTGAAAAAACGCGATTGCCTCTTTATTCTTGTTAGATCCATCCTCGTTAGGAATCCACTCCCCTGGCTCTCTATCATAATCAAGATAAAGCATGGAAGCAACGGCATCAGCCCTTAATCCGTCAACGTGATATTTTCTAAACCAAAAGAGCGCGTTTGAAATCAAAAATGATTGTACCTCTTGCCTTCCTACGTCGAAGAAACGCGTACCCCACACCTTGTGTTCCATTCGGTCCTTGCCCTGATATTCATATAATGGTTGTCCATCAAACTCATAAAGGCCGTGCTCATCCTTTGGGAAATGCGCGGGAACCCAGTCTAGGATTACACCTACTCCGCATTCATGCATCTTATTTACAAAATACATAAAATCTTGTGGCGTACCGAACCTAGATGTCGGCGCAAAATATCCGCAAACCTGATAACCCCAAGAGCCATCGTAGGGATGCTCCATTATAGGAAGAATCTCAACGTGCGTAAATCCCAAGCTTTTGACGTAAGGCGCTAGCTGATCTGCTATTTCTCTATAATTGAGATAATGATTACCATCAGAGGTGGATTCAGAATCTCTTGTTTTCCAAGATCCCAAATGAACCTCATACACATTAAGTGGCGCTTGATAAAAATACTTTCTCTTTTCAGGAGAATCAGCATTTATTTGAGAAACCTTTCTTCTATAATCAAGCCATTCCTTGTCATTCCAGTTAAATGAGTCTATATTGGCAACAATAGAAGCCGTGCTAGAATTAGTTTGAGAATGAAACGCATAAGGATCGGCTTTGTAGCGAGAGATTCCCTTGTTTGTTATTTTAAATTTATAGAATTTGCCGATAAGGCTATTTGTAGAACAAAAAACGCACTCCCAAACTCCCATATCGGTAACTTTATTCATTCGAAGTCCGTTATCCCAAGAGGTAAAATCAGAAACAAGCTCTACTGTGTCGGCGTTCGGTGCCCACACTCTAAAGGTGTACTCATATTTGTCATTAACAAAGCTTTCGTGGCACCCCAAATAATCATAAGCTTGATAATTTGTGCCCTGATGAAAAAAATATGCACCTTGATTTTCGTTTATGACACTATTTTCGAGCAAATCTCACGCCTCCTTTCGTAACTCTATATGATTATTATACATTATATTATTGAAAAATTCAATAAAAGATTAAATCTTTTTCTTTAAAAATAACAACATTTTATTCCATTTTCCCAAAAAAAAGAACAAGAGCAGGATTATTCCTGCTCAAGATAATATTCACTTTTGAGAATTGATGATGTTCCAATAGTTCTATACTTACCCTTTACAAACATCAAATCTCGTTGATATCCCTCAAATTTCATACCTAGCTTTCTCATAACTGCAAGACTGGCATCGTTTCCAAACATAAACTTCGCCTCTACTCTATGCATATTGAGAACCTCAAATGCGAATTTCAAAACAGCGGACGCAGCCTCTGTTGCAAGTCCCATTCCCCAATAATCCGGATTCAAAACATATCCTATCTCCGCAACGCGATTTTCCTCATCAATTCGAGTAAATCCCGCCGTGCCAATCATTTTTCCGTCGTCCTTATAAACAAGAGCCCAATCGGTGTATTCGCCAGACTTATATTTTGAAATCACATAGTCAATAAATTCTCTTGTAAATTCAGGAGTTTTATGAACGTCCCATAAAAGATATGCAGACGTTTCAGGATTAGCCGAATATTCATACATATCTCTAGCATCTGAACGGCGCATTTCTCTTAGCATAAGTCGTTCGGTATGTAAGGTTGGTATCTTAGAGAATATCCTCTTTATCAAGTTAAGCTTCATCTGTGTCCTCGCTCAATTTCGTTATGTAAATTATATACTAAAATCGAGTTTTAGTCAACACTTATTTTATTTTTTATTCTCTTCTTGATATCTTTGAAAAAATGTGCTATACTTATTGGGAATCAATAAAAATTACCAAAAAGGTGCAGAAATGAAAAAAATTGCTTTTATCGGTGCAGGAAATATGGCTTCTGCCATTTGTGGCGGAATATTAAGGTCAAAAATTGCGCTTCCAAACGATATAATTCTATTTGACAAAAATGTCGAACAATTTTCGCGTTTTGACAATGACTGCTTAAAAGAAGAAAACATAGAAAATGCTATCAAAGTATCCGACGTTGTGTTTTTTTCGGTAAAACCGCAAAATATGAAGGAAATTTTGGCGCAAATTTCAAATTTGGATATAAAAAATAAGCTTTTTATTTCAATTTGTGCAGGCGTTTCCATTAAATCAATCGAGGACGCACTCGGCAATGTAAAGGTTGTAAGAACTATGCCAAACACTCCTCTTCTTATCGGTCAAGGTGTTACCGCTCTTTGTAGAAATGATAAGGTAAGTGATGAGGAATTTGCGTTTGCAACCTCTCTTTTTGCCTCTTCCGGATACACCACCGAGTTAAAAGAAGATGAAATAAACCGCATTACTGCTATCACATCAAGCTCCCCTGCTTATGTTTATCTTTTTGCTAAAGCAATGCTTGTGGGCGCTCAAAATATGGGAATAGATGGCGAAAACACGCTTGAAATGATTTGTAAAACAATAATCGGTTCTGCCAATATGATTCTTTCAGACTCTCGCTCTGTTGACGAGCTTATCAGAATGGTGAAGTCCCCTAACGGAACAACTGAACGCGCATTAAACGTTTTCGAGCAAAAAGGTTTCATCGATATTGTAAGTGAGGCCATGAAGGCTTGTGCCGATAGAGCCGATGAGCTCTCTAAATTAAACTAAGAGGTAAAAAATGAACAATTACGAAGAATACGACGAATATGAAGAGGAGCTTGAAGAAGCTCCCAAGAAAAAGAAATTCAACATATTCGATTGGTATTTCAAGCGCGAGGGCAAGGGTGAGCCCGACGATATAAACGCTCTTGAAAAGCCAAATATAAAGAATTTTTTCAAGCTTGCTTGGCGTAGGCTTGGAAAGCTTATGTCCGCCAATATAATTTATATTGTTGCTAACTTCCCTATTTTCTTCTTGATTTTTGCCATGTCAGGAATTTTGAGCGAAAAATCCTCAGCTCCATTAAATCAGCAATGGGGCGTCTTGAAGGGCGCTATGCTCTTTGAGCAAAGTGGCGAAATGTCAGGATATATTAGCCTTTTTGGAACGAAAGCATCAATCAGTGTTATAAACACTTCAACAATTGTATTTTTCTGCTTAACCCTATTACTTTTATTTACAATGGGATTTGCAAAGGTTGGAACAACCTATATTTATAGAAATATTGTTTTAGGAGAACCAATCTTCCCATTTGCTGATTTTTGGTATATCATAAAAAGAAACGTAAAGCAATCCTTGATTTTTGGAATTATCGATACAGTAATCGTTGCTATGTTCGCATACAACATCTATTTCTTGTTTATCAACTACTCCGTTTCCACGATGAACTCGATAATGCTATTCTTTACAATATGTATGGCAACGGTTTATTTAATCGCAAGAAACTATGCTTATTTGATGATATTCACCTTTAATCTTCCATTAAAAAAGATTATCAAAAACGCTCTTTATTTTGTAATTTTGGGCGTAAAGAGAAACCTCGCAGGTGTATTCTTCACATTACTTGTAGTTGGTTTAAACGTGTTGATTTTCTATCTCTACGTGCCTCTCGGCTCAATATTCCCATTTATTATCACAATCGCACTTGTCGATTTCATCGGAGTATATTGTGCATATCCAAATATTGACAAGTATATGGTTGACCATTCCAAGGACGACGAATCCGAGCAAACAATTGTAGAGTCTGCTAAATAAAGAAATCAAAAGCGAGTGCTGAAAAATCAGCACTCGCCATTTGTTTATAGTGGTTTATATGTTTCAAGCCCATATTCTTTATAGGTTTTGTTATACTGCTCCAAGAATAATTCGGGTTGATTTACAAAATCTTCCCCGTTTGCCAAGGACACGATTTCATATGCCTTTTCAACAGCTTGCTTGCATTTTTCAAAGTCATTTAGTTTTAAATAACAACCTGCAATTTGCAAATAACAGCACATATGATTAGTTTGAACACCATTAAATAAGTATGCTTCAGGAGATATTTTGTCTGTTAGCATAAATCTTTCGATTACATCCTTGCCTTCGATAAATGATTTTAGAGCATTTTTGTAATCGCCTGTTTCAAAATATCCTTCGCCCTCCATTATGCAAGCCAAGAAAAGCTCTTGATATTCGATAATTTTCCAATCCTTTGCCTCCTTTAATCTGTCCTCTCCCTTTAAGGAGTAAGAGGAAACACGCATTTTATCGTTTAGCAAATACGGATACATATATGGTAAGGTGTCAATGATTTGCTTTGCATCAATATATCTGTTTTGCATTAAATACAGCGAAGCTAAGTCTGCTTTAGCACTACAAACACAGAAAATATCAGTTGCTTCTGCA
Organism: Eubacteriales bacterium; assembly: GCA_045612665.1. Lineage (GTDB taxonomy): Bacteria > Bacillota > Clostridia > Oscillospirales > CAG-272 > RGIG2000. Next base: position 14,043 of record JAZKZO010000018.1, read on the forward strand.
ATTATTTTGTGTGCCATGGAAATTGCTTTATCTGTGTATTCAGTTTTTCCATATGTGCGTATATGGCACTCATACAGAGAAAGAAGCTCTCGTAAAATCAAATCATTGTTGGGATAATCGTTTAATGCGTTTAAAAGTATTGCCTCGCATTTTTCAATATTCTTCCAAAAATATTTTTTTGAACTTGTAATAATATCATTTACCTTTTGAGCAGTTTTGGTTTTATCATATCCCATCAAGGTATCAATACTTACATCAAAAATGTTTGCCAAGATTGGTATTGCGGTAATATCGGGATATGCGGTTTCCGTTTCCCACCTTGAAATTGTTTGCGGTGTTACATTTAATTTTTCTGCAAGCTGTTCCTGTGTCATATTATCACGCTTGCGTAATTCTTTAATTTTTGCACCTATACAAATAGTCATAAAATATTCCTCCTTCTTTTGAATGACAAGAGTGAAGCGAACCGGTTCTCTGCTTTTGTCAACCTAATTATATCATACCATAAATTATCGAACAATGGCATATTTGTTGAGAAAAATAAATTCAAAGTTGAATTATGAAAAGCGAGTGTCGAAAATTCAGCACTCGTCTTTAATCATTCAATTATTATATGCATAAGCAATTCTTTTGTTGTTTCCATAATGTCATTAATACACTTTTCAATATAATTAATAAAAAACCTCGCCATTATTGGCGAGGTTTTATTTTATTGCAAAAGCTCACTTACGGTAACAAACTCATATCCTTTTTCAAGCAATATCGGTATAATGATTTCGAGCGTTTCTGGAGTATTGTATTCTCCGCTGACATAGTCG
>JAZKZO010000019.1:0-2317 GCA_045612665.1 Eubacteriales bacterium
GTGACTTTTAAAAACAAAATTGGAAATTTTGTTTTTAAATTATGGTGGGCTATCTTGGCGGAAATTCCATATTTCATAGTTATGTTTTTTATGTTTAAAATTCTTGCCATGTTAATTGAAACACATGGTTTGATATTTTAGTGGGAGAAGAGACGGAGACAGGGGATGGGTCTGTGTTTCCATCTGTTCGCGAAAATAATGTTTAAAGAAATTAATCTTTGAGTTAATACTTTATTAAAAGCGAGCGCTATATTTGGCGCTCGCTTCTGTTTTTTTGATAATATTATTAAAAAATATGCGAAAATTAAAAAATAAATATAGACAATTTCGTTTTTCCGTGATATAATTTATTAAATTATTGTTTTTAAACTTAAAATGAGGTATGAAATGGACTATAATCGTCTTGCAGAATTACTTTTTCCAAATATAACTGAGCTTCCCGAGGATATCGAGGCTAAATATCCACCTCGCCAGCTTCCAGAGGGCGCAAAGGTAACAAGATTTGCTCCAAGCCCAACAGGATTTGTTCATTTTGGTGGACTTTTTCCATCAACTGTTGGTGAGAGATTGGCACATCAATCGGGCGGAGTGTTTTATTTGAGAATAGAGGATACCGACGCAAAGCGTGAGGTTGAAGGCGCAGCTGAAGGACTTATTAAGACTCTTGCTAAATACGGTATCAATTTTGACGAGGGTGCAATTCTTGACGAAAACGGTAAGATTTGCGATAGAGGTGCGTATGGTCCTTATAAGCAGAGCCTTCGTGGACCTATTTATCAGGTATATGCTAAACAGCTCGTTCGCGAGGGAAAGGCTTATCCTTGCTTTACAACCGAGGAAGAGCTTGACGAGCTTCAAGCAATTAACAAAAAAGAAGAAATCAAAAATACCGACTGGCTTGCACAAGCTGAGGCAAAGCGCGCAGAAATGCTTGCAAGACGCAATTTTACAATTGAAGAGGTAGAAGAGCATTTGGCATCCGGTCATCCGTTTGTCTTGAGAATTCTTGCAAACGGAGATCCCGAAAGAAAGCTTAAATTTACCGACCTTGTAAAGGGAACTCTTGAAATTCCTGAAAACGACGAGGACTTTGTTCTTCTTAAATCGGATGGAATTCCAACATATCACTTCGCACACGCAATAGACGACCATCTTATGGGCACTACTCACGTTATTCGTGGTGAGGAATGGCTTCCAAGCCTTGCAAAGCACATTCAGCTTTTCTCGTATCTTGGATTTAGACTTCCAAAGTATATGCATATAGCACAAATTATGCGTATTGATGAAAACGGAAATAAGAAAAAGCTTTCAAAGCGCGATATGGGCGCAAATATGGATGATTATACATCTATGGGATATTGCCCTGAGGCGGTTTGCGAGTATATTATGACGTTGCTCAATTCCAACTATGAGGAATGGCATATGCAAAATGCGGACAAGCCATATACTGATTTCCCGTTCAATATAAAGAAAATGTCAATCTCCGGATGCCTTTTCGACTTTGCAAAGCTTAATGACGTTTCAAAGAACGTTATATCAAGAATGTCAGCTGACAAGGTTTATGATCTTTCAAGTGAGTGGGCAAAGGAATTTGATGGCGAGCTTTATGAGCAAATGAGCGCAAATCCTGATTATACAAAGGCTATTTTCGCAATCGGTAGAGGTGGAAAGAAGCCGAGAAAGGACCTTGCAGTTTGGACAGACGTTCGTCCTTATATGGACTTTTTCTACGACAAGCTTTTCGAGATAAAGGATCAATATCCTGAAAGATTTGATAAAAAGGATATTAAAACAACTCTTTGCGAGTTTGTAAAAACCTTTGACGCCAATGACGATTCTAATGCTTGGTTTGAAAAGATCAAGGATATCGCAGATATGCTTGGATTTGCATCTGATATGAGGGCATATAGGGAAAATCCTGAGGCTTATAGAGGAAATGTTTCCGATATTAGTATGTTTATAAGAATCGCTATTACCGGCAAGGAAAATTCTCCTGATATGTATAGCGTAATGCAAATTATGGGCTATGACAGAGTCGTATCCCGTATCAATAATATGATAAATTCACTTTAAGAGGTGTTCACATGGAAGAGATGAGCTCTAATTTTATACACGATATCATTGATGAGGATATCGCGAACGGATTCCTAGACAGAATCCACACAAGATTTCCACCCGAGCCTAACGGATATTTGCATATTGGTAGTGCAAAGGCTATATGGATTAACTTCCAAACTGCAAAAAAATACGGTGGACTCTTTAACTTGAGATATGATGATACAAATCCATCAAAAGAGGATACCGAATACGTTGATAG
>JAZKZO010000020.1:0-7739 GCA_045612665.1 Eubacteriales bacterium
AGACGCAGTATGTAAGCATTGCGGTTCTGCAGGCGCACCGGCTTCCGAGCGTAGACATACATACACAGTTGCATCTCCTTATACCTGTGTAGAGGCAGGCTGTGGCTACACAAGAGGTAGTGCTACTTGTATTGAGCACACATACTCTAACCGTTGCGACCAAAGCTGTAACGTTTGCGGTGTTCAAGGTGCAAAGTCATTCTTTGGAAATTCAAATAGAGTTCCTGAATTTTGGCACTGCTATCAAAGCTCCTGCGATACAACCTGTGAGGACTGTGGCGCAGAAAGAACAATTACTCATACATATCCAAACGCTGACTGTGCAACAACCTGTACTGTTTGCGGATTTAACAGAGGCAACACAGGCGTAGCTCACACATATAGCAACGTTTTGGACGGCGAGAATAATCCAATTGACAACTCAAGCGCTTGCGATACAGTATGCGACGCTTGTGGTGAAACAAGAGAGGTTCCACATAGATTCTTGGCAAAATGCTCGGCTAAGTGTTCGATTTGTAATCTCCCAAATCCTAATGTTGAGCATACCTACACCGATGATTGTGATGAGGAATGCGACATTGTAGGCTGCATAGGAACAAGAACTGCTCCTCATAACTTCAAATACGCTTGCGCTGACAAGTGTAGCGATTGTGATGCCGAAAATCCAAGCGCGGTTGACCATATTTACGGTGCAACGTGCGATACAACCTGTAACAGAGGCTGTGGCTTTGTAAGAACAGGCGTTAAGCATACCTACGACAACGTTCACGATGCAACGTGTAATATTGAGGGCTGCGGATTTGTAAGAACAGCTGAAACTGATAGCACGTTCGTTGCAGCTTGTGTTTACGATAACGCTTGCGATGCAACCTGTAACGCTTGTGGCGCAGAGAGAACACCTGCCGACCACGCTTACGATAATGCTTGCGATACAACCTGTAACGTATGTAACACAACAAGAACAGTTGCCGCACACGTTTACGGTGAGGATTTCGAGGAAAGCGCAGAGGGGACAAAGATTTACACCTGTACAATTTGTGGCGCTAAGAGCGATTCGGGCGATAAGGCTGGTCTTGGTGGTGGAGCTATTGCTGGTATTGTAGCAGGCTCAACTGTCGTTGCTGGCAGTGGTGGATTTGCTGCTTGGTGGTTCATCTTCAAAAAGAAAAGAATCTAATTAAATAACAAAAAACCGACACTCTGTGTCGGTTTTTCTTTTAAATTTTCTTAAAAATGAAGAAGTCTGCCTCGACTGTTGTGTTGAGAGTATCAAGAGAGTCTAGCTTTGCCTTGTCGGCAAGAGAGGTTCTATGGTAATAAGGAGTCATGGTAAATAGCGCCTTTATTTTGTCGTTGCCCTCTATTGTGGCTTTGTATTTTAAATTCTTGCGCTTAGTTAAGGAAAATCCCTCGACACTTATTTCGTTTGCATCGTTTAGATAAACCTCGTCGTAAAGAGCCCTTTTTAGTCCGTCAAGATGCTCCTTGCCCGATGCGACAACGACAAGATATCCGTCATCCTTTAACACACGGTGAAACTCGTTTTCAGCCACAGGGGCGAACATATTTATAATAAGGTCGGCACTTTTATCTTCAAGTGGCATTTCAAAAATGCTCGAAACGGAGAATATCGCGTTTGTATTTCCAATTTTCTTTGCAGTCCTTGATGCACTCTCACAACCGAATTTCGACATATCAAAGCCAATCACGTGGGATTTTGGCATACAAACGGCAATCCCGTTTGTATAGTAGCCCTCGCCACAGCCTGCATCAACGATAAGAGAGCCGTTAAGCTGTAAGGCGATAGAGCAAATCATATCTTTAATAGGAGAGTAAGCCTCGCTCTCAAAAAAGTCGGTGCGCGCGTTTATCATTTCCTTGGAGTCGCCCGCCTTGGCATTGTCTTTCTTGCCTGGCTTTAGCAAATTTACATATCCACTTTTGGCGATATCAAACGAATGTCCGTTCCCACATTTAAGACTTTTGTTTTCAAGCGTGAGTGCGCCACGGCATATAGGACAAAAAAGCAAGTTGTACATTTTATATTCCTTTATTTTCTTGATTTTATAATATAATTATGCTAATATAATAGTAGCACATATATTTTGGTAAAGCAAGGGCTTTTGGGGGATTTATGCTAGAGGTCGGACAAAAATACACACTCTTACAGGGCGAAATGAACAATTTGGGCAACGCAGTATGTCGCATAGACGGAGTCGTTGCTTTTGTCAGTGGAGCAATAGAGAGCGATTTTGCCGAGATTGAAATTGAAAAGGTCGCGTCTGGCTACGCCTTGGCAAGAGCGTTAAAAATCATTGAAAAATCCCCGTATAGAGTAGAAGCCGAGTGCCCTCATTTTGGCGAGTGTGGGGGATGCGTATTTGGCACGGTTGATATTCAAAAGGAAAACAAGATAAAGCAAGAATACGTAAGAGGCACTCTTCGCAAATTCGGAATTGACGCGACCGTCGCGAGCACGGTTTGCCCTGTTAGAGTGCGATATAGAAACAAGGTTGTGCTTTTCTATGGCGGAGAAGGCTTCGGCTATATGAAAAGGTCGTCGAAGAGGATTTTGCCTCATAGCGACTGTATTTTGAACGAGAAAATTTTTGACGAGATTGCCTCGTTTGTCTTGGAGAGTGTCGATAAAACGCATCTTTACGCGCTTTTTATGCGTAAATCGAGTGGAGATGACGGTGATATAACGGTTTGCCCGATTTTCAAAAGAAGGGTCGACATTTTGCCTTGGGCAAGGAAGCTGATTGAGCGCTTTCCGAGAGTTAAAAGCGTGCTTTTGGGCATATTTACAGGCAAGGAATTCGTCCTTGATAAATGTAAATTTGAAAATGTAATAGGCAACGGATATATAAGAGATACGCTTTGTGGTCTCGAATTCGAGGTTTCACCAAGGTCGTTTTATCAGGTCAACCACGAGTGTGCCGAGCTTCTTTATGAAAAGGCGATTTCATACCTTGAGGGCGATGAAATAAAGACACTTGCCGACCTGTTTTGTGGCACGGGCACGATAGGACTGATTGCTTCAAGGCGCACAGGTGCTAAGGTGTACGGAGTCGAAATCGAGCACGATGCCGTCGTGGATGCGAAAAGAAACGCCCGTCTTAACGGTGTTGAAGGCATTGAATTTTTTGAGGGCGATGCGGCTACCTTCGATAAAGAGGTTGATGCTTGTATTATTGATCCACCAAGAAAGGGATGCTCCGATTTTGCGATCAAAACGCTCTTGCGCCTAGCTCCAAAAAAGATAATTTATATCTCGTGCAATCCCGACACTCTCGCACGCGACCTTAAAACGCTTGGCGAAAAATACGAAATCTCCTCGCCCGTAACCCCGTTTAATATGTTCCCAAGAAGCTCACACACCGAATGTGTTGTGTGCCTTACTAAAAGATAAATCTTAGAAAGAGGTAAAAAATGAGAGCTTGCCCGTTTTCAAGAAAATGTAGCGGATGTCAATTGCAAAATTTAACGTATCCCGAGCAACTCAAGATGAAACAGGTTAAGCTCATTCGCTTGCTTGGGCGCTTTTGCCATGTTGACGAGATAATCGGAATGGATAATCCGATAAATTACCGAAACAAGGCGCAGGCAATGTTCGGATTTAAAAACGGAAAAATAATATCGGGAATTTATCAGTCGGCTAATGGCAAAATTGCCGAGGTTGAGGGCTGTATGCTCGAAACTGACGAATCACAAGAAATTGTGAAAACCGTTAAAAGACTCGCTATAAAGTATAAAATCAAGGCATATGACTTGCAATCGGGCAAGGGCTTTTTAAGACACATTTTGGTGCGCGAGGGATTCAAAACAGGTCAAATAATGGTCGTTATTGTGAGCGCAAACGATGCGTTTTTCCAAAAAGAAGCATTTGCCGAGGACTTGGTAAGTGCGCACAAAAATATAACGACCGTTGTTTGGAATATAAATCCAACCGAAACGCCACTATTCCTTGGCAAAAAGAGCGTTACCCTGTATGGCGAGGGATATATAAAGGACACTCTTTGCGACCTTGAATTTAGAATTAGTCCATCATCGTTTTATCAGGTGAATCCCGTGCAAACGGAGATTCTTTACAATACGGCAAGAAATTTTGCCGATTTAAACGGAGAGCAAGCCGTGCTTGACGCATACTGTGGAACAGGCACAATAGGGCTTACAATGGCGAAAAATGCCAAAAAGGTGTTGGGCGTTGAAATAAATGCCGATGCCATAAGGGATGCGAAGGAAAACGCTACCTTAAACGGCATACAAAATGTCGAATTTTACAACGAGGATGCAGGGGAATATATTTCCTTTCTTGCAAGGAAAAAGGAAAAAATAGACGTTGTAATTACCGACCCACCCCGTGCAGGGTGCAGTATGAAATTTTTGAAAAGCCTCATAGAGCTTTCCCCAAAAAGAGCAGTTTATATTTCCTGTAATCCTGAAACCTTGGCGCGCGATTTGAACGTGCTAGTCAAATCGGGATACAGAGTCAAGAAAATTCAAGGCGTTGATATGTTTCCACATACAAACCACATAGAGTGCGTTGTTGCATTGACTCGCAACGAAAAGGAGAAATAATGCCTATAATAGGAATAACGCTTGGCGTTGATAACGAAAAAAAGAATAGCCTTCTCGGTGCGTATGTTAGTGCGATTGAGGGGGCAGGTGGCGCACCTCTTTTGATACCGTACTTAGAGGACGAAAACCGCCTTGACGAGGTGCTCGCCTTGTGCGACGGAGTTCTTTTTACAGGTGGTGTTGATATAAATCCATTTTGCTACGGAGAGCAAAAACGCGACACCTGTGGCGAGATTTCGCCGTACCGTGATGAAATAGAGCTTAAAATTTTCGACAAAGCTATAAAAAGAGATATGCCGATTTTGGCAATTTGCCGTGGATGTCAGCTCGTAAACGTAGCTCTAGGTGGCACGCTTTATCAGGATATACCATCGGAGTATGACACACATATAAGGCACGCACAAATCGAGGACAAAAGGTCCTACTCGCACGAGGTTGTAATAAACGAGGAAACTCCGCTTTTTGCGCTATTGAGAGAAACGAGAATAAGGGCGAATAGTTTCCACCACCAAGCAATAAAGGAACTCGCCCCGAGCCTTTCGGTTATGGCAACGGCTGACGACGGCATAATAGAAGCCGTCTATTCAACTAGCGCAAGCTATCTGCGCGCTTATCAATGGCATCCCGAGCGACTTTGTGATGAGAATAACAAGAAAATTTTTGAAGACTTTATAAATAAGGCAAGGACATAAAATGAAAGATTACATGATCATAGGCATAATTATTGCTATTGTTGCAATAGTTGTGATTATTAGAAACTACTTATATGAGGAATTTATATTAAGCCATAGTTTTGCTATTAAAGAAATCAAAAAGCTTAATGAAAAATATCAATTTGAAACTGTTAAAAATTTTGATATGTCGCATTCATATGATAACGAGAATTTTTACGACGATATTTCTGAAAAAGATTATCTAACATACAATTTGGTTTATATCAAAAAAGATGTTATAGACGCGATCAAAAACGCAGAAGAAAATAGGCGTTTAAATTGCGTTTATCAAGAAGAAATAGGAAAAATACAACTGGATAAGTACGATGCGGTTCCTAAGCTGAAAAGTGTCAACAAGTTGAAAAAGACAGAAGAAAAATTCATGAAAGAATTTTCGCAAAATCCAACTGTTGATTTTTCAATAGAAGTTTGTTTGACCTTGACGAAAATAAACGGGGAAAGAAGAAGATCTAAAAAAGCGAACTTTAACATAGAAGAAATTAGTGACATTATTTCTCGTTTGAGTCAAAAAAACGGTAAATTCTATTTGAATGATGAAATTTGGCAATCTATTTCTCGCGTGGAACGAGGTAAGGTTTCCAATAAAATGCGCTTTGCTATTTACAAAAGAGACGGATACAGGTGCAGAATTTGCGGAAGAAAAACGGATGATTTGGAAATCGATCATATATATCCAATAGCAAAGGGCGGAAAAACCACCTATGACAACTTACAGACACTTTGCCACAAATGTAATGCCAAAAAATCTGATCAAGTAAGTTCGGTTTATCACAACGAAAGATAGTTTGACGAGGGAGATAAAATGAAAGCAAGTGAGCTTATAAAGGAACTTTGCGAGGGCGCGTTTGCCCCCGAGGTTACCTGTGATACAATAAAGGCAGGCGACGCTCAAAGAGAGATAAACAAGGTTGGCGTTACTATGTTTGCCACCGTTGATGTTGTAAGGCGTGCAAAGGAAATGGGTATTGATATGCTCATCGTGCACGAGCCAACCTATTACGACCATATGGACACCGATATTCCAAAAACAGCGGTTACTGTGGCTAAAAAACAGCTAATTGAGGATAGTGGAATCGTTATTTGGCGCTATCACGACAATATGCATTTCCGTATTGCCGATATGATAACCGAGGGCGAAATGCATTACCTTGGCATTAAGGGCGAAATAAAGAGAACACCGTATAGCGCATCCTATGTTTTTGAGTGCGATACGCCTATCACGGCAGGCGAGCTTGCGAAAATCATGAGAGACGAGCTTGGAATTAAGCACCTTCGCATAGCCGGCGAGGAAAATAAGCCGTCAAAAAGGCTTGGCGCGTGCTTTGGAACGCCCGGTGGAGTTTTTGAGCTTCTTTGCGACGAAAGCATTGATATCGTAATGACCGGTGAGGCTTGCGAATGGAAGCTTGCCGAATATGCAAGAGATGCGTGTGCGCTCGGCATAAACAAGACTCTTATGGTAATGGGACACGTTGCCTCGGAGCGCGACGGTATGAGATTGCTTTGCGAAAAAATGAAAAAGAAATATCCGTTTGAAACAGTCTATATTGAGTGTGGAGAGGTGTATAACTGATGAAAATTAAGTTTCTCGGCACGTGTGCCTACGACTTTTCCCCAAGGCTTGATACCGATTTGAAGGATACATTCGACCTTGATGCAAGGCGCTCGTCATCTATGCTAATTGACGGACACATCTTGGTTGATTGTGGCACTCATACGCAAAATTCGCTTGATATTGCAGGAGTGAGCTACGACGATATAACCGATATTGTTATAACTCATATTCACTGCGACCACTTCGAGCCTAAAAATATCGAAAAAATCGCAAAAAACAGACACACTCCCTTGAATTTGTGGATTCGCGAGGATGCGATTTTCGAGGAAATTCCAAATGTTAAGGTAAATAGAATGCCACTTTTTACTCCCTGTGAGCTTCCCTCTAGGGCAAGAGTAACGGGAATGAGCGCAAATCACGAGGCGAGTGCGTTTCCACAGCACCTTTTGATTGAAAAGGACGGAAAAAGCATTTTCTACGGTTGCGACGGTGCTTGGCTTATCAACACAACCTATTATCATTTGGAACGCAGAAGGCTCGACCTTGCCGTGCTTGACGCTACAATGGGCGACTATGACGGAGATTATCGAATAGGCGAGCATAATAGCATAAAAATGCTTCGTGTGATGCTTCCTTCCCTTAAAAAGGTGGAAATAATAGACGAGCATACTAAGGTGTATTTTTCACACCTTGCTCCCTCGCTTCACGCATCGCATATCGAAACTGAAAAAATTGCAAACGAAATGGGCGCAAGCGTTGCTTATGACGGCTTGGAGCTTGAAATATAATTTAACACAGGCAATAAAATGCCTGTGTTTTTTACTTGTTTGTTTCAAAAATGTTAATTTTTTTATATTATATTGAAATAA
>JAZKZO010000021.1:0-17941 GCA_045612665.1 Eubacteriales bacterium
AGCAGACGAACAAAGAGATGCTGCCTTAGCAACTTGGGAAATTTCTGTTTTGCGTTATTCTAACGACAATATACGGAATAATTTTAATGCCGTTGCAGAGGACATTCTGAAGCATCTTGAGTTGGATTATTCCGATCTTAAGCCGGTGAGATAACACCTCATCCGTCAGCCTTTGGCTGCCACCTTCTCCCACTGGAGAAGGCTTGGTTAAACCGTTTCCCCTGCTTATAAAATAAAAATTCCCACAAACCGTTTGATTGGTCTGTGGGAATTTTACGTTATGGTGATTTATCCGATAAGGACATCACCCATTGTCGCAAGCTTTCTTTTTATTTTAGCAAAATATTGTAATAGTAAATCGGAATTGAGCTCCAGCCGTGGCAAAGGCTACCTGCATCATGGAAGTCGCTCTCGCCAACCTCGGTTTCCCAAACCGTGCCGGTTTCTATCATTTTTTCATACGTTTTGCGAATTTCACCAAGGATTGTGTCCTTGTACTTTTCCTTGTCGCACTTGATTAGCGCATCGTATTTAAAGCACTTCATCGAAAGTGAGCAGGGCGTGAGCGCACCGCTTGCAAGACCTTCGCAAATTACCCTTGCCTCGTCATCTGTGCAAATTCCCGCCAAAACAGCGAGCGCGTTTGCAAGCTCTAGCTTGTCGCGTGTCTTGTCGGTTATGCAGAAAAGTCCGCACTCTGTGTCGAAAAATAGCTTTTTTGCGTTTTCTCGAATAGTGCTTGCGACTCCCTCGTATTCAAACGGAATAGAGCAAAGGGCGCAAAGCCTTTCATATGAGTCGAGCGCCAAAATAATAAGTGAGCACAAAACTGCATCAGTGCCCGTTGCCTGCGATTGTCCGAAATCGCCCGATAGACAAGGCGACCAATCGTAGAAGTTCCAAAATCCGTTTTCGGTAAAGCGATATGGCACACCGTTTTGAGCCTTAGAAAGGTACGCATCAAGAATTTTCTTAACGCACTCCTTTTTTTCAAGGAAAAGAGAGGTGTCGCCCGAGTATTCGCTATACTCGCGCAAGGCGCTTATAAAGTGAAGCGAGAAGGATGGAATTGCAAGATTAACGCCACAGGGTGAGCAAATTGCAAGAAGTCCGTCGGGGCGCTGACTTTCACTGAGGAGCTTAAGGCAAGCTCTTGCATATTCGAAATTTCCGCCCTCAAAGGTGTAGTATCCGCAAAGCATTTGGTTTCTTGAATCAAACGCGTACAGACATTGCTCGCGCCAAGGACAGTCAACGTAGTGCTCCATCATACAAAGCTCAAGCGTGCGTGCGCAAATTTCGTATATTTGAGCATCAATTCCTGAAAGGAAGCTGAAATCCTTTCGCTTTGTTTCAAAATATTGAGGCAGAATGCCTATTTTTGTGATTTTTGCGCTATCCTGTGTCGAAACCTGAAGATAACGGCAGGCAAGGCGAAGCATATAGTTTGTGTAGCTCTTTTCACCGCTACATACGTAGTCTATGCTAAAATCGTGCCAGTCGGGAGTCCTTTTTACGTTGTTGTCCTTAAGGCACTCACCGTAAGAGACGTTGACCGTGCCCTCGCCCTGCGCTTCAAGCGTGATAAGACCTACATATTCGCGACCGAGGTCGTAAATTATGCTATTTCCGTTATCCAAAATAGGATTAGCGAATACCGCCTCGCCAAGAGAAAGCTTTTTTATCGGTCGAGGGAAAAAGGTGCATTTTTTATCTACAAAAACGGCATTTTCAAATCCGTCGCCAAGTCCAAATTCCCAACCGTCCTCACACGAGGAATCGTATTTGAATGAGAAGCCGAGCTGAGCGGAAATTCGTCTTTTAAATCCGCTAACGTAAGCGCGACTCTTTCTTGCCTTGATGCTTTTATCACTTGCAAGCACCACGCTACCGTCCTCGATAACCTCGAAAATCGCACCTGCATCAAAGACCTTGTATCTTGAGGTGTTCTCTCCGAAATGCCAACACAAAAGCGCAAAATCGTTTGAGCCTGTGTGAATAAAATCAGAAATATCAATCGTATCGTACACCTTATAATGCTCGTAATCTCCATACTGATTACTTGCAACAGGCGTGCCGTTTATAAAGAGAGTATAGTCGCCGTCAACGCTGATATTACAAATCGCGGAGTTACCCGCGATTTGTATTTTACTGTAAAATTCAGCGTACGTGTCGACACTCTCGGTATCGTTTATCCAAATAAACTTGGATTTTTCAAAAACGCTCATTTATTACTCCAAAAAATCAATAGTTGCCGAGAAGTCCATTACGCCGTCCTTCAAGGTGAAGTCGAGAAGATAGCAAATCTTGTTGTAGTTTCCGTTTTCATCAGGGAGCTGATCAACGTAAGGTTGCTCAACTATGTTAAGCGTTGCATCACTTGTGCAGGTGAAGCGAACGTCGTCAAGAATAACGCTCTCTCCCTCGATACGTGGCTTGATTGTGGTAACGAATCTTTCAACAATGAGTGGCTTTTCCGAGAATTCGTACTTGTCGTAGATGTCGATTTTGTCGTCAGCCAAGGTGAAGGTACGCTCAGCCTTTTTAAGGGTTGTGTGAACGGCATCAACGTCGTAGCCGTGAGTGAAGTCCATATAAACGGAGCTTGTCGCCTCGTCATAAACGGCTCTTGCCTTGCCCTCCCAAGGACCGCCCTGTCCCTTACCGTTGAAGATAGGAAGGCTATGTGAGAATGATGACGGCTGGAAGTATTCGTGTCTTCTTGAGCCCTGATAGCCTGGCCAATTTCCTGGGCCTATGTAACCGAAATCGCAGAATATTTGTCTGTTATTTCTAGCCAAAATGAATGAGCCAACGTCCTGGTGGTTGTGGCTTTCCCACTGATTTCCGCCCTTAAAGGAAAGTCCGTAATTGTCAGTACGCTTTGTAAAATAGTTTGAAACAGGTGCACTGTATACGCAATTTTCAAGCTTGTCGGACGTAAATTCGGGATTGTAATAAACGGTTGAACGAACTGCAAATGCCCAGTGGCAATATGCAACGATTGTAGCCTGGTCGAGAGGAAGCTTCTCAATAGCATCGCCATAGAAGGTCTTCATCATATGAGGCAAGCCTACCCAGTAGCCCTCACGCGCGTTAACGTCGCTAAACATAGCAAGAACGTCGGGCTGAATGAGCATCTTTTGAACAAATCTTGAAATTTCCTTAACCTTTGGATCTGCAATCCAGTCGTGCTCACCGTTTGAAAATTCGCGAAGAAGTGTCGCATAAACGGCAAAGAATCCAAAGCCGAAGCCCCAATATGCAGTACCCTCTACGCACATTCCGTCGTCGTCGTAGCTGTCAAGATAGCATTTCATTGATGCCTCAAGACGTGGGAGCTGACGCTTAAGCTCCTCGGGGTCCTCGTACATAAGCACGCCACCGACAGCGCCTGTGCAAACTGCGGTCCAGTTGTTGCCGTGATTTTCCCAGAAGAACTTTCTTGTAACGTAAGGCTCGATTGTGTGTCTTCTAATTTCGTATGTAATTCTATCAACTAAAAGCTTAGGGAATCTATCCTTGAAAAGGCTCTTGATTTCAGCCATAGAAAAGGCAAGCGATGCTGCGAAAATGTCGATAAGACCGGGGTCAAAATCGGCAGGTGTGCGCTTGTAATAGTCGTTATAGTGGCCAAGAGGTGCCCACGTATATTCGTTACAAATCTCCCAAACGGTTTCTACGAGATTTCTGTAATACTCCTCGTTATCGGGATAGATGAGCGCCATAAGAGCAGAGGTTTGAAGCTGACGGAAGCTGTCGCTAATTCCGCCTACGTTTGGATAATCCAAAACCTGCCACGCACCGGCACATCTTGGCTTTACGGCAAACACCTTGTCGTACTGCTCCTTTATTTCCTTTCTGTGGCGAGCAAACGCCTCATCATTTCTTACTCTTTCCCAAACCTTGGGATCTCTTGCAATATCAAACATTATTTTTCTCCTTCATGCGACCGTGTCGGATTAAGCGCGCACAGTCGGTATTTACTACTAATAATATGATAACATATTATACAATATTTTTCAATAATAAATTGATTTTTTTGGCAATATATGATAGAATTATTTTAATGCTTCTTTGATTTATAGTTCATTGCCCTGCGTTGCTCCCGAATGCCGACCTCAACTATCTCAAGATAGCCCTCGCCCGTCATTCTTGCGGTGCGCCTTGCGCGATTTTCTCTAAATCAAAGAAATATCTCTTCTTGGAGGAAAATATGGAAAAAAAGCTTATAAATTCTTATCCTGCGGCAGGCTGGAACGATTCGACGCCCGTGGGCAACGGACGACTTGGCGCTAGTATTTACGGCTGTGCGTACGATGAGAGAATTTTGATAAATCACGAGGCACTTTACAACTGGACCTGTGATAGCGCGCTTCCCGATATGTCGGGAGAGCTTGCAACGGTTCGCGCTCTTATGGACGAGGGCAGATATAAGGAAGCCAACGATCACTATACAAATAAAATAAAGGAAACTAATTTTAGATCAAACAAGGGAAAATTTTTCCCCGCCTTTGATATTCATTTGATTTTCGACGTTGAGGGCGCGCCCGAAAATTACAGTAGAGCACTTGATATGGAGAAGGGGATTTGCGAGGTTTCCTATACCGATAACGGTAGCAAGGTGTCGCGCAAGACCTTTGCCTCGTGGGAAAACGGAGCGGTTGTAGTTAATATTAAAAACGAGAAGCCGTTTGGTGTACGCGTATCGCTTGAAAGGCACGATATGTCGGACTACGTGGACAATTTTTATGCCGACGAGTTCAAATCGGTAGCAAGGGACGGATGCGTGTATTCGGAGAGCAAGACCTGTGGAAAGCTTCATTTTACAGGTATGGTTAAGGTTCACTCAACTAACGGAAAAATCACCTCGGACGAGTGCGATAAGGCGCTCAATATCGATATGTCGGGAAGCGCGCATCTTAAGGATTACGTGAAAATCGAGGACGCAACCGAGGTAACGCTTGTGTTCGATATGGATAAGAGCGTTGTATCATTTGAGGAGCTTTTTGCAAGACTTGATAAAATAAAAGCACCGTATGAGGATATGGAAAGAGAGCATTCAAGACTCTTTGGCGACGTCTTTAACGCAACACGTCTTGAGATTTGTGACGGAGAAAATGCATCGAACGAGCAGCTTCTTTTGAACAGCTACGGAGGCAAGGTTGACGCAAGAATTACTCAAAAAATGGCTGACTTCGGAAGATACCTTTTGATTTCATCCTCGTATAATTGCGAATTCCCCGCAAATTTACAGGGACTTTGGAATGGCGCATACTCCCCTGCGTGGGCTTGTACCTTCTTTAATAACGAAAATATTCAAATGGCTTACTGGCAGGCATATGCCGGCGGACTTGAAAAGAGCGTTTTGCCACTCTTTAACCTTTACGATAAATTCAAGGACGATTATCGCGAGAATGCAAGACTTCTTTTCGGCTGTCGCGGAATCCTTTTGCCTCTCTTTATGGATAACTCCAACGGCAAAAAGGAGAATATTCAGCCACACGTGCTCTATTGGACAGGCAGTAGCGCGTGGATAAGCGCAATTTATTACGATTACTATCTCTATACGGGAGATGAAAAATTCCTTTTGGAGAGGGCATATCCTTTTATGAAGGAGAGCGCGCTTTTCTATGAGGATTTCCTCGTTTACGATGAAAACGGAAAGCTTAAATCTTATCCGTCAAACTCCCCCGAAAATCATCCCGACGGAGATTTTGAGGGCGCAAGAGAGCTTAGCGTAAGCATAAATGCAACAATGGATTTCGCTCTTGTAAAGGAGCTTTTGACCAACCTTGTTACTGTGTCAAAATCGCAAAATATCGACACAGAGTGCCGTGAAAGGTGGGAAAGAATGCTTTCCTGTATTCCCGAATACGAGATAAACGAGGACGGCGCAATCAAGGAATGGCTACATCCCGATTTTAAGGATAATTATCAGCATAGACACCAATCTCACATATATCCTCTTTTCCCCGGCTTTGAGGTAAACGAGGACGATACACCCGCGCTCTTTGAGGCGAGCAGAGTTGCCGTTGAAAAGCGACTTTGCATCGGTCTTAAAGCGCAAACGGGCTGGAGCTTTGCTCATATGGCGAACATTTTTGCAAGGCTCGGAAACGGAGAAAAGGCGAAGGAGTGTCTTGATTTGCTTGTTCGCTACTGCACAGGCACAAATCTTTACACTCACCATAACGACTGGCGCAATATGGGCGTAACGCTCAAATATATGCATGCCGGACATGCCCCCTTCCAAATTGATGCAAACCTCGGCTTTACGGCAGGCGTTTACGAGATGCTTATGTACTCGGATAACACCAAAATAAAGCTTTTGCCGGCATTGCCCGACTCTTGGAAGAGAGGAAGCGTTGAAAATCTTCACGCAAGAGGTGGTTTTACGGTGTCCGTTTCGTGGGATAATGGCGCGATAAAGGCGAAAATAACCTCAAAACGAGGTATGCCGATTAACGTGTGTGCAAAGGGCGCAAGACTCAAAAACAGCCCACCCTGTGTGCAAAAAAGCGCATATGGCGACGCTTACGTGCTCCTGAATCTTGCAAAGGGCGAGAGCGTGGAGCTTGAATATCAATCATAAAAGCAAAAGGACGAGGAATTATGAAAATTCTTCGTCCTTTTTTCTTAAATTCACCGCCTCCGATTGGGATAACTATAACGCACAGTACGGCAAGGTGGAAAAGACCGAAATCTATACGATTCTTTTGAATAACAGAAGACTCCGCAACGTAGATAAGGAAGGCACGGCACTTAAAATAACCTCGATTTGATTTGGGCAAATTTGCAAAAAGTGCCCCCCCTGTGGTTAAAAACAAAAGAGAGAACGGTGAACGTTCTCTCTTTTTTGTGTCTTGCAGGTGTGCTTTAAAGCTCGATTAATGCGCAAACGGCGTTATGGTCGGAGTAGTAAAGGCCGTCCTTGCCCTCGTCGGCAACGGCGTATGCTTCGTCGCATTTTCCGTCGGTGAAGATATAGTCGATTTTTATGCATTTTTCCTTTGGAATAAGACCGAATGCGTGGAATGTAGGTCCAAGCTTAGCGGTGCAGTCGATTACGCCCTTGTCCTTAAGCGCCTCGGTTACATTTTTGATCTCGGGAGCGTAAGGCTCAGCATTGAAATCACCTGTCATGATGAATTTCTCATCAAGCATTGAAAGTGCGTCAGTCAATTGCTTTGATTCGAGAAGACGTCCGCCCTCGTGGTCGAGATGTGTATTTACAACGCGGAACGGCTTTTCGATTTCGTCGTGCTTTAGTCTTATCATTGTGTACATTCTACAGCAACCACTGTGTCCGTCCTCGTGGTAACGAGAGCCCGGCACGGTAGGAGTTTTGGAGAGCCAAACGTTCTCACAGGAAATGAATTCGAAAATGCCCTTACGGAACGCGATAAGCGTTGATTCTCCGTGATAATTCGCATCTCTGCCACAGCCTGCAAACTCGTAGCCTGTAAGCTCGTTTTTAACCGTTGCTCTCATAGATTCGGTTACCTCTTGAAAGCCGATAATGTCGGGAGCTTCCTTTTCGATCACCTCAAGAGTTCTCTTATATCTATTGGAAAAGCTATTAAGACCGTCGCCCGGATTGTCGTAACGGATATTGAAAGACATGATTTTTAATTTCATATATTTAACCTCGCAATCTTGATATTTAAATTTTACCACACTCAAGCGAAAAACTCAATAAAAATTTGAAAATTTTCTTATTTTATTGCGCGCGAGCGATTGAATATTTCGAAAAGGTGTGATATACTGAAAATAGATAAGTATGCCTATTGGCATAAAAGGAGTAAAAATGAGAATAACTGATAAAAAAACAAAAAGACCTATAAAAATAATTCAGTTCGGCGCAGGCGTTTTCCTTCGCGGATTTTTCGATTGGATGCTACAAGGGGCAAACGATGCGGGAATTTATAACGGAAACGCGGTAATCGTTCGCTCTCGCACCTCGGGTGCAGACCCACTTGAGGCGCAGAATTTTAACTATACACATTTGGCAAGAGACGGTGCGCATAACGAGGCAACTATTGTCGATAGCATAGAGGGCTCGCTCAATGCTAGCGAGGATTACAAGGGCTTCCTTGCCCTTGCCGAAAATCCCGACACGGACCTTATCGTTTCGAATACCACCGAGGCGGGAATTACATATAGCGCATGCGAATTTCCCGAGTCCGAGTGCCCCCAGAGCTTTCCTGCAAAGCTTTGCGCGCTCTTGCATCACAGATACCAAAAGGGACTTTCACCTATGCTTATAGTTCCTTGTGAGCTTATTGAAAACAATGCCGATGCCTTGAAGGAAATTGTCCTTCGCCACGCAAGCGATTGGAAGCTAGAAAAGGAGTTTTTCGACTATATCGAGGAGTGCTCGTTTAGAAACACGCTCGTTGACCGAATCGTGTCGGGCAAGCCAAGCGAAAAAATTGACCTTGGCTACGAGGACGAGCTTGTAAACACAAGCGAATATTTTTACCTCTTTGTAATCGAGGGCGAGCGCGACGAAAGATTGCCCTTTGATAAGCTCTTTGACGGTGTAAAATATGTGCCGAGCGTTAAGCCCTATCGCACAATCAAGGTTAGAATATTGAACGGTGCGCATACCTCGATGATACCGTTTGCGCTCAATCGCTCAGTTCCAAGCGTTGGAGAGTGCCTTAAAAACGACGAGGTAAGCGCGCATCTTGCCGAGTGCCTTGCCGAAATCGTTGACTCTCTTGATATTGATAGAAGCGAAACCGAGGCGTACGCAAAAAGCGTGCTGGAGCGCTTTGCAAATCCGTATATCTACCACAAATGCGCATCAATTTCTCTTAATAGCGTAAGCAAATTTAAGGTAAGAGTTCTTCCTTCGATTCTTGACTATGAAAGAAAATTCGGCAAAGCGCCAAGCGCGCTTATCCGTGCCTTTGCCGAGCTCATAAAATTCTACAAAGAGGGAACTCCGAGCGATTCCCCCGATGCTATGGAAAAGCTTAAAAACGGCACGGTAGAGCAAATTTTGTCCGATAAGGAGCTTTGGGGCGAGGACCTATCTCGCTTTAGCTCCTTGGTAAAATGGTGAGGTAAACGCAAATGCAAATTCATCCAAAGGATAATGTAGAGGTTCGCGAAAACGGACACAAGTACGCGCTCCGTAAAATAAATAGTGGCGAAAACATAATAAAGTACGGCTTTCCGATAGGCCACGCGACCTGCGATATCGAGGTGGGCGAGCATGTTCATACACACAACGTTAAAACCAACCTCGAGGGCAGACTCGAATATACGT
Organism: Eubacteriales bacterium; assembly: GCA_045612665.1. Lineage (GTDB taxonomy): Bacteria > Bacillota > Clostridia > Oscillospirales > CAG-272 > RGIG2000. The sequence continues at coordinate 9,281 of JAZKZO010000021.1, forward strand.
ATTCGCCCGTCGATTGCGAAATACAAAAAAGCGATAGAAAAATCACCTTTGAGGGCTACGTGCGCGAAAATGGCGACGTTGGAATTCGAAACGATATTTGGATTGTCAACACAGTCGGATGCGTAAACAAGACCGCACAGCGACTTTCCGCCCTTACGGGAGCGAAATATTTTAGCCATCCATACGGATGCTCTCAGCTTGGCGACGACCACCTGACAACTCAAAAAATCCTGTGCGCTATGGTAAATCACCCAAACGCAGGCGGAGTTTTGGTGCTCGGTCTTGGTTGTGAAAACAACAATATAAAGGAAATGAAGCGCGCGCTTGGCGAGTATAATCCAAATCGCGTTAAATTCCTTAACTGTCAGGACGAGGATGATGAAATTAGCGCGGGAGTGTCGTTAATTGACGAGCTTAAGGCGTATGCCGACACCTTTAAAAGACAAAAAGTCGATATTTCCAAGCTTCGCGTGGGTCTTAAATGTGGCGGTAGCGATGCTTATAGCGGTATAAGTGCAAATCCGCTTGTCGGCTCTCTTTGCGACACACTCGTTTCCCTTGGTGGAAGCTGTGTGCTTACCGAGGTGCCCGAAATGTTCGGTGCAGAGCATCTTTTAATGGAAAGATGTAAAAACAAGGAAATCTTTGACAAAACGGTTTTGCTAATAAACAACTTTAAGGACTATTTTTCAAGACACAATCAGGTAATTTACGAAAACCCCTCGCCCGGAAACAAGGACGGTGGAATTACGACTCTTGAGGAAAAATCCCTTGGATGTGTCCAAAAGGGAGGACACGCGCCCGTTGTTGACGTCCTCGATATCGGTGAGCCACTTGTCAAAAACGGACTCTCACTTTTGAACGGTCCTGGCAACGATATGGTGGCGGTTACTAACCTTATGGCGAGTGGCGCACACATAATTTTGTTTACAACAGGTAGAGGTACACCGCTTGGTGCACCTGTGCCGACAGTAAAAATAGCTACAAATTCGAGCCTTGCAAAAAGAAAATCCTCGTGGATTGACTTCGATGCATCTCCTGTTCTTGACGGCAAGCCTATGGCTGAGCTGACAGAGGAGCTTTTGTCCCTCGTTTTAGAGGTCGCATCGGGCAAGACGGCTAAAAACGAGGAAAACGGATATTCAGAAATCGCAATTTTCAAAGAAGGAGTTACACTTTAAAATGAGCTACATAAACGAAAAATTCTTACTTAAAAACAAAACAGCTGAAAAGCTTTATAACGACTACGCAAAGGATATGCCGATTTTCGACTACCATTGTCATCTCCCCGAAAAGCAAATTCTTGAAAACAAGCCCTTTGCCGACGTATATGAGATTTGGCTCTCGGGCGACCACTACAAGTGGAGACTTATGCGTAATTTTGGCGTTGACGAGGAATACATAACAGGCAGTGCATCAAACAAGGACAAATTCCTTGCATATTGCCGTACACTTGGCACAGCCTTTGGAAACCCACTTTATCACTGGTCGCAGGTTGAGCTAGAGGAGTATTTCGGCTGCAAGCACGAGATAAACGAGGCAAATGCCGAGAAGATTTGGAACGAGTGTAACGAGTACATCGCAAAAAACAACGTAACCCCTCAAATGCTAATTGAAAGCTCTAACGTAACACACGTGTTCACTACAAACGAGGTTTTCGACGACCTTTCAACCTTTGAAAAAATCAAGGCTAAGGGCTACAAATTCAGCGTTATCCCTGCATTTCGTGCTGATAAGATAATGAATATTGATGCCGAGAAATATCTTGAATTCCTTGGCAATCTCGAGGCGCTTACACATAAGATAAGCACAATTGACGACCTTGAATGTGCGCTCGAAAAGCGTCTTAAGGCGTTTATTGAGGTTGGCGCTCGCGCAAGCGATATCGCACTTGAGGCAGTTTATAAAATTCCTGAAAAGGCCGATGCGGACGAGGTTTTGAAGCGCGTTATCGCAGGCGGTAAGCCAAGCGAGGCGGACACCGAATGCTTTAAGGGCTATCTTACCTATTTCCTAATGAGCCTCTATGCAAAATATGATGTCGTAACCGAGCTTCATATGGGCGCAATGAGAAACAACAATGCCGTAATGCTTGCAAGACTCGGTCTTGATACAGGCTTTGATAGCATATCCGAGAAGAATAGCACCTCAAATCTTTCTCGCTTGCTTGATAGACTTAATGTTAACGGCGCACTTCCAAGACTCATTCTTTTCAATCTCAATCCAAAAATGAACACCGAGCTTATGACGCTTCTCGGATGCTTCCAAAGCTCAAGAGCGAAGGGCGCAGTTCAGTACGGAGCTGCTTGGTGGTTCCTTGATAATAAGGTGGGAATGGAGAAGCACCTTGAGGATTTGACCTCAACAGGGCACATTGGCGCGTTTGTCGGTATGCTTACCGATAGCCGTTCGTTCCTTTCATATCCAAGACATCACTACTTCCGTAGAATTCTTTGCTCGTATCTTGGCACGCTTATCGAAAACGGTGAGATGACCTCTGATATGAGTATTGTCGGTGAGGTTGTTAAGGATATTTGCTATAACAACGCAACAAAATATTTTGGAGTTTAAAGATGAATATAAACGAGCTTCTTGGCGGAGTTAAATGCCAAGCGTGTGGAAAAACACATAATTGCGATATAGAAAGCATTTTTGTCGAGAGTGGGGCAATCTCCCACCTTGGCAAGCTGTGCGAAAAATATGAAAAAATTCTTATAGTTGCCGATGAAAACACCTATGGCGTTGCAGGCGATAAGACCTTGAAGGCGCTTGACGGCAAGGAAATTGAGAGCGTTATCTTTGACGGTAGCACCGTGCTTATCCCCGACGAAAGGGCAATTGAGCGCGTGCGTGCGCACCTTGATGGCGTAAATCTTATTGTCGGCATCGGCTCGGGCGTAATACAGGACCTTTGTAAGTATGTATCCTTCTTTGCGCACCTGCCGTATATGATAGTTGCAACCGCACCGTCAATGGACGGCTATGCATCAAACGGCGCAGCTATGATTTTGGGCGGAATGAAGGAAACCGTCAGCGCGCATCTTCCAAGAGCTATAATTGCCGACGTTGACGTGCTTAAAAACGCGCCTATGGAAATGATAAAGGCGGGCTATGGCGACATAATCGGCAAATACTCGGCGCTAAACGACTGGAAGCTTTCACGAGCTGTAAACGGAGAGTATTTTTGTCAGTATATTTACGATATTACCTACGATATGATAGGCGAAACGCTCAAAACCGCCAAGGGACTTCTTAAAAGAGATGATGACGCGGTAAAGGCATTAACCGAGGCACTTATGATAGTCGGAGTTATGATGAGCTTTGCCACAACCTCTCGCCCTGCATCGGGAAGTGAGCATCACCTCTCGCACTATTTTGAGATTACAGGAATAGTGAATGGCGAAAAGTACCTTGCCCACGGTGTTGACGTTGCTTATTCAACCGTTATAACGGCAAGAATACGCGAGGAAATTCTCAAAAAGGGCGCACCAAGTGTTCAATTTGTGCCCGAAAGAGATTTTTACGAGGCTAAAATAAAGGAGCTTTACGGAGAAAGCGTCGGAGAGGGCTGTATCGCACTTCAGGATAGAATTGGCAACTACAAAAAAGATAGAATCCCTGCCTATAATGAAAAATGGAGCGAGATTTCCGAGATTTTGTCCGAGATGCCCTCGGGCGAGGAAATAGAAAAAATGCTCGCCTTGGCAGAGCTTGACGTGCGTGAGCTTTATGACACCTATGGCGAGAAAAAGATAAATGACGCAGTCCTTTATGCAAAGGATTTGAAGGATAGATACACTGTTTTGTGGCTAAATTACGATATGCGTTGCGAGGGATAAGATGAATTTTGAAAAATCTAAAATAAAGCTAATCGCATTCGACCTTGACGGCACACTCACTCAGCATAAGGAGTCGCTTTGCCCCGAGCACCGTGAAATTCTTGACAGGCTATCAAAGAAATACAAGCTTTTGATGGTTGGCGCAGGACAGGTGGGACGCATTTTCAATCAAATGGAAAAATTCCCGATTGATATAATCGGAAACTACGGCTTGCAATATGCAACCTACAATGAAAAAACAGGCGAAATGGACGTTGTGCGCGACCTTAAATTCCCAATTGAAAAGGAAAAAATCGAACACAGAGTAACATTTTTTAGAGAAAAATACGCCTTTACCGAATACCGTGGCGACAATGTAGAGTATCACGGCTCGGGCTGCGTTACCTTCCCGATTCTCGGCACAAGGGCAATTCAAGCCGATAAGCTCGCATTCGATCCCGATAGAAGCAAGCGTAGGGCAATTTACGAAGAGGTTTGCGAGGCGTTTCCCGAATATAACGTGTTTGTCGGTGGCTCGTCCTCGTTTGATATGTCGCCAAAGCCGTATAACAAATATTACGCCCTCGACCTCTATTGCAAGGAAAACGGTCTTTCTCATGACGAGGTTGCCTACGTTGGCGACGATTACGGCACGGGCGGAAACGACGAGTGCGTTTACAAGGCGGATTTTAACTACATCAAAATAGACGATTATAGAGATTTCCCAAGCGTTATCAAGGAGCTTTTATGAAAAATCTACTAAACAATTCACAATTTTCAAGCCAAACCGAAAACGAGCTTTTAAGCTCCTCTCTTGAAAAAATCCAAGACGGAGAGGTTAGCGTGTATCGACTAAAGCTTTCCTTTAAGGACGAGGCATCTCCAAAGCCGTACACGGTAATTTGGGACGAAGACCTTGTCGACATACTCGGCTTTTGGTCATCTCTTGCAAGCTTTCAAAGAAACATAACCGCCGATTGGTGGATGCGTAAGGCTACCTCTCGTATTGCGTCAGGCTCTCCGCACGTAACCCTCTTTAATAAGAGCGATAAGAATAGAATCAGCGTTACCTTGTCCGACCCACTCACCCCTACTACAATTATGGCAGGTATAGTTGAGGAAACAGGACGCGTACGCATAAAAATCGAGCTTTTCTCGACCCTGTGTGCGAAAATGAAGGACTATGAGGTGCTTATTCGCATTGATAGAAGACCGCTTAAGGTCGAGAGTGCCCTAGACGAGGCTGAAAAATGGTGGAGCGAGCTTGGCTTTAAGAGCGCACCTGTGCCTGAGCACGCAACCTTGCCTATGTATTCGTGCTGGTATAGCTTCCATCAAAGAACAATCCCCGACGAGATTGTAGCCGAGTGTGAAAGAGCAAAGGCGCTTGGAATGGATACCGTAATCGTTGATGACGGATGGCAAACCGACGATAATTCAAGAGGCTATGCTTTTTGCGGAGATTGGCAAATTGCAAAGAGCAAAATCCCCGATATGAAGGACTTTGTCGATAGAGTACACGCCCTCGGAATGAAGTTTATGATTTGGTTCTCCGTTCCGTTCGTTGGATTTTCAAGCAAGAACTTCGAGCGCTTTAAGGGCAAATATCTCTACACAAATAAGCGACTAAATGCTTGCGTTCTCGACCCTCGCTTTAAAGAGGTAAGAGAATTCTTGGTTGATACGTACGTTTCATATGTTAAGGAATACGGCTGGGACGGCTTGAAGCTTGACTTTATCGATAGCTTCCGTCTTGACGAGGAAAGCTCAACCGATTATGATGCGATGGATTACATAAGCGTAGAGCAGGCAGTTGAGGCACTTCTTTGCGAAACCTACGAGGCGCTTACAAAAATCAATCCTGACATTCTTATCGAATATAGACAGTCGTATATCGGTCCTGTGGTAGGTCAGTACGGAAATATGTTCCGTGTAACTGACTGCCCGGGCGACCCACTTTTAAATAAAACACACTCCCTCGACCTTCGTATGAGCTCGGGAGATAGAGCAATCCATAGCGATATGCTCGTGTTTAATGAAAACGACACCCTTGAGGGCGTGGCATATCAGCTTTACGCAATTATGTTCTGCGTTCCGCAAATTTCCGTCCTTCTTGACAAGATAAGTGCCGAGCAAAGGGCGCTTGTAACGAATTATCTTGCGTTTTGGAGAGAGCATAGAAAAACACTCCTGAGTGGCAAGCTTGACGTGCGTGGACACGATGTCGGCTATACAATGGCTCAAAGCACAAAAGACGGGGAGTGTGTCGCTGTTTTGTATCATAACGTGTCATATTCGGCACAAAAGGGCATAACAACCTATCTCTTTAATTCAAGTGGATACGACGGAGTTATAGTAGAGCTTGAGGCTGATGCCGAGTGCGAAATTTACGACGTTCTCGGAAGTAAGCATACAACAAAGCACCTTTGCGCTGGCATACACAAAATTCCTGCGAAAAACTGTGAAATGATTAAGCTTAGCTAGGAGTCAATATGAAGAAAATAAACTTTAATAAGGGTTGGAGCTTTTGCCTAAACGATGGCAAGGACTGGGATGCTCGCTTCGAGGGCGAATATACGGTTGATTTGCCGTACGACTTTTCGATAATCCAAGATAGGCGCGCCGATGCACCAAGTGGACCGTCAGGCGGATTTTTCGCAGGCGGTGTCGGCAAATACCAAAAGACCTTTAAGGCGAAAAAGGGCAAAAGATACCTCTTTATGTGCGACGGCTCGTTTGGAGTTACCGACGTTTATATAAACTCCTCGATTGCTATTACAAATAAGTACGGCTATAATAGCTTTTATGCCGATATAACCGATAAGCTAAGATACGATAAGGAAAACGAGATTCTTATAAGAGTCAACTGTCAGGCTATGCCGAATGCCCGTTGGTATTCGGGCGCGGGAATTTATCGCGATACCTTCCTTTTCGAGTCGGATGAGCATTATATTCATCCGTTTGGCACTTTTGTAAAGACCGAAAGCATCTTCGGGGATTGCGCATATCTTCAAGCCGAAACAACCGTTGTCGCATCAAAAAGAGCGATAGGTGTGGTTGATTTTGAGGTTTTCGAGGATAAAAAGCGCACCTGTGTTGCTAAATTTTCAAAGCGTGTTGCCTTTGAGGTTGGCGAGAACAATATCGTCGCAAAATTCCAAATCGACAACGCAAAGCTTTGGGATATAGATACTCCAAATCTTTATAAAATCAAGACCACCGCGCACATTGAGGACTCCGTTGATACCGACGAGAGCATCTTTGGCGTTAGAATGGTTAATATCGACTCAAATAAGGGCTTTATGCTCAACGGAAGAAGCGTCAAGCTAAGAGGTGGATGCATTCACCACGACCAAGGAGCTTTGGGCGCATCCGTTTATCCCGAAACTGAATTCAGACGAATTGCAAAGCTAAAGGAAGCGGGCTTTAACTCGGTTAGACTCTCGCACAATCCACAGTCGCAGTATCTTTACGAGGCGTGCGACCGTCTTGGAATGCTCGTAATAGATGAGCTTTTCGATTATTGGACCGAGGGTAAAAAGCAGGATGATTTCCATTCCTACTTTGCCGATAATTTTGAAAGCTGGACCTCGCTTATCGTTCGCCGTAACAGAGTTCATCCGTCAATTGTAATGTGGAGCACAGGCAACGAAATTCCACAAAAGACAGGTAGAGGCGACGGCTATTATATCGCATCTAAAATTGCGAGCAAAATACGCTCCCTTGACAACTCACGCCCTGTAACTCACGCGCTTTGTAGCCTTTGGGACAATGGCGAGGAGTATGAAAGGGAAAAGGCTGAAAACGATTTCCCACCGTCAAAAATGGATTATTTCGCGCTTGCAACTGCACCGACAGCCGATACAACGGATATCATAGGCTATAACTACCTCGAATACCGTCTTGAAAAGGACCTCGAAAGATTCCCGAGTAGAGTAATAATCAACACCGAAACCTTCCCACTGTGTGCATATACCACAATAAAACAGCTTCTTGCTAATCCGAGAATTGCAGGCGATTACGTGTGGACTGCGTGGGATTATTTCGGAGAAACCGCGATAGGACATGTTGAATATCACGAGAAAAAGGGCGAATTTTCTTGGCAATATCCATACCATATAGCAAATTGTGGAGATATTGACATTCTTGGCGCAAGAAAGCCACAGTCGTATTATCGCGAGATTGCTTGGGAGCTAAGAAAGGATCCGTATATTGCCGTGCGCCATCCGTCGCTTACTGAAATCCCGTATTTTATTAGCGGTTGGGGCTTCTACGAGTGCGACCATAGCTGGTGCTTCCCAGGCTACGAGGGCAAATCAACCGAGATTTACGTTTTTGCCGATTGCGACGAGGTAACAGTTGAGCTTAACGGTCGCGAGATAGGCAGACTTCCTCGCACCGAAAACGGTGTTTATAGAATGTTTGCTCCGTATGAAAAAGGCAAGCTCGTTGCCAAGGCGATAGTAAACGGTAAGGTAATAGGTAAGTCCTACCTTGAAAGCGAGAACGAGCCGTCAAGACTTGCACTTATAAAGGAACGCTCGTATCTTTCGAACGGAGCGAAAAAGCCTGACGACGAAATTGTTTATGTTGACGTTGAAATACAGGACGAAAACGGCAAATTATGCACACAGGATAGCACTTTTGTGCGCTTTGAAGCCGAAAACGCGCAAATTATGGGATGCGCAAACGGAGATTTGACCTACACAGGCAAATATATAGAGAGCGAAATCTCCACCTGTAAGGGCAAAGCCCTCGTCGCCCTCAAAAAGCAAAAGGGCACTAAAGCAACCCTCACCGCCATAACCGACTCCCTTCCAAAAACAACAATCGAGATATAAAA
>JAZKZO010000022.1:0-29865 GCA_045612665.1 Eubacteriales bacterium
GGGGTGATAATATGCAAATGTGGAGTCCTTGGCACGGATGCAAGAAAATATCCGAGGGCTGTGAAAATTGCTATATGTATTACCTTGACAAAATACGCGACAGGGACGGCAGTGTGATTTACAAAACACAGGCGTTTTATTATCCTATAAGCCGAAATCGACGTGGCGAGTATGTTGTGCCACCAGGCACAACGCTCAGCATTTGTATGTCCTCGGATTTCTTTTTGGAAGAGGCTGACGAGTGGCGAAACGAGGCTTGGGCGATGATGAGAGAGCGAAGCGATATCAAGTTTTTCATTATCACAAAGCGCGTGCATCGAATTAAAGACACTCTCCCTGACGATTGGGGCGACGGATACGAAAACGTCGAGATAAATATCACCTGCGAAAACCAAAGGCGAGCCGACGAAAGATTGCCGATTTTACTTGAAATTCCGATGAAGCATAAGGGCGTTGCAGTATCTCCGTTCCTTTCGGAAATCAATATTGATAAATATCTTAAAAGCGGTCAAATCGAGCTCGTGTCCTGTGGTGGCGAAAACTACGACGGAGCGCGCCCGTGCGACTATGAGTGGGTTAAAGCTCTGCAAAGACAATGCGTTGAAAACGGCGTTAACTTTTGCTTTTTCGAAACGGGAACAAACTTTTTGAAGGATGGCAAGCTATATCATATGCCGTCAAAGCCACTTCAAAGCAAGATGGCGCACAAATCGGGAATGAACTATGAGGCAAGGAAAAGAGAATTCAAGCTCTTTGACAGTATGGGCAATCCCGTACCTCAAGCCAAGCCTCAATTTCGCAAAAATTGCGACACCTGTGGCAATAAAATGATATGCTCAGGATGCTCCGACTGTGGAAAATGTAAATAAGGAGAAGAAATGAGAAGAATATTAATACTGCTTTTGGTCGCTTGCCTGGCCCTTTGTGCGTGCACGCCAAATAATCCCGACGAATCCTCGCAAAGCTCATCAAGTGAGAGCTCCTCTAGTGAGAGCGAAAGCTCATCGTCAAGCGAAAGCTCCTCGTCGAGCGAGGAAAGCTCCTCTGACGATACCAAAATCGACTCATACCTTGACATAGAAAGATTTGAACCAAAAAGCTTCAAAAACGTATCCTTTGCAATCACAGGCTCAAGCAGTGCCTTGACCTTTGAGGCGCCAAGCGAGTGGTCGTTTACCAAAAACGCGTCGAAGGGATACGACGTAAAAAGAGCAGGCAACATAATCGGTAATGTGCTTGAGGGCGAAATGGACGACCTCGACAAGTGGAGCGTAGTATCCGAAAAAACGAAGGACAAGAAAACCTATATCGCCAAGGAGTATGTGGAGCAAAACGGCGCAAATTATCGATACAGGTGGGCGTATTTGTACACCGAGGACGCTGAAAACAAGGAAATAAACATTGTCGTTACCTGTGCCGAGGTACCAAATCTTTCCTCGTACCGTATGCTCTCAACCTCGACCTTTAAGCAAACTCACACCGACCCGAGCTTTGGCGGTCTTGAAGACATTGCCGATATTGCAGGCCCGAAAATTCTCGTTGTTGGCAATAGCTTTGTTGGTACGTCAAATATAGGCGCAATTCTTGACGATTTACTTATGTCAAACGGCAAAAACGGTCTTGTTAATGCTATATCTATCGGTATGGGTAATATCGGAAGATACTCACAGGACGACTATGTCCTTAGTGAAATTGCAACAGGCGACTACGATTTGGTCGTTATGAGCGGATTTTACGGTTCTGACGACAGTGCATCGCTTCGTGTTATAAAGGATATTTGCGACGATAGCGGTTCGCTTCTTGTAGCTATGCCGGCGCATAATGAAAACATTACAAGCGCGAGAAGCTCGGCAAGAATATGCGAGGTTAAATGCATCGAATGGAAAACCGAGATTGACAACTTTATAAGCGGTGGTGTTGACAAATGGGCGCTATGCATTAATGATTCATACTACCATAGCACGGAGCTTGCAGGATATATTGGCGCACATATGATTTATCGTGCAATCTATTCCGAGTGCCCGAGTGAGCCACCAAGTGATACTATATCTCAAAGCGAAATCGACAGAGTCCTCGGAAGCTATTCCTCGACGGGAAGCGTAGAGGTTGTTGACACGTCTAAAATTAGATACTTGGGATAAGAAAAAGCCGACACGTGTCGGCTTTTTTTATTTATTAAGCTTATTTATAAGAGAAGGCAAGCACAGCTCGAATTTTGTGCCGTATGCGTGATTTTCGGCATCAGGAAGCGTTGTCTTGATGCACTCAACCGTAAAATCAACCGCAATTCCTAGCGCCTCTTCCTTTGTAAGACCTCTACATAGCGCACCTGCAAAAACGCTCGCAAACGTGTCGCCCGTGCCGTGGAAGCTCATAGGAATATTTTCGGTAAAATAGGAGTAGAACTCATCCTTTTCACTGTCATAAAGCACTGCACCCTGTGTCGATTTGTCATAGGAAACACCTGTCAAAACGGCAATTTTAGCACCGAGCGCACAAAGCTTCTTCAAGACGCTGTGAACGTGTGCCTCGTCGTACTGCTCCTTATATTCGATGCCGAGCATAAACGATGCCTCGGTAAGATTCGGAACAACGATGTCCGCCATCGCACAAAGCCTTGCCATATGTGGCGGGAATGACGCGTCAAAGCCTGTGTAAAGTCTGCCCTTGTCGCCCATGGCAGGGTCAACGAAAAGCAAATTGCCCTCGCGCTTAAACTCCTTCGCAAAATCCATAACGTAATCAATTTGCGAGTGAGAGCCAAGATAGCCTGTGTATATCATATCGAATTCAAGGGCATATTTTTTCCAATGCTCTTGAATTTTTGGAATGTCATCGCTTAAATCGCGAAAGGTAAAGCCCTCAAATCCTCCTGTGTGTGTAGAAAGAACAGAGGTTGGAATGATTGCACACTCAATTCCCATAGCCGAAATTATAGGCAAGGCTACTGTAATTGAGCATTTTCCAAAGCAAGAAACATCTTGAATTGTAACGATTCTTTTCATAAAATCACCTCACGCTAAAATTATACTACTTGATTTTTCAAATGTCAACTGAAAGCGCCAAAAAAAGATAACAAAATTTGCTTTTTGTCTTTACATTTGTACTAAAGTGTGCTAAAATATATGCGAAAAAATTAAATAGGAGATACATATTATGGAAAACAAAGTAATCGTAGAAACCAGCGCACGTCACGTTCACCTTTCAAGAGAGCACGTTGAAATCCTTTTCGGTGCAGGTCATGAGCTTACCTTTAAGAAGGATTTGAGCCAACCTGGTCAGTTCGCTTGCGAGGAAAGAGTAAGCGTTGTTGGTCCTAAGAACACAATTAAGAACGTAATCGTTCTCGGTCCTGAAAGAAAGGCTTCACAGGTTGAGGTTTCCTTGACTGACGCTCGTAACCTCGGTGTAGTTGCACCTGTTCGTGAGAGCGGAGACGTTGCTAACTCAGGCGCTTGCAAGCTCGTTGGTCCTTGCGGAGAGGTTGAGCTTACAGAGGGCGTTATCGCTGCAAAGAGACATATTCACTTCACACCTGCTGAGGCTGAGGCTGCAGGCGTATCTGATAAAGAGGTTGTTAAGGTAAAGATTAACTCCGAGAGAACAACTATTTTTGATGACGTTGTAGTAAGAGTTCATCCTAACTTCAGCGCTGCTATGCACATCGATACTGACGAATCAAATGCTTCTTGCGCATTCGGTCAGGTTTATGGCGAAATTATTAAATAATTAAGCTAAAATCAAAGCCACACACTCGTGTGGCTTTCTTTTTTTGCCGTATTATTGACAAATGCGCGCGTGTGTGCTAAAATATACATAACTATTGAGTTTTTACGAATATGTTATAGGAGTCCTATATGATACAATATCTTGAAAATGAAAAGGCAACGCTTAAATACATTCTTACCGCACCAACCGATTTTGATGGTAGTGAGAGCCTTCCAATGATAGTGTTCTTGCACGGCGCAGGTGAGCGTGGAAACGACCTTGAGAAGATAAAGGCACACGGAATACCAAAGCTTTTTTCTAAAAATGAGGATTATAATGGAATAAGAGCAATCACGATTTCCCCTCAATGCCCAGAGGAGCGCACGTGGTACGACTTCAAGTGGGACGTTATTTCACTCATTGACGAGGTTGCCGATAAATATAATGTAGATAAGAGCAAAATATCGCTTTGCGGTATCAGTATGGGTGGCTTTGGCACTTGGGAAATCGCACTTCAAATTCCCGAAAAGCTCTTTAAAATTGCACCTATTTGCGGTGGCGGTATGAGCTGGCGCGCTTGGTATTTGCGTAACACACCTATAAGAGTGTATCACGGTGGGCTTGATAATATCGTTCCTCTTTGTATGTCGGAGGTTATGGTTAATGCCATAAGAGAGCAAGGAGGAAACGTAGAATTCACAATTTACGAGGATCTATATCACGACTGTTGGACTAGAGCATTTGAGCAAACAGACCTTATAGCTTGGCTTGCCGGTTTGGAGAAATAATAGGAGCTTTGTATGGAAAAAATAGACGGAGCAAAAAGAAAAATCAAACAAATAATGCACGTTCTCAATCCTCTTGCGGGAAAGGGACGCGCCGTTCAAATAAAGGACACCCTTGATGCTGAAAGCAAGGTTTATATGTCTAGCTCCTGTGAGGACGCAAATGATTTTATCATCAAGGCATGTAAGGAAAATCCCGATACCTGCTTTACAGTTTACGGTGGAGACGGTACTGTGTTTAGAGCGGTCAATGCGCTTATGAACAGTGGCTGTGCCGATAGTGCATCACTTAAAATCGTTCCTGTTGGAAGCGGTAACGACTTCGTTCGCTCGTTTGAGGGTGAAAAGGGCGAAATACCTGTTGACGTAATGGCGTTTAACGGTAGATATGCAATCAACGTAGTCAACGTTGGCTTTGACTGCGAGGTTGTGCGCCGTGCTGCAGTCTTTAAAAAGAAACCTATGGTTTCGGGCAAAATGGCATATATGCTTGGCGTAGCGGCGGAGCTTGCTCAAAAGCAACCGATTGACGCAAAGATAACGCTTACGTATGCCGACGGCACACAGGAAATAATCGAGGAGAAAATTCTCCTTGCCGCAGTATGTAACGGTAGATGGTACGGTGGTGGCTTCCAGCTCGCACCCGATGCCGACTTAAGCGACGGAATTTTAAACGTTGAAATTATAAGAGATATTAGCCGTTCGAAGTTCGTTAGTATGGTTGCCGATTACAAAAAGGGAACTCATATTGACGTTGAAAAGGGCGAGCTTAAGGAAAAATTCAAGGAAATTGTTTACTATAAAAAGTGCGTAGCCGTTAAAATCGAGGGCGTCAAGAGCGTTTGTGCCGATGGTGAAATCTTCGAGGAAAGCACCGTTGACGTAAAGGTAATTCCAAAGGCTATAAACTACATAATAGATTGAGGATCATCATGAGAAATAGAACGGATTGGTTTAGCGAGGCAGGATACGGAATGTTTGTCCATTGGACAACGCACACCTTGCCCGAAAAAGGCGAAAAGAAGGATTATTTTCAGGCAGTAGAGGATTTCGATATCGATACCTTTGTTTCACAGGTTGTCGCATCAGGGGCGAAATTCCTGTTTTTCACGGCAACTCACGCGGATATGATGGTACCGTTTCCACTTGCCGAGCTTGATGAAATCGTGCCAAATCACACATCAAAGCGCGACCTTATAGGCGAGCTCTCCGACCGTCTTGCCGAGCACGGAATAAGACTTATGCTTTACTTTAACGGAGAGGGCGTAACCGATCCCGAATGGCAAAAGGCAACAAAATTCAAGGATGATATATATCCGCACGCCGACTATTGCTACAAGGTAACCGAGGCGATTTCCAAAAAATACGGCAAGAAAATTCACGGCTGGTGGATTGACTGTTGTTATGAGCCACCGATTTGTGGCGGTAGAGGCGTTAGATACGATTATAAGCGCTATGCCGAGGCACTCCGTGCAGGCAACCCCGATTCCATTGTAGCCTTCAATTTCAGAGGCGTAGAGCCTTGGGGATGCGATTGGGGAAAGGGAATATCCGACTATCAGGCAGGCGAGGAAAACGACATAAAATTCTTGCCCGAGCATCGTTTTAGCGGAGAGGGCGACACACAATGGTTCGCACTTTGCTGGATGGACGATTTTTGGGTACACGAGAAGGAAGGCACACCGACCCCTCAACATGAAAACCAAAAGGTTCTTGATTACATAAAGGCAATCAAGGAAAAGGGTGGAGTTTTTGCCTACAACGTTGCCCCGTATCAAGAGGGACATATCTCCGAGCCTACTATGGAACAGCTTAAATGGCTTTCCGACAAAATTTAAAACAAAAATGCACCCGTGAGGGTGCATTTTTCATTTTAAGAGCTCATCACAGCTGACATTAAATATTTTTGCGAGCTGTAATAACTCAATGTCAGTTACAAATCTTTCGCCACTTTCAATTCGTTGAATCGCATTTTTGTCAACATCAATTCCCAACAATTGTAGCTTGTCAGCAAGAATTCTTTGAGACATTTTTGGGCTATAAGCTTTTCTAAGTCTATAAATATTTTCGCCACAAATATTATTTTTACCGTTTGAAGATTTATTTTTAAACATAATAAAGTTCCTTTGACATTCAGTGCTTGACAATTTTATTTTATTATGTTATCATAACTATAATGGCATTCACTAAATGTCAAAAGGAGATTTTTATGAAACTTATGTCAAAGGCTGACAACAAAGAACTTCAAAATCTTATGAGAAGAAAATACACATACGAGGCTGATGCGGTATTTCAGTTTTTATGCGTCAACGAAGAGCTTCAAGGTGATGCGCGTTACAAACGCCTTTATGAAGACTTATTTGACTATTTTCTAACAAGAGCAAATATAATTACAGAATCCACCGATTTTGCCAAAGAAGATCTTATTTTAATAGCCAAGCTAAAATATAAGCATGGTCAAACACATGGAATAACAGTAGATACAAAATATATAGATGAATATCTTTTAGAATACGATTATAAAAAGCCTTTATTTATGTCCATCGAGTACATTGAAAAATAATTTTTAAAATAAAAAATGCGCCCGTGAGGGCGCATTTTTATTATCCGAAAAATGCTTAAAGATTCTTTTTTAAAGTATCCTCTCCACGAATAAGATAATCGATAGATACTCCGAAGTAGTCAGACATTTTCACAAGCATATCAATATCAGGGCTTCTGCGACCGGTTTCATAGTTTGAAATAGCTTCTCGACTTATGTTTAGGTCCATAGAAACCTTGACCTGCGACAGCTTTTTCTGTCGTCTTATATCCTTTAATCCCTTCATTTTCATAATATTACCTCGAAATCAAAAATATCCCTTGATTTAAGTGTAACAAAATGTTACAATTATTATGTTTCAATTTGACACATTGCGAGGTTGGTGGGCGAAAATATGAAAATTTTGGGTAATTTTAATCACGAGAAAATAGAAAAGGTGCTTGAAATGAAATATAAGCACCTTTCATATGACGTTTTTAAGTATCTTTGTATGAATGAAAATGTGCGTTGCTCTAAAAAATATTCGATATTGTTTAGTGAGCTTCTTGCATATTTTTCTAAAGATACAAGCGAAGAAAAAGCCGTGCAAAGAGCGATAAGCGAGCATTGCCTTGACAGTGAAGCAGCTATACGGCAAATAGAGCATAGCCTTGAAAGATATTTTCTTGAATATCCCACTAAAAAACACCTTTTAAAATAAAAAATGCACCCGTGAGGGTGCATTTTTATTTATCAAATTACTTTGAAAGTCTTTCTTCAAGAGCAGCGAGCTCGTCGTACATTGTCTTAGGAACTCTGTCGCCAACCTGTGCGTAGAATGCCTTGATGTTCTCAACATCCTCGAGCCAAGAAGCCTTGTCAACGCTGAGAAGTCCTTCAACAGTATCAACTGTGATATCGTCAAGACCGTCAATGTTGATGTCCTTAGCATAAGGAATGTAACCGATAGCTGTTTCTCTTGCGTCAACCTTATCCTCGCAACGAGCAAGAATCCAGTCAAGAACTCTCATGTTATCGCCAAATCCAGGCCAGATGAAGTGTCCTTCATCATCGGTTCTGAACCAGTTAACGTGGAAAATCTTTGGAGCGTTAGGAATCTTGTGTCCCATATCAAGCCAGTGCTGGAAGTAGTCGCCCATGTTGTAGCCAACGAATGGTCTCATAGCCATTGGGTCGCGACGAACAACGCCTACTGCACCTGCAGCTGCAGCTGTTGTCTCGGAAGCCATGATTGAGCCAACGAATGAGCCGTGCTGCCAGTTGAATGATTGATATACGAGTGGAGCAGTCTTTGCACGACGGCCACCGAATACGATAGCAGAGATTGGAACACCTGCTGGATTATCAAATTCCTTAGAGATGCAAGGACAGTTCTTAGCAAGAGCTGTAAATCTTGAGTTAGGATGAGCAGCGCTTGTGTTAACCTTATCCTTCTTGTCATACTTTGTCTTATCCCACTTTTCGCCCTTCCAGTTAATGCAGTTGTCAGGAGCGTTGTCGTTAAGACCTTCCCACCAAACGGTGTTGTCATCAAGAACGTGTCCAACGTTTGTAAAGATTGTATCTCTCATTGTTGTAGCGAGAGCGTTAGGATTGGACTTATCGTTAGTACCTGGAGCAACTCCGAAGAAGCCGTTTTCAGGGTTGATAGCCCAAAGTCTGCCGTCCTTACCAACACGGAGCCAAGCGATATCATCACCAACGCACCATACCTTGTAGCCCTTTTCGGTGTAAGCCTTAGGAGGAATGAGCATTGCGAGGTTTGTCTTACCGCAAGCAGATGGGAATGCAGCAGAGATGTACTTAACGTCGCCGTTAGGATACTCAACGCCAAGGATAAGCATATGCTCAGCCATCCAGCCCTCTTTCTTACCGAGGTAAGAAGCGATACGGAGAGCGAAGCACTTCTTTCCAAGAAGAACGTTTCCACCGTAACCGGAGTTTACGCTCCAAATGGTGTTGTCCTCAGGGAAGTGGCAGATGTATCTGTTTTCTTCTTCAATATTGCATCTTGCGTGAAGACCCTTAATGAAGCCCTCACCGTTGCCCATAGCCTTTGCAACGTGTGCGCCGGCACGAGTCATAATAAGCATGTTAAGTACAACATAGATAGAGTCAGTAAGCTCGATACCGTACTTTGCAAAGTCAGAGCCAACCTGTCCCATTGCATAAGGGATAACGTACATTGTTCTGCCCTTATAGGAGTTCTTGTAAAGCTTAGAAAGCTTTGCATAGCATTCCTGTGGATCCATCCAGTTATTGATATTACCTGCATCCTCTTTTGTTCTTGTGCAGATAAATGTTCTGCCCTCTACACGTGCAACGTCGTTGATTGCAGTTCTGTGGAGATAGCAGTTAGGAAGAATTTCCTCGTTAAGCTTTTCAAGCTCGCCAATAGCGCAAGCCTCATCGCGAAGTGCCTGTGTTTGCTCCTCGCTACCGTCAATCCAAACAATCTTGTCTGGGTTAACCATTTCAGCCATTTCCTCAATCCAATCGAGGATAAGCTTTGAGTCAGTTAAAGCCTTGTTTTCAAATTTCATTAGAAATACCTCTTTCAAAAAATTTTTACCGAGTATAGTATATCAAAAAAATGGCAATTTTGCAATACCTTTTTTATTATTTATTAAAAAGATTTAAGCGCATCGCACACGCGAGAGGATAGAACGTCCTTTTCCTTTGGATGAATATCTATATTATCGCACACATCACGGCATATAACGCATTTTGTGAGCGGTATTACATCCTGTGCGCGAAGCTGCTCGGATTGAATCCTTTCCCACGCGTATCCCGCCCTGTCAAGGTGGTCGGCAAGCTGAATTACGACAAATTTAAGCTCGTCGTTTCTAAAATACCTTCTCCACGCGCCAATCATAGCGTCGAGCATATTAAGATAAATGTCAGCCTCGGCAACGCTTGCGTTGCTTTCTCCCTGATACCACAAAACGCTTGATAGCGAGAACGGGAGAATTTTCTCAATCATATTTTCCCACAAAACTCCGTCATCGTTCCAAACGGGATACCATTCGTGGTCGGCAAATCGGTTTTCAATCTCAAACTCAGGCACAAGAGCTACATGCCTTGGCATCCAGCTTTGAATAACCGATGCACCCTGATAGCACGCGATAAGTCCAATCTTGCGCTCGGGCGTTGCAAGCGCGCTCGCAACGTAATAGCCAATAGCGCTAAAATGCTCGGCATTTTCCTTAGTAAGCGTAATCCAACCGTCGCGTGAGGAAAAATGCTCCTCACTGTCTTCCATACGGTCAACAGTAAAAAGACGCACGTTCTCATTTCCTTTATAGTTATCCCTTGGCTCGGAGCTTTGCCAAAGCTTGAACTGCATATTCGACTGTCCGCCAAGAAGGATTACGTCGCCAAAATACACTCGCCTTAAATAGAAAAATAAAGCGTCAAGCTCAATCAAAATATCATAAGGCCCACCGTAGTTAAACGGCTCGAATTCAATTAGCCATTCGCCATCTGCGCTAATCTCCTTGCGCACACCGTCAAGCGTGATAGCCACGCGACCGACGCCCGTGCCGAAAAAGCGCACGCTTTGATTTGCCTGCAATATCATATCGCTTGAAAAAATAGGATTTAAAGTAACCATAATTTTCTCCTTAAATATCGTATATTTAAATTTTACTATACAAATTGCGAAAAATCAACAAAAAAGAGCAAAAATATGTTAAGATATATTCGAGGTGATAATATGGAAATCGAAAGAAAGTTTTTGATAGGCACTTTGCCCTGTCTTGACGGCGTTAAATATGACGAAATCGAACAGGCATACGTAAGTATAAATCCTGAGGTGCGTGTGCGTAAAAAGGGGAATAAATATTACCAAACCGAGAAGGGAGAGGGCGCTATGGTTCGTACCGAGAGCGAGTGGGAAATCGACGAGCGCGCTTATCTTGACGGCATAGCTAAAAGCGAGGGAAGAATTCTTCAAAAAACAAGATATTATATTCCGTATAAGAGCCATACAATCGAGCTTGATATTTACAAGGGAAAGCACGAGGGACTCATCGTTTGTGAGGTTGAATTTGAAAGCGAGAGCGAGGCGCTCGAATTTGAAATTCCCGAGTGGTTCGGCAAGGAAATCACACACGATATCTCGTTTAGAAATAAAATTTTGGCACAAAAATAAAACACTTGACAAAATAAAAAATATATGTTAAAATGTCGTAAACGCAATGAACGAAACTAGTAGCTAAAATTGTCGTGGTACAGAGAGTGGTCGGTTGGTGAAAGACGCACAGGACGTTTAGTGAATACATTCGGGAGCTGCATACCGAAGGCACGCAGGTAGGCTATGTCGGATCTCCACCGTTATAGGGAGCAGACCGTGAATGCGGTTGATAAGGCACGTACGGTAACGTATGTGTAAAACAAGGTGGTAACACGATTTTTTTCGTCCTTGCGTTTTTACGCAGGGACTTTTTTATTTGTAATTATTTAACTAACATAAAAGGATGGTAAATGTATGAAAATTTACGAGGAGCTCGTTGCGCGTGGACTTATCGCGCAGGTAACAAATGAAGAAGAAATAAGAGAAATGGTAAACAACGGTAAGGCAGTTTTTTATATCGGATTTGACCCAACTGCCGATAGCCTTCATGTTGGACACTTTATGGCACTTTGTCTTATGAAAAGACTTCAAATGGCAGGTAACAAGCCTATTGCACTTATCGGTGGCGGTACAGCTCATATAGGCGACCCATCGGGAAGAACCGATATGCGTTCAATGATGACAAAGGAAACAATCGACCATAACTGCGAATGCTTTAAGAAGCAAATGTCCCGCTTTATCGACTTTGGTGAGGGCAAGGCTATGATGGTAAACAACGCCGATTGGCTTCTTAACCTCAACTATGTGGAGCTTCTTCGTGAGGTTGGCGCTTGCTTTAGCGTTAATAGAATGCTCACAGCCGAGTGCTACAAGCAAAGAATGGAAAGAGGTCTTTCATTCCTTGAATTTAACTATATGATTATGCAAAGCTACGACTTCTTGGAGCTTTATAGAAAATACGGCTGTAATATGCAGTTCGGTGGCGACGACCAGTGGAGCAATATGCTCGGTGGTACTGAGCTTATTAGAAGAAAGCTCGGCAAGGATGCGCACGCAATGACAATCACACTTCTTCTTAACTCTGAGGGCAAGAAGATGGGCAAGACACAGTCAGGCGCAGTATGGCTTGAACCAAATAAAACCTCTCCATTCGATTTCTATCAATATTGGAGAAATGTAGGCGATGCAGATGTTCTTAAGTGCATTAGAATGCTTACGTTCTTGCCACTTGACGAAATTGATGCTATGGATAAGTGGGAAGGAAGTCAGCTTAACAAGGCTAAGGAAATCCTTGCTTATGAGCTTACAAAGCTCGTTCACGGTGAGGAAGAGGCTGAAAAGGCACAGGCAAGCGCAAGAGCACTCTTTAGCACAGGTGATAGCGAAAATATGCCAAGCGTAGCTCTTAGCGACGAGGACTTTACCGAAGGTAAAATAGACATTCTCGCAATGCTCGTAAAGGCAGGACTTGTGGCTTCAAGAGGCGAGGCAAGACGCGCACTTGAGCAGGGCGGAGTAACAGCAGACGGTGAAAAGGTAACCGATATGAAGGCAACCTTCACAAAGGAGCAAATCGCAAACGGCGTGGTTCTCCGTCGCGGCAAAAAGTCCTACAAAAAGGTAACACTCTAAAAACAAAAATCCTCGACTATGTGTCGAGGATTTTTTATACTTGCAAATAAAAAACATATGTGGTAAAATAATATAAGAAATACAAAACGGAGAGATATATGATAGAATTTATTAAAAAGCATGTTACGCTATTTTGCGTTGTTATCGCTCTTATCGCGCTCGTGTGGTGGATACTGTGGGCGAACAAGGCTTTAAAGCTAAACAAGATTTCGATTAGCGCACCGTGTGAGCTGAAAATCGCACACATATCCGACTTTCATAATGCTAAGCTTAAAAACAATAATGCTTGCCTTGTGGCTCTTATAAAGGACGCACAGCCCGATATTATCGCGATAACGGGAGATTTGGTTGACTCTCGCCACACCGACGTTGATGTGTCGATTGACATTGTGAGGGAGCTTGTCAAAATCGCACCGTGCTATTACGTACCGGGCAATCACGAAAGCCGAATTGAGAATGAATATAACACCTTAAAGCAAGCGCTAACTGATTTTGGAGTAACAATACTTTGCGACTCCAAGACCACCCTTGAAAAGAACGGACAGACCTTTACTATAATCGGAATTGAGGACCCTATGTTCGTTATCGAAAAGGATAGCGTTGAAAGCACCTGCGAGGTTATAAGAGGAAAATTAGAGCCACTCTCAAAGGAAAACGAGGGCTACACGATACTTTTGTCGCACCGTCCCGAGGCATTCGAGGAATACGTAAGCGCAGGAGTTGACCTCGCCCTTACAGGACACGCGCACGGTGGACAGATGCAAATTCCGTTTGTTGGTGGACTTATCGCACCAAATCAAGGCTTTTTTCCAAAATATAGCGAGGGCTTGCACCAAAAGGATAAAACGAGCATGGTAATAAGCCGAGGAATAGGCAATAGCCTTTGCCCACTTAGAGTAAACAATCGCCCCGAGGTAATTCTTATAGAATTAAAATGAAAAAACTCCGACTGTTGTCGGAGTTTTTTGTTTCAGGTTTGTTTTAAGCCAAATTATTTAACTTCAACCTTTGCACCAGCTTCTGTGAGCTGCTTAGCAACGTCGTCAGCTGTTTCCTTAGAAACTGCTTCCTTGATAGCCTTAGGAGCGCTCTCAACGAGGTCCTTAGCTTCCTTAAGTCCGAGACCTGTGAGCTCACGAACAACCTTAATAACGTTGAGCTTGCTTGCGCCAGCCTCAACAAGGATAACGTCGAACTCTGTCTTTTCCTCAACAGGAGCTGCAGCTACTGCTGCGCCTGCAACTGCTACTGGAGCAGCGGATACGCCGAATTCTTCCTCAACTGCCTTTACAAGGTCAGCGAGCTCGAGAAGTGTAAGTGCTTTGATTTCATCAAGAATCTGTGTGATCTTTTCGTTTGCCATGATTAATAATCCTCCATAAAAGATAAATTTTCAAAATTAGTTCGTTTATTTCGCTTTAAAGTTGCGTAGGGAACACCCCTAATTACTCAGCAGCAGCCTCGCCGCTCTTTTGGTCGATAACAGCCTGAATAGCACGAGCAAATCCAGAGATAGGACCTTGAATGCTTCCCAAGAATCTTGCGAGAAGAACTTCCTTAGAAGGAATTTCAGCAAGAGCCATTACAGCATTTGCATCTACAACGCCATTATCAATGAAGCCACCTTTAATTTCAAAGGTGCTAACCTTGTCTGCATACTCCTTAGCAATCTTAGCTGGAGCAATAGGATCATCGTAGCTAATTGCGATAGCGCTCATACCGTTGAGCTTATCCTTCATAGCGCCGTATCCAACCTCGTCGCATGCACGGCCGATAAGAGTATTCTTAAGAACCATGTAGTCAACGCCAGCCTTACGGAATGCAGCACGCATCTTGGTATCGTTTTCAACTGTGATACCTTGGTATTGAACGAGAACGCCTGACTGAGCCTTCTTCATCTTTTCAACGAGATCGGCAACAATGGCTTTCTTTTGTTCAAGAACTGAAATACTTGGCATAAAACAACCTCCTGTATTAATTTCCCTTAACAGCAAAAAGAAAAATCTTTTCCCGAAATCGCAAAAATGCACACCGAAAAAAGATTTAAATTCGTATTTAAATTCTTCCTCGGCAGGGAGCATAATGCAATTACTGAGACCTGCTGTCTTTGGATTAACGACAAGATTATAACACAAGGTTATATCTTTGTCAATACTTTTTTAAAATTATTTTGAAATTTTTTGACGTCTAATATCCTTGCCGGCAAATTGCTTGATAATGAACTCACCAAACAAACGGCTTGTGATTCTGTCGTGATAGAGCTTTCTTATTTCGTCGCTTCGTAAATTCGTGCTTGCAATAATAGGTAAGCCCTTGTTAAGACGCGTATTTATAATATTATAAAGGCACGAAACGGAGAAGGACGTAACCATCTCTGTTCCAAGGTCATCAAGAATTAAAAGGTCGCATTCAAGATACTTTGTA
This sequence comes from Eubacteriales bacterium, assembly GCA_045612665.1. Classification (GTDB taxonomy): domain Bacteria; phylum Bacillota; class Clostridia; order Oscillospirales; family CAG-272; genus RGIG2000. The sequence goes on from JAZKZO010000022.1 coordinate 15,167, forward strand.
GAAACAGGTGGCTCATCGGTAAATCTATCTCTGAAACGGTCGTTTTCGAAGTCGAAAAATACGTTTTGAGCAGTTTCGTATATTACGTCATATCCACGGTCAAGAAGTGATTTCGCAACGGCCGTGGAAAGATGAGTTTTTCCAAGACCCGTAGGACCGTAAAGCAAGAATGAGCGCTTATCGGTTTCAAAATTGCTTGCAAACGAAAGAAGCTCATCAAAGTTTTGCTTTATAATGTGCTTGTCGTCGCCTGCATAGAAATCAAGAGAAAAGCTATCAAAGCTTTGCTTTTCAAGAAGCCTTGCAAGTCCCGAACGCTCGTAGGATTTGAGCCTTAGCGCTTCCTTGTAGCACTTGCAAAGAGTACCGTTTTCGGTATATCCTGTGTCCTCGCAAATAGGGCACTCGTGCTTTATAGCAGTATAATCACTTGGAAGACCGAGCGATAAAATAAGGTCCTCACGCCTTTTTTGAAGGGCGAGATTTTCGTTTTTAATTCTTTCGATTTCCTTTGCGCATCCGTCCTTGCCAAGCCTTATAGCGCCTGCAATTTGAGATGTCGTAGTGCGAAGGGCATCGTCAATGGCTCTTACCTCAGGGCAAAGAGAATAGACTCTGCTAAGTCTTGCACCGCGCTCTCTTTCGCTTACCTCGCGCTTTTTTTCAAAAAGCTCCTTAACATATGCGATTACCTCGCGTGAGTATGCCATTACTGTCCCCCCTTCTTGTAAGATCTTTGAAGCGCAGCCTCAAAGAAATCGTTAGTGTCAAAGGACGACTCGTGCGCTGTCTTTCCGTTTTCAAGCGCCTCGGCATCCTTTGCGGTTCTTATTCCGTTACATAGCCAATTTTCAACAATTTTCGCGCAATAGGCAAGAGAAGGCTTGCCTGTTTTGTCGATTGTTAAATTATAGGCTAATCTTATAAATTCAATGTCAAGATTTTGTGAAATCCACTTGTCAACCTTTTCCTTTTCGGTCTTAGATAGCTCTCGCCTTCCAATTCCGAAAAGCTCTCTTATCTTGTATTCAAGAGTGGATTTATCCTTTCGGTCGGCAAAATGCGCCTCAAGGGCTGTGTATGTGTCAATTCCCTCGTCATAGAGGTTTTGTGCGGTTTTCTTTATGTAAGCCCAATTTGCCTTGTCAAGGTCCTTGCAGTGCGCTAGGAGAAGCAAAATGAACTGATCACCAAAATGGTAAAAATCTCTTAGAAAAATTATGTGATTATGGTCGCTTGTGTTAAAATCCTTGCCGAGAATGGCTTGACAGGCGATAAACAGAGAACGAATATCCTCGTTTTTCTCAATAAATTTCGCAATTTGCGCGCCTGTGTACGTGGGAATAGAATTAGAAGAGGAAATCATTTTACTCTCGTCCATTCCCTCAATTTCGATTACGCCCTTTTCAGCCCAAAACTTGAGTGCCCTTTGTATTCTTTCAATTCCGATTCCGAGCTTTTCCGAGAACACGGAAATATACTTGTCAAAGTCGGAAAGCACCTCAATGTCCGAGAAGAGAGAAATAATTACAGCAAGCTCCTCTCTTGAAGCCTCGGGAGCAAATTCGGCCACACCTGAGGGCAAATTGATTATTTTTCCCGAATATTTTACATTTATTTTCATATTCAATTTTCCCCCAATCGTTAGAATTTTGCTTAGAAATTAGCTTGGATATGCGTTTAGTGCCTCGTCGCCACGCACTCCGTCAAGGAATTCGTAGTAGCCCTGTGAGGCAATCATAGCGGCGTTATCTCCGCAAAGGTTAAGTGATGGCGCATAGAAGGTAGCACCGAATTTTTTACATTCGGCTTCAACTCCTGCACGAAGGTGTGAGTTTGCGCTTACACCACCGGCAAGCACAACCTTGTCATAGCCTGTTTTGGCGAGTGCTGTGCCGATTTTTGAACATATTGCGTCAACGATTGTCTTTGTAACTGACGATGCAATATTTTCTCTTTCAAGGGTCAAGCCCTTTTGATTTTGTGTGTTTATGTAGTTGATAACGGCAGTTTTAAGACCGCTAAATGACAAATTCAAGGTGTCGTTGATTGACGGAGAAGGGAACTTGATTGCGTTTTTATCGCCTTCTCTTGCGAGCAAATCCATTGCGTATCCACCGGGATATGGAAGACCCATAACTCTGCCGATTTTGTCAAAGCATTCACCTGCGGCATCGTCGAGCGTTGAGCCGATTTCCTCAAGAGATGTGTATGATTTTACATCAAAAAACGAGGTATGCCCACCCGAAACAACGAGCGCCAAAAAAGGTGGCTTAAGCTCTTGATGTGTAAGATAATTTCCTGCGATATGTCCCTTTATGTGGTCAACGGGCACGAGCGAAATGTTATTTGCAAAAGCAAGTGATTTTGCAAAGTTAACGGCAACCAAAAGCGCACCGATAAGTCCGGGGCCGTTAGTTACTGCAATCGCATCGATTTCGCTAAGAGTTACGCCTGCCGTGTCAAGTGCCTCGTATGTGATTTTCGAAATTGCCTCAATGTGCGCACGGCTTGCAATCTCGGGCACTACTCCACCGTAAAGGGCGTGAGTGTCCACCTGTGATGCGATAATATTCGATTTTATAATTCTGCCCTTATCGCTCATTTCACAAACGGAGCAGGCAGTTTCGTCGCAGGACGACTCGAATGCCAATATATACATAGCTACTCCTTAAAAAATTTTGTCCATTAAAATTGCATTTTCGCTCGGATTTGAATAGAAGTTAGGTCTTTCTCCAACGGCTACAAATCCGTATTTTTCATAAAGAGCGCGTGCAACGCTATTCGATTTGCGAAGCTCAAGCGTTACCCTTGCACAGCCCTCTACCTTACAAAGCTTGATTATAGCATCTAAAATCAGTGCGCCCAAGCCCTTTGAACGGTATGAGCCAAGCACTGCGATATTTGAAATTTGCCCCTCGTCAAGAATTAAATAAACACCGCCGTAGCCTACAATCTTGCCATCGTATTCGGCAACGAAAAGATGCCACGGAGCGTGCGAAATCACACCTGCAATAGCATTTCTTGACCAAGGAGTAGAGAAGCACTCCTCTTCGATAAACGCAATGTGGTCAACGTCGGTTGACACAGCCTTGCGTATAGTGATTTTAGCCATATCAGTATCCGAAAACTCCCGAAAGGCTATCGTCGTTTACAATCCAATCGTTTACGTCGATTTCGGTGTATTCGAATCTATTATTACGGATAATAACTCTGGAAATTCCCGCGTTTATAACCTGACGCTTGCACATCATACAGCAGTTCATTCCGCCGATAACCTCACCGCTTATAGGATCGGTACAGCAAAGATAAATTGTCGCGCCAAGCATTTGCTCGCGTGATGCTGCGATAATAGCGTTTGCCTCTGCGTGAATGCTTCTGCAAAGCTCGTATCTTTCTCCTCTTGGAATTCCGAGGTCCTCTCTTGTACAAGAGCCGATATCGCAACAGTTTTTACGGCCTCTTGGAGCACCGTTATAGCCTGTTGAAACGATAGTGTCATTTTTTACGATAATAGCACCGAAGCGTCTTCTAAGACATGTGCTTCTTTGTGATACGGTTTGCGCGATGTCGAGATAGTAGTTATGCTTGGAAACTCTTTCCATAGTTTTATCCTCTCTTACTTTTTAGTCTTTTTAGTTGGTTGCGCCGTAGTCCTTTTTGGTAGTGGATTTGGGAAATCAAATACTACCTTGCCTCCCTCGTCAAGTCGGAGCGAGGCGTCGAATTTGTTACCGCTTTTGGAAACAAATCCCTCAATTTTACTTGTCTTGCCTGTTGCAAGAAGCATTTTTACGTTTGATACTGATATTGTGCGTGAGCAAATTGACTTGGAAATGGAGAATTTACATCCGTTTTCGCGGAAGCCCGAGCATCCGTAGCCGAATTTGGTTCTTACAACGTTTGCACCGCAAAGTGGGCAAAGTCCGACAATGTCGCCGAAAAATCCGATATTTGTGTCCTGCTCAACGGACTTATCCTTTGAAAGATTAAATACATTGCTTATCTCGTTTTGAGCAAGCTCAACGCTATCCTCAATTGTGCATTCTCCACGGAAAACACGCTTGAGCGCCTGACCTAGCTCCGAGGTTTTGTATTTATCCATTATAATGCCAAGCTGTGAGAGCGACTCGATAAGATACTCTCCGTCAGGCAAAATGTAATATGAGTCCTTTTTAAGCGAAATATAAGCACTCTTGCACGCGTTTTCAATAATTCCCGTTCTTGTAGCCTCAGTTCCAAGCTCAAGTCCCTCGAAGATGGCGCGATATTCATCATCGTCGCTCTCGTCAGCGTTTGCCTTGTCTTCCTTGAACGGATTTTTAAGATAGTTGTTAAGCGTTTCAATGGTATAGTGCTTCGGCGGAGTAGTTTCCTTTTCCTGTGGGGCGAACTTAATAACAACCTCGTCGCCCTTTTCAAGCCTTGGAAGAATTTTGTCCTTTTGAGTATACTCGTCAAACTTAGTCCAGCCGGGCTCGATTATAACAGTTCCCGAGAGAGTAAACTCCTCAAGCTCTCCTACCTTTATCTTGATTTCACTTTTTTCAATGATACACTCTTGCTCGCAGAAAACGGCTACAAATCTTCTCAAAATTGCAGTATAAACCGCCTTTTCACGCTCGGAAAGCGATTTTGGATCAGGGATTTTGTAGGTCGGGGTAAGAGCAGAGTGCGACTCGATTTTAGCATCGTCAAATATAGTCTTTGAAAATCTGAACGCAACGGGATAACCGAGCTTTTTAACGTTTTCAATAATCGATTTTACCTTGCCCTGCTCAGCTGTAGCAAGATATTCGGAGTTCGTACGGGGATAGGTAACGTATCCGTCCTCGTAAAGCTTTTGCACGGTCGATAGAGTATCGTCCATTGAAAGCTTGTATTTTTTACCGAGATAGCTTTGAAGCTTTGAAAGTGAGAATAGCTTTGGCGCGCTAAGAGTAGTGCGCTTTTTCTTAACTGACGTTACAATAGCCTTCTCGGCATTATATTTTGCACATTCGGCGATAGCCTTGTCAAGCTCGTCCTTTGTGAATCTTTTCTTTGAGGTTAAATCAACGAATTCGTCATTTGTTTTTTCGTGAGAGGTCAGAACATAATATTTCTCGGAAACAAAGTTTTTAATTTCCTTATCTCTATCGTAAATAGCCTTTACAATAGGCACAATAACTCGTCCTACACGAAGAAGCTTACCTGTTTTAAGTGTGGCAAAGCGAGTTAGGTTAACGCCGTATAGCCAGTCTATATAGGTTCTTGCAAAGCCCTCGTTAGCAAGAGAATTGTACTCACGCTCATCCTTCATCTCGCCAAGCGCGCTTTGAATTGTTTGCGGAGTTTGGTCGGGAAGCCATAGACGCACGAATTTCTTTTTGCCGTCGGCTATTGCGTGAGATACGCAAAGACGAACGATAATTTCACCCTCACGGTCAGCGTCGCCTGCGTTTACTATCGTGTCAATGTCGGCACGGTTGCAAAGACGCTTTATTGTGTCAAACTGCTTTTTTACACCGAAATCAACCTTTTTGTCTGCACCTCTTTTGAGGTTGAACTTGAATTCCTTCGGGAAGCAGGGAAGATTATCCATTGACCATTTTGGATTTTCGCTTGGCGAATAGTCCTCAATGTCAGCAAGAGAGAACAAATGTCCGAACACCCATGTAACAACGAAGCTTCCGCCCTCAAAATATCCGTCGCGCTTTTTCATTTCGTTATTTTGAACCTTCGCAATACCTGCAAGAATGTTTTTTGCAAGCGATGGCTTTTCGGCAATTATAAGATACATACGGTGTCCCCCTTCCTCGAAATTTTTAGAGTGAATTCTATTCTAGCACATAAACGGACTTAAATCAAGTCTTTTTTTGCGCGTATTATTTACCTGCCTTTTTTCTTGAGCCGTCAGGATACTCAATATAAGTATTGTCAAGCGTTGCACGGAGTGATGCGCGATATTCGGAAATATACTCCTGACGAAGTAGTCCTTGCTCGATTTTCTCGGCATCGGTAAGAGTGCCCTCGCGTTGCTTTCTTGCAAGCTCGTTTATACGCTCTATTTTTTTCTTATCCATATTGAAATTGCCTCTTTGATATGTTAAAATTGTGTTATAAAATGTCGAAACGGAGGTGTAGCTGTGAAAAAATTGCTGATTTTTATCCTCGTTCTTTGCCTTGCTTTTGTCGCGTGCGACAATTCTCCAGTAATCGAAAACGAAAGCTCAAGCGAGGTTGAATTGTCAAGTGATACCGAGTCGCCTGGCGAGCAGTCGGGATATGAATACATACTAAATACAAGCACACTCAAATACCACGCTCAGTTTTGTCCGGTAATCCCTACGATAAGCGAGAAAAACAAAGCTACAACCACGAATATTGCATTTTATATCGAAAGGGGATACGCCCCCTGTGAAAGATGTATTTTAAGAGAAGCCGACTAGCTCGGCTTTTTTATTTTAGATAATGACTCCACCGCCGATAACGGTATCACCATCGTAAAGAACAACGCTTTGCCCCTTGCAAATCGCCCTTTGAGGCTCGTCAAACACCACGTGCAAAAGTCCGTTTTCAAGTGTTACGGTAGCACTCTGTGCCTCGTGCTTGTATCTTACCTTTGCAAATAGCCTCATAGGAGCGCAAATTTCGTCAACGGCACTTAAAACAACCTTGTCAGCCCAAAGCTCCTTTGAGAATAAATCCTCATTTTCACCGATAACAACCTCGTTTGTGTCAAGTCGCTTTTCGCACACGTACATTCTGTGCGGGAGCGCAAGACCGAGCCCCTTACCTTGACCTATCGTATAGCCGATAATGCCCTTATGCTGACCGAGTATTTTTCCGTCCTTTGTAACAAAGTTACCGACATCGTATTTTTTGCCTGTGTAATTTTCAATAAATTTCACATAATCGCCATCAGGAATAAAGCAAATGTCCTGACTGTCCTTTTTTGTGCTGACGTCAAGCCCTGCACGAGTTGCGATTTCTCTTGCCTCACTCTTGGAAAGAGAGCCGAGAGGGAACATTGTTGACTCAATTTGCTCACGCGAGAGCCTGTATAAAACATAGCTTTGGTCCTTTGAAGCGTCAAGCCCCTTTTTTAGAACCTTGCGTCCGTATTTTTCGTCAAACTCAATACGGGCATAATGACCTGTGGCTATTATTTCATAGCCAAGCGATTTTCCGTATTCGAAAAGCTTGTCGAATTTCAAGCGATAATTACATTCAATGCACGGATTTGGAGTCGCACCGTTTTCATAAGCGCTAACAAAATCCTGAATGACATATTTATCGAAGTCGCTTGAAAAATCGACAACCTCATAAGGAATATCAAGAGTCTTACATACGGCTCTTGCATCCTCAATATCCTTTGTCGTTACACATCCACCACAGTCAATGTCCTTTTCGGAGTGGAGCTTCATTGTAACGCCAAAGCATTCATAGCCCGCCTCCTTCATAAGCTGGGCGGTAGCAGAGGAGTCAACTCCTCCGCTAATTGCAACCAAGGCTTTTTTCATTAGAAAATATAGCTTCCTTTTTCTACGTTGTATTCTTTTCCGTCAATAACTACTGTTGTGTCGGACGGAGTTGTTATTTCATATCTGATCTTGCCGTTTTCGTGATACCACTTGGAGCTTACAAGACCGTGTCTTGTCATAATAGATGCGCTTAGGTGGTCGAGCTTATCGGTAGGAATAGGCGCAATTCGGATTTTCTCAAATCCGGGAAACTCCTCAACTGTTTGAATTCCGCAGGCTACACCGTAAACCCAGTCAGCCACAGCACCGTATGCATAGTGGTTAAAGGAGTTCATATCCTTGGACCAAAATTCTCCCTTTTCGTTTACGCCGTCCCAGTGCTCCCAAATTGTGGTAGCGCCTTGCTTAACGGAATAGAGCCATGACGGGAACGCCTCTTGGAGAAGAAGACCGTATGCGATCTCGGAATATCCGTTGCTTGAAAGTGCGTGGAGAAGGTATGGAGTGCCAAGGAAGCCTGTTTTAAGGCGTGTTCCGTTTGCAACTATCATATCCGCAAGTGCCTTAGCGGTTGATGCCTTATCCTCGGCAATTCCAAAGTGAAGCGCAAGAACATGCTCGGTTTGAGTTTTGTATGTCTTGAATTTCTTTCTTATAGCCATAAGGATTTTCTCATAGAGAGCCTCGTATTTAGCAACGCTTCTGCCAAGCACCTTGCCCGCCTTTATAACGAGAGAGGTTGAATAGAGGTAGTAAGCCGATGCCAAGAAATCAAGTCTTGATGAGCCCTTGTAGCTTCCTGCAGGCGCATCAAGACCGAGCCAATCGGCATAATGGTCGCAGCCTGTCCAAAGGTATCTATTCTTTGATTTTGAAGCAATGTACTTAAGATAAGCACACATTGAGTTGAATTGCTTCTTTAAAATGTCCTTGTTACCATAGGTAAGATAAATTTGCCAAGGACAAATAGTGCTCGCATCTCCCCAACCGCAGCCTGACCAGCCATCGCCCCAAAACTGTGGAATAACGCTTGGAACGCATCCGTCCTTTTCTTGGTCTAAGCGAAGGTCGGTGAGCCATTTTTCAAAGAATTTTTCAACATCATAGTTGTATGATGCTGTTTTGCAAAATACCTGAGCATCGCCTGTCCAACCCATTCTCTCGTCGCGCTGTGGACAGTCGGTAGGTATATCTAGGAAGTTGCCCTTTTGTCCCCAGAAAATATTCTTGAAGAGCTTGTTAAGAAGCGGACTCGACGAGTCAAGAGAGCCTGTCTTTTTGATGTCCGAGTGAACAACGATTGCTTTAATACTGTCAAGCGTTATCTCACAAGGGAAGCTGTTTACTCTTATGTAGCGATATCCCCAAAATGCGAGCTTCGGCTTGTACGACTGATATCCGTCGCGACAGGTATATTCAAATTCAGCCTTTGCGGAACGGTAGTTTTCGGTATAGAAGTTGCCCTCGCTATCAAGAACCTCGGCAAACGAAAGGGAAACCTTATCTCCCTTCTTGGCGTTTACGAAAATCTCAAAATATCCTGTGAGGTTTTGTGCGAAGTCAATTACGGTTTCGCCCTTTGGAGTTTTGAAAATCTTGAACGCGCTAATCGTTTCCTGCTCCTTGATGATTTCGCCCTGCTGTGGAACGAGAATATCGTTCGAAAAATCCTGAACGATAGCCTTGGTTGGCGCATCATCAACGAAGTTAGCGTCAAAATGCTCTCCGTCGTAAAAATCGCTAAATCGAATAGGACTCTTTTTAGCGCCCCAGCTCTCGTCAGTTAGGATAAGCTCGGAAGAGCCGTCCTTATATGAAATTGCAAGCTCGGCAATAACACACTCGTTGTTGTTTGGGAAAATTTGAGTTCCCTTCCAACAAATTCTGCCCTTAAACCAGCCCTTTGAAAGGGTAACCTCTATTTCGTTTTGCTCGGAAAGCATTTCGGTTACATCGTAGGTTTGCACTTGAACTCTTTTAAGAGAGGTGCATCCTGGCGCGAAAATAAAGTCGCCAATTCGCTCTCCGTTAAGAGTTGCGTAATAGCAACCGCGAGCACTGATTGTAAGAGTTGCCTTTTTTATATCGCCCCTTGCCTTGAAGCTTTTGAAAAGAACAGGGCATTCAAAGCCCATATCAACAGGATATGATATCCATTTTGAGTTGTTTAGCATAAAAACGTCCTCTTTATAAGTATATTTGTTGCGCACACTCGCGCATATTTATATGTATTTTATCATAATATGAAAAAAATCTCAATACTTTTTAAAAAACTATTGACAAAGAAATTTCATTTGTATATAATGAATATATGAACATTTATTCACATATTAAGGAGTAAATAAAATGGAATCAACAAGCGTATCTAAAATCAAAGAAGCGATTTTGAGAAACAACGACCTTTTTGATGCTCTCGCAGACCTTTATAAGGTGTTTGGCGACGGCACGAGAGTAAGAATTCTTTGCGCTCTTACTCAAAGCGAGATGAACGTTGGAGAAATCTCCGAATTTCTCGAAATCACTCAGTCTGCCGTATCTCATCAGCTTCGCGTTCTTAAGACAAGCGGACTTGTAAGATCAAGAAGAAACGGCAAGGAGATGATTTACTCACTCGCTGACGAGCACGTAAGAAATATTATTGACTGTGGTATGGAGCATATAGCAGAATAATGAAAAATTTTATATATGAGCACAAGAGGGGGCTTATAAGGATATTGCTTTCGGTGCTTTTGCTCATCGAGGCAATTCTCCTTTCAAAATTCGATTTTGAGCTAATGTCGATTGTGTGCTATGCTACCTCGTATGCGATTGTCGCTTATAAGGTTGTCATAAAGGCGCTTCTTAAGCTTTTTAAAAAGGCAAAGGTTGACGAGGAGCTTCTTATGAGCGTTGCCTCGCTTGGCGCTATGATAATCGGTGAATATTTCGAGGGAATACTCGTGTTGGTGCTTTATAGCGTTGGCGAAATATTCGAAAAGGTGGCTGTCGGTAATTCCAAGCGCTCAATTTCCTCACTCGCTAAGCTTCGTCCCGATAAGGCAAGGCTTCTGGGCGGTGAAACCGTTGGAATTAAGAGTGTACAGATAGGCGATATAATTGAGGTTTACGCAGGAGAGAGAATTCCTCTTGACGGCGACGTTGTAGACAGCACATCAAGCGTTGACACGTCAATTTTGACAGGCGAGAGCGAGCCACTTTCGGTAAGAGACGGCAGTGAGGTTTTGTCGGGATATCTTAATCTTTCGGGAGCTCTTAAAATAAAGGTCAAAAGACCTGCAAGCGCAAGTGCTGCGGAGCGCATTATCGAAATGTCCGAGAAGGCACTTGAAAAGAAGACGAAAAGCGAGAGATTTATCTCCGTTTTTGCAAGAATTTACACACCGATTGTAATTTTTTTGGCACTTTTAATCGCGTTAATCCCACCACTCTTTGACGGATATAATTTTGCACCCTGGGCTTACAAGGCACTTTCAATGCTGGCAATCTCTTGCCCGTGCGCAATTGTAATTTCAGTTCCTCTTGCGTATTTTTGCGGAATTGCATATGCATCTAAAAAAGGAATTCTTGTAAAGGGCTCGTCAGCAATCGATGCTCTTTGCAAAATTAAAAGCGTTGCATTTGATAAGACAGGCACTCTTACAAAGGGTGAGCTTCATGTAAACAAAATAGAGCCGATAAACGGAATAGGCAAGGCACAGCTTTTAAGATATGCGTGCATTGCAGAGCTAAAATCCAATCATCCTATCGCCCTTGCGCTGATATCAAAGGCGAAAAAGCTAAATATCTCGCTTTGCGAGGGAAAAAATTATAACGAAAGCGTTGGATTTGGAATAGAATGCGACAGTGAGCTCGGACATATAAAAGCAGGCAGTCGCGATTATATTGATGCACCGAGCGACACTCACGCGAACGTTTACGTTTCTCTTGACGGTAAATACATAGGATCAATCTCCCTTGGCGACGAGGTTAAGGCAAATAGCAAAATTGCGTTTGAAAGCCTTTCGCGCCTTGGAATAAAAAATAAAATCATCATCTCCGGAGATAAGAGAGCAAAGGTTAAGGCTCTTGCACGTAGCCTCTTGGCTGATAAGGCGTATGCGGAGCTTGCCCCTGAGGGAAAGCTTGAGCTTATTGAGGATTTGATGAATGAGCTTGACGGCTCTCTTGCATACTGTGGAGACGGAATTAACGACACTCCCTCGCTTGCAAGGGCAGACGTTGGAATTGCAATGGGCGCTCTCGGCTCGGATAGCGCTATTGAATGTAGCGACGTTGTTATAATGGATGATGACGTTAGCAAGGTATCAAAGGTAATAAAAATAGCAAAAAATACAAAGGCAATAGTTATTTCAAACATAGTTATTTCTCTTATAGTGAAGGCTACAATGCTCGTTTTGTGCGCACTCGGATTTGTTCCGATGCTTTGGGCGGTTGCATCTGACGTTGGACTCCTTGTTTTGGCGATAATACTTGCACTTTTTGCGGGAAGGTAATTGAAATGGATATTAAGAACCTTAAAAAGAGATTAGAGGATGAAATCATAGTTCCGCTTATCGACATAAGAAACACCGACGAGGACTGTGGCTTTTGCACAAGACAGGTAATGGAGCTAAGAAAGCTTATAATTAAGTACATCAAAAAGCTTTCAAAGCTAAAGGAACCAACCGACGATGTAATTTTGAAGCATATGGAGAAGTTAATATACGCAATTAACAAGCTCAACAGAAAGGCTGATTTGTGTCTACTTGAAAGCGAAATCGGCGATGACGTGTGTTTCTTTATCGAGGACGTTGCCTTTGAGGCAGGCTTCCCTGAAACCGACGAGGATATCACCTACGATTGGCGCGAGGAGTGGTAAAATAAAAAATCGAGGCGTTTGCCTCGATTTTTTATTTGATTTCTATTTTGTAAGAGGTTGCAAAGGAGTAGCCTGAAGGCATATGTATCATATCGGGCTTTCTTTCAAGCGCGTGGTCAGTGCCCTCAAAATCAGGACAGCCACACCAAGGCTCGATGCAAATATAAGGTGCATCCGACTGTGGCTTGTGCCATAGACCGAGATACTTGAAGTTGTCGAAGGTCATCGTAACGCTCTTCTTGGATTTCTTCGAAAGAAGCGATGCCTTCTTTGAGGTGTTGTAAAGGAAAATCGCATCATTATCAAATAGAGAATGAGAAAGATTTATGCTTTTTAGCGCGCCCTGTGTGAATAAATCGTCATTTCCGTCGCAGAAGCAACGCGCAGAAAGAGCCAAATTAACGGCATCACATTCGTTTTCGAATTCTACGTAGTAATCGTCAAAGCTCTCGCCCGTAGTGAGAGGAACGTTGAATGCGGGATGCGCACCAACCGTGAATATGAGGTCCTTTGAGTCGTTGTTTACAATCTTGTATTTTACGTTTAAGGATTTGCCAGAAAGCGAGAAGGATACAAAAAGAGCAAAATCAAACGGATACTCAGCCTTAGTTTGCTCGCTTGAAGCAAGAGAAAGCGTGATTTCATTATCAGATGCGCCCACAAGCTCGAAATTCATATGTCTTGCAAAGCCGTGGCATCCAAGCTCGTATTCCTTGCCACGATACGTGTATTTTCCGTCTACTAGGCGTCCACAAATAGGGAACATAATAGGAGAGTGTCCGGTCCAGTATTTTTCGTCGCCCTGCCAAATGTACTCACATCCGTCGTCCTTTAGCTTGAGTGAGATAAGCTCAGCGCCTTTTTCATCAATTTTTGCACTTATAAATTCATTTTCAATAGAGTAAATCATTTTATCCCTCCGAGTAAGATATATAATATTTTATCATATTTGTCTTTAAAAATCAAGTCTGTACTTGAAAGAGTGCGTGTTGTGTGATAAAATATCATTAAATACGTAAAAAAGGAGCGCTTATGGCTAATATAGTTCTTTTGGGCAGGTGTAATCTTAAATGCCCGTATTGCTTTGCCGAGGATTTCACCTCATCGCAGAGCGCTGATTTTGATATGTCATCTCTTGACGAGATCCTTAATTTTATCGCCCCTGACGGTGAGGTTGGGCTTATCGGTGGAGAACCTCTTATATACAAAAGCATCGACACAGTCCTCGATATTTTGAAGGACGATATGCGTTTTAGAAGAGTTACGCTCTTTACAAACGGTGTTTTCATTGACAAGCACATTGACAGCCTTTTATTCCCTAAGCTTTCAATCCTTATCAACCTCAATTCAAGTGAGGATATCGGCAAGGCGAATTTCGATAAAATAGATTCAAATATTGAGTTGCTTTGCGAAAGAGGCATGGCGCAAAACGTAACGCTCGGTATAAATATTTACAAGGAAAATCAATCCTTTGACGAGTTTGTGTCGATTGCCAATAAATACGGCTTTAAAAGAGTGCGCTTTAGTGTGTCAATCCCACAGGATAAGAGCTGTGGCGCAATACCGTATTTTGAAAAAATGAAGCCTACGCTTTTGCGCTTTTACGAAATAATGAAGGAAAACGGAATTGCTCCGTGCCCTGACTGTAACATAATTCCCGAGTGCGTTTATACTCCCGAGGAGCTTGCTTTTATCGACACAGTGCCGTGCTTTTCTCAAAGAGAAGAGGCATTACTGCTTGGCAAAGCCTCGGTTTGCTCTCCAATTATTGATATTTATCCCGACCTTTGTGCAGCACGTTGCTTTGGATGCTACGACGATATAAAGGTGAGCATCAAGGGCTTTAAGAGCATTAGCGACCTAAGAAATTATTTCTTTATGTGGATTGACTCCGTGCGTGTACATAAGCCCGTAAGAGAGGCTTGTAAGGATTGCTATAAATTCAATACCTTCGCCTGCTACGGTGCTTGTATTTGCTATAAAAAATAAAAAGAACGGTTTTACCGTTCTTTTTTTGTTTATTTCTTTTCTTCCTTTTTAGCCTCTAAAAGAGCAGGGGCGTCCTTCTTTTCAGCCTCGATTTCCTCGAGAGCCTTTTCGTTTTTGGCCTTAGCCTTTTCGGTTTTCTTTTCCTGCTTTTCAAGTGCCTTCTTTTCCTTTTCGAGCTTCTTTTGCTCAGCCTCGAGAGCCTTTTGCTCCTTTTCAGCCTTCTTTATCTTCTTTTGCTCGCGCTTAAGGGCTCTGTCAACCTTTGGCTTGCTTATAACTCCGAAAATGAAGAATACAAGTGCAGCGACAATAAGAAGTCCTGCGCTAAACCATACGATATGACGTGTTGTGAAGATTTCCTTTGTCATCATAATAGTACCGAGTGT
>JAZKZO010000023.1:0-38782 GCA_045612665.1 Eubacteriales bacterium
CGCGTTGTATTAAAAATTACTGTGGAAATCCCGGTAGAAGCGCACATTCTTTGTCGATAAAAAGCTCTGAAAAGATTTTTGAGGCAAGGACGGTGCTTGCTGAAACGTTTGGGTGCTCAGCTGAAAACGTTGTTTTTACTCACAATACCACTTATGCACTTAATATGGCCATCAAGGGACTGGTTAAAGAGCGTTCACACATCGTTTTAAGTGATATTGAGCACAATGCGGTACTTCGTCCTGTAATTGCGGTTTCGAGGGAAAAATCGTGCTCCTACGGCTTTTTCAACACTGACGGAAGTGACGAGGATATCCTTGAAAGCATAAAAGCATCGATTACAGAAAATACAAGTCTTTTGATTTGTACTCATATATCGAATATAGGATGTAGAAGATTGCCTATTGAAAAAATAGGAAAATTATGCAAGGAAAAGGGTATAACATTTATAGTTGACGGTGCGCAAAGTGCCGGAATACACGAAATCAACGTACAAAAAATGCACATTAGTGCTCTATGTATTCCCGCTCACAAGGGATTATACGGTCCACAGGGGCTGGGAATGATTTTGTTTGGAGAGGACGTTATCGGAAGAACGATTATTGAGGGTGGAACTGGTATTAGCTCTCTGGAAAGCGAAATGCCCGATTTTTTGCCCGAAAGATATGAGGCGGGCACTTTATCCACTCCTCTCATTTGTGGGCTTACAGAAAGCTTAAAATGGCTTAAATCGCTTGAAATAAAGAATATTCGCGCTCACGAGGAAAAGCTATATCGAGCCGCAAGCGATATAATGAGCTTAAACGATGACATTATTCTCTATCCAATGAATGAATACGATGGCAATACGCTCTGCTTTAACGTAAAAGGAATAACACCTGCTCAGCTTGGTGCTGAGTTAAATAAACGAGATATTTGCGTAAGAAGCGGATATCATTGCGCTCCTCTTGCTCACAAAAAGATAAATACAGACGCTTATGGTGCAGTAAGAATCGGATTTAGTGTTTTCAATACTCAAAAAGAGGTTTATGCCTTTTATGAGGCTCTATGTGATATAATTAAAAAAAGAAAAAAGCCTATCAAATGATAGGCTTTTTATTTTTGAAATGATTGAAAATGAACAAAAATGCTACAAAAACGCCAATTCCAATAAAAACTCCAGTGCTATCTATTAAAACGTCCTTAGGTGAAGGGCCTCTATTGAGGCTAAAGCTTTGATGCCATTCATCAGATATCGCATATATTACTCCTGCAACAAAAGCACAAGGATAGGCGATATACCACTTGTTTTTTATAGAGATATTAAATGCGTTGGAAAGAGAAAAGCCAAGAAGCATAAAAATCCCGAAATGCGCCATTTTTCTAAAGGGAAACTGGAGCTTGTTCACAAGCTCGGGAGTAACCTCGTCCTCGGGCAATACGGCATCAAGGACATCCTCTATTACGCCTGCACTAGTTTGTGTGGACTTCTCTGCATTTTCAGCTGAAAAGCAAAAAATCATAATCATTGTCAGCAAAACGCAAAGCCACGAAAGTATAAGAATAACGTGTTTTTTCATATTAATTAGCTTTATCAAGCATTTCATCAGCTAAAATCGGCTTTTCGCTTTTGAAAAATGCAGTTCCAAGAACGAAAATATTAGCACCGGCATCTGATGCGATTTTTATTGTTTGGTCGTTAATTCCACCGTCAACCTCGATATCAAGCTCCTTGCCGATTTTTTCAGCATATTCTTTGATTTCGGTTACCTTTTCCATGGTTTCAAACATGAATTTTTGTCCGCCAAATCCAGGCTCAACAGTCATAACAAGGACCATATCGATATCGTTTATATAAGGAATAACCACTGATGCAGGAGTCTTGGGCTTTATTGAAATACCAACCTTTTTGCCATGATTTTTAATCTTGGCGATAGCCTCACGCGCTTGCTCATCAGTTACAGCCTCTATATGGAAGGTAAGAATATCAGCGCCACATTTAATAAAATCGTCAACGTATCGTTGTGGCTCGACTATCATTGCGTGTACGTCCAAAACAAGGTTAGTACAAGAACGCACGGCACTAATAATTGGCATTCCAAAGGAAATATTAGGCACAAAGCAACCGTCCATTATATCAATATGTACGTATTTTGCGCCTGATGCCTCTATTTTCTTGATTTCAGCGCCTAAATTAAGCATATCGGATGCCAAAATTGATGGGGATAAATGCTTCATAATTACCTCTTGTCGTTTTATGGATTTGTGTGTCAATTTTTTATAGATTGAGTATCATATATAGAGAGAAATCTCAAGAGTGAGGGATGAGTTGGAGTCTCAAAATGAAGGTTGTGTCAGTATTTTTCTCATTCCTTGCTCTTTAAAAGGCATACAGCATGGGCACTAATGCCCTCTTTTCTACCTGTAAAGCCTAATTTTTCCTCGGTGGTCGCCTTCACGTTTACAAGCGTGTAGTCAATTTCCAAAGCCTTGGAAAGCGCTTCTCTCATTTTTTCAATATACGGGGACATTTTGGGAGCTTGCGCTACAATAGTCGAGTCTATATACTCTATTTCAAAGCCCTTTTTTGATATGATTTCTTTTACTCTTGCAAGCAAAATCTTGCTATCGATATTTTTATATTCATTAGAATTATCAGGGAAATGATAGCCTATATCACGCTCGCCTGCTGCGCCCAAAAGTGCATCGGCAATTGCGTGAATCAATACGTCTCCGTCGGAATGAGCCAAAAGAGTCTTTTCATAAGGGATTGATATACCGCCAATTATTATCTCGTTTCCGTCGGTAAATCTATGGACGTCGTATCCGTGACCTATTCTCATTATTGTTCTCCGTTTCTTTTTAATAGAATGTGCTCAGCCAAAGCAACGTCCTCAGGATATGTGATTTTTATATTATCCTTACCGGTTTCCGTTAGCTTAACGGACAAGCCTGCATATTCTGCAAGCATACAATCGTCAGTTACCTCGATTCCCTTTTCCCAAGCTACGTACGAAGCACTTTTGTATGATTCCGCCTCGAAAATTTGAGGAGTTTGAACGTTCCAAAGATTGCTTCTATCAACCGTTTTCTTAATAAACCCATCCTCGTCAGAAAGCTTTACTGTATCGGTTACTCTTGTTGCAGCAGTGGCGCATCCAAAATCAATAGCGTCGGCTAGGACATTTTCTATAATTTCAGGAGTTACAAGGCATCTTGCGCCATCGTGAACGGCGATATATTTTGCCTTAGCGGAAACATGCTTTAAGCCTCGCATAGCTGAAAGCTGTCTAGTTTCTCCACCTGTAACTATTCCGCCTATTTTGGTATAGTCATTTTCAGCAACGATATCTTGAAAGCTTAAAAGATTGTCCTTTGGAACAACTAATATAATTTCATTGATTTTTTCGCATTTTTCAAAGGCGTCTATTGTTCTTGCGACAACAGGCTTAGATAATACCATAGTGGTTTGCTTGTTCGCACCAAATCTAGTTGAAGCACCTGCGCACAAAATTATAGCAGACGTAAAATGACTTTTACCTGAGCCAAATGCCCTGGCAACCTTGCCGAATATTTTAAACATATCAGTGCTCCTTTCGTACTTAGTAAGTATATTTTATCATACTTTATCTTAAAAATAAATAGCAAAATAAAAAAAGAACTGAAAAATCAGTCCTAATTTCAATTTTAGCGTCCACACCGCAATCGCGCGTCTAATGAAAAAACCCTATAATAATTTCATTAGACGACGATTGGAATGTCTTTCCTCATCAATACTGAGCTTGAAGCCATTTAAGCATTTCATCTAACTCTTCCGAGGATAATGAGTGCTTGTCGTATAGTAAATCCATCATTTTTACAAACGAACCCTCGTGATACTTGCTTAAGAAATCGTTAGTTACGAATTTTATGTACTCGTCCTTAATAGCATCAACGTAATAATATCTCTCTTTTCCCTTTTTTTCGGAATGAATGAACCCTCTGTCTTCAAGTCTTGTGAGGAATGAGATTAGCGTAGGAGCCTTCCAGCCCTTGCTATTACCGACATTCTCCATAAGATAGGCGGTGTTGACCGGTGAGACCTTGCTGCTCCACAGAGCGACCATCACATCATACTCTGCCTCCGGCAACTTTCTTGAATTGTCCATGTTCATATCCTTTCTTTCTGAGTGACGCTCTTATATTATACACTTGCCTAATATATTTGTCAACAGGATTTTACAAAAATTTTGAACAAAAAAATGCGCCCCTTAAAAAGGGCGCGATATGTGGTTGTTTTTAGTTAAAAAATTTTTTCTCGACAAGAGATAAAATATCAATCAAGTTCTTAATTTCAACGATTTCGTCGTTTCCAATGCTTATATTATACTCTTCCTCAATTTTAATTACGATTTTTAAAAGAGTCAAGGAATCCATTCCAAGCTCAAGAAAGCTCTTATCATCTACAATGTCCGAAACGCGAATTCCCATAAATCCGGCAACAATTTCTCTAATTCTATCTATCATACCTGTCTCCTAAATACTTTATATTTAGATTATACTATATTTTGGAATAATTTTCAAGATTTTATTGACTTTATTTAGATATTTGTTTATAATTTTTATGGGTGATAATATGAAGCATAGTGAAATGCATAAAAAGAACTTATTAAGTGTGTTTTGCGCTGTTTTAGACGGTGACAATACACTTCAAAGGCTTATTGAAAATTTAAGCATTGGACATACGACAATTGAAAAGGCGTGCACTACTCTTGTTGATAGAAGAATTTTGAGCGCATATAAAGAGATGAAGGGAACATCGGGTAGACCTGAATACAACTTCTCTCTTTGTTCAAGCCATTATTGCGTTTACATAGAAGAAAACGATCAATATTTTAGTTGTATTTTAATTGATGCTAATCAATACGCGATTGATAGATTTGATAAGCAAAAATTTGTTTATTCCGTATCTCTTGAGGACGTAATTAAAAGAATTAGCGATACATTGCGTGAAAGAGATGATTTTGAAACCTTTTGCAGAGGAATATTCATAGACTGCTCCGATGAAAGCGCTAAATATTTGCCGTCAAACTTCACAAGAATCAAAAAATATGATTTTATAGCTAATGCTCTTAAAAACGATGACGAGATATCAATTTTTGAGTTCCCGGACGAATGCATTATAAATGTTTACGGAAATATTATAAAAACCGAGGCGAAGACAAAAGGTATACTAAGAGTTTTTCCAAATGCACACATTTACGTAGTTAAAAAGCCTTTTTACGAGGAAATATTCGCTTCTCTACAAAAAATCATAATTAAGAAAATAAAAAATCTAATATAAAAGCCCACAGGAAACTCCTGTGGACTTTTTCTTTAAAATATCATTGAAATTTGATTACTTTCAGCCATATTTGAGAACACTCCGTTATCTTGGAGAGTCTTAATAACTGAATTTGAAAGGCGCGAGCGCTGTTGGAAGTCCTCAACCGAGAAAATATCACCGCCATCGCGAATTTGTGCAATTTTTTCGGCAGCGTTATCTCCAATTCCTGCAATTGATGAGAACGGAAGTCTTATTTTACCGTCCTCGGGCAAGAATTTAAATGCGTCTGACTTCATCAAATCAACCGGTAAGAACTGAATGTTTCTCGCCAAGCACTCAAATGCAAGCTGAAGAGCTACGATTTGCTCCTTTTCCTTTTGAGTAGCCTCATTTCCCTTTGCTTCAAGGTCGGCTATTTGCTTTAATATTCCGCCCTTTCCGCCTGTAACCATTGACGCCTCAAAGCCACCCGGTGCTACGCTAAGGTATGCGCAATAGAACTCGAGAGGCATATGAACCTTATACCAACCAAGACGAATAGCGGAAATAACGTATGCCGCAGCATGTGCCTTTGGGAACATATATTTTATCTTCAAGCAGGAATCAATGTACCATTGAGGAACATCGTGGTCCTTGAGCATTTGAATTCTTTCCGGAATAAAGGTTTTTGGAGCTTTACCCTTTCTTGTATCCTCCATTATTTGGAATGCGTGCTTAGGCTCAACGCCCTTATATAGCAAATAGGTCATAATGCTATCACGTGTTCCGATAACGTTAGAAATTGTACAAATTTCATCATCAATTAGATCCTTCGCGTTTCCAAGCCATACATCAGTACCATGTGAAAGACCGGAAATTTGAAGAAGGTCTGAGAAATTCTTTGGCTTTGCGTCCTCAAGCATTTGTTGCACGAATTTTGTACCGAATTCAGGCAATCCGTAAGTTCCAACCTTGCATTTCAAGTCCTTTAAAAGGTCTTTTCCACCAAGAGTTTCAGTTGACAAGAACAATTCGTATACCTTTGGATCGTTCATAGGAACATCAAGAACTGAGGTATTAGTAAAGTTCTCTATTGCCTTATATTTGGTTGGCATATCGTGTCCAAGCTCGTCAAGCTTAAGAAGCGTGTCGTGTAGATATTCAAAGGTAAAATGTGTTGTAACTATATCAGAGTTAGCATCGTCGGCAGGGTGCTGAACGGGACAAAAGTCGTAAATTTCATATTCCTTTGGAACAACAACTATTCCTCCCGGATGCTGACCTGTAGTTCTCTTAATACCTGTACATTTACTTACAAGACGTGAAACCTCGGCTTTATTAACGCTTACCTCGTGCTCATCCATATATTTTGCAATATATCCGAACGCAGTTTTTTCGGCAATACCACCGATAGTACCTGCTCTAAACACGTTTTCAGCACCGAAAAGATCTTCAGTGTATTTATGAACCTTACCTTGTACATCTCCTGAGAAGTTTAGGTCAATATCAGGAGATTTATCTCCATAGAAGCCAAGGAAGGTTTCAAACGGAATATCGTGGCCGTCCTGTGCCATCTTAGTGTTACAGTGAGGACAATACTTTGTTTCAAGGTCAAAGCCCGAGCCTACACTACCATCGGTTATAAACTCGCTATAACGGCACATCGGGCATCTATAGTGTGGTTGTAGAGGGTTAACCTCGGAAATTCCCGCCATTGTAGCAACAAATGATGAACCAACCGAACCACGTGAGCCTACAAGGTATCCAAGGCTTTCGCTATAATAAACGAGCTTTTGCGCAATTATATAAAGCACGGCAAATCCGTTTTTAATAATAGAGGTAAGCTCCTTGTCAAGACGGTTGGCAACAACATCAGGGATTTTTCCCTCGAACTCATACATGCTTCTCGCCCTGTCCCAACACATATTTTGAAGGTCCTCCTCCGCACCATCCATATGAGGTGTAAAGGTGCCCTTCGGGAAAGGTCTAATTTCCTCGTATTGAACCATATCGGCTATCTTATTAGTGTTAGTTACAACCACCTCGTAAGCCTTTTCCTTGCCTAAATACTCAAATTCGGCAAGCATTTCCTCGGTTGTACGGAAATAAAGACCGATATCTCTATCTGCATCCTCAAATTTTTGACCACTCAAGAGAATTTTTCTTACAATTTCGTCTTCTTTATTCAAGAAGTGAGCATCGCAAGTTGCAACAACAGGCTTTCCAAGCTTTTCGCCAAGGGCAACTATTGCTCTATTGTAGTTTTTAAGGTCCTCAACGGTTGCATCTCCGTTAGCAACCATAAACATATTATTGCAAAGTGGTTGTATCTCAAGATAATCGTAAAAATCGGCAATTTCCTCAATATCCGACTCGCTACGGTTATCCTTGATTGCTTGGAATAGCTCTCCCGCCTCACAGGCAGAGCCTATAATAAGTCCCTCACGAAGCTCAGCAAGCTCGGTTTTGAGAATTCTAGGTCTTCTCCTGTAATGCTTCAAATAGCTATTAGAAATGAGCTTATAGAGGTTTTTAAGACCAATCTTATTCTTTACAAGAATAATTTGGTGATACATATCAAGCTTAAGAGGGTCGGCATTAATTCTAATCGCTTTAACAAGCTTTTGTGTATCATCAACGCCGTCATTTTTAAGCTTTTCAAACATACAGTGGAGAATTCTTGCAAGCATTTCGGCATCATCGCTTGCTCTATGGTGGTTGAAATCACCAAGGGCATAATGCTTTGCCAAAACATCAAGCTTATGTCTTTTAAGGTCAGGGTTTACAAACCTTGAAAGCCCTACTGTATCAAGATAGGTATAATTAAACGGCAAATTATTAGCGCGACATTCACGGCGAATAAAGCCTGTATCAAATTTGGCATTGTGAGCAACAAGGATTCTATCTCCTACAAAGTTCAAAAATTCAGGTAAAACCACCTCTATTGGGCGCTCATTTTGAACCATTTCATTTGTAATGCCGGTAATTTTTATATTTTCCTCGGATATTGTTATTCCCGGGTTTACAAGGGAATTATAGGTGTCTATAACTTCTCCGTCCTTTAGAATAACAGCACCGATTTCAGTAATTTTGTCGTTCTTTTGAGAAAGACCTGTTGTTTCTATGTCGAAAACGCAGTATTCACCGTCAAAGGTTTCATATTTATCGCCGTATATCGGAAGCGAGGTATCGTTTACAAAATACGCTTCCATTCCGTAAATAATATTCATCCCTGCCTTTTCGGCAGCAACCATAACAGGTGGGAAGCCTTGAACGTTTCCGTGGTCAGTAATTGCAACCGCCTTGTGTCCCCAAGCCTTTGCAACCTTTACAATCGTTTCAGGGTCAATTGTGGCGTCCATTTGGGACATTGAGGTATGTAAATGAAGCTCAACGCGCTTTTCAGGTGCGTTATCGGTTCTTTTTACAACCTTTATCTTGCTTATATCTACATATTCGGCAAAAAGCTCACCGTCAAAATTATCTATTTTAATATTGCCCTTAATCGCATATCCGTTTCCTACACTAAAAAGGGATTTTACCATTTCCTTTTCATCAGCATCAACTACTTTTTTGATATAAATTGATGACAAATTATCGGTAATTCCAAAGCTTAAAGCAAAGCTTTTACCTCTTTTTATCGGTTTTTCGGTTACCTCAAAAATTTCACCAACAAAAACGACCGAGTGCATATCGCTTCTTAAATTAGCAATAGGAACAATATTTTCAATGTCAAATTCAGCGCCCATTACATACTCGGGAGCTGAAATATCAAAGGATAAAGCGCCACAGTTAACAATATTATCCTTTATTTCGGCCGTGGCAACGCCCGAGTTAAAGGACATAGACTTTTTGAATTTAGCGCGCATTTCCTTTTCCTCGGCTTCCTTTTGCGCACTATCCTTTTTATTAACTTGTCCTTTATTACTGCTTTCTTGAAGAGCCTTTTTAAGCTGTGCCATCATATCGTTTTGGAAGCTCATCTCCGACCTTTCATAGTCCTCTCTTTGTGAGATAACAACCTTCAATTTAAGAAGATATTGGTCAAAAATAATCTTCTCTATGATTTCATTGGCTTTTCCGTGTCCTAAAAAGTTAATTCCGCCTTGAATAAACGGAATCTTTATTTCTATAACATCTCCGTCTCTTGTAGCGGTATAATCTCCAAAAAAGCCTCTTGTAATAGCTCCGCAAATATAGCTTTCCTCGATTATATCATCCATACAATCGATAGAAAAAAGCTCCTTTGGATATTTTGGACATATTCTCAATTTATTGAGGCTATATGCTGCTTTGATTTCCTCTTCAAGCGCCAAGAGAGTATCGGTGCGCACAAGGTCGCTAAACGACGCATCGATTTGCATTATTCGTTTTTCCTTATCTACTCTTGTAGCAATAACCTCAGCATCCGTCATAACGGAATAAAATCTGTCAGACGGGCTATATTTTGGAAATCGTTCAATTAAATTCATTTTTATTCCTTATTTTTTATCTATCAAAGTCTTAATCTCCTCAAAGAGCGTAGAAACTATGCTGTTTTCGGGGATTTTTCTTATAATTTCTCCGTTTTTGAAAAGCACTGCTTCTCCTTTTCCGCCTGCAATGCCTATATCACATTCCTTTGCCTCTCCAGGACCGTTTACAACGCATCCCATAAGCGCGACCTTTATGGTCTTGCCCTTGGTATCAATATCCTTTATTGCTTCTTTGAAGGTCTTTGAGAGAGCTATGAGGTCAATTTTAGTTCTTCCGCACGTTGGGCAGGACACTATTTTAATAGCGCCACCTCTATTAAATCCAAGCGAAGTAAGCAGTTCCTTACCTGCGTATATTTCCTTGACAGGATCGGCTGTAAGAGAAACACGAATAGTATCTCCTATTCCGTCGCAAAGGAGCGATCCGATTCCAGCGGAGCTTTTAACAAGTCCGCTATAATCATCTCCTGCCTCGGTAACGCCCAAATGAATAGGATAATTTGAGGATTTAGCAATAATTCTATTAGCTAAAATCATATTTCTTACATCAGACGATTTAACCGATACCACTATATCGTCAAATGCGAACTTTTCAAGGAGTGAAATGTGATAAAATGCACTTTCGGCTAAAGCTTCAGGAGTTGGTGAGCCGTATTTTTGTAAAATATGCTTTTCAAGAGAGCCACCGTTAACACCGATACGAATAGGAATTCCCTCGTATTTACAAGCATCGGCAACCTCTTTTATTTTCCATTCCTCTCCTATATTTCCTGGATTTATTCTTATTTTATCTACTCCCATTTTTACACATTCGAGAGCGATTTTATAGTCAAAATGGATATCAGCAACAACAGGTATCGAAATACCTGCATTTTTTATTTCCTTAATCGCTCTTGCGCTCTCTACTGTTGGCACTGTAATTCTTACGATATCACAGCCTGCACGCTCAAGAGCCTTAATTTGAGCGATTGTGGCATTAAAATCAAGAGTATCGGTATTTGTCATAGACTGAATTAGAATATCAGAGCTACCACCGATTATCAAATCCTTGATTTTAACCTCTTTTGTGTTGCGTCTTATCTCGTTATAACTCATTTTTTCCTCTTATTTGAAAAGATAAATAATGTCCTTTGCCGAAACTAAAAGTGCTATTAGCATCAAAACTGCAAAGCCTGCGCCCTTTATTGCTCCCTCAATTCTTGGGGGGAGCTTCTTTTTAGTAACCATTTCTACCAAAAGCAACAGGAGCGAGCCTCCGTCAAGTGCCGGAATTGGCAAAAGGTTAAATACGCCTAAATTCATAGCTATAACAGCTATCATATAAAATAGCGAATATGGACCTGTTTTTGCAGCATCGGTTATTGCTCCTGTTACACCGATAGGTCCAGACACCTGTTCTACTCCGTATCTACCGCTAATAAGGTCAAAAAGCGACTCCCAAATCATCTTAACGGTTGATTTACAGGTGTAAAACGAATTTTTGACAACTGTAAAAAATGTTTTTTCCTCGGGTAAAACACTAAAATCTGGTGCACCGAAGACAACTCCCTGCGAACTTACCTGTGGAAATTGAACATCCTCAAAAACTATCTTTTCAGAGCCACGCTTAACAGTTACGGAAACGGGCTTATAGCCGTTTCTCATAATTTCATAGCCAAGCTCACTTGAGGTATGAACTCTTGAGGAGTTAATTTTTATAATTTCGTCGCCTATTTGAATGCCTGCCTGCTCTGTTTTTGCTCCATCTGCAAAGTTACTTACCACAGTAGATCCAAAAACCGAATGTGTAGACATAAGAATTGTGATAATAATTATTCCGATAATCAAATTCATAATAGCTCCAGCTATAACTATTATAAATCTTTGCCAAGCAGGCTTTTTATTAAAGGCATTTGGATTATCACTCTCCTCGTCCTCTCCTACCATGGCAACAAAGCCACCTATTGGAAAGGCTCTTAAGGAATAGTCGATGCCGTCCTTGCCCTTTTTTGATATAATCTTTGGCCCCATTCCGATAGAAAACTCTGTCATTGCGACACCAAATTTCTTTGCGAACAAAAAGTGGCCAAGCTCGTGAATGAATATCAGAAAGCCGAAAGTAAAAATGGCTATCAGGATATACAAAACTATCATTTTTTACCTCGTTTCAATTTTGTACCATTAGAAATACGAAGCAGATATATACTCTTTTGTCTTAATTCTTGCTTCCCTGTCTGCTTCTTTTATATCATCAAGAGTCGGTTCTTTGATGTTGTTAAAATTGAAAACGACCTGGGAAACAGTATCAAAAATATCCGTGAATTTGATTTTTCCCTTTAAGAAAGCATCAACTGCCACCTCATCCGAAGCATTTAAAACGGCAGGAATTATGCCGTCCTCGCTAATTGCATGGTATGCAAGAGATAGAAGCGAAAACGTTTCCATATCAGGCTCTTCAAAGGTTAGACTTGCTAATTTAGCAAAATCAAGTGAGCTTGCAAGTGGCTCTTGTCTTTGAGGATAAGTAATAGCATATTGAATACAGGTTCTCATATCGGGAGCGCCCATTTGAGCAATAACGCTATTGTCAATATATTCAATTGCTGAATGCATTATACTTTGAGGATGAACAACGACCTGTACCTGCTCCGGATTTACGTCGAAAAGTCGTACCGCCTCAATAACCTCGAAACCCTTATTCATAAGCGAAGCGCTGTCAACGGTGATTTTAGGGCCCATTTTCCACGTTGGATGTCTTAGGGCATCCTCTGCTGTTAAATTGACAAGAGCATCTCTTTTTTTGCCTCTAAAAGGTCCACCTGATGAAGTGAGAATGATTTTCTTTATCTTATTGCCATTTGCGCCTTGAAGGCATTGGAAAATAGCGCTATGCTCACTGTCAACAGGAACAAGCTGAGAATTATTCTTCTTAATCTCGTCAAAAAGAAACTTGTGCGCAACAACTATCGCTTCCTTGTTAGACATAGCAATTCTTTTTCCGCTTTTAGCAAGGGCGATTGCAGGATAAAGACCTGCAAATCCCGAAATAGCATTAACAGCGACCTCGGCATCACACTCGCAAATAGCATCTAAAAGGCTGTTTTCACCTGAATATACGCGTGTATTAGTATCCGACAAACGAAGTTTAAGCTCTTTTGCGCTATTTTCGTTTGAAACAACGCACATTTTAGGCTTTAAGAGTCTTGCCTGATGCTCTAACTCGTCTATATTAGAATTTGCGCTTAAAAGCTCCACCTGAGCTCCTATATTTTGAGCTACCTCTACGCTCTGCTTTCCTACAGAACCGGTTGAGCCCAAAATAGCAATTTTTTTACTCATAATTTCCATAATTAAAACAATCCAGCAACAGCAAATACTACAAAAGTAACAGGAGCAACAAGCATTACGCTATCAAAACGGTCTATAACTCCACCGTGTCCGGGGAAAAGTCTTCCGTAATCCTTGATATCGTACTGTCTTTTGATAGCCGATGCAACAAGGTCGCCGATTTGAGAAATGATTGATGCAAAAAATCCCAAAATTATAAGTGTAACATATGAAAGATGCACCTTATCGCCCCAGAATTTGTTTACAATAAAGCAATAAAGAGCAAATGCGCCTACTGTAAATACAATTCCGCCAATTGAGCCCTCGATTGTCTTTTTAGGGCTGATATCAGGAATAAGCTTATGCTTTCCAAAAAATCTTCCTGTAAAATATGCAAAGGTATCACATACCCAAGCACCAAGAAATACGAGAAGATAAATGTACTTTCCTGCCGACATATATCTTACGCACAAAATTGATGAAAAGCATCCTACAACGTACACAAAAAGTGCATATAATGTTGTTATATCGGATATTTTTTCTTTATTTTTACCGAACATAACATATGCAAGGCTATAAATGAGCATAAAAAATATGGAAATCATAGCAAGCATAAAGAAATGAGATTGATGTAACAAGAAAAATCTTGACATAGGGATAAGAGCCGCCAAGATATACATTGGAATTGTCAAAGCCCATTTTTTATGTTGTCCTACACACTTTGCCATTTCATATACGCCAATCACTGAAAGAGCCGAAATAGCTATTGGGAACACAATATAGTCTGAAAAGATGCAAATAGGCACGAAAATCGCTATTGCAACTATTGCAGTTATAATTCTTTTTAACATAAAGTCTCCTTATATTCCACCGAAGTTTCTTTTTCTCTTATAAAAGCTTTTTACTGCCTTGTGAAGCTCCTTTTCATCGAAGTCAGGCCACAAAACATCTGTAAAATAAAATTCAGAATATGCACATTGCCACAAAAGGAAGTTCGATATTCTACACTCGTTTGCCGTTCTTACGATAAGATCGGGATCTTTTGAGGATCTAGTATAAAGATGAGATGAGATATCTTCCTCGGTAACGGTTGTTTTGCCAAGAGATGCAAGCTCGTTAAATGCATTTACAAGCTCGGCGCGTCCACCGTAATTGAATGCGATATTCAAGGTATATTCTCTACCCTCGGACTCTCTTTCGAGCTTTTCCATTCTTGTACGAAGATCCTCGCTTAAAACGGATTTATCGCCTAAAAAGACATATCTTGTTCCCTTTTCGTCCTCGGCACGATCAATATAACTGCTCAAAAGCTCCATTATAGCATCAATTTCTTCCTTTGGACGTTTCCAATTTTCCGTAGAAAATGCATATACAGTAACTGTTTTGATGCCGATTTTAGAGCATTCTCTTACTATTTTCTCAAAAGCAATAGCACCTTGTCTATGCCCCATTTTTCTCGGTAAAGCGCGGGCCTTAGCCCATCTACCGTTTCCATCCATTATGAAAGCAATATGAGAAAGTGATTCATCTACAAAGAGCTCTTCTTTTTTCTTGTTTTTAAAAAGCATATTATCACCATAGCGAATAAAAGACCACGGAAAGTGGTCTTTTTTCGATTATATTTCCATAATTTCTTTTTCTTTAGCAGCGGTAATTATATCAATTTCCTTGATGTACTTATCTGTAAGGTCTTGAACAGACTTTTCAGAAGCCTTTTGTTCATCCTCAGTCATTTCGCCGTTCTTCTTCATATCCTTAGCTGCGTCGATAGCATCACGACGGATATTTCTAATTGCAACCTTTGCATCCTCGCCAAGCTTAGAAACCTGCTTTTTGAGTTCTTTTCTACGGTCCTCAGTAAGCTGTGGGAAAGAAAGTCTTACAACTTTACCGTCGTTTGCAGGTGTAATTCCAATATCGGAAGCCAAAATAGCCTTTTCAATGCCTTTAAGAGTTGATGAATCCCAAGGCTGAATTACGATAGTTCTTGCATCAGGGCAAGAAACTGAACCGATTTGGTTAACGGGTGTAGGTGTTCCGTAATAGTCAACCGTTACTCTTGAAAGGATATTAGGATTTGCTCTTCCTGCACGAACTGTATCAAGCTCGTTCTTATAAGCCTCTATGGACTTTTGCATTTTTGCTTCAAACTGTTTAGTGTCGAGTTTCATAATTATTCTCCTTTTACTACGGTGCCCATTTTTGCACCCATTATTACATTGTAGATATTTTCGGATTTATCAAGGCCGAAAACATGAATTGGAAGATTGTTTTCCATTGCAAATGAGGTTGCGGTTGAATCCATGGCTGCAAGACCTCTTGCAAGAATCTCCTTATAAGTAATTTCTGAAATTTTTTGAGCATTTGGATCTTTTCTTGGATCAGCTGTATAAATAGCATCAATATTTTTAGCCATAAGAACTATATCAGCGCCGATTTCTTTCGCTCTAACAACGGCTGCAGTATCAGTCGATACACAAGGAATTCCAAGTCCTGCACCGAAAATAACAACCTTTCCGGAATTCAAAGCGTCAAGTGCCCTGTCTCTTACAAACGGTTCGGCAAAAGCCTTCATTTCAACGGCAGTCATAACAACTGCGTCAACACCGCATCTAATGAGAGTTTCTTGAACGGCAACAGCGTTTATACAGGTGGCAATCATTCCCATATGGTCAGCCTTAACTCTGTCCATAGCTCCACCGCTTCTTCCTCGCCAAATATTACCTGCGCCAACGATGATACCTATTTGAACGCCCTCGTTTACGCATTTTTTGATAACCGAAGCAATTTCCTCGATGTAATTAAAGTTTAAAATTCCGTCCTTGCCGGCAGAAATAGCCTCTCCTGAGAGCTTAAGCAAGACTCTTTTATAAATTGGCTTTTCGTTTTTCACGAGCGTACTCCTATTTCATAAATACTTATTATATTAATAATACTATATATTTTTGGTTTTGTAAATAGCAATATTGAAATTTTTTCTTATATTTACAAAAAACCGACAGTTTCCTGTCGGTTTTAAGTTGTTTTTATTTGCCGTTAACCATCTTTTCGATTTCAGCTGCAAAGTCCTCTTCCTTCTTTTGAAGACCTTCGCCTCTTTCGAACATGCAGAAGTCAACGATTTCGATGTTTCCACCAAGCTCTTTTGCAGTAGCCTTAACATATTCGCCAACTGAAAGCTTGTCATCCTTTACGTATGGTTGTTCAACCAAGCAGCTTCTCTCATAGAACTTGCCAATCTTACCGAAAATCATCTTCTCGAGAATGTTTTCAGGCTTGTTAGCGTTCTTAGGATCATTCTTAAGCTGAGCCAAGATGATTTCCTTCTCTTCAGCCAATACATCAGCAGGAACTGAATCTCTGTTGAGGTAAGGAACAGGCATACCTGCTACTTGAAGAGCGATATTCTTTGAGAATTCTGAGAATGCGTCTGTGTCAGCAATAGCGTCATCAGCGTTAAACTTAACGATAACACCAGTTGTGCCCTTGCCGTGGATATATGATGACAATACGCCGTCAACGATTACGAAACGACGAATATTCATGTTCTCACCGATGGTTTGAACCATTTCAATACGCTTCTCTTCAACGGTCATATCGTCGTTGTAAGCCTTTGTAAGAAGCTCTTCAACATTAGCAGGTCTATACTTAAGTATAGCCTTAAGAATTCCTTGAACGAATTCAAGGAACAAAGCGTTCTTTGCAACGAAGTCTGTTTCAGCGTTAACCTCGATCATTGCAGCGCTTCTCTTATCGTCAGCGATGAGGATATCAACAACACCCTCAGATGCGATACGTGATGCCTTCTTTGCTGCAACTGCGAGACCCTTCTCACGAAGAACCTTTACTGCTTCATCAAAATTACCGTCAGTTTCTGTAAGTGCCTTCTTGCACTCCATCATACCGCAACCGGTCTTAGTTCTAAGGTCTTGAACCATTTTTGCTGTAATAGCTGCCATTTTTATTTCCTCCGTGTTCTAAAATTTAAATTATTCAGCGTCTACTGCCTCAGCTTCAGCCTCTGCTTCAGCTTCAACAGGAGTTTCGCCCTGCTTGCCCTCGATTACTGCATCAGCAATAGCTGCAGCGATGAGCTTAATAGCACGGATAGCGTCGTCGTTACCAGGAATGATGTAGTCAGCATCGTCAGGATCACAGTTAGTGTCAACGATAGCGATTACAGGAATACCAAGTCTCTTAGCTTCGAGAACTGCGTTGTGCTCCTTCTTTGTATCTACGATGAAGATAGCAGATGGGAGCTCAGTCATTGTCTTGATACCGCCAAGGTTCTTTTCAAGGTTATCCATTTCCTTTACAAGACCAGCAACCTCTTTCTTAGGAAGAAGATCGAATGTTCCGTCTTCCTTCATCTTTTCGAGCTGCTCAAGACGAGCGATGCTCTTCTTAATTGTTTTGAAGTTTGTGAGCATTCCGCCGAGCCAACGAACGTTTACATAGTACATACCGCAACGCTGTGCTTCCTCACGGATAGCATCAGTAGCCTGCTTCTTTGTACCTACGAAAAGAATGCTACCACCCTCTGTTGAGATGTCACGAGCAAACATATACGCCTCTTCAAACTTCTTAGCAGTCTTCTGAAGGTCGATGATGTAGATGCCGTTTCTTTCTGTGAAGATGTACTCTGCCATCTTAGGGTTCCATCTTCTTGTGTGGTGTCCGAAGTGAACACCTGCTTCAAGCAATTGCTTAATTGAGATAACTGACATTTTAAATGTCCTCCTTTGGTTTTTTCCACCACAATCGCTTAGCGCCACTACCGAAATCGGCACCGAGCAACGCATCAGAGCGGTTGTGTGTGTTTTGTATTTTTGTGTGTTTCTCACGCACACGCTTTTGGATTATATCATAATATAATAGCATTTGCAAGATTTTTTTATTAGTTCACAAAAAATTTACAATTTGTTTTTAATTTGTTAATTTTTGTTCATTTTCAAGAGCAAAAATCCACTAAAATAGCATCTTTTCCTATTTTACAAATGCTAGACCAAGGAATTTCTATGATTTTACAATTTTTTAATGAAAGAAAATCTTTACTCTCCATTAGATACATACAGTAAATTTTACCGGTACAAGCATCGATTTTCAAGTCGGTGATATATCCCAAATGCTCCCCGTTTTTTACATTTATTACTTCCTTTTGAGTGAGTTCCGAAAGCTTCATACTATTCTCCTTTAATTAAATAATATGAAAAAACCGAGGCATTGTAGCCTCGGCCTTAATTTTATTTGTTGTATGTATTATTGAGTGATGTAAACTCGTTAATAGCATTCTTATAAGCCTCTGCACTCAAAAGCTTATAAACAGTTGCATTTGCAGAATAGATAGCCTTATCCTCCAAAAGCTTATCGTATGCAGCAATCTTGTCAAGCTCTGCTTGAAGAGCCTTATTTTCATCCTGCAATTCCTTTACGTCCTCAGCCTTTTCGGAATCGTCCTTGTATTCCTCAATCAAAAGCTTGTTAGCTTCGATTTTATCCTTTTTGTTTTGCTCCTCAGGCTTGAGAGTATTGTATTCTTCAAGTCCGTCAGCGAGCTTCTTGTCGGTCGCGATAACGTCGAAGCCCTTGGAAGCCGCATAAGCCTCCTTAAAGGATTCAAATTCTTCACCGCTCATTGCGCTTATTTCAGCGAAAATTTCGGCGTTAAGCGCCTTCAGGCTTGTTACAAGAGCATCAACCTTTGATTTTTGAGCAGCGGATGCGCTCTTATTATAATTTGAAAGGAAATGGAGATAATTTGAAACTGTTGCATCGTAGTTTACTGACTTAACGTAATCCCAATCATCGATTACAGATCCGTCTTCTCTATAAGTCTTATAGCCGTTTCCGGTATAATCATTATTCATATCATAAACCACATTACCGTTTTCATCTCTGATCAATTTGATTTTTGGATCATTCTCGTCCTCTGAATAATCGAGCTCATAGTCAGTATCCTTAATACCGTATTGAAGGAGTGTACGGATTTCAGTGTTTGTATAAAGCAAATACAAGAATGACATAGCTCTATCATAGTTGATAGAATAGTCGCTAATTGCGAACATTGAGCCATATACATCCTCCTCGGTCATAACAGGGTTGCCTGTTTTAACGAGGTAGTAATCCTTCGCATAAGCCTCAGCTCCAGCCTTAGTGCCGTTATAAATCATAACGCCTGCCTTCTCGCCTTCGCCAAGTGCTTCCTTTACATAATTCTTATCCTTAAGAGCCTTGTAAAGTGATGTATAAGCCATATAAGCTTCATTATCAAAGATACTGCCCGGAGCTACGCTAGAATTTGTTGAAGTGATAAGAGATTGCTCATCAGCCCAATAAAGAACGCCTGGGGCATCCTTTTCAGTACCAACAAATGGAACTACACCGGTAGTGCCTGCCGCACCGATTTGATCAATTAGTGCCTCGCAATCAAGAACACCTGTAATTGTATCGATTTCAAAATCCTCGCCTGCAAGCTCCTTGTTGATGAGGACATATTGGAAGTTATCCTCTGCGTAAGCGCGGTTGTTAGGAACTGCATAAAGGTTCTTGTTTATAAGAAGAGGTGTGATGATTTCGTTTCTGATAAGCTTCTTAAATCTTGGATAAGAAGCACTTTCACTTGTTACGTATGGATTAAGTGCATAAAGCATTCCATCGTTTGCAAGCTTTGAATATGTAGCATAATCTCTAATCAAGCAAATATCAATTTGGTTTTCCAAAATTTCAGGATATTTAAGCTTGTAGAAATAATCGGGTGAATTTGGTGGATACTTTTCGGCATCGTTTACATAGTTTTTACCTATTTCAATCGGCTTTACAAGCTGTGAAGCCTTGATACCGCTAAATTTTTGCATTAGCTTTGAGTCGTACTCAGCATCGCTTACAGCTACAATTTCAATTTTTGTATTCTTTGTAGCGATAAGAGCGTTAATTTCTGCCTCAACAGCCTCGAGTCTCTTTTGGAATGCCTCGGATGTAGTATCACTGTTAGTTGGAATCCAAAGTGAAAGTGTATAAGCAGTATCACCTGCACATACATTTTCCTTTCTTATTTCGTCGTCTGTTTTCTCATCACTGCATGATGTAAGTACAAGTGAAACTACCATCATTAGCGCAAGGAGCAAACAAAGTAATCTTTTTTTCATTTAATCGTTCCTCCACGATATTAATTACGAATTATAATAATTCTACTATAAAGAAAAGTTTTTGTCAAGTCATTTTACACATCGTTAACAAAATGTTAATTAGTCAAGATATGCTCTAAGCTTTTTAGAACGGCTTGGATGACGAAGCTTTCTCAATGCCTTAGCTTCTATTTGACGAATTCTCTCACGGGTTATTTGGAACTTTTCTCCAACCTCCTCAAGAGTTCTTGTTCTTCCGTCATCAAGTCCAAAGCGCAATCTCAAAACCTCTTCCTCTCTTGGAGTAAGCGTTTTAAGAACGTCGTTAAGCTGTTCCTTCAAAAGTGTATAAGAGGCAGCCTCAGCTGGTGCCGGTGAGTCCTCATCAGGGATAAAGTCTCCCAAATGGCTATCCTCTTCCTCGCCAATAGGTGTTTCAAGAGACACGGGCTCTAACGCATATTTCATAGTATCTCTTACCTTTTCAGGTGTCATATCGATCTTGTCAGCGATTTCCTCGGGAGTGGGCTCTCTGCCAAGCTCTTGAAGGAGCTGTCTTGAAACTCTTGATACCTTATGAATGGTTTCTACCATATGAACGGGAATACGAACGGTTCTTGCTTGGTCGGCAATAGCTCTTGTAATAGCTTGTCTTATCCACCAAGTAGCATAAGTTGAAAACTTATAGCCCTTTTCGGAGTCAAACTTTTCAACAGCCTTCATAAGACCGAGGTTGCCCTCTTGAATCAAATCAAGGAATGCCATTCCCTTACCAACATGCTTTTTGGCAATGCTTACAACAAGACGAAGGTTTGCCTCAACAATCTTGTTTTTAGCATTTTCATCGCCATTTTTCATGGCAGTTGCAAATTCTCTTTCGTCGTCAGCGCTCAAAAGTGGAACTCTACCGATTTCCTTGAGGTACATTCTAACAGGATCATCGATTGCAAAGCTTTCTTGAAGCTTTTCGATTTCCTCTGTACTCATTAGCTGTTCCATCTCTTTTTCGAGGTCGTCTACGTCCTCAGCATTGATGTCATCAGAATTTTTACTTACAATGCTCAAAAGCTCGTCAAGCTGATCGTCGGCAAAATAATCAATTTCGCCATCCTTTACGTCATCATCGGAGTCGGATGAGGCATTATTGTTAAGAATATCGTCAATGTCAAATTCATTTTTACTCATTTTTACACCTCTTATTTTTTCTTCTTCAATAGCGCTTCAAGAGAATCAAGGCTATTTTCGGATTTTTTCTTGTTTTTTTCTGCACGCAATGAATCAATGCAACCGTTCAAAACATCATCCCCGTTTGAGCCGAGCATTTGCCTGTCAGTTTGCATTTTAGCTATTCTCGAAACCTCTTCTTGTGAGAAATCCTCTGAAAAATATGCAATATCAAATTTCACATTTAAGCTATGAAGCTCTTTCATTTTTTCAAAGATTTTTCTACTAAAGCTTGTAACAAAATCGTCCGAGCTTAGAGTTTCGATACATTTTTTAAAGTGCTCTTCATGAAGCTGCATCAAGCCCAAAATCGCTTCCTCTATCTTGTTGGCTTTAATGTTGGCAGAGCTTTCCGGGTTGATTCTATCACCTATACCGCTTGTAGCACGGTATATTTCGTTCATTTGAGTCTTCTTTTCCTCTCGCTTATGTCTGCTTACCAAGGAAGATACGTCCTTTTTTATGCTTTCCTTGGGAAGCTCAAGAAGCTTTGCAGTCTTTATGCAATAAACCTCTCTTTCAACGTCAGACGAGAAGCTTGCAATTATATTGCAGATTTCCTTTGATGCCTTGATTTTTTCATCAAAATCAGCAATATTATATTTTGCTAAAATCTTTTCAAGCTCGAAATCAAATCTCGTTCTTGATTTTTCGATAATTTCCTTAAATCTAGTCGGACCAAAGGTCTTTATAAACTCATCAGGGTCCTTTGCACCGGACATTTTCAAGATTTTAACGTCAATTCCAACCTCTTGTAAATAGTTAAAGGCTTTATTAGCGGCACGCTGTCCTGCCTCGTCACTATCATAAGAAATTACGACTTTTTTTGTATATTTAGAAAATATTCTTGCCTGTTCGGAGGTAATAGCAGTGCCCAACGTAGCAACGGCATTTTCAAAGCCCGCGGCGTGAAGGGCTATAACATCCATATATCCCTCGCAAAGAATCATTAAATTTTCGCAATTATTCTTTGCAAAGTTCAAGGCAAATAGATTTTTACTCTTTTTAAAAGCGGGAGTGTCGGACGTATTCAAATATTTTGGTTTAGAGTCATCCATAACTCGTCCACCAAAGGCAACGATATTGCCCGAGGTATCAATGATTGGAAACATTACTCTATTGCGAAAATAGTCATACGCTATTCCCTTTTCTCCCTTACCGCAAAGGAATGCAACGCACATTTCCTCATCGGTATAGCCGAGTTTTTTCAAATGGTCGTGTAATGCGCCATAAGAATTTGGTGCAAATCCAAGTCCAAAGTGATTAATAATAGTAGAGGATAATCCTCTCTTTTTCATAAGATAATCGCGCGCTTCGGCACCGATTTTCTCATCAAACAAGCACTTGTGGAAGAATTTAGCAGCTTCCTTATTCATATCAAGCACGCGTTGCCTACCAACGCCACGCTTAGCATTATCACCATCGATATTATCGGGTAAAACAAGACCGCCTCTTTGAGCAAGGAGCTTGATTGCCGAAACGTAATCGACGTTTTCGGCACGCATTACAAAGGAGATGGCATCTCCACCTGCGCCACAACCGAAGCAATAGAACGATTGAGTTGCAGGAAAAACGACAAACGACGGAGTTTTCTCACTATGAAAAGGACACGAGCCACTAAAATTAGAGCCTGCCCTTTTTAATGTGACGTATGAGGAAACAACGCTTTCGATGTCGTTTCTAAATTTTATTTCTTCGATAATTTGTGGATCAATCATCTTCTTCTCCACGAGTTAGGAACGTAAAGCTCTCTAAACAAATCAACAGCATACCTATCAGTCATACTCGAAATGTAGTCACATACACATCTCTCAACAGGCTCACTATCAAGATTTTTAACAAAAATAGGTGGCATCTCTTGGGGATTCTTAACAAAGTACGCAAATAGAGTTCCAAGCATTTCTATTGCCTTTTCCTCCTCGCCCTTTACCATCTTGTTTGTATAAACGTTTTTGAAAAGGAATGAACGAAGCTCCATCATAGCCTCGCCAATCTCGTCGGACATTTTGATGTAAGGCTTGTCTAGGCTTTCGGAAATAACCGAGGAAACAAGGGTATTTATTCTCTTGCTATGTCCGTCGCCCAACACCTTTCTGATTTCAAGAGGAATGTCTTCAATACAAAGTATTCCTGCACGGCACGCATCATCAATATCATGGTTTATGTAAGCAATTCTATCGGCAATTTTAATAATCTTGCCCTCAAGAGTTGCAGACTCGCAAGAGCCTGTATGGTTAAGAATAGCGTCCTTAACCTCCCAGGTAAGGTTCAAGCCCTCACCGTCGTTTTCGAGCTTTTCAACAACTCTTATGCTTTGCTTATAATGAGCAAAATCAGGGGAATAAAACTTTTGCATTGCACTTTCGCCAGAATGGCCGAACGGTGTGTGTCCCAAATCGTGTCCAAGGGCAGCAGCCTCGCACAAATCCTCATTAAGACGGAGTGCACGGGAAATAATTCTTGCAATTTGTGCAACCTCAAGCGTATGAGTCATTCTAGTTCTAAAATGCTCATCCTCAGGAGATAAAAATACCTGCGTTTTATGCATCAATCTACGAAAAGCCTTTGAATGGATAATTCTATCTCTGTCCCTTTGAAATTCGGTACGGTTAGGACACGGAGGGCACGGCTTCTCTCTACCCTTTGTATTAGAGGTCAAAAAAGCATGCTCGGATAAAATATTCTTTTCTCTTTCAAGAAAGATCTCATTTGCAGTCATATAAATATTCCTCCTTTCAAAATCTTACATATATAAAATACGCAAAAAAAGGTGCAAATACTTTTTTTGCACCATTTTTATCCTATTTACAATCTAATCTAACGCCACTTATTTCAAGTAGGACCTTCCCGGCGAAGGCTTCGTTTATCTTTAACTTGAAATCATCAAATATTTCCTTGGAAATGGCAAATTTTAAGTTTACGTCGGATGAAAATTCGGTTTCATCCACAATCGCCTCGTATGAGGTTAAAATCGGGAGCAATTTTTGATAATCCGAATATGTACAGATGGATTTTACCTCAATATACTCCTCATACACGGCTATTCCACCCGCTTCCAAAGCCATTGCTGCGCTTGTTGAGTATGCTCTCACAAGTCCGCCTGCGCCGAGCAAAATTCCACCAAAATATCGAGTAATAACGACACATACATCAGTAATTTGCGACATTCTTATAGCATTTAGTGCGGGCATTCCGGCAGTTCCCTGTGGCTCTGCGTCATCGGAATACCTAGACAGTGTTCCGTCGCCCAACGTATATGCATAAACGTTATGAGTTGCGTCAGCATATTTCTTTTTTCTCTGCTTTATAAATTCAAGAGCCTCTTCTTCGCTGCTTATAGGTGTTGCTATTGCAATAAAAAGAGATTTTTTCTCGGTAAATTCAATTTCAGCAGTTTTTTTGAGTTTTTTTATTTTTTCGTTAGCCATAATTTATTTTAGGCAAATGTAAAAATGCTAGTTTTTAAGGAATTTTTGGAACATTCCCTTAGTTTTAGCATCTACAACCGCTTCAACTAAAACTCCTTCATCAATATATTTGGTGTTTCTTATTTCAGCTAATTTATACAGTGAATTTAATGCGCCCTGCTCGGTATAAGGAAACAAAAACAGCTCCGCGCTCTTTCCGGCTCTGCACATTTGCTCGAGCTGCTCTTGAAGCTCCTCAAGCCCTTCTCCGTTTTTAGCGCTTATAGCGACAACGCGAGCGCTCGAGGATTTAAAAAGCCTTAAATCGTAAAGTCTTTCAGGGGTGCACAAATCGGACTTGTTAAAGACGTAAAGCCTTGGCTTATCAGACACATTTAGATTCTCTAAAATGCCCTCAGTAACAGCCATATGAGAAAGGCACTCCTCATCCGATGCATCAACTACAATGATTAAAAAATCACAATATACCGCCTCGTCAAGAGTCGAGCGAAATGCGTGAATTAAATGATGCGGAAGCTTGCGTATAAATCCTACCGTATCGGTAATAAGCATACTTATTCCGCTTGGGAGCTCGTATTTTCTAGTTGTTGGATCAAGTGTTGCGAAAAGCTTGTCCTCAGCCAAAATTCCTGCACCCGTGAGAAGGTTTAGAAGTGTGGATTTTCCTGCGTTTGTATAGCCTGCAATACAAGCCTTAACTACACCGCTTCTATCTCTTTGAGCACGCATTGTGAGCCTATTCTTTTCAAGCTCTCTAAGCTCGTTTTGCAAGAATGCTATTCTAGAGGAAAGTCTTCTTCTATCAATTTCAAGCTTGCTTTCTCCAGGTCCTCTCGTGCCGATACCGCCACCGAGCCTTGACATATCCTTGCCCTTGCCCATAAGTCTAGGTGCGGTATACTTTAACTGCGCTAGCTCAACCTGTATTTTTCCCTCTGCGCTTGTTGCGTGAAGGGCGAAAATATCCAAAATGAGCATGCTTCTATCGATTACGTCGGCATCGGTTGCATTTTCTATATTTTTGATTTGAGCAGGCGTCAACTCACAGTCAAAAACTATCTTTTTAATATTATTGTTTTTGCACAGCTCGCTCAATTCCTCGAGTTTTCCTTCGCCAACGCAGGTGGCAACGTCGGGAGAATTTTTCATTTGCGTAAGAACCGCAAAAACCTCTCCACCGGCAGTATCCACGAGTCTTTCAAGCTCCGCAAGGGAGCGCTCCGCCTCCTCTTGTGAGCCTTGAGGATAAACGGACACCGTTATTACTCTATTATCAATTTTTTCCATAAATCCTCCGAGGAAATTAAAAAGGCAAGCGTTGCTTGCCCGTTTTAATTACTTATTTTACACCGTTAAGACGTCTCTTGAACTTGTCAACGCGTCCGCCAGCATCTACCAATTTCTGCTTTCCTGTGAAGAAAGGATGGCACTTTGCGCAAATTTCAACTGAGATATCACCTTTAGTGGTTTTAGTAACTACGGTGTTACCGCAAGCACATTTGATTGTTGCTTCCTTGTATTCTGGATGAAGTCCTGCTTTCATTATTTTCACCTCTTTGCAAAATAGTTCTTATAATTTTCGACTTATTATACTACACATCTAATACAAAAGTCAAGACTTTTTTCAAATATTTTTAAATTTTTGCTTCTATCTCTTTTTTTAGGCGCTTAATTATCTTTTTTTCGAGTCTTGAAATGTAAGATTGAGAGATGCCAAGCTCGTCTGCTACCTCTTTTTGAGTTTTCTCTCTACCGTCAATGAAGCCATACCTTAAATTGATAATTATTTGCTCTCTTTTTCCTAGCTTTGAGAGAGCCTCAGAAATGATTTTCTTATCTTCACTTTTTTCTATGTTTTTGTAGACCGTATCATCCTCGGTGCCCAAAACATCGGACAACAAGAGTTCATTCCCGTCCCAATCCGTATTTAAAGGCTCATCAATTGATATTTCCATATGCCTGTTACTGTTTTTTCTTATATACATCAATATTTCATTTTCAATGCATCTTGATGCATATGTGGCAAGCTTTATGTTTTTATCCGATTTATAAGTGTTAATGGCTTTTACAAGACCTATTGTGCCAATTGAAATAAGATCCTCAAGAGGCGTACCTGCGGTTTCGAATTTTTTAGCTATGTAAACTACTAGCCTTAAATTATGCTCTATTAGGATGCTAGATTTGTCGGGATCTTTCTCCATTTGTGCAATAATTTCAGACTCTACCTCTGGATCCAGAGGCGGTGGAAGAGTTTCCGGACCGTTTATGTAAAAGATTTCTTTTTTATCAAATAATCTTGAGAAAAATAGCTTTATTTTTTCAAAAAATTTCATATTTCTTTCCTACCTATTTCATTAGTGCAGTCGGGACACACGCCTCATAGCCTGCAAAATCATTTTTATCTATCGAAGCAACAATCGCGCTTACCTCATTGCCGTTTATGCTTACAAAGGCTGGAGAAATGCCCTTTAAGAGCCCCTCGCCACCTACTGCGCTATACGGAATGTATCTTTTCTTAATGTCGGGAAGCTGAAGAATTTTCTTTCCAAGCTGAGTGCCTGACGAAATCAAAATCACACTTTTCCCTGACAACGGCTCTCGCAGCAAATTTCCCGAATCACAAAGAGCTCCAAGGCAATACTCCTTCTCTTCAATTTTTACAAGAACTTCTGCGCTCTTTATATCCTTTTCGCTTGAAAAAATGCGCCCTATTTGCACGGATGCGAGTATTGACAGGGACGCTATAACAAAAAACCTTGCTCCTGTATATACGGTTGTATAGTTGTAATTTTCTATGTATTTGGCTAAAATTTTGTTCAAAAACGAGTATAAAACACTCATAAATCCACCGAGCGAGGCACTAACTCCCCAATAAATTACATACAAAGCGGTAAATCTTTTAATACTTTTCTCAAAATATGCAATAAAACACATAAGAAAGGATACGAAAACGCCTAAAACGACCGAAATAGCAGAATTCAACGTTAAAATAACGTCTAATACTCCGTATGCTCCACCTATCGCTGAGGCAATAAGTATTCTCTTTTTATGAATTTTCCTTTTCATAATGGACGCGGACAAAAACAGCGATACCAGGTCCATACTGAAATTTATTGCAAAAAGCATATCTGCATATATTTTCAATTATCTCATCTCCATTTTTATTCTAAACCATACGATATTAAAAAAATGTCGCAATATGGGGGGCGGAAAAATTTTTTGTGCGACAAAAAACACTTAAATTTATTCTTGAAATTCATCTTAATAGATGTTATACTAATGATAGTTATTTCTTTTTGAAAGGAGATATGCGATGTTTGGAGGCCCTCCACCGTTCAAAAAATTCGACAACGGAATTAAAAAGCCTAGGTCGATTAAGGAAGTTCCGTCTTATCTTGGCAAGCTTATCGGCGGTTTCTTTTCAAGATACGCTTACATATTCAAGCTTGTTTGGGAAACGAGCCCTCTTATCCTCTTTGCGATGGCTTTTTCGTCCATTTTTAACGGTATTACGCCTGTTTTAGGTGCGTTTGTATCCGCAGAGCTTATAAACTCTCTTGTTGATTTGTATCACGGACTTGACGTAAAAAGCGACGTTCTATTTTGGATTTCGATGCAATTTGGATACCTGGTAATACAAGGAATCGTTTCAACTCTCTACAACGCAATTATTAGAATTCTAAGTGAAAAGGTTGTAAACCACATAAAGGTTAAAATCATAACAAAATCTAAGGAAATAGACCTTGCTCAGTTTGATTTGCCTGAATTTTATGAAAAATTCGAAAATGCATCAAGAGAGGCAGGCTTCCGCCCTGTTCAAATTTTAAGCTCCACTTTTAGCATGATTAGCACACTTATTAGCGTTGTTTCATTTATTGCAGTCCTTTCTGCGCTTGATTGGAGAGCTCCACTTCTTATAATCGTATTTGCATTACCTGCGGCGATTATTAAGTTTGTTTACGGAAGAAAGAATTTCTTATACATGCGTCGCCATTCAAAGGAAAGACGTTTAATGGAATACTATTCATCCGTTATGACAAACAAGGATATCGTAAAAGAGGTTCGTCTCTTTAATTTGTCCGACGTTTTTATTGGAAAATTCCAAAACACCTTTAAAAGATACTACAAGGGTATGAAAAGCCTTGTTATACGTGAGAATATTTGGCATATTATCATAACGATAGTAACTGCAGCTGTCAATGCGCTTTTATTCTTGTATATTGCCTTGAACGTTTCGCCAGGTGGTCTTACCGTCGGTGATTTCTCGCTTTACTCCGGTTCTCTTAATTCTATTATAGGCTGTGTAGGCACTCTCGTTTCTACTACTGCAACAATTTACGAGGGCACACTGTTTATCGATAATATGATTGCCTTTAACAAGGTTGAAAGAAAAATCGTTCCTATTTTGGATGAGCCGGCTT
Source organism: Eubacteriales bacterium (assembly GCA_045612665.1). GTDB lineage: Bacteria > Bacillota > Clostridia > Oscillospirales > CAG-272 > RGIG2000. The sequence continues at coordinate 29,240 of JAZKZO010000023.1, forward strand.
CAGTAAAAAAGAACACCGCTCACACAATTGAATTTAAAAACGTTTACTTCTCTTACCCAGGCTCTGACAGATATGTTCTTAAGAACATAAATTTCAAGCTCAACGGTGGAGATACTGCCGTTTTGGTAGGACTTAACGGTGCAGGAAAAACAACTCTTATCAAGCTTCTTACAAGATTATACGATCCAAGCGAGGGTGTTATTCTTCTTGACGGACGCGACATTCGTGAATATGACCTTGACGAGCTATATTCCATTTATGGAATAATTTTCCAAGACTTCGGTAAATACGCCGTTCAAGCTAGTGAAAATATTTGCTTTGGAGACATTGAAAAGGGCTTTAATGAGGAAGATATGGTTCGCGCGGCAACTCAAAGCGGAGCGAGTGATTTTATCGACCGTCTTCCCAAAAAATACGACACTTATCTTTCAAAATTCTTTGAAGAGGACGGCACTGAGCTTTCTATTGGTCAATGGCAAAAGCTTGCTGTTGCAAGAGCCTTCTATTCCGATTCGGACATTTTGATTCTTGATGAGCCAACCGCTTCTCTTGACGCACTTGCCGAGCAACAAATTTTCAATCAAATCGATTCCTTGCGCGAGGATATGACCACAATTTTCGTTTCGCACAGGCTTTCCAGTGCAACGAGAGCTGACGTTATTATCGTTCTTGAAATGGGTGAAATTGTTGAAATGGGAAATCACGCTGAGCTGATGGCTTTAAACGGCAAGTATCACGAGCTATTCTCTGCACAGGCCGAAAGATACATTAACTATCTAGATAAAAACGAAAAATAAATAAAAAAATCAGGCGTAATGCCTGATTTTTTACGTTAAGGAAGAAGTAACAACGTCCTTTTCTTTGTTTACGCAATATCCGTATGACGTGCGAAGAATAAGCGGTTTTCTGTAATTTTCTTTACATTTATGATTTATATAAGACACATATTTAGAAATTGACGACGGCGAAATTTTTAAGCCTGTATATTCAAGAATTTCCTCATCAGTAAAGGTCTTTTGAGGATTATAAGCCAAAAATCTTGCGATTTTATACTCTGTTTTGGTGAGAAAAAGACGCTTGCGTGCAAAATAAATGTCCTTATCCTCTTCATCAATCAAGGCATTACCGACAAAATCCTGCTTTAAATTGTATCCGTATTCATTTTTTATAATATCTCTTATTACATCGTCAGTTAGCTTACCGTCCTCGGAAACAATAATTCTTCTAAACGTGCCTGTTTTGGTTGGTTCTCTTTTCAAAAGCGAAACTGCAACCGTGCCTTGAGAGCTAATGCTTCTAACTAAATAGTCAATTTCGCTCGGCTTTGGCATTATAAACACCGTCAAAATAGGCTTGGTTAAATACTCCCAATTTTCATAGGTGTCTATTTTGAAATTAATTTCGGTATCGCGCAATGCCCTTTTCAATTCTTTTCTGCGAAATTCGTTATCATCAAAAATAAGTACCATTTTTCACCTTTTGTAATAATTTCCAAAAACGCAAAATAGTATGTAGTAAATACTAAAACGCACTAAGGAGATTTAAAATGTTTGTTTATTCGTTTAAGGCGTCTACCTTAAAATTCTTTGGGGTTATATGCATAAGCCTTGTGTTGCTTATAGCTCTTGTATTTTTGATACCTACATATTCCAAGGATACAACTGCTGAAATAGCTCTTTTTAATGAAAATATATCCTTTGATAAGGTAAAGAATGCATCCGACGTAAAGGAATTTCTCTCGCAATATGGTTGGGAGGTTGAATCCGAGCCGTTTGAGGAATGCGAAATAACAATTCCAAAGGAATTTGACAAGGTAATGACCTCATACAATGAAATTCAAAAGCAACAGGGACTTGATCTATCAAAATATGCCAAAAAAAGTGCTAAAAGATACACTTATAAAATAACAAATTATCCCGATTATAACGGAACGGTATATGCCAACGTAATCGTATATAGAGATAAGGTAATTAGCGGTGATATATGCTCGGCTGATGCAAAGGGCTTTATTCACACCTTACCTATGCCATCCTCAAAATAATTTTACCATAAAATTCCTAAAAAGCAAGGTTTTTCCTTGCTTTTGTTCTTTTTGTAATACTTTTTGAATATGCTTGTACAGGTTGGAGGTGAAAATATGCGATATCAAATGCTTTTTGACAAAAGACTTGACGACGTGCTTTCATACACCTTGAAAAGACTTCCCTCTTGGATTGGGACAAGTATTGTTGAGCTTATTTGCAAAAGAAGGCTGACAAGTATAAATGAAATTCGTTTACATAGCAACTCTTTTTTATGCTTGATTGCCGACTCGAAAAATATAAAAACCGATATAATCCTTACTCAAGATGATATAAACGAAATCATAAATTTGCTTTGCGAGGGCTCGTTATACGCACATTTTGACACTATTAAAGAAGGATATATAAGCATCGGTAAAGGGATTCGAGCGGGGATTTGTGGGCGTGCCAGCATAGAAAACGGAAAAATAAGTGCTATAAACGATATTACCTCTATCAACATACGACTCCCAAAAAGAATCTTTAACGGTGCTGATTATCTTTTTAATTTATTAAAGGAAAGCGAGTTTTCAAAATCAGTAATTCTTTATTCTCGTCCGGGAGTCGGCAAAACAAGTATCTTGCGAGAGCTTATATATAAGATTTCAAGCGAAGATCCACCTCCAAGGCATGCGGTAATAGACAGTCGTGAGGAGATTACTCCGTTTATGAAAAGCGAAGAAATAAGCTCCGATATTTTTATATCATATCCTAAAGGGCTAGCAATAGAAATTGCAACAAAAAGTATGACTCCTGAGCTTATAATTTGCGACGAAATATCCTCGGAAAGCGAGGCAACAGCGATTTTAAAATCTTCAAATAGCGGTGTTAAGATAATTGCTACCGCGCACGCAGACTCGTTTGAGGAGCTTTGCTCAAAGGAAATTTTAAAGGAGCTATTTTCGCACAAGGTTTTTGATTTTGCTCTCGGAATTTCAAGAAAGTACGGCTCAAAAAAATACGAATTTACTTTAGATACTCTTTGCGAGGCAAAAAAATGAAAATTTTAGGGTCTTTATTTATCTTGATTGCTTCAATAAGCTCTTGCGTTGTATACGAAAGGTCCGAAAAATCAAAAATTTCCTCGGCAAAAGAGATTTGTGAGCTTATTCGATACATAAAATCTCAAATTGAATATTTTTCAACGCCGATTAGCAAGATTTTTGCATCATACGCAGAAAAAAGCCCTCTTCTTAGCGAGCTTTGCGAAAAAAGGCTTGATTTGGCTAAAAAATCACTTGACAAGGATGATTTTAAGACTGTTAGCGAGTTTTTTACCACCCTTGGCAAGGGATTAAGAGATGAGGAGCTTTCTCTCTGCTCTTACACATTAGAGACGCTTGAAAACAGCATTGCAAAAAAGGAAAAGGATTATCCTGATAAAATAAAGGTTTTTCGCGCCATGGCATTATTTTTTGGCTTTTGCGTTGTAATTTTACTTATATAGGTGTTAAATGGATATTTCATTGATTTTAAAAATAACAGGAATAGGAATACTTATATCCGTTGCCTGTCAAATTCTTTCAAAAAGTGGCCGCGATGAGCAAGCAACGCTTTTATCGATTGGCGGAATTATAATGGTTATGCTACTTATAATCGGTGAAATCGAGGGGCTTTTCGAGGCTCTTTCCCGAGTTTTCGGTATTTGATATGGATAGTATAAAGGTATGCGGAATAGTCATTTGCGCGCTTTCCGTTCTTTTAATGTTTAAAAATTTGCGCTCAGAATACTCTCTTTTTATCAGAATTATTTTAACTCTCGGAGTAGCTATTGTAACTACGGCATTAATATATCCGATTTTGAGTTATGTTTGCGAGATTTCATCGGGCACAGCACTGGAAAAGCATCTTCCTTCTCTTATAAAAGCGCTAGGAATTGCAATTTCAGTGCAAATCACAGCCGATATATGCAAGGATGCAGGTGAGGATGCGATTGGATCGAGAATTTATTTATTCGGACAAGCAGAAATTTTAATAATTTCCATTCCTATAATAAAAAGCTTACTCTCTCTTTGCGGGGACTTGATAAAATGATAAAAAAGATAGCTTTTATAATTATTTTCGCATTGTTTTTGACGCAAGCATGTCTTGCTGAGGAAAACGTACAAAAAGAGATAAACGAATATATAAGTGATGAAATGAGCGATTTTAAGGGCACATTGCCTGAATATGTTACTGACTTTCTTGGCGATGAGGTGTTTGAGGGGGATTTTTCATCACTTACAAACGGAGAAATAAATCAAAGCACTTTCATCGACTACGTAATTAACTATATTTTGTTTTCTCTACCTAGCATTACAAGATCATTTTCCTCTCTTTTAATTTTGATTCTTTTAATTTCGATTTTTAATCTTCTAAAAAGCTCGTTTTCATCCGAAGGGCTAAAAAACGCCTTTTCAACTTGCGCCTCTCTTTCTCTTTGTGTGAGCGTTTTTTCCATTGTTGAGGGAATTGTTGACACTTCTATTGATTATGTAGGCACTCTTTGCGATACGATGAACACTTTTGCGCCTGTAATGAGTGCTATGTACATTATGACGGGCTCTATTTCAAGCGCAGCCGTATCAAACGCATCCATGATGCTATTTTTATCAATCGTCGAAAATTTCATTGTTATTGCGCTTGTCCCGATAATCAAAATATGTCTTTGCTTCTCTTTGGTTGGTTCTATTTCGGGCGGTATAGATTTGAGTGAGGGCTCAAAAATGATAAAAAACACTTTTACAGGGATTTGCGTGTTTTTGATGAGCATTTTTTCGTTTGTAATGTCCTATCAAGGAGTGTTATCGCAAGGCGCAGACACACTGACGATAAGAACTGCAAGATTTGCCGTTGGCAACTTCATTCCTATCGTGGGTGGATTTGTCGGAGAGTCGTTAAAAACCGTTTCTTCAAGCCTTTCCCTTGTAAAGGGATCGTGTGGAGTCATCGCAATTATAGTAATTGTGCTTCTTACCTTGCCTGTCATCGCTTCGTTGCTTCTTTACAGGCTCTCTTTTGGAATTATATCGACTCTATCAAGGATTTTAGGCATTGGAAACGAGACGAGGTGCTGCGACGAGGCAGGAACGCTATGCTCCTTTATTTTGGCTATTCTCTCGCTCACCTTTGTTGTTTTTATATTCGCACTAACTATCTTTATAAAATCGTCGGGTGGCATGGGATGAGTTATTTTTTGAATTCTATTCTCGTTTTGGCAATCGTTTCGGGAATTGTAAGCTCGATTTTATGCGCAAATGACCTGATAAAGCGATATGTGTCGTATTTTTTGAGCTTAATTATGCTAGTTGTAATACTTACTCCCCTTTTTAAGATTTTTTCCTCTTTTGATACTATAAAGGAATATATAAGCGAATTTTCTCATAGCATTAAAACAGAGGAAATAATAGACAACTCAAATTCTCTTATCGTAAATACCACAAGCGAGCGCGTGTGCGATGGCGTTAAGGAGCTAGTGGTAACAAAATTCGGATTTGATAAGAACGACGTTTATGTGTCATTAGAGCTTGACGACTGTGATATTGGTTCAATAAAAATAACATGTGTAAACGTTGTTCTAACAAATAAGGCGTCCTGGTCCGATACTGACAGGGTTAAGGAATATCTTGATAAGACCGTCGGATGTCAAATAAACGTAACAAGGAGGTAAAATGCTGAAAGGAAATAAAGGTAAAATTATTATTGCTTCTCTTGCAATTTTGGGATGCGTTTTGATTTTGCTTGGCTCTTTTCAGGGAAAATCAAAAAACAAGGGCAATTATGAAAATTATGTAGACACGCTTGAAGAAAAGCTTGAGGAGTTTTTGAGAGGTGTTGACGGGATAAGGGAAGCGGACGTTATTATAATGCTTGACGAATATGAAAATTATGATGTATCAAGCTCGGTTTTTTCCTCAAATGATGAAAAACCTACTACCGTTCCAAAAATAAGAGGAGTTGCGGTTGCAGTTTCAAACGGAGATAGCTATACAGTACAGCTAAAGGTAAGCTCCGTTGTGTGTAGTTATCTTGGAATTTCCTCAAATAAAGTTAAGATTGTGGCTATAAAATAGCATAATCACAAAAGATAAAAAATATAATTTAACATAAACTACTATATAGGAGTAAAATTATGAAACCAGAAAATCCAAACATTCAAAAGAAACCGGGCAAAATCAAGGCTTTTTTCAAAAAAATCGGTGTTAGAAACCTTGTCGTTATATGCGCTGTGCTGCTTATAGGCGGTGCTGTGGGTATAAATTACATACTCTATTCCGCACCAGATACAAATGAGCCTGCAGGCGACGTTGATATTGACCTTGGCGACACAAACATTCAAGACACTCTTGATAAGGATGAAAACACATCTGATTACTTTGCGCAAACTGTTTTTAGCCGTCAACAGGCTCGCGACGAAGCACTTGAGGTTTTGCAGGCAGTTGCTACAAACTCCTCTGCTTTGCCTGAGGCGGTAGATGCAGCACTTGCAGACATTGCACAAATTGCAAAGGATATCGATAGCGAATCAAAGATTGAAACACTTGTTAAGGCAAAGGGCTTTGAGGAATGTATTGCTGTAATTAGTGAGGATAGCGCAACTGTTATCGTTAAAACGGACGGTCTTTTGGCAAGCGAGGTAGCTCAAATTAACGAAATAGTTTACGAGCAGTCAGGTATCCTTCCAACAGGTCTTAAAATTATCGAAAAGAAATAATTATAAAAATCCCGAGTCAATCGGGATTTTTCATTTAGAAGTTTTATCTTGACAAAGAGAAAAAAATATAGTAAAATGAATTGAATGATTTTTTGGAAGGAGTATTCTCTTATGGAGCTTAAGAATAAAAATTACATTGAATACAAGGGAAAGCCACTTGTAAGAGAGGGTGATACTCTCTATTACGGCTTTGTAAACGATCCATATATTTTGAGACTTGATATCTTTATGAAGGACGCAAACGGCGATCCTACAATGGTTTTCGGCACTATTTGCCCAACCAATGATACAAATAAGGTTATCAAGCAGCTTAACAAGGCAGGTCTTTACGAGGCACTTGATATCGGTGCTGAATGGCTTGAACATCAAAACAAGGAATAAGAAAAAACCACCGAAACGGTGGTTTTTTTAATTTTCTACTAAATTATCAAGCATTTTTTCAAGGACGTACATAGCGACTCTTTCATCTCTTTCGGGAATATCCTTCATTATAGTCTCATCGGTTTTTGAAAGGAGATTTTTGTGAGAATTTGAAATTTCCAAGCCTTTTTTTGTTAAGAAAACTCGAGTTGCCCTCATATCATACTCGTCCTGTACTCTTTTTACAAAGCCCTCTTTTTCCATTTTGGTAATTGCAACACTTACAGTCGAGCCCTTCATTTGAGTTGCCTTAACAAGCTCGTGCTGAGTTGCACCATCATATCTAGATAGATACGCAAGAATAAGTCTTGCCGTTTTATCCTTGAACATTATTACGTCATTTTTTGAAATTTTATCCTCAAAAAGCTTTACAACCTCTGTTGCGACCATTAAAAGCGTTCTATTTGGATTTTCGCGAAGCTTTTCTAAATCTAATTTGTTCATATTTTACCCTCAATTTGTTAGTTTACTAACTAATTATAGTTCTTTTTCATTGAAAAATCAATACTGACGGTAAAATTTTCATTTTTTATTGGTAGTTAATCTACAAATCATATAATTTTGTTAGACATAAAAAGCTCTCATCTACACAAATTAAGTATGTACAAAAATGAAAGGACAGATAATAAAAATAATGAAAAAATCGAAAATTTTTATTCGGTTTTTGATAACAATAATGATGCTTTTTGCATTCGGCATTTCATCGAGTGCCGCCCAAAAAAATCACGGCGTATTTGATGATTTTGTAAGCACAATAGAGGGAAAAGGCACGGATTTATCAAAAATCGAGCTTTATGTTGGCGGAATGCCCTTTGGTGTGAAAATCATATCAAAGGGTCTGACGGTTGTAGGATTTTCATCAACTGAGGGAGAAAACGCATCGCCCGCATTTATGGCGGGAATAAGAAACGGCGATATTATAATTAAAGCAAACGGAAGAGATGTAAAATCTATAAACGATTTTTCGTCCATTATTTCATCAAATCCTGGTGAGATGGTAACGGTTACGGTATTAAGAGGTAAAAACGAGCTAGAGTTCTCCTTCAAGCCCGTATATTCGACTGATGACGGCTCTTACAAGACAGGAATTTACGTCAAGGACTCAACCTCTGGAATAGGAACTGTAACCTTTATAAATCCCGTAACAGGTGCATTTGGCGGTCTTGGACACGGCATATGCGATTCATCCTCGGGACGGCTTGTATCTCTTTCTCAAGGTATAATTATGGATGTTTCAATAAACGGAGTTGTCAAGGGCAAGGTTGGAGATGCAGGTGAGCTTAGGGGCTCTTTTAATGCAAAAAAGATAGGTTCTCTTTCAAGAAATAGCTCAAACGGAGTTTTTGGTGTTATTTCTCTTAACTCCGTGCACTCTCCTGAGGGTAAAATGCACGTTTGTCCAAAGGAAGAAATTAAAAACGGCGAGGCTTATATTTGGTGCACGCTTGACGAAAACGGTCCTCAAAAATACTCCGTTTCGATATCGGACATTGATTTGACATCATCAAACGTCAAAAATTTTAGAGTCAAGGTAACTGATCCAAGACTCCTTGCAAAAACAGGTGGAATTGTTCAAGGAATGAGTGGCTCACCTATAATTCAAAACGGCAGGATTATTGGAGCTATAACGCACGTACTGATAAACGATCCGACACAGGGATACGGAATTTTTATTGAAAATATGCTTTCTTCAATGCCCGAAATGCTAAAATAAAGGAAAAACAAGCTCTAAAAGGAGCTTGTTTTTTCTTAAAAAGTATTTACTTTCATAATGAGAATAGTTATAATAAAAATAGAAATTTTCAATTTTAAGAGGTAATTATGAACGAAAGGATTTCTAAGCTTCTTGAGCTAACTCTTGACGGAAAAATGTACGTTGAGCCTGTTCCAACTGCTTTTGACGAGAATGATGCCATTCTTTCCAAGATTCAAAGAGAGTCAAAAAGGCTTTGCGAATATATTTTAAATCAAGAGCCGATGATAACCGAGTATTCTCTTTTCACAGGAATGTTTAATTTTGACGGCTCGGTTGTTGGAGATGCTTTTCAGCGTAGCGGTCATATTGAAAATCAAATGGCGCTTGACAAATATTACCTCAAAAAAATTGACAATCTTTCCACAATGGAGTGGCAACACGCGACAGGCGATTATTCCAGAGTTTTAAGCTGTGGACTTTTTGGCATGTGCACGGATATTATGAATTCTTATAAAAGCCATAACGGCAAGGAAGAAAAGGAGTTTCTTATCGCGCTTGGAAGCGTTTGTGAGGCGATGATGTATTGGTCTTACAAATGCTCTACTCGTGCAAGGGAGCTTGCTGAAAAGATTGAAAACCCTACCTATAAGGCTAATCTTTTGCGCCTTGCACAC
>JAZKZO010000024.1:0-4281 GCA_045612665.1 Eubacteriales bacterium
AAACGGTTTTACTTTAAACCTAAATCTTGAAAATGGAAATTTGTTTTATATATTATCAAACGGAAAGCATGAATACAGGTTTTTCTCAAAGGATACCTTGAAAACCGTGGGCTATTATAATATGCTCGGTTCCGATATAGAGCTTGAGGAAAGCGAAGACTCCTTGACCGTTTACGCCCGTCCAACTGATGAAAACGGCAATTTGATAGGAGCGGTTGTGGCGCACTACAAATTTGAAATTTGCGGTGATAACGCACTTCGTGTGAGCACGTATTTTACATCGGAAGCACAGTTGCCTATCCATATGATGTCCTGGATGGATTTGAAGCTACAAAGAAGCAAATTTGACACCTTCCAAGGCTTTGGCCCTGATTTTTCCGTTGGTGTAAACGATATAACGCACCAGGTTACGCTTTCAAACGGCGCTATATGTGACGATTACGGCTACGTTATGCTGTCAAATGCCGGTTGTACATCATTTGCACCCAAAAGCGTTAATGCGACCGTTCCGTATCTTTCAGGGAACGGCGAGGTCGAATTTTGTTCCTTAAAAAGTAATGTTGGCACAAAAATTGATTTCTTTTTAAATATGATAAGCGAAGCTTATGCTTTATCCTCGGTTATTTCCTTCGGAGAGGGTAAGCCTGTTTTGCCAACCGTTACGGCGAAAAAATTTGTGCCTGCCGCGAAAATAAGCGGTGATAGATACGATATTACAAGCGGTCGCCTAACAAGTGCTATATATGTCAGAAAAGACGGAGCTTCGCTGGCAAAAACCTCTCTTTTAGACTATCAGCCGATAGAAGAGCCTTGTGTAAATCCTATGACTACCCTTAAAATCAAAAACTTAAAAACAGGCGAGGTAGAAAGCTTTTCTTCCGAGCAAGGCTGGGACAATGTCAATGTGTGGAGCGGAAAAAACGAGCTTCGCGTAGTTTTTGAATTCCCGCGTTCGTTGCCGATTCGCGTAATTATCACTGCAAGAGCATACCAAAAGGATGAAATTACCTTCGGCTTACAGGTTATTAACGATTCGCCGGATTATACGGTTTTGTCGGCATCTGTTCCGTCAATTTCCTTTGTTGGATATGAAAAGCCAAATCTCTTCATACCGAATGCAAGCGGTCAAGTTTTCGATAACGCATACGAAAAAGAGATACACTGGAACTCACATTATCCTAACGGATTCGGTTGCGTTTCTCCTGTGCTTGGAATTTACGAGCCTACAAAAGAAAAATCAAACGGACTTTATGTAGCCGTCCATTCGCCCGTTGCTGAAAGATGCGATATGAGATGTGATATGCTTGATCGTGGAGAAGGAAGCTTTTCGTTTGAATATCCGTCCACCTCAATGGGAAAAGCATATAACTCCTTTGAGCCGGTTGGAAAGGTTGTTGTGCGAGCTTTAGACGGTGACTGGTACGATATGGCGTGTATATACGAGGAATACGTTAAAAATCACGCAGAATGGTATGCTCCGATTGGTAGATACGATACTCCAGATTGGTTTAAGGACATTCCTGTTTGGCTTATGGACTGGATGCCAAATGATGATAACCCCTTAGCTGAGCCTGTTCCAATTTCCTTAAGAAGTCTTGTTCCACCAAAGCCCGATGATTGGAAAAACAAGCCCATTGAATTTGCAAAAAGACTCGGTCTCCCTGTTGGTTATCATATTTACAATTGGCACCGTATACCGTTTAACAATGACTATCCGTACTATTTCCCTGTAAAAGCGGGATTTACGGAAAGCATTAAGGAATTCCACGAAAACAATATTTATGTAATGCCCTATATCAACGCTCGCCTTGTTGATACAAGAACAAGCGACCTTTCAACGGAGAAATTTGAGCGTGAATTTTTAGAGGGAGCAACACTTGACGTAAACGGCAAATTATGCATTGAAACATATGCCTCACACGAGCCTGACGGCTCACTTTGTCAGCTTGCCGCAATGTGCCCGTCCAGCCATATTTGGCGTGAGGCACTTGCAGAAATTATCAGAAAAATGTCAAAGGAATGCCATGTTGACGGTGTTTATCTTGATCAGGTTAGCGCATCCGATGCGAATTTATGCTGTGCCCCTCATCATAATCACGAGGGTGGTGGCGGCTCATGGTGGGTTCGTTCATACAAGAACATTATGTCGCGTCTCAAGGAAGAATGTAATGATAATTGTATTTTCACAAGTGAATGTAACGCCGAGCCTTACGCTGACCAATTTGACGGATTTTTAACATGGGCGTGGGTTGCAACCAATTACGTGCCGTTTTTCTCGAAAATTTATGCAGGTCACGTGGTTATGTTCGGCAGAAGCACTAACGGATACAAAAAATCAGACAAGGAATATTTCAGATTCCATGTGGGTCAAAGCGTTATGTTTGGTCAGCAAATCGGTTGGATTAATGCCGATATTATTGATGATGAGGAAAAAATGGTGTATTTGTCCCGTATGTGCCAAGCAAGATATGAATTTAGGGATTATTTTAACTACGGTAAAATGCTTCGCCCACCAAAAACAAATGATTTCATTCCGACCTTTGTAACAGACAGTGCAATCGGTTTTTCAGATGTTAGTGAAGCACCGCTGATTCTTTCATCCTGCTGGGAAAAGGACGGAAATACCGTTATGCTTATCACCAACTGCGACAAAAAGGAATACACATTAGCGTATGATGCTCCATTTGATAGTTATGATGAGATTAAATATTATGGTCAAGGCAAGGCTTCCCCTGTTGTGGGTTCAAAAATCACTATCACAATTAGTCCAGAAAGCGCCATTGCAATTATAAAGAAAGCTAAGGAAGAGAAAAATGGAAATTAAACGACTTAAAAAAGAGAATTACGACGAATTAATTTCACTTTTGAACATTGTTTTCTCAAAGCAAAACGGATGCGAAATGGATTTCGAAAAGGAGCTTCCTAATATGTGTGTAAGAGATGATGCACATATGAGAAAGCATATAGGACTTTTTGTCGACGGCAAGCTTGTTTCGGTTGTTGGAGTTTATCCTTTGCCAACGAAGGTTTTGGATAAAGAAATCAACTTTTGCACCGTCGGAAATGTTGCTACACATCCCGATTATGAGGGATGTGGATACATGAATATTTTGCTTAATCGCGCTATGGAAATTGTAAAGGAAGAAAAATACGATGCTTGCAGGCTCGGTGGCGACAGAGCAAGATATTTGCGCTTTGGCTTTGAGCTTTGCGGTGGGAATTACTCTTATTACATAACGCCAAAAAATACAAAAAAGTCATTGCTTGGGGGCTACGGTCAAAATACAAGCGTTTATGAGATTTTGTCAAATGATGAAAACTCTTTAACCTTCGCAAGAGAGGTATATCATCAAAACAAGGTAAGTGTGTTAAGAAGCGATAACGATGTAATGTACAGAGTAATGACAGCGTGGAAAAACACACCCTATTTAGTAACTAAAAATGATAAGCCCATCGGTTATTTTACCTTGACACCCGATGGAAAAACGGTCTCGGAAGCGTATGCGATTGATAATGAATCGTATTTTGATACGGTTGTAGCAATTTCAAATTACTTAAAAGAGGGCTTTTCAATAACCTTGCCCCAGCACGATATAGATTTAATAAGAGAAATTAATAAATGCGCTGAATATATGAGCATACAAATTCCATCAAATTTTAATGTAGTAAGCTTTGAAAAGGTGGTTGATGCTTATATCAAATTGAAAGCGAGCTATACTTGCTTGGTGCCGGGAAGCGTCGCTATTTCTATAAAGGATTATGGAAAAATCAAGATTTTTGCAAATGAAAATGACTGCGGATGTATCAAATTTGATGGTGAGTGCGATTTTGAGTTATCAAAGCCTGATGCAACAAGATTTATTTTCGGAATGCATCCACCCGTGTCTGTAACTCAGCCGAATTTGTTTGCAAAAGCCAATTTTCCCTTGCCCCTTTCTTGGAATACGCAAAATAGAGTTTAAATATTCAATTGTGAAAAGCTTAGTGCGGCAAGTATGCCATTTAGTATGCCAAAATGCTATAACCGTATGCCAAGATATGCCATGCATACCACCTATTTCCCAACGATGAAGCCACTTAGCGATAACTAAAACAAAAAAGCCGACTCTGTGTCGGCTTTTTATTTTTATAAAGTCCAAGGGGCTTGTGGAAGACTTGTGCAATGTAATGCTAAATAAATTTGTGCTTGTGCTCGGGGAACAGGGAAGAAATGTTCTTTTCACACGCTATTATGTCAATTTGGTCAAGGCTACACAAATTACTGATACAGGGCTCGCCTAT
>JAZKZO010000025.1:0-29745 GCA_045612665.1 Eubacteriales bacterium
GAGGAGTCAAGCTCTGAATCAAGCTCATCAAGCTCCGAGGCCGAAAGCTCCGAATCCTCAAGTGAAGATGATGAGGTGGAGCTAAATTACTATTTCGCAACTGTAATTCCAAACGCAAACGTGCAGGCGTCGCCTTATACCGCAGGATTTCCTGTTGATGAGGCGCTTGAGGGCGTCTATTATTCGGCAAGCTCCCTCGGTGGAGAGCCCGAGAAGAATGGCACAGGCGACATTTGGCTTGTTTTGAAGCCACTTAAAAAATACGGAATAACCGAAATCAAAATAGACGGAAAATATTCTAAAATAGAGAGCGTAGACAGGGATGTCTATTGTATTTATGACGTCGAATCAAACCTTACGGTAACAACAAGCGTTAAGCTTATGCCGAAGGTTGACGAGCAAATAGTTGCAAATTACGGCTACGGCATCTCGGATGACGGCAAAATGACCGTGTCTTGGGAGGAAAGCCTTGAAGAGCCGATAAGATACGTTGAGCTTACCTATAACGACGGAATTGGCTCTCGAATTGAATATATTGACGCGTCCCTTGGTCAAATCGAGCTTTTTGATATGACCGAAAATGAAACCTATACAGCTTCACTAAGAGCTATTGCCTTAAACGAGATTGGCAAGGAAATAGAAATTAGTGCGTGCTATATGAATGCGCCTAAGGACGTGCCGTTCCCAAGAGTTGAAATAACGACCGAAAATTACATATGGCCAAGCTGTGATTTCGTTGGGTCTCCCGCAGGATGCTGGGGCGCAGGAATTACAAACGCTCTTTATGAGCAATGCGCGCTTTCTATATATAACGAGGACAACGAGGTTGTTTATAGCTCGTTTGTTGATAAAACCGAAAACCAAAAATTCACAGGCGCAAGGCTTAAAATTCGTGGAAACACGAGTGCGCGCTATGCGTCAAACGGAAGATTTCCTTACAAGCTAAAGCTTGATGAGAAATTCGACTTGCTAGAGCCACTTATCGGTCGCCCCGACGACGGCAAGGAGTATGCCGACAAGGATTGGGTTCTTTTAAATTACGGAAACGACGGTTACCGTATCGTTGGAGATGCGATTGCCGATGCGGTAGGAACGGAGTGGTCGCCCGACTATTGCTACGTTAGTCTTTATGTAAACGGAGATTATAGAGGACTTTACGTTTTGTCCGAGGCAGTTGAGGAGGGCTCAGGCACGGGCGAGGATAAGGCCAGAGTCGACATTGACGAGGACGGCTTCGTTTTCGAATGTGATGCCTATTGGTGGAATGAGGAGCTTTCATTTAGTACACCGATGACAGAGAATACGCCGATGCACTTCACGTTCAAATATCCCGATTCGGATAATATGACCGAGAGCTCACCGGAATATCTCTATTTACAGGCTTATATGACCGAATTTGAGCAGGCACTTAAGAAAAACGATGATTCATATCTTGATTATATCGACCTTGATTCGTTTGTGAAGTGGCTTCTTGTGTCCGACTATCTATGTATAAGCGACGGTGGTGGAGCAAATCTGTTCCTTTATAAAGAGGATTCAACCTCGCAAACCAAGGTGAAAATGGGACCTAACTGGGATTTCGACTCCTATATGGGAGATTATAATGCACTTGCGACAATTCGCATTTATTGGAACACCGCACCGTTCTATTATCATCAGCTTATTAAAAAGGAGTCCTTCCAAAGGCGTTATAAGGAGCTATATACCGAAACACGCGATATTTTGGACGATTACGTAAACGAGGCGTTTGCACAAATAGACGAGAGCGCACACTCACAGCTCTTGCAATACGACAATACGCGCTTCGGTACTTCAACTAAATCCCTCTCGACAAGAAAGCAGTCATTCTTTGAATGGCTAAATCAGCATCTTGCGTGGATGGATCCACAATTCAAAAATTGATTTTCAAGGAGAAAATTATGTATAAGTTCGACAGACTTCATTACAGTATAAGAGGCTCGTACCATGTATGGGATCAAAAGAGCAAGACCGCTATCAAGCTTGCAACCATTCACGGACACGGACAGGATATCTTTAACGGCACTCTTGCAATCGACTACGGAAAGGGCGCGAAGTTCTCGTTTACACCCCGTGAAATTACAATTAAGCACGAGGGCGGACAGGGTAACATCACGCTTTTCGGCACTGATGGCACATATATCAAGGGAACAGGCAAGGAGCTCCTTGTAGAAATTGCAAAGACACACGCAAAATTTGACTATCAGGTTGTTCAAAACGGAATAATTGAGCTTTGCGACTTCAAAAACAATTGCAGTCTTATGTTCGTGCCTGTAAAGGGAACGCTTAAAATCGAAAAATCAAGAATCGCAGGCGAGGTTGTTTCCGACTTCGTTAATATAAGAGTAATACCCGATGCAAACGGTGAGTATCAATTCGCCATTGAGTCAACCTTTCTTGATAAGGGCGGAGTTGGCGCACAGGGAATGGACTATGACTTCTATGCCGATATGGCAGAGAGGGATTATCTTGCTTGGGAAAAGAAGCTCAATCCTAAAAACAAGTACGAAAAGGAATGTGCCTACATTTTGTGGAGCAATATTATCGCGCCACGCGGTAACTTCGATACCGAGGCAATTGTAATGAGCAAGTCGGGAATGAGCAACGTATGGAGCTGGGATAACGCGTTCAACGCCCTCGGCTTTGCGGATATTGATTACCGTATTGCGATGGATCAATTTATGATAATGTATAAGCACATTAACCGTGTCGGCAGAGTTCCCGATGCAATCTCGGAGTCATATAAGGTTTGGAACTTCGTTAAGCCACCTGTACAGGGCTGGATGTATATGCAAATGATGAAGCGAAATCCAGAATTTGCAGCACCTCACGCACTAGAAGAGGTTTATTTCGATATGAAGCGTAACACCGATTGGTGGCTCAATCTTCGTGGAGACGTTCCATCATACTATCACGGAAACGATTCGGGACAGGATAACTCAACCTGCTATGACGCAAGCGAGCATATTGAAACCTCGGAGCTTATTGCGTTCCTTTCCGTTCAATGCAAATTCTTGAGCGAGGCAGCGGACACTCTCGGCTTTGTAACCGATAAAAGGGTTTACGCATCACTTGCTAAGGAGCTTGCCGAAAAGGCAATTAAGGACTACTGGGACGGCGAAAAAATCTTCGTTCGCTTAGCGGAAAGCGGTGAGCCGTACTATTGCGATGCGCTTATGCCACTTCGCGTAATCGTTTTAGAGGATATGCTTCCAAAGGAAATGCAGGAGTACATAGTTAAGAGAATTGAGGAGCATCACCTTTGCGTTGGCGGTATTGCATCCGAGGCTGTTGACAGTCCTAAATTCGTTGAAAACGGATATTGGAGAGGTGCAGTTTGGGCGCCCGATGTTGTAATGTTCGTTTACGCACTTCGTAATCTTGGATATAACGAGCTCGCAGACAAGATTGCTGAAAACTATAAGAGCTCAATTTGCAAATACGGCTTTAGTGAAAATACAAGCGCAATAACAGGAAAACAGCTTCGTTGTAAGTGCTACTCGTGGGCTGTAAACGCATATCAGGTGCTTTAAAGGAGAATAAAAATGGAAAAATACGCTATTTATGATTGTATATATCGCTCATGCACTATTGAAAACGCAAAGGGAAGAATTGCATTCTTCGGTGTAGAGGCAAGCGGTAGAGATAAGGATAAGCACGCAAGCTACAATGTAATGCTCCCAGGCTACGGTGGAGTGTTCGGTGCTTTCAAAAAGGGCTTGCCAACAAAGAACGATATTACCGACACCTATGCATATTATGAAAATAACAAGGGCGAGAGCATAAAGTACGACTTTGTAGATGATAAGGTCCTAAACCTCGAGCTAAGCAAGCCATTGATAAGCGATATTTATAGCATAAAGCTTGCAATCAAGACAGCTCCACCTACAATTTGGACAAAGCAAGCGCCAAAAAAGCTCAAGAGCAGAAACGAGCTTACTCTCTATAAAACACAGTACACAATGCCACTTACAGTTCATTTGCCCGACTTCGGCACTGTTGAAATTTCGGCTGACTCGAGCGACGTGTATTGCGTTGAGGAGCTTCAATCCTCAAAGGACTTTACAGGTCTTGACCTCGGCTTTAAGAACTTCGGATATAGCCATAACAGAATGCACGGCTTGCATTACGGAAGCTCGTTCCTTACCTTTAAGTCGAAAAATCCTCTCGAAAAGGTAACACTCACTATCAAAATTCTTGATGAAAAATATCCACCTCTTCCCGAGGACGGTGAAAAATATAACGGACTTAAGCGCAACTGGTTTAACGCGTTTGCTCTTAACAGAGAGCTTTTCGATATGTCCGACAATATCTATTTCCACGGCACAGGACACCTCGCAATTCATATGAAGAGCGATATGCTTCAAATCGTAGATGAAAACGACGAGAGCTTCGATATAATTCGTAAGGTTTATGAAAAGCAGGTAGAGAGAACCTTTAAGACCTGTCAGGCATATGACGGTGAGGTAAGCGTTTCCTTCTTTAACAAGAAAAAGGAGAAGAACTTCGGTTGCTCCGTTGACTCAACTCCTGGCGCAATAATTGCACTTACAGGTATTTCAAATTGGAATTTGCCATTTGCCAAGAAGATGCTCCCTTATGCTATAAAGGCTGCCGACTTCCTTATGTCGCGCGACGTTGACGGTGATGGCATATTCGAGGTTGACTATCCTGGCGATTATATGGGACAGCCTGCTGAAAACGGATGGCAGGGAAACTGGTGGGACGACTTCTGCTTCGGACACAAGGATATTTATTTTAACTACCTTACATATAGAGCCCTTCGTGAGCTTAGTGATCTTCTTGTTAAGATAGGAAGACCGTCGCAGGCCAAAAAATACAAGGAGCAGCTACGCAAGTGCAAGAAGGCTTTTGTTGATACCTTCTATAATCCGCAAACAGGACTTATGGCAGGATGGATTAGCCGTAACGGCAAGGTTCACGACTATGGCTTTACCTTTGCCGTATCAATGGGAATTAACGAGGGACTTATTCCAAAGAAGCTTGGTAGAAGAATGATGAAGAAGCTCCTTGCTATAATGGATAAGGAGGGCTATGGCGACCTTCGCTACGGTATTCCTGGAAATGTAATGCCAGTGGCACAGTCCGACACCTTCGATTGGCCTTGTATGTCCGACTGGGGACGCTATGAAAACGGTGGTCTTAACGGAATGAACGGCTATCACTTCTTGACGGCCATGTATAATGTGGGTCTTGGTGATGAGGCTGATAAGATTTTGTTCACAATTATCAACACCTACGAAAAGGAATTGACACATACAGGACTTATGCCGGGCTATTGCCAAAGCTATGACTGGCGTACCAAGGACGGCTTGCCCTGTGGCTATAATTACCTTGCCGACAACTATTATTTCTTACTTTCTACATATGTTGGAAAGTTCCAAATGAAGCATCCGTCGGTAAATATAAAATAAAAAAGCAAGAGATATGCTTTGTGGCCCTTCCGAGGGCTTAAAGGAGAATCGAGTGGATACTAAAATTAGAGAATGCCTTGATGGCAAGCAGGATAGCTATATTTTGCCGTTTTTGTGGCTTCACGGAGAGCCCAAGGAGCGCTTGCGCGAGGAAATCTTGGCAATCAAAAATAGTGGAATAAGCGAATTTTGCGCCGAGAGCCGTCCGTATGAGCAGTTTTGTCAGGATGCTTGGTGGGACGATTTCGGATTTATCTTGGAAACCGCGCGTGAGCTTGGGATGAGAGTTTGGCTTCTTGACGACCAAAAATTCCCAACAGGCTATGCAAACGGATACCTTGAAAAAGAGGAAAACGCACACCTTCGCAAGAAGCTTATAAGAGAATTTCAAATCGATGCTATCGGACCTATGAGAGGCGCAAAGCTTTTCGTTGGCGGTAGAGTGAATTCCGAGGAAAAAATCATACAGGTCGTTGCCTATAAGTATGCCGACTCCGACGAGGGTCTTGATGGCGCAAGTGCTATTGACTTGACTCAATCACTCCAAAATGATATGGTATACTGGGACATTCCCGAGGGTAGCTGGCGCGTTTGCGTAATGGTGGAAAGCGCACCGTACGATTATAAAGATGAGCGCATCTTTTACTATATAGATATGCTAAATCCTGATTCGTGCCACGCAATGATTGATGCAATTTATCAGCCACATTATGAGCATTTTGCAAAGTATTTTGGAAACACCTTTGCAGGCTTTTTCTCCGATGAACCTGGATTTTTGAATGTTTGCTATACTTATTATAACAAGCTCGGAATGATAAACTCTCCGTATCCGTGGAGAGAGGATTTGCCCACCCTTATAGCAAAGAGCGCAGGCGTGGACGAGGACCTTGTGCGCCTTAATATCAGTGCCCTTTGGGAAAATATAGGAGAGCTGACACCTCTTATAAGAGCGCACTATATGGAAGTAATAACAAAGCTTTATAGCGAGAATTTCAGCTATATGCTTGGTAATTGGTGCAGAGAACGCGGAGTTATGTATATCGGGCACGTTATCGAGGATATGGGCGCGCATACAAGACTCGGCTACGGAAGTGGACATTTCTTCCGTGCCCTTGACGGTCAGGATATGGCGGGAATTGATATCGTGCTAACACAGGATATACCCGGTGTTACAAATCACGTGCACCGTTCACTCTTAACTGACGGTGGTAGAGCAGAGCCTGCATTCTTCCGTTATACCTTGCCTAAGCTTGCATCATCACACGCACACATTCAGCCTCTTAAAAAAGGCAGGGCAATGTGTGAGATTTTCGGTGCATTCGGTTGGGCAGAGGGACTCCCTTATATGAAGGGGCTTGCCGACATTATGCTCGCAAGCGGAGTGAATTATTTCGTGCCTCACGCCTTTTCACCAAAGGAGGAGGACGAGGATTGCCCACCGCATTTCTATAACGGTGGTAAGAATATTCAGTATCCTCTTTTCAAGAATTTGATGGAATATATGGCTAGATGCTCTCATGCGCTTAGCGGTGGCACGCATATGGCCGATGTTGCCGTATTTTATAATGCCGAGGGTGAGTGGACGGGCGGTAAAAATCAGCTTTTCTATGATGCTTGCCGTACACTTACACAAAATTTAATCGACTTCGATATCGTTCCGTACGACGCGATAAAGGACGCAAGCGTTGAGAACGGAAGACTTCAAATCAATGGCGAGAGCTATGGCGCGCTAATCATTAGCGAAAGCGAGATTTTGCCATTCGATAGACTAGAGTCCTTTGCAACTCTTGCAAGGGCAGAATTACCTGTAATCTTTTTAGACTCGCTCCCCGAAAAAAGCGCAGAGGGTGTCGATATTTCGTCGATTTTGCCTTGCTTTGAGGCTGTATCAAGCGCACTTGTTGCCGAGAATTTGAGGGCGCGCGGTCTTTACCACGTATCGGGCGAGGGCAAGGGAATTGACCTACTTCGCTTCTATCACGTAAGGCGCGAGGACAAGGATATTTATCTTTTCTCAAACGAGGGCATAAAGGACGATATTGATGCGTGCATCACACTCTGTCAAGACGGAGAATGCGTAGTATATGAGCCTTGGGAAAATAAGCTCTATAAATCAAGCACCGTTAATGGAAAGCTAAGTCTTAAAATTGAAAAGGGCAATATGCTTTTCGTTATCTTCGGTGATGAAATCCCAAGCGATATACCGAGCCTTAAGCACGAGGGCCAAAGAGAAGCGCTTGATTTGCGCTTTGAAATCTCACTTAAGGACGAGGGCGAGAAGGACTATCGTGTTATAGCGGAGAATTCCGAGCTGTTCGACATTTCCGCTCCCGACAAAAATCCAACCTTCTCGGGCGAAATTCGCTATAAGACTACCTTTGTTGCAAGGGACGGCTTTGACGTCATAGACCTTGGCGAGGTTGGAGAGGTTTGCGAGGCGTACCTAAACGGAAAATACTTGGGCGCGCGCATAAACGCACCGTATAAATTCGATATGTCGGGCGCGATAAGGGAAGGCGAAAACGAGCTTGAAATAATCGTTAAAAGCAATCTCGCACACCGTCGTCGCGATATGTTCTCGAGCTTTATTCAAATCCCACCGTCGGGAATTCTTGGAGACATTTCGCTTTGCAAATACGAGATTTGACAAATTCGCAATCGCGTAATACAATAAGGCTATAAAACATTAAAATAGGATTTTGAAAATGGAAAATAACGAAAACAAACACATCCCCGAGCAAAACGAGTCTAATTCAGCGAAAAGACTCCGTATGCTTGGAGATACAACAAACGAGGATATTCACCTTAAAAGCGACGAGGGCGTTAAGGGAGATTTTTGGGCTAATCTTTGGTATCAAAGAAAATGGGCGATTATCATAGGCGGTATAACGCTTCTTTTGCTCATCGCCTTGACCTTTACACTTTGCCACGACAAAAAGAACGATATGAATATCATTTACGTCGGTCCGAATTACGATTTGTCATATAACGATAAGCTTATGGCTATGAACGAAAAATTTGCCCTCATTTGTCCCGATTACGACGAAAATGGAGAGGTTTCCGTTAGCTCGCCTGTGCTTATCTATAAAAGCCCCGAACAGCTTGAGGCTTATAAAAAGGAAAACCCTAACAGAGATTTAAGTGCGATGGATAAGGCTAATAACGATGCGTATAATCAGTTCGCAGGGCAAATTATGTCAGGAGAGCTTTCGATATACCTAATCGACCCGTATCTTTATAAGCAAATGGCAAGAACCGCCTGTGTGCCTATCTCCGAAGTGCTTGGCTACGAGTGCGATGAAAGCCTTAAATATGACGAAAAGGCGATATATTTTTGTAAGACCGATTTCGCAACCTACTTTGACGAATTTGATGGCGTTCCCGAGGATACGCTTATGTGCGTTGTTAAAACTGTAAACACAGATGACGACTTTTTTGCTGATAGCTGTGATTATTTCAAAAGAATAGTTGAGTTCAAGGCACAGTAATAGGAGATTTATGGAAAGATGGAGTGAAAAAAGGGCTTGGGAGTGGTACAATTCTCGCCCTTGGATAAGAGGCTGTAACTATATGAGCGCATCGTGCGCCAATAGAGTTGACCAATGGCAGTCCTTGCATTTTGATGAGTATCTTGAAGAAACCGAGCAGGAGCTAAAGCTAATGAGGGAGCTCGGCTTTAATAGCGTGCGTCTTATTTTGGAGTTTGTCGTTTGGCAAAAGGAGCACGATGTATTTCTTGAAAATTTCGAAAAATACCTGTCCCTGTGTGCAAAATACGGCATTTCCTGTATGATAGTTTTGGCAAATGACTGTATGCCACCAAAAACGGAGCTTTGGAAAATGCCTGATATAGGCGAG
The DNA here is from genome assembly GCA_045612665.1 of Eubacteriales bacterium. Taxonomy (GTDB): domain Bacteria; phylum Bacillota; class Clostridia; order Oscillospirales; family CAG-272; genus RGIG2000. The sequence goes on from JAZKZO010000025.1 coordinate 9,312, forward strand.
CAACATTACGATATCGGCTACCACGGTGGAAGAAAGCACTCTCAGCACGGCGGACATAACTGCCCCGCACCTCATTATTACTTCGATGATGAGATTTTAAGAGAACAGTATTTTGAGATGGTAAAGGAAATTGTAACCATCTATAAGGACGACTCGCGTGTGCTTATGTGGGATTTGTTTAACGAGCCTGGAAATAGCAACCGTGAGAATATAACAATGCCATACCTTTCGCGTATGTTTGAAACCGTGCGTAGTATCAATCCCTCACAGCCACTAACCGTCGGCGCGTGGTGGTTTGACCAAAACGATTTCCATACAAGCGAGGTAAATCAGTTCGCGCTCGACAATTCCGATATAATAACATATCACAATTATAGCACCTATGAGGAGCATGTCCGTGTGCTCAAATACTTAAAGAGCCTTAACCGTCCGATTATAAACACCGAATGGCTTGCAAGATGTACAGGGAATACCGTTTTCGAAAATTTCCCACTTTTCTATCTTGAAAATATAGGCTGTTATAACTGGGGCTTTGTTGCAGGAAAATATCAAACCTATGAGCCGTATGAGGCACACTGGAAATGGTATCAGGACGACCCGAAAGCACCGATAGACTTTACAAAATGGTTTCACGACCTCTATCGCCCGTCGCATCGCCCTTACGACCCAAGGGAAACCGAGCTAATTAAAAAATTCTGCGATTTTGCAGATAAGGATTTTGAAAGTAAATAAGAAAAAGCCAAGTCGAATGACTTGGCTTTTTTGCTTGCTCTCGGCTATTATATAGAAAAAGAATTTAACCCCCAGAAAAAGTTTGCCGTTTGCACAGCGATTTCCGTCAAGAGAGACAGCGTAGGGTTAAATTCTAATAATATCATAAACAATTTCTATGTATTTGTCAACACAAAATCAAAAATTTATTTTAAAAATAAAAAACGCTGAGTATAAACTCAGCGTGTGTCATAAGGATTAACCACCTTATGCAATTCTGGCGTTCGCCAGTAGGTGCAAACGAGATTTGTTTGCCTATTAAATATTTTATCATATTGTGATTTTGTTGTCAATGCAAAATCAAAAATTTTTAAAAAACGGGGTGATTCGGTTCTCCGAGCCACCTTAAATAAAAAATAACCGTTTCTTCCGAAACGGTTTAAAAAACGGTCGTTTGGCGTTTTTTGTGGACTCGTAGCACACAGCTCAGCCCTGTTGCTTCGCAACTTTTAAAACGACTATATTTATTATATCATAAGGGGTGAAATATGTCAAGCGTTTATCATTTGAAATAAAAATAACCCTGCTTTAAATAAGCAGGGCTCAGGACAATCATCTTTGATGATTCCTGTATCAATATTTATTATATACGATTTTTACATATTTGTCAATAAAAAAGAAAAACCATAAGGTATTACCTCATGGTTGAAAGAATATTTTTCTTTTCTGTTATTAATAGCATATACTATTTTGCTTGTAAAATCAATATTTTTAGTAAATTTTTTGAAAGATATTTAAGCCCGAGGTGATTTTGACAACTTTTATCACGCCAAAGGCGTGTCCGTTTGCGCAAAGCGCAACTTCGTTGGGCGCAAGGACTCCTTTGCCTGCGGGCAAAGCCTTTCAAAATAGAAGGACTTTTTCGTTTTTTGTTTTGACTACATTTTGACTACATTTTTACTACTTTTATCACGCCAAAGGCGTGTATATCATCAATTCTCAAAGAATTGCATATCATCAACACAAAGTGTTGCATATCATCAAGCCACAGGGAAATGCACGCTGGCGCGTGATGAGATACAGCCCCAAAGGGGCTGATGATATACCGACTTGCGTCGAATGATATACCAAGCCTGCGGCTTGGATAAAAAAAGAACGATGCGATTGCTTCGTTCTTTTTTGGCAGGGGCGCAAGGACTCGAACCCTGGACACCCAGTTTTGGAGACTGGTGTTCTACCGACTGAACTACACCCCTATTTCTTACGCGAATTATAGTATATCACAGGTTTTTTGAAAATGCAAGTCTTTTTTTAAAATATTTCAGAAAATGGCAAATATGGCAAATTTATTGACAAATACTTGTATTTGTGGTATAATATCTTCGTATTTTTTCAAAAGGAGGCAACTCAAATGAAGAAAGACAAAAATAAAAATAAGAAGAAAAAGTGGCTAAAATTCAGACATAGAATAGTGCGAAATCTGTTGTTTGCGACTCTTGGTGTTTACGTGCGCCTTAGGTATCGCGTTAAGATTGAGCGCTTTAAGGAGCAAGAAAAGCGTCCGTATCTTGTCTTGATGAACCACCAAACGGCATTCGACCAATTTATCCTCGGTATGTCGTTTAAGGGCCCTGTTTATTACCTCGCATCAGAGGATATATTCTCGATGGGATTCGCTTCATCTCTAATTAAATATTTAGTTGCGCCTATTCCTATCAAAAAGCAAACAACCGACGTTAATGCGATACTTAACTGTATTCGCGTTGCCAAGGAGGGCGGAACAATCGCAATCGCACCTGAGGGCAACCGAACATATAGTGGTAAAACCGAGTATATGAGCCCGTCTATTGCATCTCTTGCAAAGAAGCTTGGTCTTCCTATCGCTCTATATAGAATTGAGGGCGGATATGGAGTCCATCCGAGATGGAGCGACGTTATAAGAAAGGGAAAAATGCGTGGATATGTATCTCGCGTTATTTCTCCCGAGGAATACAAGGACCTCTCCGAGGACGAGCTATTTGAGCAAATCAAAAACGGCTTGTACGTAAACGAGGCAGTGGACGATGCAACCTTTAAGCACAAAAAGAGAGCAGAATATCTTGAAAGGTCGGCATATTATTGCCCACATTGCGGTCTTTCAACCTTTAAAAGCAAAAACGACATAATCACCTGCCAAAAATGTGGAATGCAGGTTCGCTATATGCCAAACAAGACTCTTGAGGGCGTCGGCTTCGACTTCCCGTTCAAGTTCTATAACGACTGGTACGAGGCACAGGCGGACTTTACAAACAACCTCAACTTGCTTGAGTATGACAGTACACCTCTTTACGAGGAAAAGGGCGAGCTTTATGAGGTTATTCCGTATCAAAAGAAAAAGCTTATTTGCAAGGACACGAAAATCGCGCTTTACGGCACAAAGCTAGAGCTTGAGTGTGGCGACGACAAAAAGGTGTTCGAATTTGTCGATACTCCTTATATAACCCTACTTGGTAAAAACAAACTAGACATTTATTATGGCGATAAGATTTATCAATTCAAGAGTGATGAGCGCTTCAATGCACTGAAATACGTTCATTTCTATCATCGTCATAAGAATCTCTTGAAAGGAGATACAAATGGGAAATTTTTGGGATTATAGCTCTTGGAGTGGAATATTCCTTGTGGGAATTTTGCTCGGAGCATTGCTCATCGGAAACATTTTGAAGAAGGGGATTCCTTTTTTGAGAGAATCGCTCGTTCCTACTTCGGTTCTTGCCGGAATAGTTATTTTGATTTTCACCTCGGTCTATAAGGCAATCACAGGTGAGGTTTTCTTCGACACAGGACTCTTCAACGGCAGAGGAACTGCAATACTTGAGCTCATTACCTATCACGCCTTGGCACTTGGCTTTATCGCCTCATCTCTTAAAACAACGGGTGGCAAGCTTACAAAGCAACGCTCAAGCGAAATTTTCAACACAGGCGTTACAACTGTTTCAACCTATTTAATTCAAGCAATCTTCGGCTTTGGCATTACTCTTGTTGCGGCACTCATTATAAAGGATTTGTTGCCCGCGGCAGGCGTGCTTTTGCCGTTCGGATACGGACAGGGAACAGGACAAGCCTTAAACTACGGCTCAATTTATGAAACCGATTACGGATTTGTCGGTGGTAGAAGCTTCGGACTTTCTATCGCAGCCCTCGGATTTTTGAGCGCGAGCATCGGTGGAGTAATTCACCTAGCCATTATGAAAAAGAGAAACAAGCTCGTTTTGTCAACTCGTACCGACGGAAGCACACATAGCGACAGAGTAGAGATGAGAGGCGAGATTCCTATGCAGGAGAGCATCGATAAGCTCACCATTCAGGTTGCTATCATTGCACTCGCATACGGTCTTACTTATGCTATGATGTACGGCCTTGGCGCGCTTTTGCCAGGTATGAAGTCGACAATTTACGGCTTTAACTTCTTGCTTGGAGTTGTTTCGGCAACACTTATCAAGATAACGATGAATTTCCTTCGCAGAAAGCATATTATGAAGAAAAAGTACACGAACAACTTCCTTATGACTCGTGTGAGCAACCTTTTCTTCGATATAATGGTTGTTGCGGGAATTGCGGCAATCCGTCTTGACATTCTCGAGCACTACTGGGGCATTTTGCTTATTCTCGGAATTGTAGGCTTGCTTATTACATACGTTTACAACAGAATAGTTGCAAAGACTCTTTTCCACGATTATTACGAGGAGCAGTTCCTTATGATGTACGGAATGCTTACAGGCACTGCGAGCACGGGAACGATTCTTTTAAGAGAGGTTGACAAGGAGTTCAAAACACCTGCCTCGGATAATATGATTTATCAAAACTTCCCGGCAATCGTTTTCGGATTTCCAATGATGTTCCTTGCAACGCTTGCACCACAGCGCCCAATCTTGACAATGATAATCTTCGTTTTGTTCTTTATCGTTATGAATATAATCCTGTTTAGAAGCAAGATTTTCAAGCGAAAAAATAAGACGCAAGCACCAACCGATCAAAAAACCGAATAAACAAAAAGGAATCACGCGAGTGATTCCTTTTTTATTTTAAAAGTAGTTTTTATCAAGCGTGCGAAGCTGAATTGCCTCGGCTAAATGCTTTGGAAGAATGTTTTCCTTTTTGTCAAGGTCGGCAATCGTGCGCGCAAGCCTTAAAATTCTATCGTGTCCTCTCGCAGAGAGTCCGAGATTGTTGTATGCCTTTTCCATAAGATTTTGGCAAGCTGTATCAAGGACGCAGAATTTGCGAATGTGCCTAGCTTCCATTTGCGCGTTACAAAAGATTGACGAGCCGTTGTCGGTCTTTTCGCCCTCAAATCTTACTCTCGCAATCGCACGCGCTTCCTTTACGCGCTCTCTTATTGCGCTTGACGGTTCTTCAACTCTCGTGCTTCCCGAAAGCTCGGTATATGACATTGACGGAACCTCGATTTGAATATCGATTCTGTCGAGCAACGGACCGCTTATTTTGCCTATGTATTTCTTTATTTCCGTGTCGGTGCAGGTGCACGCGTGAGAGGGGTGTCCACGGTAACCGCAACGGCAAGGATTCATTGCGCAAACGAGCATAAAGGAGCAGGGGTATTTAATTCGTCCCGATGCACGGGTTATCGTAATAGAGCCGTCCTCGAGAGGCTGACGAAGTGCCTCGGTTACGCTTTTTGCAAATTCGGGGAATTCATCAAGAAAAAGTACACCGTTGTTGGCAAGAGAAACCTCGCCCGGCATAGGAATTCTACCGCCACCTACAAGAGATGGGGACGACATTGTATGGTGTGGAGAACGGAACGGACGGGAGCGAATAAGCGACACATCACTTGGCAAAATGCCCGAAATAGAGTGCACCTTGGTCGTTTCAATACTTTCCTCAAAGGACATCTCGGGAAGAATCGACGGTATGCGCTTTGCAATCATCGATTTTCCTGTACCGGGAGGGCCGATGAGTAGCAAATTATGACCGCCCGCAGCTGCAATTTCAACCGCGCGCTTCGCCTTAGCCTGTCCCTTTACGTCGGCAAAATCGGGAAGCTTTATATTGAGCTCCTCGTCGCTTGGAACGTATACTGACCTTTCGAGCGTTTTCGTGCCCAAAAGGAAATTGACAACGTCGTTTATTCTTTTGACTGCGTAAACCTCAATTCCGTCAACAACTGATGCTTCCTTGGCGTTTTGAAGTGGAACGAAAATTCGCCTTTTACCTGCTTGCTTTGCAGAAATAGTCATAGCAAGCGCACCGCGCACGCCTCTAATTTCTCCCGAAAGAGAAAGCTCTCCGATAAAGCAATCGTCATCTAAATTGATAGCCTCGCTTTGAGATGGTGTGCCAAGCTTTCCTGATGCCTTAAGCAAGCTTACAAGTATAGCAAGGTCGAAGGCTGAGCCTTCCTTTTTTATATCGGCAGGCGCGAGATTTACAATAATTTCACAGTCGGGAAAGCCGTATCCCGAGTTAAGAGAAGCACTTCTTACACGCTCCTTTGCTTCCTTGATTGCATTATCGGGCAAGCCTACTATTTCAAATGCGGACATTCTTTTTGTGCAGTTGCACTCAACGCTTACAAGAAATCCGTCAATACCGCACACGGCGGCACTGTGAACACAGCTTAACATAAAAACACCTCTTTAAAAAGTCCTTATAAAAATATTATCATATTTTGTTCAAAATAGCAAGACAAATGAGGAAAAATATGCTATCATATAGTTAATGAATATTTAGGTGGTGCGAAATGAAGAAAACTTACGATATCAAAATCAAATTTAACGAGCAGGATGCAAGGAAGCTCGCTTACGTTGCAAACAAGGAGGGAATGTCAATCGAGAAGCTTCTTGTCTTTTTGGCAAGGCAAAAAATTTCTTATTTTGAGAGAACAAAGGGTAACATTAAGGACTTATCCTGTGTAAATCTTGACGAATTTGAGATTTTGGAGCAAAAATAAAAGAAAAATTTGTATATTTTAATTAAAAATTAAAAATTTGTGCCCTATCTATTGAATTTTTTACAAAAAAGTGGTATTATAGTTTAGGTACGGGCATAACTTGTCCGAATCACCGGCGTTATAAAAAATTTTTTATATAAATTTAGGAGGATTTTTTCTTATGGTAACAAGAAAGAAACAGTCGATGGACGGTAATACCGCCGCCGCTACCGTGAGCTATGCGTTCACTGAGGTTGCAGCTATTTACCCTATCACCCCGTCAAGCGTAATGGCAGAGCTTACTGACTCTTGGTCAGCTACAGGTCTCCAGAACATCTTTGGCGAAAACGTAAGAGTTACAGAAATGCAGTCCGAAGCAGGCGCTGCAGGTACTGTACACGGCTCACTCGCAGCAGGAGCACTCACAACAACCTATACTGCATCACAGGGTCTTCTTTTGATGATTCCTAACATGTACAAGATTGCTGGTGAATTGCTTCCTAACGTAATTCACGTATCTGCTCGTTGTGTAGCATCACACGCACTTAACATTTTCGGAGACCACTCCGACGTATATGCTTGCCGTCAAACAGGTTATGCTATGATGGCAAACACAAACCCACAGGAGGTTATGGACCTCGGTGCAGTTGCACACCTTGCTACTATTAAGGGAAGAGTTCCATTCCTTAACTTCTTCGATGGCTTCCGTACATCTCACGAGATCCAAAAGATCGAGGTTTGGGATTACAAGGATCTCGAGGAAATGGTTGATAAGGACGCTATTGCACAGTTCAGAGCAAGAGCTATCAACCCTGAGCATCCTGTTCTTCGTGGTTCTGCTGAGAACGGTGATATCTTCTTCCAGCACAGAGAAGCATGTAACACCTACTACGATGCACTTCCTGCAATCGTTGAGGAGTACATGGACAAGGTAAACGAGAAGATCGGTACAAACTATAAGCTCTTCAACTACTACGGTGCTGAGGATGCTGACAGAGTTATCGTAGCTATGGGCTCTATTTGCGACGTTTGCGAAGAGGTTATTGATTACCTTCTCGCTAAGGGCGAAAAGGTTGGTCTTGTTAAGGTAAGACTTTACCGTCCATTCGTAGCAGACAAGCTCTTCGAGGCTATTCCTGCAACCGCTAAGAAGATTGCAGTTCTCGATAGAACAAAGGAGCCAGGCTCTCTTGGTGAGCCTCTCTACCTCGACGTTGTTTCAGCTCTTGCAATTAAGGGCTCAAAGGCAAAGGTAGTTGGTGGCCGTTACGGTCTTGGTTCTAAGGATACAACTCCTGCTTCTGTTTTCGCAGTATTTGAAAACCTCAAGAAGAGAGAGCCAAAGGCTAACTTCACAATCGGTATCGTAGATGACGTTACAGGTCTTTCACTTCCTGAAAAGGTTGCTCCAGACACAAGCGCTGAGGGCACAATTTCTTGCAAGTTCTGGGGTCTCGGCGGCGACGGTACAGTTGGTGCTAACAAGAACTCAATCAAGATTATCGGTGATAACACAGATAAGTTCATTCAGGCATACTTCCAGTATGACTCAAAGAAGACAGGTGGTATTACAATTTCTCACCTTCGCTTCGGTGACAAGCAGATTAAGAGCCCTTACTACATCACAAAGGCTGACTTCGTAGCTTGCCATAACCCATCATATATGCTTAAGGGCTACAAGATAGTAAATGACGTTAAGCCAGGCGGAACATTCCTTCTTAACTGCCAGTGGACTCCTGAGGAGCTCGAGGCTAACCTTCCTAACGAGGTTAAGAAGTACATCGCTGACAACAACGTAAACTTCTATGTTGTTAACGCTATTGACAAGGCTATCGAAATCGGAATGGGCAAGAGAACAAATACAATTCTCCAAAGCGCATTCTTCACACTTGCAAACATCATGCCTATCGATGAAGCAATCGATAAGATGAAATACATGGCTAAGAAGTCCTACCTCAAGAAGGGCGAGGCTGTAGTTGAAATGAACTACAAGGCTATCGACGCAGGTAAGGATGCAATCGTTAAGATTGACGTTCCTGCTTCTTGGAAGGATCTCAAGGTTACAAAGAAGAAGGAAAAGGTTAGCGGAACTCGTCCAGAGCTCGTTAAGTACGTTGAAAACGTTCTTCTTCCTGTATCTAAGATGGAGGGTGATTCACTCCCAGTATCTGCATTCGTAGACTATGCAGACGGTACATTCCCACAGGGCGCAGCTGCATACGAGAAGCGCGGTGTTGCAGTTACAGTTCCTGAATGGATTCCTGAAAACTGTATCCAGTGTAACAACTGTTCATATGTATGTCCTCACGCAACAATCCGTCCATTCGCTATGAACGCTCAGGAAGCTAAGAAGGCTCCTAAGTCAACTAAGTTCACAGCTAAGATGATCGGTAAGGGATGCGAGGATTACAAGTTCACAATGGCTATCAGCCCACTTGACTGTATGGGTTGCGGACTTTGCGTAAACGTTTGTCCTGTTGCTATCAAGGCTAAGGCTAACGGCACACCTGAAAAGACCGCTATCAGAATGGTTCCACAGGCTTCACAGGCTGATCAGCAGGCAGCATTTGACTACGCAGTAGCAAATGTTTCTAAGAAGGATCTCCCATTCGCAGAGTTCTCTGTAAAGGGAAGCCAGTTCAACCAGCCACTTCTCGAGTTCTCAGGCTCTTGCGCAGGCTGTGCTGAAACATCTTATGCACGTCTTATCACTCAGCTCTTCGGTGAGAGAATGTACATCTCTAACGCAACTGGATGCTCATCAATTTGGGGTGGTTCAGCTCCTTCAACTCCTTACACAGTAAATAAGGATAGCGGATGCGGACCAGCTTGGGCTAACTCACTCTTCGAGGATAACGCTGAGCACGGTCTTGGTATGTTCCTTGGCCAAAAGGCAATCCGTGAGAGACTCATCGGCAAGATTAAGGAAATGATGGATAGCGACAAGGCTTCTGACGAATTCAAGGCAGCAGCTCAAGCATTCATTGATACAAAGGATAACGGCAAGACAAACGATCCAGCTACTAAGGCTCTTGTAGTAGAGCTTGAAAAGGCAGCAGAGGCAGGATGCCCAACAGCTAAGGCTGTTCTCGCTGAGAAGGATTACCTCTCCAAGAAGTCCGTATGGATCTTCGGTGGCGACGGATGGGCATATGACATCGGCTTCGGCGGTCTTGACCACGTACTCGCTTCAGGTGAGGATGTAAACGTAATGGTATTCGATACTGAGGTTTACTCCAACACCGGTGGACAGGCATCTAAGGCTTCTAACCTCGGTCAGGTTGCACAGTTCGCAGCAGCTGGTAAGGCAATCGGCAAGAAGAACCTCGCTGAAATCGCTATGTCTTACGGCTATGTATATGTAGCTCAAATCGCTATGGGCGCTGACCCTGCACAAACCATCAAGGCTATGGCAGAGGCTGAGGCTTACCCAGGACCATCACTTATCATCGGCTATGCTCCATGTGAAATGCACGGTCTTAAGGGTGGTATGACCAACTGTCAGGGCGAAATGAAGAAGGCAGTTGAGGCAGGCTACTGGCAGATGTTCAGATTCAATCCTGCACTCAAGGCAGAGGGCAAGAACCCATTCACTCTCGATTCTAAGGAGCCATCAGCTAACTACGTTGACTTCATCAAGAGCGAAACACGTTACAGCCGTCTTGCACAGCAGTTCCCAGACAGAGCAGCTGAGCTCTTCGCTAAGGCTGAGGAGAACGCAAAGGCTAAGTACAAGAGACTTACCAAGTTCACCGAGCTTTACAACGACTAATTTAAATAAAAGCTTCCCCGAGCAATCGGGGAAGTTTTTTTATAATATATTTTAAATAAACTTTTAAAAAAATGTTGACAAAGATATATTTATGTGATATACTAATCGTGTAAAGAAATCTACGGGTGTATTATGCCTGTTGGTTCTCTTTCCTAATTTCCACAGGAGGATAATCTAAATGAAGTACATTAAACCGCAAATTGAATATAATGAAATTCTTTCAGAGGATATCCTCACAGAAAGCACCATTTGGGGAAATCTCATTACAGGTGGAGACAATACCTCACTTGGCTTTGACGAAAAAGGAAACCCTGTTGTAAGTGGAGACGCGTCCGATTTCGTTGGTTAAGAATTTTAAGCCTATCGCATTTGCGATAGGCTTTTGTTTTGTCGCAAAAAGTCGAAATACTTCTTTTTATTGACATACGCACGCGCGTGTGATAAAATATATAGAAGAGAATTATTTAAAGGAGAGGCGAAAATGAAGGAGCTTCTTTGTCCTGCGGGCAATTTTGAAAAAATGAAAAGCGCAATTCTTTACGGCGCCGATGCGGTTTATCTTGCCTCGGATATGTTTGGAATGCGCGCACAGGCTGACAATTTTACTCTTGACGAATTGTCCGAGGCCGTTGAATATGCACACGCTCGCAATGTCAAAATATACGTAACCGTTAATACAATGCCACATACAAACGAGTATGAAAGGCTTAAAAAATATCTTGTTCGTCTTGACGAAATCGGTGTTGATGCGCTTATAATCTCCGACCTTGGTGTTTTCACATTGGCACGCGAAATTATTCCAAATATGGAAATTCACATTTCGACTCAGGCGAGCACCGTGTCTGCACATACGGCAACCGCTTGGCATAAAATGGGCGCAAAAAGAGTAGTTTTGGCAAGAGAGCTTTCACTTGACGAGATAAACGAAATTCGCGCAAATACTCCAAAATCCTTGGAGCTTGAATGTTTTATTCACGGCTCAATGTGTATCTCGTATAGCGGTAGATGCCTGCTTTCAAACTATTACACGGGTAGAGATGCTAATAGAGGCGCGTGTGCTCAGCCGTGTAGATGGAATTACACAAATGCACGCCCTATCGAATTTGCCGAGGAAAAGCGCCTAGAGGACACCTTGTCCGTTGAAGAATATAAAGAGGGAAGCTTCATTATGTCCTCAAAGGATATGTGTATGATAGAGCACATTCCTGCCCTTATGGAAAGCGGAATTGACAGCTTTAAAATCGAGGGAAGAATGAAGAGCGCGTATTATACCGCAATATGTGCAAATACTTACAGAATGGCAATGGATGCATATTTGGCAAATCCTGCCGAATATAAATATAACGAAAAATGGCTAAGAGAGCTTGAGAGCGTAAGCCATAGAGAGTATGCGACAGGCTTCTATTTCGATAGTCCCTCATCTAACTCTCAAACCGTTACAAATATGGGATATCTTCGCGAAAAGGCGTACCTCTGTGTCGCACAAAGCGAAAGAGACGAGAACGGATATGCGGTCTTTATGCAAAAAAATAAGGTTGTAACAGGCGATAGAGTTGAGCTTATCACCCCAGGTAAATGCGGAACACCGTTTGATGTTACCGAAATGCTTGATATGAACGGCAACAAGCTCGAAAACGCGCCACATCCCTCGATGCTTTTCAAAATCAAGACCCCTATTGAGGTTAAGGTCGGCGACATTTTGCGCTCGTCGGAAAGGTAATTATGATTTTTATTGAAATTCTAAAGTCTATCCTTATCGGAATAGTGCAGGGTATTACCGAGTGGCTTCCTGTGTCAAGCACGGGACATATGATAATCGTAAACGATTTAGTGCCACTCAAGGTTTCAAGTGAATTTTGGGACCTTTTCGAGGTCGTAATTCAGCTTGGTTCAATACTTGCAATTATCGTGCTATTCTTTGATAAGCTAAATCCTTGGTCTAAAAACAAAACACCCGAGCTAAAGAAAAAAACGTGGTCTCTTTGGCTTAAGGTTGTGATCGCAACAATCCCTACTGCGATAATAGGAGTTCCGATTGATTTGCTCTTTGATCATTTGATTGACGACTCGCAATTTGCTATGATTTTGACCATTTCCGTGGCACTTATCGTGTATGGAATTGCATTCATTGTAATCGAGCGTCTTAACAAGAATAAGACCAAAAAGTGCGAGGACGTGTACGAAATCGACTATAAAACGGCAATAGGCATAGGCTCGTTTCAGTCCCTTTCGGTAATTCCGGGCACATCGCGCTCGGGCTCGACAATTCTTGGCGCATCGGTTCTTGGCGTGTCGCGCTCTGCTGCCGCTGAATTTTCGTTCTTTCTTGCAATTCCCGTTATGCTTGGCGCATCACTTCTAAAGGGCGCAAAGGCAATTTTAATCGACCATATATCAATGACTTCAACCGAGGTCGTTGTTTTGATTGTCGGCACGCTCACCGCCTTTGCAGTGTCGCTTGTGGCTGTCAAGTTCCTTATGAGCTTTGTTAAAAACCATAGCTTTGAGGTGTTTGGTTGGTACAGAATTGCAATCGGAGCTATACTTATAGTATATTCTTTCATAAAATATTAAAAAATTTATAAAAAATTGTTGCATATTTGAAAAAAGTGTGATAATATAGTCGTGGAAAAAATTTATATAATAAATAGGAGATTTTAAAAATGACCTACAACAAGAAAACTATCGAAGATGTTGAAGTTGCCGGCAAGAGAGTTCTCGTTAGATGCGATTTCAATGTACCACTTAAGGATGGCGTTATTACCTCTGACAAGAGAATCGTAGGCGCACTTCCAACAATCAAGTATCTTCTCGACAATGGCGCAAAGGTTGTGCTTTGCTCACACATGGGCAAGCCACACAGCATTTTGACTGAGGGCTTTGGCCTTACAAAGAAGGAAAAGAAGAAGGTTGAGGAGCTTCCTGAGGACCAAAGAGAGGCTGAAACAAAGAAGCTTCTTGAAAAGGCTCTCGTTGATGACAAGAAGAAGCTCACACTCGCTCCTGTTGCAGCAAGACTTAATGAGCTTCTTGGCGAAGGCACAGTTACATTCGCTGAGGACATCGTAGGCGATGATGCAAAGGCTAAGGTTGCAGCTCTTGAGGCTGGCAAGGCTGTTCTTCTTGAGAACGTTCGTTTCGACGCAAGAGAAACAAAGAACAATCCTGAATTTGCAAAGCAGCTCTCCGAGTATGCAGACCTCTATGTAAACGATGCATTCGGTACAGCTCACCGTGCACACGCTACAACTGCTGGTGTTGCTGATTATCTCCCTGCAGTTTGCGGTTACCTCATTCAAAAGGAAATCGGCGTAATGGGTAAGGCATTGGCAGATCCTGCTCGTCCATTCGTTTCAATCCTTGGCGGTGCTAAGGTTTCCGACAAGATCGGTGTTATCAACAACCTCATCGAAAAGGTTGACACACTTATCATCGGTGGCGGTATGGCTTACACATTCTTCAAGGCTATGGGCTACAACGTTGGTACATCTCTTTGCGAGGATGACAAGGTTGAGCTTGCTCGTGAAATGATGGCTAAGGCTGAGGCTAAGGGTGTTAAGTTCCTTCTCCCTGTTGATAACAAGCTCGGTAAGGAATATGACGAGAACACAGAATCTATGTATTGCGACTCTAACGCATTCCCAGAGGGATGGATGGGTCTTGATATCGGTCCTAAGACACAAAAGCTCTTCGCTGATGCTATCGCAGGCGCAGGCACAGTAGTATGGAACGGTCCTATGGGCGTTTCTGAGTGGAAGAACTTCGCTTCAGGTACTGAGGCAGTAGCAGAGGCTGTTGCTAACAGCGGTGCTATCTCAATTATCGGTGGTGGCGACTCTGCAGCAGCTGTTGAAAAGCTCGGCTATGCTGATAAGATGACTCACATCTCAACCGGTGGTGGCGCATCTCTTGAATTCCTCGAGGGACTTGAGCTCCCAGGTATCGCTTGTCTTCAGGACAAATAATTTGAACAATTAGAAAACTGACATAACAGTCAGTTTTCTATGCTTTAATAAAACATCAAAGGTGGATTTAAAAATGAGAAGAAAAGTAATTGCAGGAAACTGGAAAATGAATATGACTCCTTCACAGGCTAAGGCTCTTATCGAGCAAACAAAGCCACTTGTTGAAGGTAAGGACAACTGTGATATCATCTTTTGCGTTCCTTTTGTAGACATTTATGCAGCACAAGAGGCAGCAAAGGGCTCTAACATCAAAATCGGTGCAGAGAACGTTCACTTCGCTCCTAAGGGCGCTTACACAGGCGAAATTTCAGCTGAAATGCTCGTTGAGTGTGGCGTTGAATACGTAATCATCGGTCATAGCGAAAGAAGACAGTATTTCGGTGAGACTGACGAAACAGTTAACCTCAGAACAAAGGCAGCTCTTGAGGCTGGTATGAAGGTTATCCTTTGCCTTGGCGAGGTTAAAGAGGAAAGAGTTAACGGAATTACAAACGAAGTAGTTGCTATGCAAACAAAGCTTGACTTGCTCGGCGTAACCGAAGAGCAGCTCGCTAACGTTATCATCGCATACGAGCCAGTTTGGGCTATCGGAACAGGCCTTACAGCAACTCCTGAGCAGGCTGATGAAACCTGTGGAGTTATCCGTGATACAATCGCAGCTATCTACTCAAAGGAAGCAGCAGAGAAGATCGTAATCCAATACGGTGGATCTATGAATGCAGCTAACGCAGCAGAGCTTCTTTCAAAGGAAAACGTTGACGGTGGTCTTATCGGTGGTGCTTCACTTAAGGCTAACGATTTTGCGACAATTGTAAACGCAGCTCAGTGACATTCGACTGATAAGCGGTACAATACGGCGTTGCTCCTCAACCGCGACCTTGATGTACGAAAAAGTACACCTTCGCCCGCAGTTTGCGGTGCGCCTTGTCTTGCTTGCTTCTAAGCCGAATTGGCTTTGCTTAAAAGCTGTTAAAACAAGCAAAGGCTTGCCTTGTCTTAAAATTAGAATTAAAAAAATCCACACTCAATTGAGTGTGGATTTTTTGTTTATTTATTTTACCTCGACTCTAAACGAGAAGCTCTCACAAGGCATACTTGCATCGATATTTATGCAATAAACATCGCTACCTCTCTTAACATTTCCTTCGCCATCGAGCTCGAGCGCGCGCTGTTCAACTGTGTATGATGCAACGCCCTTTGTTGGGTCGAACACGATTTTAACGCCATCGGTTTCGATAACGCCGTTTTCAATTGTAGGCTCGGTATAGGTTACAAATCTCTCGGTAAACGTGCCCTCACCCTCAATATCGAACTCATCGGTGATATCAACGCCTGTTTCATCACCCTTGAAGTGGCGGACAAGCTTTTTAAGCTCCTCTTGGCCGTAAAGCTCCTTGAAATCAATGCTTACAACGCCGTTTTCAAAGCTTGAATAGGAGTTGGTGCCAGGAATGTTTACCTGATACTTACCGTTGATAATCGGCACATTATGGCCTCTTGACGAGGTTTCAAGATAAGTATATCTATATTCGTTTTCGAAATACTGTCTTGTATACGGACGGCCACCGATATCGACAAGCACCTGTCTATCATCCTTTGCGAATATAAACGAGCCAACGTCGTTATGGTTGTGGCTCTCACCGTTTGAACCGCCACGGCAAGCAAAGCTATAATACGGAGTTCTCTTTACATACCAGCCTTGATTTGCCATAAAGTATTCACAGCTTCTTGAAAGCTCAGAGTTCAAAAACGATTCATCATAGCAAATAAATGTGTCAAGGAATGAAGGGAAGTAGTGAACGTCGTAAATCATAGTGCTCTTTGGTGGGAATTCGTAAATATCGCCAAAGATTGATTTGAACTTATAAACAAGACCTGCGTTAATGTTTATCTTACCGCCAAGACCGCAGTCGCCAAAGGTAACAACAACATTTTCATCAAGGATCATCTTTTGATAGAATGTTGCGATGCTCTTGATTTTCTCGCCTTTAAGAAGGTCGATTTCGCCATTCGAATATGAACGGAGCATATCAGCGTAAGCAACATAGTAGCCAAAGCCGTATCCCCAATAGCCTGCGCCCTCGGTGCAAACTCCGTCATCACCGTATGCGTCAACGTAGGTTTGCATGTCGTGGTTAATTCTATCCTTTACAAGCTCGAAAACATCGGGACGGTTGAGCATAAGAGTACATCCAACAGCTCCCGCGCAAACGGTTGTCCAGTTGTTTTCTCTGAACTCCCAGTGCCATCTTTGAGCAAGGAATGGCTCAACAACACGTCTGTCGATTTCGGTGTCAATTCTCTTTATGATAAGCGGATGAAGTCTTTCGCCAAAGAGTCTTTTGATAAGTGCAAGAGCCATACCCATAGTTGTAGCGTCAAGGTCAAGCTCCATTTGATTTATCTTGTCAAGAGGACCCATGTGTGCAGGAAGCGCCCAAGCGAACATATCGCAAATTTCAAAAATGGTGTCCTGCAAAAGCTCAAACGCCTTTTCATTTTCAGGATAGACAAGGGAATATACGGCACAGGTAAAGAGCCTGTGCTGACGGCGGAAGAAATCCTTTTGATAGATGTTTCTGTCACCTACATCCTGAAAAAGACGGAAGTGGCTGAATTTCGATGACGGAATATCGCCCACACAAAATGTTTGATAGCTTTTTTTAAGCGCCTCAAGAGCGTCCTTAAATTCGGGAATTTCTCTTGATTTTACCCATATTTCGGGATTGTAGCTTTTATCTAAAATATTCATTTTTGCACCTCACTTGCAAGTAATCTAAGACATTTACATTCAGTTGGTAGCGTTGCAGGCGTACCGTCGGGCATAAACTCGAGATAATAAACACGGTCCTCGCCGTTTTCGAGCACGCTAAGGTACTTACACCATTCAAGATGAGCCTTTTCGAGCGAATCCTTGTGGAAATTGCCCTCAATAAAATGATGGTTGCATACGTGTACGTTTGTGGTCCAAGGAAGCAACGCCTTTGCCGCCTCAAGATTGTATTCCTCGCTCTTGTGAGGATTTGGCTGATAGTAAATTTTTACGTTATCACAGCCGATTTTCTTTAAAAACTCAATTGAGCGATGATATTCCTCGGTTATTGTGCCCCAATGGCATTCAAATGCGAGAGTAAGACCGTATTTTTTAGCGATAGTAGCTATCTTTTTTGTGTGGATTACTGCCTTGCGCTCGCCCTCGCAGTCAATGTCGCCACAGCCCGGCCAGCCTGCCCAAATACGAACAACGCTCGCGCCGAGTGCAACGGCCGTCTTGCAAACTGCTTTAAAGGGAACAGGTGGCTTTTCACCCTCGTTATAGGTTACACCGTAATACGTTCCGTAGGACGCGCATTTAATGCCCGATGCGTGCATAAGTCTTTTAACCTTACGCGCAAGCTTGACGTTGCCCATAGGAACGTGAGGTCCACCACCCCATTCGATATATTTAAGATTGTTTTCCCTTGCAAGCTTGATAATTTCCTTTACGCTAAGCTCACGAAAGGATACGGAAACTAATCCTTGCTTCATATAAGCACCTCAAATTAGTAAATATTTTTATTTTCTCTGTATTCGCGCCAAATATTTTCAAAGAATCCGCCACCCTCAGGCAATTCTCTTACAGGGCGCGCGCCACCTTCGTAGCCATCGCCTGTATATGTGATTTCGAAAATTCTATCGTTGAGAGAGCCATCGTCAAGCTCAAAACGGAACACGTCCTCCATCTTTTCGGGCGCAGTGCCGTTTTCAGAGGTGTAAATTGCAGAGCCACGCGACTTTCCGCCTGCTACTGTGTAGCACTTCATAGCCTCAATGTACATCCATTCAGCGAGAAGAGCATCACGCAAGCGATACGCGAGCCAAAGTCTGCTTTGAGAGTTAACCTTAACTATTTTTGTAAAGTCCTTGAATGCACCGAAGAATTCACCGCTTGCGCTATCAAAGCTTGATGCATCACGAATAGGTCCTGCAACCTTATCCATGAGCTTTTGATACTTATCTGTAAGAGAAGCAACGTTATCCTCACTTCCAAGAATGCTTCTTGTAATGTCAAGATGCTTGCTTACGGCATCCTTGCAAAGAACATCAAAATCGCAATCAAACGCGTCGTTATCCTGATGCTTTGAAATGTACTGTGCGCATCTTGTAGAGCCAACCTGACCTGCATTGAGCGCACTTCCACCTGGACGGTAAACACCGTGAGAGCCTGCAACCTCTCCACAAGCAAAGAGGTGTGGAATATTTGTCTGCCACCACATATCAATATCAAGTCCACCGTTATTGTGCTGTGCACAAAGTGCGATTTCGAGCATTTCCTTTTCAAGGTCAACGCCCTTTGAAAGATAGAGGTCGTACGCAGGCATATTCATAAATTGAAGACGTGCAAGAGGTGTGCCAAAGCATGCGTGTGCGTTTTCAAGATACTCCCTTGCCTCGTTTTCGAGCTTGTCATAGGGAAGCTCGTCAAGACCGTAAGGATTCTTTCTAAAGTCAAGATACACGCGTCTGCCCTTCATTACGTTTTCACGGAAAACGAGAAGGTCGATAATTGATGAGCCCGAAAGCACCTTCTTACAGTCGAACGGCCACTCGTAGCCCTTTTTGAATATCTTTGAAAGGCATACGCCGATATCGTCAAAATATTCGTTTAGGAATTCGTATTCGTTGCCGTTTTCGTCAACAGAAACAAATCTTGGAAGAACCTGCATATAAGTTCCCGAAACGTTCCATCTCGGAGCAGTGGATGCAAGTCCGTATTGCCATTCGGTTAGGTTTCTACCCTTAACACCTGCCTCAAAAGCAACACCCGAAGCACCGTGATGACCGATAGGATAAACGGTATTTGAGTAGATTCCCGCAGGGCCACCTGTTGCTATAACCGTATTTTTCGAATTAAAGAGAACAAAACGCTCGTCCTCGCTTTGCGCTGCCTTGTTAAGACACAAAACACCGACACAGGTGTCACCATTTTTGATAAATTCGATGATTTGAAGCTTGTCGTAAATTTTAATTCCACGCTTTTCAACTGCGTTTTCAAGACACTCTGTCATCATTTTAGAGGTAAGAGGTCCAACGCTTGTAGCTCTTGCGCGTGGGTCGTGGTCGGTTTTATAGCCTACGTATTCACCGTAACGGTTAACAGGGAACTCTACACCAAGCTCGCAAAGATGCAAAAATGACATAACCGAAAGCGCAGCCTCGGCATAAGCGATATCTCCGTCAACGCATTTACCGTTAAAGAGGTCCTGTGCCATAGCCTTTGGCGAATCGGGATAATCAGCGCAAAGGTTCATTTTGTAATAAGTTTGCTTGTCAGAGCCCGTGTTACGGGAAGTGCCCATATTCACACCCTCTGTTATGATTGCGATATCGTCAACTCCGTAGTCGTTAAGGCGAAGCGCACAGTTATAGCCTGCTGCACCTGTGCCGATAATAACTGCATCAAGAGTTACCTTTTTTACAGCGATATCACTTGTTTTAATGATTGATTCCTTCATAAAATCTCCTTAAAAAGCGCTAGGGCATAATGCCGAAGCGCTTATTCTTTTAAAGTCTTTGAATGTGCATACCGCCGTCAACGTCGATTGACTGACCTGTTGTGTAGCCGAGCGCACCGGAGCAAAGCACGAATATTGCGTTTGCACAGTCCTCTGGCATACCCCAACGCTTAAGTGGAACGAGTCCACCTGCGATAAGATTGTCGTACTTTTCCTTAACCTTTTCGGTCATACCTGTTTGAATGATACCGGGGCAAATTTCGTTAACGAGAATGCCTTCACTTGCAAGACGGTCGGCAAAAAGCTTCGTAATCATAGAAGCGCCTGCCTTTGAAATGCAATACTCACCACGGCTTGTAGATGAGGTGTAAGCGGAGCAGGACGATACGTTTGCAATATAGCCCTTGATAGCCTCGTCGCTTTCCTGCTTAAGCATTTGATTTGCAACGATTTGTGTTAGGAAAAGAGTACCCTTTGTGTTGATATCCATAACAAAGTCGTAGCTTTCCTCGGTCATTTCAAGAATGTCGTTTCTTACCTTTGGAGCAACGCCTGCAAC
>JAZKZO010000026.1:0-15609 GCA_045612665.1 Eubacteriales bacterium
AGCAGCTGATGCAATGGTAAAGGCAGCAAACGTTGTTCTCGTAGGTAGCGAAAAGATCGGTAGCGGTCTTGTAAGCGTTATGGTTCGTGGCGACGTTGGAGCTGTTAAGGCAGCAGTTGAGGCAGGAAGCGCAGCAGCAACCTCTCTTGGCGAAGTTATTGCAACTCACGTAATTCCAAGACCTCACGCAGACGTTGAAAAGCTTCTTCCATCAATTAAGTGATAGAAGAACGCGAAACTCTTTCAGTAGCCAAAGGGCATTTGCCCTTTGGTTACTGCAAAAGCGCTCAAAAAAACACACGCTCTTGAGCATTTTTGCAGTAAAGGAAGCCACCAAGATATAAGAAAGGATACAAATATGGATATTTCAACTGAAAAAATAGCCGAAATGGTAAAAAAGGTTATTCTTGAAATGGATAACACACCGAAGGCACAGACGGGCGGAATTCCGATAGGAGTTTCAAATAGACACATACACCTCTGTCAAGCTGACCTTGAAACACTTTTTGGAAAGGGCTATGAGCTAACGAAATTTAAGGACCTCTCCCAACCGGGACAGTATGCCTGCAAGGAGCTTTTAACAATTGTAGGACCGTCAATGCGACCGATTGAAAACGTAAGAGTTCTCGGACCTGTAAGAAAAAGCTCACAGGTTGAGATATGGGCAACCGACTCGTACATTTTAAAGGTTAAGCCCCCTGTAAGAGAGTCGGGCAACATAAAGGATAGCGCGCCTATCAGAATTATCGGTCCAAAGGGCATAGTTGAGCTTGACGAGGGCTGTATAATCGCAAACAGACACATACATATGTCGCCATACGAGGCTGAGGAGTTCGGTCTTAAGGACGGAGATTACGTTGATATTGATGTAAACGGAAAGCGCCGTACGAGATGGTTCGACGTACAGGTAAGAGTACACAAGGATTTCCGTCTTGAAATGCACGTTGACACGGACGATGCAAACTCGGTGGGAATCGGCAACGGATTTATAGTAAATATCGTAAAATAAGGATTGTGAGGTAAATGACATGTTAAAGGGAATTATCAGAGGAAACATAGTTTCTACAAGAAAGCAGGACGCCTTGGTTGGTAGCAAATTTATGGAGGTTCAGCTCATAAAGAACGGTAAGCAAACCGACGAGTTTATTATCGCTATTGACAGCGTTGGCGCAGGTATCGGCGAAACAGTTCTTATTACAACAGGAAGCTCGGCAAGACTTGCTCTTCATAACACAAGCTGTCCTGCCGATGCAGTTATCGTAGGTATCGTTGACTAATTTAGGTCAAAATTCTAGTTTTTAAAGGTGAAAAGATGCAGAAGCTTAAAGATTTAATGCGCGAATTTGGCATTGTAGGTGCCGGAGGAGCGGGCTTCCCCTCTTACGCTAAGCTTGCGGAGGGGGCGGACCTCCTCCTTATCAACGGCTCTGAATGTGAGCCACTCTTATACACGGATTATGTCCTTCTCAAAAATGAGATGGATACGGTTATTACGGGAATTTCCGAGGTGCTCTCACACACTAGCATGACAAAGGCACTCGTTGCCATCAAGGAGCACACGGCAAAAAGACTTGGCGTACAGGACGGCGAAAGGCTTGCCGACAAAATTTACATAAAGACCTTGCCCGACGTTTATCCGATAGGTGATGAAATCGGACTCATATACGAGGCTACGCTCAGACAGGTAAAGCCGGGAAAATTGCCGATTACACAGGGAATTATCGTATATAACGTTGAAACGCTTTACAACCTCGGCAGAGCCGTAAGATATGGTGAGGGCGTTACGAAAAAATGGCTTACAATAGGCGGAGCAGTAAAGGAGCCTGTTGTTATAAAGGTGCCAATCGGTGTAAAAATTGCCGATATATTTAAGATACTTGGAATAACCGTTAGCGAGGGCTACAGCGTCCTTGACGGTGGACCGTCAATGGGTAAGGTGATAAATCCAAGCACCTATACGGTTAATAAAAAGACAAAGGGAATATTGATTCTTCCAAACGATACACAGGCCATCATTTCGAAGATGACAAACGAAAAAATGGCGATAGCAAGAGCGGAAACGGCTTGCTGTCAATGCACAAGATGCACGGATATGTGTCCAAGAAATCTACTCGGCTATCCGCTTGAGCCACACAAAATGGTAAGAACGGCTATGGGAGTTGCCGAGGTTATGCCCGAGATGGTGCTTAGCGCAACGCTTTGCTGTGAATGTGGAGTTTGCGAGAGCCTTGCGTGCAATCAGGGAATTTCGCCAAGGGCAGTTATCGCAAATTATAAGCAGGTTCTTGCTAAAAACAAGATGCGCTTCGATTTGCCGGGCGAATACGGCGTAAAGGAAGAAAGAGATTACCGAATGATTCCGTACGAAAGATGGATGAGCGCGCTAGGCGTTACAAAATTTGACAAAATTGCGGAATATTACGGCGAAATAAACGACTTTTCAAGAGTGGAAATTCCACTTTCTCAACACATAGGAATACCAAGCGCACCGATTGTTAAGGATGGCGACCTTGTAAGCGCAGGCGAGATGATTGCAAGCGCACAGGACGGACTCTCCTTGCCACAGCACGCGTCAATTAGCGGTAGAGTTACGCTTGGAAACGGAAAAATTATAATTGATAAGGTAAGATAAGATGTTTAAGGCTATAGGCGTTATTGAATTAAAAAGCATACCAAAGGGCGTTGAGGCGGCAGATGCGGCACTCAAGAGCGCGGGAATTGATATGGTTACGGCTCGTCCGTCCTGTCCCGGAAAGTACGAAATCGTGCTTACAGGCTCAATTTCCAACGTTAGCGCGGCAGTTGCCCACGTAAATAGCAAATTTGACGGCTACGTTATAGATAGCTCTATTATGGGAAGAATTGACGAGCAGGTTATAAAGGCGCTTTTCGGCACACAGGAGGGCGTACGCGAGGGCTCACTCGGACTTATAGAAACCTTCTCCGCGGCAAGCGCAATCAAGGCTGCCGATATTGCCGTTAAGACCGCAAGAGTTGAAATATACGACCTAAGAGTTTCAAGAGGTATGGGCGGAAAGGGCGTTGTAATGCTCACAGGCGACGTTGGCGACGTTACCGCTGCAGTTGAGGCGGGCGCAAATTACGCAAAGGACATCTCAACTCTTTCCTCATACACCGTAATCCCTGCTCCACACGAAGAATTGTGGAAGCAAATGTAAGGTGCAAAATATGGAAAACATAAAATTTGTAATTGAAAAAAGTGCAAGAATTCAAGGGCTTGTTGACACTCTTTATGAGAATATGCCCGAGATTGAAAGCGCAAGAGGTAAGCTCGTAACCGAGAGCTACAAGGCGACCGAGAGCTTGCCTATAATCAAGCGCAGAAGTGCGGCATTTGCACATATTTTAAGAAATATACCGATTGTTATAAGAGATAACGAGCTTATCGTCGGAAGCGCAACCGTAGCCCCTCGTGGCTGTCAGGTTTTCCCCGAATATTCGTACGAGTGGCTACTTAGTGAGCTTGACACCGTTTCCTCGCGCCACGCAGACCCGTTCTACGTAAGCGAAAAAACTAAGGCGGAGCTTCGCGAGATTTATCCTTGGTGGCACGGCAAAACTACAAGCGACTTAGCTAAGGCTAATATGTCCCCCGAGGCATACGAGGCGTTTACCGAGCACTCCGTTTTCACTCCGGGCAACTACTTCTATAACGGTATAGGACACGTTTGCGTTGATTACGGCAAGGTTCTTAAAATCGGTTACAGAGGCATTATTGCCGAGGCTGAAAGGGCACTTTCGGCACTTGACGTGTCGGATAGCGACTATGTTTCAAGGGGCAACTTCCTTTGCGCGGTAATCGAGAGCTGTGAGGCGGTAATCGAATACGCACGCAGATATAGCGCGCTCGCTCGCGATATGGCATCAAGAGAGTCGAATGGCGAAAGAAAGCGCGAGCTTGAGCAAATTTCAAGAAACTGCGCAAGAGTTCCCGAATTTGGCGCGACAAGCTTTTTCGAGGCTTGCCAATCGTTTTGGTTTATTCAGCTTCTTTTACAGGTTGAGTCAAGCGGACACTCTATCTCCCCAGGACGCTTTGACCAATATATGTATCCGTATTTCAAAAAGGATATTGACGAGGGCAAAATCACATACGAAAGGGCACAGGAGCTTCTCGACTGCGTTTGGGTAAAATTCAACGATATAAACAAGGTAAGAGATGCGGCATCGGCTGACGGCTTCGCAGGCTACGGAATGTTCCAAAACCTCATCGTAGGCGGACAGAACGCTCACGGAATGGATGCGACAAACGACCTCTCGTATATGTGTATCGAGGCAGCAATGCATGTTCCGCTCCCACAGCCTTCAATTTCTATAAGAGTTTGGAACGGCTCTCCTGAGCCACTCCTTATAAAGGCAGCTGCGCTTACAAGACTTGGCACAGGCTTGCCTGCATACTATAACGATGAAATAATCATTCCGTCCATTATGGCAAGAGGACTTACCCTTGAGGACGCAAGAGATTATTGCATTATCGGTTGCGTTGAGCCACAAAAGGCGGGTAAAACCGACGGCTGGCACGATGCGGCATTCTTCAATATGTGTCGCCCTATGGAGCTTGCATTCTCAAACGGCTACGACAAGGGCAAGAAAATAGGTCCTGACACAGGCGATGTAGCAAATATGAAAACCTTTGAGGAGTTTTATGAGGCTTATAAGACTCAGCAAAGCTACATGATAAAGCTACTTGTAAACGCAAATAACGCAATAGATATGGCTCACGCGGTAAGATGCCCACTTCCGTTCCAATCGTGTATGGTAGACGATTGTATCGGCAGAGGAAAATCACTTCAAGAGGGCGGAGCAATTTATAACTTCACAGGTCCACAGGGCTTCGGTATTGCAAATAACACCGATGGTCTAATAGCGATTAAAAAGCTCGTTTTCGAGGAAAAGAAATTCACTCTCGCTGAGCTTCGTGAGGCATTAAAGGCAAATTACGGCTACGGTGTTCAGGGTGCGGCAGCTGAAAGGCTTACAACCGAGATTGCAACCGAGCTTGTAAGAGCAGGTCTTGATGTAAACGAGGAAGTTATCCACACAATTTACGACGAGGTTACAAATCAAAGCTCACTTAGCGCATCCGAGAAGGCAAGATATAAGGAAATCAAGCGCTTAATCGAGGAAGATGCGCCCAAGTACGGAAACGATATTTACGATGTTGATATGTTTGCACGCGACGTTGCAAATACCTACACCAAAGAGGTTGAAAAATACAAAAATCCTCGAGGAGGTATCTTCCAAGCGGGACTTTATCCCGTATCAGCGAATGTTCCACTCGGTGCATCGACAGGCGCAACACCTGACGGTAGACTTGCATACACACCGCTAGCCGACGGTATAGGACCTGCATCGGGACGCGATATAAAAGGACCTACTGCTACGGCAAACTCCGTTGCAAAGCTTGAGCAGGGCGTTGCCTCAAATGGAACACTCCTTAACCAAAAATTCCACCCAAGCGCGCTTGCGGGAATGGGCGGACTTACAAAGTTCGTTGCACTTATTCGCTCGTACTTTGACCAAAAGGGAATGCACGTTCAGTTTAACGTTGTAACTAAGGAAACACTCCTTGACGCACAGCAAAATCCCGAAAAATACAAGACCCTGGTAGTAAGAGTTGCAGGATATAGCGCACTCTTTACAACGCTTTCGCGCTCACTCCAGGACGATATTATCAACAGAACCGAGCAGGGCTTCTAATTTAGACCCATTAAATCCCAAAGAAAGAGAGGTGATTACGTGCCACAGGAAATTAAGGGTAGAATATTCAATATTCAAAGATTTTCAATCCACGACGGACCGGGAATAAGAACGATAGTTTTCTTTAAGGGATGCCGTATGAGATGCGCGTGGTGCTGTAATCCCGAATCTCAAAGATGGGAAATCGAGTCGCTTTTTGAAAGGGGCAAGCAAAAAACAGTCGGACAGGATGTTACTGTTTCGGATATTATGCCCGAAATTCTTGCCGACCTACCGTATTACCGTCGAAGTGAGGGGGGCGTAACTCTCTCGGGCGGTGAGGTGCTTTGCCAAGCCGATTTTGCGGCAGAGCTTCTTAAGGCTTGCAAGGAAAAGGGACTTCACACGGCAATTGAGAGCGCATCGTCGCTTGAATTTTCCGAAATAGAAAAGCTTCTTCCGTATCTTGACCTTTACCTTATGGATATCAAGCATATGGATAGCGAAAAGCACAAGGAATATACCACCGTCGGCAACGAATTGATTCTTGAAAACGCAAGAAAAATTGCCGAGAGTGGCGTTGAGCTTATAATAAGAACACCTGTTATCCCCGGCTTTAACGACACAGCCGAGGAGATAAGGGCAATATCGCACTTTGCGAAATCGTTACGGGGCGTAAGGGAGCATCATCTTCTCCCGTATCATAGACTGGGCTCGGACAAGTATGCGGGGCTTGGTAGAAAATATTCCCTTTCGGAAATCGAGCCACCGTCAAAGGAAAAGATGGAATATCTTTTGTCGGTTGCCGAAACCTCGGGACTTACTTGTAAAATAGGAGGCTAATATGGAGCTTAAGGAAAATATGAGAATAGTGCAGGAGCTTGTGCCGGGTAAGCAGATAACTCTTTGCCACATAATTGCAAATCCAAACGACGTCCTTTACGTAAAGCTCGGTCTTGACCCAAAGACGGATTACACAAGAAGTGCAATCGGTGTTTTGACCGTTTCTCCTGCGGAAAGCGCAGTAATCGCTGCCGATATCGCAATGAAATCATCGGGCGCGGACATCGGATTTGTAGATAGATTTACAGGAACACTTATCATCACGGGAAGCGTATCAAGCGTGGAGTCGGCATTCTATGCCATAAGAGAGTATTTTACCTCAAAGCTCGGCTACGTTTGCTGTGAGGTAACGAAGACATAATGAAAAAGATTATTCTTATAGGTAGAGTTGCGGCAGGCAAGACAACGCTAACGCAGGCTCTTAACGGTGAAAAAATTCACTACTATAAAACACAGTACATAAACTATCTTGATAATATTATCGACACTCCCGGTGAGTATACGGAGCTAAGGCAAACGAGTGGAGCGCTAGCGCTTTATTCGTACGAGGCGGACGTTGTCGGACTTGTGCTTTCGGCAAACGAGCCTTATTCGATTTTCTCTCCGTGTATTACGAGCCTTGTAAACAGAGAGGTTATCGGTCTTATCACAGGCATAGACAAGCCTGATGCTAATCCCGAAAGAGTTGAAAGATGGTTAAGGCTTGCAGGCTGTAAGAAAATCTTCCCTGTAAGCGCATACACAGGCGAGGGAATTGATGCCCTGCTTGAATTTCTTACCGAGGATGAAAGGGAGAAGGAAAATGAGCAGAACTAAGGTTATCGCGTTTGCGAACAATAAGGGCGGAAGTGGTAAAACCACAAGCTGCTCAAACATAGGCTGTGCGCTTTCTATGATGGGCAAAAAAGTGCTTCTCATAGACGGAGATATGCAGCTCAATCTGACGCTTTCGTTCTTTGACGAGGAAAAGGCGTTAGAGTATGCAACTAACGGCAAAAACACATACACCGCCATAAAAGAGGAAAAGGACCTGTCCGATTTCGTTGTTCCGACCGAGTACGAGGGGCTTGATATAATTCCGTCAAGCACGCTTATGAGCGGAATAGAGTTCGACCTTTTCACAAAATGGCAAAGAGAGATTATTCTTAGAAAATGCCTTGAGCCAATAAGAGCGCGTGGCTATTATGATTACATTTTAATCGACTCTCCACCAACGCTTGGCGGTTGGGTTATGAATGTTATGTGCGCATCGGACTATGTTATAATCCCTGTTGAGGCTAGCCCTTGGGGACTTTTCGGTCTTGCAAATATGTTCGAGTTTATCGACAAGGTAAAGGAGATTTCCCCACGCCTTGACGTAATGGGCATTATGGTAACAAGAGCAGACGAGAGAAAGAATTATTTCAAGGAAACGCTTAAAACCCTAAAGGAAACTGAGGGAGTGCGCGTTTTCGAGGAATACGTAAAGGTTGACAGTACAATAGAGTGGTCGCAGGATAACAGTAAGCCCGTTGTAGCTTACAAGAAGTATTCAAGAAGCGCCCTCGAATATAAGGCACTTGCAAAGGAGGTTATCGAATATGCCAATAGGTAAGAACGCAATAAAGAGAGTTGCAAACAACGGCTACTCAAATGTGAAAACAACTGCTCCCGATATGGAAAATAGCGAGGTAGTAAGCGAAAAGGCAAAGAGCGCCCCCAAAAAGAGCGCACCGAAGTCAAGCGCGCCAAAGGCAAGCACCGCTAAACAGCCAAGCACAGCTCCAAAGACAGCTCCAAAAAAGAGCCTTGAAAAGGAGCCCGAGCTTTCCCCTGTCAAGGTTGCCGAAAAGGTTGTAAAAAAGCCAACCAAGGCAAAAAAGCAGACAATAGCTCACATTTGCATAGGCGACGATTTGCCAATATATTTGCTCTGACAGAGCTTGCAAACAAAAAAACAGCCACTCCTGTGGCTGTTTTTGCTTTTTAATAAGGCTTTATTTCCTTTTTGTATCTTATTGACACGGTGTTATCGTCGTTAAATTCAATCGGTAGCCACACATACGAGCTTTTTAGAAAATTCGAGGTGTTGTGCCTTTCGAGCATCAAAATTTGCGTGTCCGTGCCCTCGATTTTAAACACGTTCGAGGATTGTGTATTAAAGGTTGTGTGAGTCGTATCATCGACACAGGGGTCGCCAATATCCTCCCACTCGTCAAGCAAGTGTCTTGTTCTAAACGCCCTTGCCTGATTTGTTTGCCAGCCTGTAAGCCCCGAGGTGAATATATAATAATATCCGTCCTTATAGGCAATGGCAGGCGCTTCTCTGAACTTTGCGCTCTCGATTTTTTTATAGGTTGAGGTAAACGAGAGGTAATCGTCGCTTAATTTAACAACGTGCAAGCACCTGTCGCATCCCACGCTTTCGTTTTCAACGTGTCGGTCGTAAATCAGATACGCACTTTTGTCAAAATCCTTGTAAACGGTCATATCGCGCACAAATCCGTGCTCATCTATCGGCTTTGTAAAGCCAAGCCACTTGTATTTTCCGTTTACCGTGTCGCATACGGCAAGCCCCATATCGCAGTCGCCAACGCCCTTGCCGTGATTGCCCGGATATTTTACGTAATGACACCACAAAACGAACTGATGCGTGCGCTCGTTATATATAATTTTCGGTCTTTCGAAGCGCATAGGTGCGAAAAGAGGACTCTCAGGGTCGTCGCTCACATCCAAAATAACGCCCTCGTATTTCCAATTAAGCAGGTCGTCCGACTCATACATAACGACACCTGTGTCGGTCATTTGCCCACCGTGAGGTCCGTTTGCCATACCAAGCTCGCGAAATGCCATTCCGTACCAGTGATATTTGCCGTCAGCGAAGATGATACCGCCGTCGCTTGCGTTGATAATGTTACCGTCGGTGTCGTGCCAATCAGCAAACTCGTTTATCTCTCCGTGATAAAATGCGTCCATTCTTTCTCCTTAAGTTGCATTACTGAAGCGTAGGGAAGTCCTTAAATTCGACACGGGGGTCGCCCTTTATGCCGTCGGACTCAAATACGATAATCTCGTTTTTGCCCTTTTTGAGCACCGATGCAGGCACGTAAAGGCTCTTTTGGGGTCCGATTTCCCAATATCTGCCGAGATTGAAGCCGTTTATCACTACAAATCCCTTGGTGAAGCTGTCAAGATAGAGGAACGTGTCGCACGCCTCGTCTATTTCAAGCTCGCCCTTGTAAAATCTAGATGCCTCAACGGGCGCTTGACCGAATTCAAGTGCGTCAAGATTGTCCATAGGCAAGGTGTAAACATCCCAGTTATAGTGAATTCTGCGACCGAGCAAAAGTCTGCCTGCGATTCCCTTTTTGCGCATCATCTTAGGGCCGAAGTTGGCTCTGCCCATATTTTCAACCAAAATTGTGAGCGTGTCGCCCTCTTTTGCGTTGATTTTCACGCTTTGACTTTCGTCATTTATGTAGAGAATTCCCTGCAAGGTGCGATTTACGTACACCTGCGCTCTATCTCCAAGGCCGTCAAAGATAACGTCAGTGTCGGTGTAATCACGGTTTAGCTTGGTTGTGTAAGCGATATAGCCATAGCCCTGTCCGTACGCCTCCATACATTTTGGAACGTTAGAGAACTGTGGGCTTGAAAGGTTGTCAAGGTTGTCGAAAAGGCTTGCCTGTGAGGTAAGCGCAACTCTGCCGTAGCCCTTTTTCTTGCGATTTTCAGGCACAGGGGGCGGTGTTTTGCCCGTATGCTTGGCAATTACCTCGCGAAGAGCCATATATTTTGGAGTTATATCTCCACATTCGGTTAAGGGTGCATCGTAGTCGTAGCTTGTAACGTCGGGCGCAAATTTCTCGTAGTGATTTGCACCGCTCGTAAAGCCGAAGTTAGTGCCACCGATTAGCATATACATATTAAGGCTACCGCGTGTGAGCATATCGTCAACGACCTTTGCGTAGTCCTCTGCGCTCGTTGTGTGATGGCGACCGTCGCCCCACGCGTCAAACCAGCCGTTCCACATTTCCATACACATCTTAGGTGAATCGGGGAAGAGCTTGTCGTGCGCACGGAAGTTTTCCTCAACGCGAGAGCCGAAGTTGAGCGTCGCAAGACAGCCCTCAATCGTTCCGTCCTTTAGGTCCTCCTCGCCTGTACCGTCCGAGGTGAAGAGAGGAACGTCAATTCCGTGATTTCTGTAAATTTTGTAAAGCGCCTTTAAATATTCCTTGTCGTCGCCATAGTAGCCGTACTCGTTTTCGCATTGAAGCATAATGATATTTCCACCGTTTGTTGCAAGGAGTGGACGGATTTGGTCGAAAAGCGCGCCAAGGTACTTTTCAAATCTTTCCATATAAGTCTTGTTTTGGCAACGGATTTCCATATCGTCAAGCGTTTGAAGCCACCAGGGAAGTCCACCGAATTCCCATTCGGCGCAAATGTACGGACCTGGGCGCACGATAGCCAAAAGCCCCTCGTCGCGTGCGATTTTGATAAACTCGCAAATGTCGAGGTTGCCCGAAAAGTCGAACTCGTCCATTTTCTTTTCGTGCATATTCCAAGCGCAGTAGGTTTCCACGCAGTTAAGACCCATAGCCTTCATTTTCTTAAAAACGTCGCGCCATGTGTCCTTCATATTTCTAAAATAGTGAACGGCACCCGATATAAGCTTAATCGGCTCACCGTCTAAAATAAATTGATTGCCTTTGATTTCGAAATTCATAATGCTCTCCTAAACGTTCGTTAGCAAGCGTGGCTGAGCCCTTGCCTTTATACTTAGTTTAACATAATATAATAGATTTTGCAATATTGACATTGAAAAATAATCGTGTTATACTTTAAGTATAAAGCTTTTGAGAGGTAGAAAATGAAGGGCTACGAGGAAAAAATCAAAGAATATTTGGAAAATCACAGGGACGAGATTGCAAACGAGCTTTGCGAGCTTGTGAGAATACCGTCGATTGCTAACACCGAGGGCGCAAGGGCGATAATAGAGCGCGTGTGCGAAAAATTCGCAAAGGAAGGCGCGAGTGTGGAAAAATACGACACATATGCGCTTGCAACCTACGGCTCGGGCGAGCACAAAATAGGACTCTTTTCCCACGCGGACGTTGTGCCCGAGGGCAAGGACTGGACAATGTGTGAGCCGTTTGAGGGCAAGATTATAGGCGATGACGTTTTTGGACGTGGCTCATCCGACGACAAGTGCGCAATAATTATCAGCCTTTGGATTTTAAGGGCGATAAGGGAGCTTAAAATAAATCTTAAATCCTCGCTCGTTTTCTTTATCGGTGCAAACGAGGAAACGACGATGAGTGATATCTTCGATTACAAAAAAACACACACTCCCCCCGATATTTCGATGGTGCTCGATTCGGGCTTTCCCGTGCATCTCGGAGATAAGGGCATAC
This sequence comes from Eubacteriales bacterium, assembly GCA_045612665.1. Taxonomy (GTDB): domain Bacteria; phylum Bacillota; class Clostridia; order Oscillospirales; family CAG-272; genus RGIG2000. The sequence goes on from JAZKZO010000026.1 coordinate 11,943, forward strand.
TTTGGCTTGAATGTCAAAAAATGACACGCTTGCGCGACTTAATTTGCCTTAAGGGTGGCGAGGCTGTAAACATAATATTAAAGGAAGCCGAGGCGACTGTGCGCTATTCGGACGCGCTTTACGGTGAGCTTTCAAGGCATGGCGAGCTTGAAATTTCGCGCGAGGACGGCTTTATCAAAATCAATGCAGTTGGAATTTCGGCACACGGTGCAAATCCAAAGGGAACAGTCAACGCAGGAGCTATAATTTTGGGCGCACTCCTTGACTGTGAGTATTTTTCCGAGGGCGACAAGCGGGAGCTTTCCCTTTTGTATAGCTTGCTTTCAACCTACGACGGACGTCCGCTTGGCATTGAGGCAACGGATGAGGTCTTTGGAGAAACAACCGTTACAAACGGAATTATAGATATAAGCCAAGATGAGATTAAATTCACGCTCGATATTCGCCACGGAAGAGCATATAAGCAAAGCTTGCTTGTAAGCAAGATTGCCTCGATATTTGAGGAGCAAAATGCGACGGTTAAGGTGCTAAAGGACGGAGAGCCCAAGGCGATAAGTGCCGACAATAAATACGTTCAGGTGGCTATGCAGGTGTACCGTGAGCATACGGGCAATTTTGATGCACAACCGAGAATAAGCGTAGGCGGAACCTATTCAAGATACCTCGAAAGCTCGTTTGAGGTTGGTATGACAACGAAATGGAACGACTTCGGATTGCCAAGCGGACACGGTGGAGCACACCAAGCCGACGAGCACATCTCCATCTCGGGACTCGTCGAGGCTGCCGAGGTAATAATGAAAATGGCTTTGAAAATGGATTCAGAGCTTGCAAAATAACAAAAATCCCGACACAGTGTCGGGATTTTTTCGTTTTGTTAAAATTCAAGAACACGAAACGGGCTTTGCCGTTGCTCACCGTTAGTTCGTTACATCGAAGCGCGGTCTTGCCTTAGCCTTCCCCTTTGAACGGAGGGGGACCACACAGTGGTGGAAGGAGCATGCGAAATCTAAAAACGCCCTCTCCCTCACCCGACTTCGTCAGGAGCTCCCTCCCGGAAGGAGCCATAAGCTTCGCTCCATGAATTGAATTACAATATAGCCTCCATCTGACGAGGGAGGTGGATTGCAAAGCAAGACGGAGGGGGAGATTCCCCTATGCCGAAGGCAATTCACGCCAACGGCAATTCACGACACGCAGTGTCAATTCATGCAACCGTGAGGTTGCAATTCATTGCAAGGCGAAGTCCGAATTCTGTCGCAAGGCGATTTCACCCAAGCTTTGCTTGGATTTCACCCCAACGGGATTTCACCCACCTTGGTGGATTTCACCGTTGCGACCTGCGACATTAGTCCGTTACATCAAATCTTGGTCTTGTCTTATATGCGCCCTTAGTGAAGTCAGGGATTTGCTGAGGTGCGCCACCTGCCTTGATTGATGCCTCGGTAAGAGGAGTAATCGCCATCCAAGCGGCACAGTCGTAAACGTCGATAGGCATAGGTCTGCCCTCAACTAGACGTGTAGCAAAATCAACAAGCTCAAAGAAGTCCATACCACCGTGGCCTGCGTCCATTTGCTCCTTTGTGATATCGCGCCAAAAGCTTGGCAAGAAGTCCTTGTGTCTTTCAGCGTTGTTTATGTTGTTCTTTGCGTAATCGGATGGCTCCCAATATTCTCTTTCGCCATCGAAATAGGTCGCGTTATACGCCTGCTCGTAAAGACCCTTTGTACCGCGAACGGTGAATTCACGGCTATAAGACCTTGGAAGAGAGGTGTCAAGACGGAGAAGAATTTGCTCACCGTTTTCACAAGAAATAATCGTGTTTACAATATCGCCCTGCGCGAAGTCCGTTCCGATAAGGTCGTCATTTACATACTTGCCCTCGGCTTGCTTCTTTTCAACATAAGCCTCCATACCGAAAGAGCCCGACGCCATAGAAACGAGAGAAACCATACGGTTACCTCTGTTGATGTCAAGAATTTTTGCGATAGGACCAAGCTCGTGAGTTGGATAGTTCTCACAGTTACGGTTTAGATAGTTGCGAAGACGGTAGTGTCTGTTTTCCTTACCACAGGTAACCTCACCGCGAAGGTCGTGAGCGTAAGAGCCCGAGCAATAAACGATGCGTCCGAATTCACCGTTTCTTGCCATAGCGAGCGCCAAAAGCTCATCCTTATTATAACAGCAGTTCTCAAGGAACATAAACGGTACGGGATTTGCCTCCCAAGCCTCAACAACGTCAAAGCATTCCTGAAGGGTGTAAGCACCGCCAACCTCGAGAGCGATTGCCTTGTTTGCCTTTATTGCATCAACCGCGATAGGAAGGTGCATCTCCCAGTCGCAGGAAACGAGAACAGCCTCAACGTCCTTGTTTGCAAGCACCTCGTGATAATCGGTTGTGCCGAGCGGAGTATAGCCCATCTTTTCCTGTACCCACGCCTGACCTGCCTCAACACGGTCCTGATACTTGTCGCAAATTATTACAAATTCATACATATCGGTCAAGCGCATGGTGTCCATAAGTCCCCAACCGCGACAACCACGACCGATAACGCCAATTTTTACTTTTCTCATAATATCAAAATTCTCCTTGTGAACTTTTTAATATGTTCAAAACAATGTTATCACATTGAAGCGCAAAAATCAATAAGAAAATTAAAACTCTTGACTTTTTTTGCGCGTAATGATAGAATATATAATGAACGAGAATCCCTTAAATTTTGGAAAGGAGACCTTATGAAGAAGCTTTTACTTGTTACCGTGTCGCTTTTGTGCGTTTTTGCGTTCGTTTCTTGCGATATTGCAGCAACGCTCGACTCGGTTTCGAATATGATACATGATTACGCAACGGGAATAGGCGGTCCGTATCTTAAGGAAACGGAAAGCATTGTGCCACCACCAAGTGAGCCGGAGTCCTCTTCATCTAGCTCGTCTAGCATCGAGAGCACCTCGAGCGATTCGTCAAGCGAAACCTCAAGCGAATCGTCAAGCTCCTCGTCGAGTGAGCCAGAGCCACCAGTCGAGCCAGAGCCACCAGTTGAGCCACTTCCCGAAAGACCGATAATCACCTTCGGTCAAATGCTCGGTATAAATATCGATTCGAAGCTCCCTGCAATAGGAGATAGAACGAGCGTTATTTACGAGCATATGTTTAAGCATAGACCTTACTTTGGAACATTCCGCGTTTACGAGGATTTCGAAACGGGAACGAACTCAAACGAGGAGGGCGAAATTCTTAACACCAGCGCATTCACATATAGTGCCGTGCAAACTCTTCTTTTGGATATTAAGTTTGCAAGCTATATCCCACCGATTATAGAGGAAGAGCCACTTCCCGAGGAGCCTGATCCTGAAAACCCAGATCCTGAAACTCCCGATCCTGAGACTCCCGATCCTGAGACTCCAGATCCTGAAACTCCTGATCCTGAGACTCCCGATCCTGAAAATCCTGATCCCGAAACTCCCGATCCCGAAAATCCCGAGGATGAGGAAGAGGGCGAGGGTGGAGCAGAGCCTCTTTCCGATGAGGAAATCCTCGCAAAAACATATATTGATATTGCAAAATCCCTGTACGAGTATTCCAAGGCGTATTGCGACTTCAGCAGTATGGGATACAACACCGCAAAATTCGAGCTTGGTAAACACCCCGACAAGTCGATGACTGCCGAC